>HF990356.1:0-64268 GCA_000432775.1 Alistipes sp. CAG:831
TCGATGAACTGCCGGAAAGGTAGCAGGCCGGCCTACAGAAGAAAAGCCGTTCTCTTACGAAGAGCGGCTTTTTTTGTGTACATTTGCCGTCATGAAGATAGACAGGAACGACATAGTGCTGTCGCTCGGCTCTTGTTTCTCCGCGGAGATGGGCCGGAGGATGGCGGTTTCGGGGATGGAAGTGTGCTGCAATCCCTTCGGGGTGCTGTACAATCCTGCATCTGTCGCTTCGTCGCTGCTGCGCCTGGCGGACGGACGGCCGTTCGGACCGGAGGATGTCATACCGCGGGATACCAATCCGGTGCGGGAGGGGAGGCCTCGGAAAGCCGTTTCGCCGGAACACCGTCCCATTGCCCCCGAAGGCGGAGGCTACGTCTCATTCTGGCATCATGGCTCATTTACCCGTAAGACTCCCGAAGAGTTCCTGGAGTATGCCAATGCAGCTCTGGCAGAAGCCTCCTCCGCTTTCCACAAGGCCGGAACGGTCATAATAACTTTCGGTACTGCCTGGGTTTTCCGACACATTGAACGGGACATGATCGTGTCGAACTGCCACAAGCATCCGGCGTGGGAGTTCCGCCGCGAGCGCCTTGACGTCGAAGACATCGTTTCCCTCTGGTCGCCCATCCTCGAGCGCTTCAGTGACAGGCATTTTATCCTGACTGTCTCGCCCATCCGCCACCTCAAGGACGGTCTGCACGGCAATCAGCTTTCCAAGGCAACGCTCCTCCTGGCCGAGGAAGCTCTGATCCGGAAGCACTCCAATGCCGAGTATTTTCCCTCCTACGAAATCGTCCTCGACGAGCTCCGCGACCGCATCTGGTTCGAGGCCGACGGGGCGCATCCCACGCAGGCCGTCATGGACATCGTCTGGGAGCGCTTCAAATCTACAGAACAGATTTTGTAGAAGATTAGTAGAAAAATACTATTTTTGCCGTTTAGAAAACACTCTAAAAATACTAAGGATATGAAACGCATATTAGTCATCGGCGCCGGCGGACAGATCGGCACCGAACTGGTTCCCCACCTCCAGAAAGTATATGGG
The DNA here is from genome assembly GCA_000432775.1 of Alistipes sp. CAG:831. GTDB lineage: Bacteria > Bacteroidota > Bacteroidia > Bacteroidales > UBA932 > Coprenecus. Next base: position 1,046 of record HF990356.1, read on the forward strand.
CATGATAATGTTATCGGTGCTGACCTCAAGGACGAGGCTGTCGCCAAGATCGGCTCATACGCCAGGGCCATCAAACTCGATGCCCTCGACTTCAATGCTTTCGGACAGGCTGTGAAGGACAATAACATAGATGCCATCTTCAACCTCGTAGCCCTTCTCTCCGCTACCGGTGAGAAGAACCCTGAGCTTGCATGGAAGATCAACATGGGTGCTCTGGTCAATTCCCTGACCCTCGCCAAGGAGTTCAAGACAGCAGTCTTTACCCCCAGCTCCATCGGAGCCTTCGGTGTCAGCACTCCCCACGACAAGACTCCTCAGGATACAGTCATGAGACCTGACACCATCTATGGTGTGTGCAAGGTGACGGGTGAGCTCCTCTCCGATTATTACTACCACCGTTTCGGCGTGGATGCCAGAAGCGTGCGCTTCCCCGGCATCATCTCCAACGGCTGCCTGCCCGGCGGCGGTACCACTGACTACGCAGTGGAGGTATTCTACGAGATACTCAAGACTGGACACTATACCTGTCCTATTCCCGAGGACTCTTACATGGACATGCTCTACATGCCTGACGCACTGAACGCAGTGGTGCAGCTCATGGAAGCCGACCCTTCCAAGCTGAAACACCGCAACAGCTTCAACATCACCTGCATGAGTTTCTGCCCCCGCGAGCTTTTCGCCAAGATCAAGGAGCGCATACCTTCGGCGACATTTGACTACAACGTAGATCCTGTCAAGGCCGCTATCGCCGACTCATGGCCCAACATGATGGATGACAGCTGCGCCCGCGAGGAGTGGGGCTGGAATCCTCAGTGGCATATCGACGCCATGGTGGACGACATGCTCAAGGCTATCGCGGCGAAGCTCGGCAAGTAGTACTGACGGTATGTACGCCATGAGACGTATATCAAGAATTATAATCTCAGCGGTGCTTCTGGTTGCAGCAGCCGGAAGTACCGCTGACTTGTCAGCATGGGAGGGTAACTTGGACAGAAGGCAGTTCTACAAGGGAAGCGACGTGAGGCTTTCATGGGGATGGAAACCTTTTGACTATCCTACAGTTAATTATTCAGGCAACAAGTACTGTTACAATCTGGATGATAATATCGCATCGTATCTCGCTGCTGCCCGCTACTACGGGGGATACGGCTATCAGACAGGCGCTGTCAACGTAACATATTCATACCGCTTCAGGAGATGGCTCGAGCTGTCCGGAGTACTTACCTATTCCGGATATCACCGTTCCTACTATGACAAGTTCTCAGGGGACTTTGCGTTCAGAGAGAATACATGTTCCATATCCGTTATGCCTTATGTCAGGTTCAACTGGCTGTACCGCAACTGGGTGCGTATGTACTCGGGTATAGGTATAGGCATTTCCGCCGTGGTGGACCAGGACAATATGTCTACATGGAGCGGAGTCCGGCTGGCAGGCAGCATAACCCCGATAGGCATAGCCGTGGGCCGGTATTTTTATGGTCTGGCCGAGCTTTCGATAGGGACGACCGGCCTGGTTACTGTCGGGATAGGTTATAGATTTTAAAGCAAAGAATTACGATGAGAAAGACAATAAAGACCGTCATATTTCTTATTCCGGCCATGCTGCTTGTCGCCACATCCTGCCGGGTCGTGGACTCTGATGACATGCTCGACAGGGATATCGTGGAAGAGGGGTACTATGTGTATGAGGTGACGGCCCGCAACGTGCTCATGCCGATGCTTCAGATACTGGACTATACGCTTAAGGCTGACCGTTATCTCAAGGCGGACGACGTGTATGAGCAGTACTATATCCGGAGAGAACTGTTCGACGGTATGGACATAACAATGAACAGGACTGATGACTCAGGGACGCTCAGACTGAACGGCTATGAATGTATCATTGAGTTCAGCGGTGAATCTATTCTCACCCCGGGTGCGGAATGGGTGTGCAAGGCCTATAACAATACTGTTCATATGCTCTGCACTGCCGCTGATACATGGGCTCTGACACTGGAGGACGGTGCCGGCCCTGCAGGCAGCGGCAGGACTATCGAAAGTCTGTCCTTCACCGCATTTTCCCCGGATGTCCATAAACTGGATGCGCCGGATCCGGAGGCAGTGGGGCAGGATCTGGAACTTACTTATATTCTCGAGGCGTCCGGATCTTTCTCCGAGACAGGAATGGTGAAAGACGTGAAGACGCTGACTAACGTGGATTTTTCTACGCTGCAGCCGACTCATGCGTTTATAAATTCGCACGTCGGCTTCTACAATGGAGGTTTCAGACTGCATCTTCTTACCAAAGGGGTCGAGGAACGGGATGAGGACATTGAGGTGACGCTTTCGGAGTCGAAGGTGGAGACCCGCGTGTATGTAAATTATAAAGGCAAGTCAAGTTATTGGGTAACCAACGGAATATGAGATTTACACTTCTTTCAGCAGATCCGGCTTCCTGTGCACGCAGGGGCCGTATAGAGACGGACCACGGAATCATAGAGACACCGATTTTCATGCCGGTGGGGACTGTCGGCTCTGTTAAAGGCGTGTATCACCGGGACCTGAAGAACGACATCGGGGCTCAGATTATCCTGGGCAATACCTATCACCTATACCTGCGGCCCGGACTGGAGACTCTCCGCATGGCCGGAGGTCTGCATAAGTTCGCGGGATGGGACCGCCCGATACTGACCGACAGCGGTGGCTTTCAGGTATTTTCCCTGGCTGACAGTAGGAAATTGACCCCCGAGGGCTGCACCTTCCGCTCCCACATCGACGGCTCGGCCCACAGTTTCACCCCTGAGAACAATGTGGATACCCAGCGCATCATAGGCGCCGACATCATCATGGCCCTTGACGAGTGCACTCCGGGTGATGCTGACAGGAATTATGCCCGCAAGTCCCTGGACCTGACGGAGCAGTGGCTGAAGAGGGGCATCGCCCGTTTCCGGGAGACAGAGCCGCTTTACGGTTATTCCCAGGCATTTTTCCCCATAGTCCAAGGTTGTGTATATCCGGACCTTAGGATAGAGGCTGCCGAGAACGTGGCCTCGTATGACTGTGAGGGCTATGCTATAGGCGGCCTGTCCGTAGGAGAGCCCACCGATGTGATGTACGGGATGATAGAGACAGTGCATCCCGTCCTGCCTAAGGACCGGCCGCGCTACCTGATGGGAGTGGGAACACCGGAGAACCTGCTGGAGGGCATTGCCAGGGGTATTGACATGTTCGACTGCGTGATGCCCACGCGCAACGGCCGCAACGGCATGCTGTTCACCTGGGAGGGGAGGATGAACATGCGCAACAAGAAGTGGGAGAGGGATTTCTCTCCGATAGACCCTCATGGCACGTCCTTTGTAGACACCGCCTATACGAAGGCCTACCTGAGGCATCTTTTCGTAGCCGGGGAGATGCTGGCAGCACAGATAGCCAGTGAGCACAACCTGGCCTTCTATCTGGACGTGGTGGCTCAGGCGAGGAAGCATATCGAGGCAGGCGATTTCCTGCCGTGGAAGGAGGCCGCGGTGAAGCGGCTGCAGAACAGATTGTAGCGGATGAATATCAGTACATTCAGAATAAGGACACTGGACTGGTACATCATAAGGAAGTTCATAGGGACTTTCTTTGTTGCCCTGTTGCTGATTATCGTCATCGTAATCATTTTTGACATCAGCGAGAAGATAGACGATTTCGTGGATAAGGAGGCGTCACTCCACGCGATAGTCTTCGACTATTACCTGAATTTCATCCCGTACTTTGTGAATATGTTCAGTCCGCTGTTTGTCTTCATCACCGTGATTTTCTTTACGTCCAAACTTGCGGGCAACAGTGAGATCATAGCTATGCTGTCGGGAGGGGTGAGCTTCGGCAGGCTTATGTATCCGTACTTCCTGTCTTCCCTGTTTATCGCCTTGATGAGTCTGTCGCTCAACCTTTTCGTCATACCCAGCGCCAATGAGCGGCGTCTGGCATTCGAGGAACAGTACATCAAGGGGCAGAAGTTCTACAATACCAACCGCAATATCCACTACCAGATAGCTCCGGGGGAATTTGTGTACGTAGAGTCGTTCAGTACGTGGAACAACACGGCTTATAAATTCACACTGGAGAGCATAGAGGACAGCCATCTGGTCTCCAAACTGTCAGCCGAGAGTGCGGCATGGGACAGCGTATCGGGCGGCTGGAAGCTGAAGAACTATGTAATCCGCGACTACAGCACCTCCAGACAGAGGATAGTCGCCCAGGGGAAGGAGCTGGATACGGTGATCCGGCTCAACCTGGCGGATTTCTACCGTAGGGAGAATACGGTGGAGACCCTCACGTACAAAGAACTGAACGATCTGATAGACATGCAGCGCATGAGAGGAGACAGCATGGTCAAGTACTCCCTTATCGAGAAACACACCCGTTTTGCCGTGCCCTTCTCGGCCTTTATCCTCACTCTGATAGGAGTATCCCTCTCCTCCAAGAAGCGCCGTGGAGGCATAGGCCTGAATCTTGGCGTGGGCATTGCCCTGAGTTTCTCCTACATCCTCTTCCTGCGTTTCAGCCAGATGTTCGTCATCACCGATACACTCCCGCCCTGGCTGGCAATGTGGCTGCCCAATATTCTCTATGCCGTGATTGCGGCTGTCCTATACCGCATCGCGCCGAAATAATGTTTATATTTGCAGTTTCAACAGTTCAGTTCGCTATTATATGACATCGAAAGAGATTAGAAAACAGTTCCTGGACTTCTTCGCCTCGAAGGGCCACAGGATTGTGCCCTCTGCCCCTATGGTGGTAAAGGGGGACCCCACGCTCATGTTTACAAACGCCGGTATGAACCAGTTCAAGGACTGGTTCCTCGGCAATACACCCATACTCTATCCTAGGGTGGCGGACAGCCAGAAGTGCCTCAGGGTAAGCGGAAAACACAATGACCTCGAGGAGGTGGGCCACGACTCCTACCATCACACCATGTTCGAGATGCTCGGCAACTGGAGCTTCGGAGACTATTTCAAGAAGGAAGCCATAGCCTGGGCCTGGGAACTGTTGACGCAGGTCTACAAGCTCGACCCGGAGCGTCTCTATGCCACTGTCTGCGAAGGCAGCCCTGAGGACGGACTGGGTGCGGACGAAGAGGCTCTGGATATCTGGAGGCAGTATCTGCCTGAGGACAGGATACTTTACGGCTGCAAGAAGGACAATTTCTGGGAGATGGGCGACACCGGCCCCTGCGGCCCCTGCAGCGAGATACATATCGACCTGCGCGACGAGGCCGACCGTAAGGCAGTGCCCGGCCGGGACCTGGTCAATCAGAGCGACCCCCTGGTAATCGAGATATGGAACCTCGTCTTCATCCAGTATAACCGCAAGGCTGACGGCACCCTCGAGCAGCTGCCCCTGCATCATGTGGACACCGGCATGGGCTTCGAGCGCCTGGTGATGGCCGTCAACGGCAACAAGAGCAACTACGACGGGGATATGTTCCAGGACATAATCGCCAGGATAGGCGAGCTCTCGGGGCATAAGTACGGAGTTGAGTCGGAGGACGTGGATGTCGCCATGAGAGTAGTCGCCGACCACATCAGGGCCATCTCATTCTCCATAGCCGACGGTCAGCTGCCCTCCAACGTCAAGGCCGGCTACGTCATCCGCCGCATCCTGCGCCGGGCAGTGCGCTACGGCTACACCTTCTTGGGCTTCAACGAGCCTTTCCTGTGCCGTCTCGTACCGGTGCTGGTCGATGTCATGGGCGAGGCCTATCCCGAACTGGCCAGGCAGCAGGCTCTTATCGAGAACGTTATCCGGGAGGAGGAGGAAGCCTTCCTGCGTACCCTCGCCAAGGGTATCGGCCTGATCAACACCATCATGGAGCGCAATGCTGATACGAAGCGCATCTCAGGCAAGGATGCCTTCACCCTCTACGACACCTACGGCTTCCCGATCGACCTGAGCGAGCTGATAGCCCGCGAGCACGGATACAGCATCGACCTGGAGGAGTTCGAGGTGGAGCTTGGCAAGCAGAAAGCCAGGGCCCGCAACGCAGCAGCCGTGGAGGCCGGGGACTGGGTGGTGCTCACCGATACAGACGAGCACTCCTTCGTGGGCTACGACCTGCTGGAGACCGACGTGCAGATAGTCAAGTACCGCACTGTCAAGACCAAGGGCAAGGAGATATACCAGCTCGTCTTCGACCGCACTCCCTTCTACGCCGAGAGCGGCGGACAGGTCGGGGACTGCGGATACATCGTATCTCCTTCCGGCGAGAAGATCAATATCGTCAATACTATAAAGGAAAATAACCTCAGCATCCACATCGCCGACCGCATCCCCTCGGAGCCCGAGGCCGGCTTCCATGCTGTGGTGGACGGACAGAAGCGTCAGGAGACGGCCAACAATCACTCGGCCACCCACCTCCTGCACTACGCCCTGCGCTCCGTACTCGGAACCCACATCGAGCAGAAAGGCTCGTACGTCTGCCCTTCATATTTCCGTTTCGACTTCTCCCATTACGAGAAGATACCTGCGGAGAAGCTGCGTGAGGTGGAGAGGATGGTCAACCGTCTGATCCGTTCCGACTTCCAGCGCGAGGAGTACCGCGACATCCCCATCGCGGAGGCCAAGGCCATGGGGGCAATGGCCCTTTTCGGAGAGAAGTACGGGGACAAGGTCCGCGCTATCCGCTTCGGAGACTCGATAGAGCTCTGCGGCGGTACGCACACCGCCTCGACGGGCCGTATCGGTATGCTCAAGATAGTTTCCGAGTCGGCTGTCGCCGCCGGAGTGCGCCGCATCCAGGCAGTCACCGGCAGCTACGTAGAGGATATGTTCGACGGAGTGGAGGACCAGATAGCGGCCGTGCGCTCATTCTTCGAGAACACACCGGACGTTATCACGGCCATCAAGAAACTCGTGGCCGAGAACGATTCGTTCCGCCATTCCCTCGAGGAGGTGGCCCGCGAGAGAGCCGCCGCCCTCAAGAAGACTCTGGTCGAGAAGAGCGAGGAGACACCTGCGGGAGTCCGTCTGTTCACCCTGACCGGAGTGTATTTGCCCGATATTATCAAGGAAGTGGCTTTCGAGCTGCGCAAGGAGAATACCCGTGCTGCTATGGTGGCCGCCATCATGACTCCGGACCGCAAGCCCTCGCTGCTGATGATGTACACCGACGACCTGGTGGCAGCCGGTGCTCATGCCGGCAAGGACGTCAAGGCCGCTGCGGCCCATATCAAGGGCGGCGGAGGCGGACAGCCCTTCCTGGCAACGGCCGGAGGCAAGGACCCGGAGGGCCTGGTGGCTGCTCTGACCGCCATGATCGAATCCGTCAACAAGATAGGTTAAACGGCATATACCCTGCTGAATGAAGAAACTGGACCTCTTCCTGCTCAAGTCGTTCCTCGGCCCGTTCGTGATGACATTCTTCATCACCGTATTCATACTGGTGATGCAGTTCCTGTGGCTGTATATCGACGAGCTGGTGGGAAAGGGTCTGAGTTTCTGGGTCATCATGGAGTTCCTGGGCTGGGGCTCGGCGACTATCCTGCCCCTGTCCATGCCCCTGGCTACCCTGCTGGCCTCTATTATGACCTTCGGCAACCTGGGTGAGAACAACGAACTGCTGGCCATGAAGGCGGCGGGAATCTCCCTCCAGAGGATATTCCTGCCCCTGATATTCGTGGCTTTCGCCATAAGTGTAGCGGCGTTCTTTGTCTCCAATAATCTTATCCCTTTGGCGCACAACAAGATATATACCCTTCAGTACGACATCGCGCGGACAAAGGACGAGATAAAGATTCCTACCGGTACCTTTTACAATGGTATTGACGGTTATTCCATCCGTGTCAATTCCCGTAACAGCGACACCGACATGATGTACGGGGTTATGGTCTACAACCATACCAAGAACAAGGGCAATATATCCGTTGCCGTGGCGGATTCCGGACTTTTCCGCTCTACTCCGGACAAGAAGGCCATAGTCTTTACCCTCTATCACGGAGTGTCCTACGAGGAGGAGAACACACGTAATTACAGGGATACCACTTACCGGCTTCAGCAGATAGAGTTCGACATGCAGGAAATAGTGATACCTCTGGAGAACTATGCTTTCCAGAAGTCCGAGGATGAGCGTTACGGCAACGATATCATGGCCCGCAACCTCCAGCAGCTGCATCATGACCGCGACTCCATAGGTGCCCTGTACGACAAGACCCTGGTCGACCAGCGCAGGAAGGCCGTCTACAACATATCCCTCAATACCCCCCGTCAGCTTGACACGGCTGTCAACAAGGGCTATGCTGCCAGCTTTCCGCTCGATACCCTGGTATGGGAGAGCGCACAGGATGAGCTGGATGCCGTCCAGAGTGCAGAGCGCTCAGTGCAGAAGGCTATCCAGACCATGCAGAGCATGGACAGGGAGGCGCTTCAGTACACCTTCTACCTCAGGCGAATAGACCTGGAGTCTTTGAGAAAATTCACCCTGTCGTTCGCGTGCTTCATATTTTTCTTCATCGGAGCACCCCTGGGTGCCATCATCCGCAAAGGAGGACTGGGTACGCCGGTCATCGTGTCTGCCCTGTTTTTCGTCCTGTACTGGGTGGTGGATACGTCCGGCAGGAAACTGGCAAGGGACGGAGCCATATCCCCGGAGTTGGGGGCCTTCATCTCTACTGCCGTACTGCTGCCTATAGGAATATTCCTGACATGGAAATCCACAAAGGACTCGTCCATGTTCAACTTGGATACATATCTGATACCTGTCAAGAAATTTTTTGCAAAACTGTCAATGAACAAGCGTAAGGAGACCGGTACTACGGACGGCATGCTGAGCCGCTCGGGCCGGTCGGGAATAGTATTTATGGGTACTCCCGAATTTGCGGTGGGACCGCTCCGCGCCCTGGTGGAAGGGGGGTACAATGTAGTGGGCGTCGTTACCGTCCCCGACCGCAGGATAGGCCGCGGGCAGAAAATAGGGTTCAGCCCCGTGAAGGAATATGCTCTGTCTGCGGGACTGCCGCTGCTGCAGCCGGAGTCCCTTAAGGATGAGTCATTCCTGGAGTCCCTGAGAGGATGGAATGCCGATATGTTCGTCGTGGTGGCTTTCAGGATGTTGCCCCGGGCGGTATGGTCCATGCCTCCTAAGGGGACCTTCAACCTGCATGCCTCGTTGCTGCCCGCCTACCGCGGCGCCGCTCCTATCAACTGGGCTCTGATCAACGGGGAAGAGCGTACCGGAGTCACGACATTCCTCCTGGACGAGCATATGGATACGGGTGCCGTTCTGTTCCAGCAGGAGGTGGATATTCTGCCGGACGAGGATTTCGGCTCTCTTTACGGAAGACTTATGGAGGCGGGTACCGGTCTGGTACTCAAGACTGTAGAAGCTCTTCAGAATGGTACGGCCGTGCCTGTGGCCCAGGATGTGTCGGCACTCCGGCCGGAGCAGGCGGGAGCTCCCAAACTCAGCCGTGAGACAGGACAGATGGACTGGATCCGGCCGGCCCGGAGTCTCCACAACCTGGTGCGCGGACTTTCTCCCAAGCCGGGTGCCCACGGCACTGTCGTCCTGGACGGTCAGGAACTGGAACTGAAGTTCTATTCTACCGCAGTTCTTTCTGATGGACAGGCTGTTTCAGCCGGAGTTCCGGAGGACTTCCTGACTGCAGCCCCCGGAACTGCGTATACAGACCACCGTACCTGTATTCTGGTGCGTTGCGGGGAAGGCGCGCTGTCCCTTATTGACATACAGGCCCCTGCGAAAAAGCGTATGGATGTCAGAAGTTTCCTTGCCGGTTGGAGGGGCGCCGCTGTATGAGACCATCCGTTTCCTATGCCATACTCTGCGACGGGGATTTCCCCGGAAACGCCGATGTCAGGGACCGTCTGATGTCCTGTGACGTGGTAGTGTGCTGTGACGGAGCCGCATCCTCATTCATGCGCTTCCGCAAGCCTGAATTTGTGGTGGGAGACATGGACTCACTGCCCGAGAACCTGCGGCAGGAACTTGCTGACCAAGTCTTTCCCGTGGGGGAGCAGGAGAGCAATGACCTCTCGAAGGCCTTCCGCTGGATATGCTCGATGCTGAGAGTCGGGAAGGGCAGGACGCTGCCTGAATTCTCAATCACCGTGTTCGGAGCTACGGGCAAGCGGGAAGACCATACCTTAGGCAATATCTCGCTCCTGGCTGACTTTGCCGAATATCTGGAACAGTGCGGGGCACGCGGTGACCTCTCGCTGGTGACGGATTACGGAGTCTTTGCCCCGGTCCTGAATTCCTGCAGGATGACTCTCCCCAAGGGGCAGCCGCTCTCTATTTTTGCCTTCGATCCCTCGTTGAGGATAGAGAGCAGCGGTCTGGAGTATTCTACGGACGGGGTGCGCTTTGACATGTGGTGGAAGGCAACGCTCAACCGTGTCAGCTCTCCAGAGGTGGAGCTGCGTTTCAGCCATCCGGCCAAGGTGCTGCTGTATCTCCCCGGATGGTTTGGCCGGCCTCTGGACACTGCGGGGCTGTGATGTGAAAAAAAACTGTTGCCGAACCGATTTTTTTGTATTTTTGCGCGTAAACTGGGTAGAAAGTTTTTATGCGCAGAAAAACAGATAAGCAATATGTTCTTAATCGGGAGACTCTGGACTACGATGTGGTCAAGCAGCCTTCCACCGTCCAGCGGTATCTGAAGACTGTCCTTCTATATACCTTCTCAAGTGTTTCAATTTTCGTTCTTTCCCTGTTTCTCCTTACCGATGTCTTCGATATGAAGACTCCCAAGCGGCTGCTGGTAGAGAGGGATGCCAAGGAGTGGCATTCTAAACTGGACCTGCAGCAGAGAAGGCTGGAGTCGGCATCGGCCGTGCTGGCGGATATGGAGCGCAGGGACAATTCACTGTACCGTTCGGTCTTCGGTATGGAGAGGATTCCTGAGGACATACGCAATGCGGGTTATGGAGGAGTGGACCGCTATGCTGATATCCGCGAGCGGGATTACACTGGAGAACTGACCTCCGCCGTCATGCTTTCCGATATACTTCTAAAGAAGGCCTATGTTCAGTCCAAGTCCTTCGACCAGGTGATGCTGGTGTCCGAGAGGGCTGCCGAGATGGCCCTGTGCGCTCCGACCATACCTCCCGTCAACTATGCTCATGTCCGTCAGGCCTCCGGTTTCGGTACCCGCGTGGACCCTATCCTGAAGGACCGTTACGGAAGACATTTAGGAGTGGACCTGGCGCCTAAGTCCGGGAAGCAGGGCGAGCCGATATACGTTACCGGCAACGGAGTGGTAAAGGCGGTGGGATATGATGCGGGCGGTTACGGCAGATATGTGCTGGTGGATCATGGATTCGGATACGAGACCCGTTATGCGCATCTGAGCAAGGCGCTGGTAGTCAAGGGACAAGAGGTTAAGCGAGGACAGATGATAGCCGAGATGGGCAACACCGGACGGTCTACCGGAACGCACCTGCACTATGAGGTAATATACATGAACCGGCACGTCAATCCCGTGAATTATTACAATAAGGACATTCTCCCCGAGGACTATGCCGCCATCATAGATTCGTCCAACGAGAAACCTATGAGCTGAGGTCATGGGCAAGCTCAAGTACGATAAGGACCTTCTGGACTATGTAGAGGACAAGCACCCGGTGAGATATCACATTCTCAGAGTGCTGAAGTTCCTTGCGTACACTCTCGCCCTGGTGCTGCTCTATTATGTCATATTTACCCTTTTCTTCTCTTCGGACGAGGAGAAGAGGATGATTTCGGAGAGCCGTCTGATAGAGGAACGCTATGATGAGCTGTCATCTCAGACCCAGCTGCTGGAAAATGTTGTTACTGAGCTCTCCCAGAAGGACGAGAACATCTACAGGGAACTTTTCAATACGGATTTCCCCGAGCTTACATTTTCGGACTCCGCCTCTCTCGACTATACCTCGGATACTGTTTACAGTGCTGCGGTAATCTCGCATACTCACCAGAAAATAGACCGCCTCATGCAGGAATTCGATGCCTGTGACGAGCTGATATCCCAGATAAAGGCTGATCTGGAGGGAATAGACAAGGATTCTCTGGCCAGGATTCCGTGTGTGATGCCGGTTGCGGACTTCCCTCTGGACAACGTGGGCGCTTCAGTGGGACGCAAGATGCATCCCTTTTATAAACAGGTGGTCTTCCATGGCGGCCTGGACCTGGTCACTCCAGTGGGAGTGGAGGTCAGGGCTACGGCTGACGGCAGGGTGAAGTCGGTGGAGAGGGCCCAGAAACTGCAGGGCACCCGTATCGTGATAGATCACGGCAACGGCTATGAGACAGTCTATGCCCACCTGTCTGACCTGCTGGTGCGCAGCGGACGCAAGGTGAGCAGGGGAGATGTGATAGGGCGCACCGGCAACAGCGGAACGTCATTTGCCCCTCACCTGCACTATGAGGTGCTCCTGAACGGAGTCCAGCAGGATCCGCTGAACTATTTCAACGGCGAACTGGATACGGAGCATTTCGGAGAACTGCTCATATATGCCGTCAACACAGGACAATCACTCGACTAATACCATACATCATGCCGTACAAGGAATATAAGCCGGAAAAACTGTACTACAGTATAGGAGAGGTAGCCGAGATACTCGGTGAGAGCACCTCTCTTGTCCGTTTCTGGTCGGACACATTCTCGGATTTTGTAAGGCCTGAGCGCAACCGCAAGGGCAACCGCCGTTTCACTCCCGCGGATGTGGAGAACCTCAAGATCATCCATCATCTGGTCAAGGATCTGAAAATGACACTGGATGGTGCTGCGGCCCGTATGAAGAACAATCCCGGAGGACTGGACAACCGCACCGAAGTGGTCGCCCGCTTGCGCGGTATCAGGGAGTCCCTTCTCGAAATCTCAAAATCCCTGGGCTGATGAAAGCGTCTGTGGTAGCGGCGGCTGTCGAGGAGGCAGCTCCGTTGTCCCTGCAGGAGTCGTGGGACAACAGCGGGTTCTGCATCGGAGACGGGAACTCGGAGGTACATTCTGTCCTGGTGGGTTTCGACTGTACGCCGGAACTCATCGAAGAGGCCGTGGCTGTCGGGGCGGATATGGTCATCACGCACCATCCTCTTATATTCGGAGGCATTAAGAAAATATCGGAGGCTACTCTCACAGGCAGGACGGTCATTGCGGCCATCAGGCACGGCATCACCGTCTACTCCTGTCATACCAACATGGACAAGGTCCCGGGCGGAGTCAGCGGTACTGCTGCTTCCAGGATCGGTCTTCGCGATGTGCGGGTCCTGGACAGTGACGCAGACGGCAACGGCTTGGGAATCATAGGAAAACTTCCTGAGCCCATGGCACCCGAGGCTTTTCTCGGACATCTGAAGACTGTCCTGAATCTCAACACAGTCCGTCATTCCCGCCTGCTGACGGGTACCGTCAGCACGGTCGCTCTGTGCGGAGGCAGCGGCCGTTCCCTTATAGGTACCGCTCTGTCCGCAGGTGCGGACGTATATGTCTCGGGAGATATTTCCTATCATGATTTCTATGCGCCGGACGGGATGATGATAGCCGATATCGGGCATTTTGAGAGTGAGGTGGAGATTATCGGCGTGATATGTGACATCGTTAGGGAAAAAATTCCTAACTTTGCCGTCCGGATTGCGCGGAGCAGTAGAATCAACCCAGTATATTATTTTTAGAACAGATATGGCTACAACTAAACAGAAGAATGTGATAGACACCCCTATCGACAGGCGGGAGACATTCATGTCCCTCTCCAAGAGCATCAACGACAGTGACGCCGGGATGGAGCACAAGCTCCACACCCTGTACATGATCCAGCAGAAGGATTCCAAGATCGACGAGATCCATATGCTGCTCGGCGAGCTTCCCGATGAGATCCGCGACCTGGAGGATGAGATAGAGGGACTCAAGACCCGTGTAGGCAAGATCCGTGAGGAGATGGCCGATGCAGAGAAGTTCGTGGCTCAGAAGAAGATAGAGGCAGAGAACAGCAAGGCTGCCATCGCCAAGTATCAGGAGCAGCAGGCCAATGTCAAGAATAACAGGGAGTATGTGTCCATCTCCCGTGAGGTGGAGTATCAGCAGCTGGAGCTCGAGCTGGCCAACAAGCGCATAGGCGAGAAGAACGCCCGCATCTCCGAGCTGAAGGCTGCCATGACAGCGACTCAGAACGCCATCGCCCAGAAGGAGGCTGATCTGGAGGAGAAGAGAAAGGAGTGCGAATCCATCACTGAGGATACCGCCAAGGAGGAAGAGGCTCTGACAAAGGAGATAGCCGAGCTCAAGGCCTCCATCGACGCCAGGACCCTGGCCGCCTATGAGAAGGTGAGGGCCAATGCCCATAACGGTCTGGCAGTGGTTACCGTCAAGAGGGATGCCTGCGGCGGTTGCTTCAACAAGATACCCCCTCAGAGACAGCTTGACATCGCCCAGAACAAGAAGATTATCGTCTGCGAATACTGCGGCCGTATCCTGGTAAGTCCAGACTTCGAGGAAGACGTATGATCAGCCGTACGTTCTTCAGACACGTAGGACAGACATCACCATCCCCACTGGCTATCGAGGTAGACAGGGCGGATGGTGTCTTTCTCTACAGCGGTGACCGCAGGTATCTGGACCTGGTGTCAGGTGTCTGCGTGAGCAATGTCGGACATGGCCGTCCGGAGGTGGTGGAGGCCGTGCGCCGACAGGCGGAGGACTATTTTCATCTGATGGTCTACGGAGAGATGATCGAGGCGCCTCAGGTGCTGCATGCCTCCCTGCTGACTTCCATACTTCCCCCCTCGCTGGACTGCATCTACTATGTCAACTCGGGTTCGGAGGCCGTGGATGCGGCCCTGAAGCTGGCAAAGAGGCTTACCGGTCGCCGCCGTATGGCATCCTTCATCAATTGTTATCACGGTTCGTCCCATGCCTCGATGAGCCTTATGAGCGATACTGCCCGTCAGGATGCTTTCCGACCGCTGCTGCCGGAGGTGGACCATCTGAGATTCAACCGAATCGAGGACCTGACGCGCATTACCGAGGAGACGGCCTGTGTGATCGTGGAGCCGGTGCAGGGCGAGGCCGGTGTGATTGTTCCCGAGCCGGGATTCCTTCAGGCTTTGCGTGGAAGGTGCGACAGGACCGGAACGATGCTGGTCTTCGACGAGGTACAGACCGGATTCGGTCGGACCGGAAGGATGTTCGCATTTGAAAAGTACGGGGTGATTCCCGATATTCTGGTGCTGGCCAAGGCCCTTGGAGGAGGAATGCCCCTGGGCGGGATAGTCTCCTCAAAGGAGAGACTGGACGCATTTACCCACGATCCGGTGCTGGGGCATATCACTACATTCGGCGGACATCCGGTCTGCTGTGCCGCGGCCCTTGCCTCCCTCCGTCTGCTGCTGAGCGAGGATTGGGTGGCCCGCGCCGAAGGGAAGGGACGCCGTCTGGAAGAGGCATTGTCCTCACATCCGGCGGTTAAGGAGATACGGCGCAGCGGCCTGCTGCTGGCCGTTGACCTGGGAAGACCTCAGGCGGCAGAGAGGATGCTCGGTCTGCTGCTGGAGGAAGGGGCTGTAAGCGATTATTTTCTTTACCATCCGACCTCTTTCAGAATAGCTCCTCCTCTGTGCATCAGTGACGGGGAAGTGGAAGAGGCATTGAATATCGTCATAAAAGCACTGGACAGACTGTAATATGGCCAAGACTGTCAGAACAAATAAGAAAAAGGAAGTGTCCCTGGATGCCCTGGGACTGGAGGCAGGCAAGGTGCCGCCTCAGGCGATAGACGTGGAGGAGGCCGTGCTGGGTGCGATGATGATCGAGCCCAACTGTGTGCCTGATGTGCTGGAACGGCTGACTGCCGAATGTTTCTACAAAGAGGCCAACCGCAAGATATTTTCGGCAATATCCGCCCTTTCCAAGGACCACGAACCGGTAGACATCTTCACTGTGGCCGAGGCCCTCAAGCGAACTGGGGACCTTGAGGCGGTGGGAGGACCGTACTATCTCAGTCTGCTCTCCTCCAAGGTGGGAGCGGCCGCTCATGTCGACTACCATGTCAATATATTGCTCCAGAAACACATACAAAGGGAGTTGATTACCATCTCCGCCGAGGTGCAGAGGGATTCCTTCGATGACAGCATACCGGTGGACGACCTGCTCAACAATGCGCAGCAGAAGCTCTTCGACCTGGCAGAGAGGAATATGAAGCGCGAGACCCTTCCCGTGCAGGATGTACTTAAGGATACTATTGCCGAGATAGAGTCCAATCAGGACCGTACCGACGGCCTGAGCGGAGTGCCGTCGGGCTTTACCGGTATCGATAAGGTTACCCTGGGCTGGCAGGAGTCCGATCTGGTGATTATCGCGGCCCGTCCCTCGATGGGTAAGACGGCTTTCGTGCTGACCATGGCCCGCAATATGGCGGTGGAACATCATATACCTGTGGCATTCTTCTCTCTTGAGATGTCTTCCAAGCAGTTGGTAAAGAGGCTTCTGGTCTCCGAGACAGGCCTGTCATCGGATAAGATACGAGGCGGTAAGAGACTGCTGGACTATGAGCTGGTGCAGCTGCACGAGCGCATCAAGGATCTTTCGGCCGCGCCTCTGTACATAGACGATACACCCTCCATCTCGATATACGAGTTGCGCTCCAAGGTCCGCCGTCTGGTGCGCAATGCAGGCGTAAAGCTGATCATAATAGACTACCTGCAGCTGATGACAGGTCCTCCGGAACTCAGAGGCATGAGGGAACAGGAAGTGTCCAATATCTCCCGTTCTCTCAAGGCTATTGCCAAGGAAATGTCCATTCCGGTAATCGCCCTTTCCCAGCTCAGCCGTGACGTGGAGAAGCGAGGAGGCAACAAAATCCCTCAGCTGAGCGACCTGCGTGAGTCCGGAGCCATCGAGCAGGACGCGGATATCGTGATGTTCATACATCGTCCGGACTATTACGGAACGGAGGAGGAGGGGGCCGTGCCGGGACAGGCGCAGATCATCATAGCCAAGCACCGTAACGGCTCTACCGACGTAGTGCCCATGATTTTCCGCAAGAACGAGGCCCGCTTCGTGGACTCCAACGACGGAGGATTCCTGCCGCCCGAGGATGACATAGAGGGGTATAAGGGAGTAGAGTCAAGCATGAACAATTCCGAATTTGAAGAGGATTTCTAGATATATCGCCCTCATGCTCGGAGCACTGCTTCCCCTCCAGCTTTCGGGGCAGTGCTTCCCGGTGCACCCGGATCTGGCCGTGGATCATGCATTTGCCTGTGGGGAGAGGCTTTCCTACATCATTCATTACAAGTGGCTGGGTATCCGTACCGATGTGGGTGCGGCTGAGGTTACCCTGCAGGACGGAGGTGTCCGCAACGGGCGCCGGCTGCTCCATCCCGTGGCGACGGGCATGACATACCGGTTCTGGGATGTCTTTTTCAAGGTGAGGGACAGGTACGAGTCGGTCTTCTATGAGGACAGCGTGCGTCCGGTCTATTTCCACAGGGACGTACATGAGGGAAAGTATACCATACAGAATTATTTTCACTGGGATGACACCACCCACGCCATAGATGCGCAGGTGGTGCGCCGGACCAGTGTCAGGGATACCCTTCTGCCTGGGCATGCGTGCACTTTCGATGTGCTCACGCTCTTCTACAATGCCCGGAACATGGACCTGGAGGCTCTCGAACCAGGAGTCAACAATCCGGTTTCCTTCGTTATAGACGAGGAGATATTCGATATCTATTTCAGGTATATCGGCCGGGAGGAAAAGCGGGTGCCGGGCCTGGGAGTCTTCCGGACGCTCAAATTCGCAGCAAAGGTGGTGGCAGGAGAGGTGTTTACCGGCGAGCAGGAGATGATCATCTGGGTGTCGGACGACATGAACCGGGTACCGCTCCTCTTTGAGTCGCCCATCATAGTCGGTTCGGTCTTCGGACGGCTGTCTGGCTGGGAAGGGCTGCGCTATCCTCTGGAAGAATGTAAAGTAGAAAAAAAACAATAGAAAATGAAACAGCAACAGTCTTCAGCAGTAATCAGGCATGAGGGGCGGGTACTGTCCGTCACCTCTGTACAGACCAAGGTCGAGATACTGGCTCAGACGGCCTGCGCGGCATGTCATGCCAAGGCGGTCTGCGGAGCATCTACCGGTGAGAGCCGCGTGATAACCATCCGCCGGGAGGACGACGGGAAAATCAAGCCGGATGACAGGGTCAATGTAGTTGTCCGCCAGGGGCAGGGATTCAAGGCAGTTTTCATCGCTTATTTAATTCCTTTGTTCATTCTATTGGTTTTATTATTAACTTTGCCTATGTTTTTTGAGAATGAACTGGTGACGGGGCTCGGTGCACTGGGATTCGTGGCTCTTTATTACCTGGTGCTGGCTCAGTTCAGGGACAGACTCAACAGCGGTTTCGTATTTACGGTTGAAAAGATTAATAACTAACAACAGATGGGTACAACATTTATCTTTACTATCGTCATTCTCAGTGTACTGGGATTGCTGCTGGCGGTAGTCCTATTCCTCGTTGCGAAGAAGTTCCAGGTGGTGGAGGATCCCCTCATCGATGTCATTGAGTCCACTATGCCCGGAGCCAACTGCGGCGGCTGCGGTTTCGCCGGCTGCCGGGCTTTCGCCGAGGCATGCGTCAAGTCCAGGTCCCTTGACGGCAAGTTCTGCCCTGTGGGAGGCAATGCCGTCATGCAGAAGGTGGCCGCTCATCTCGGAGTCGCCATGGAGGAAAAGGCTCCAATGGTAGCTGTGGTAAGGTGCAACGGCACCTGTGCCAACAGAGTACGCACCAGCGAGTACGACGGTTCCTCCTCCTGCCGTATCATGAGCACCCTCTACAGTGGTGACACTGCCTGCCGGTACGGCTGTCTGGGCTGCGGGGACTGTGAGAAAGCCTGCCAGTTCGGAGCTATCAAGATCAATCCCGAGACCCTCATTCCCGAGGTGGACGAGGACAAGTGCACGGCATGCGGTGCCTGTGTCAAGGCATGTCCCAAAGGCATCATCGAACTGCGGAACAAAGGTCCTAAGAACCGTCGGGTCTATGTCTCCTGCATGAACCAGGATAAGGGCGGAATAGCCCGCAAGGCATGCACCGCCGCATGTATAGGCTGCCGTAAGTGCGAGAAGACCTGCCCCTTCGGTGCTATCACCGTCGAGAACAATCTGGCCTACATCGATTTCAACAAATGCAAGCTCTGCCGCAAGTGCGTGGCCGAGTGCCCTACAGGAGCCATCCATGCCGTAAACTTCCCTCCGAAGCCGGCTGCCCCTGCCGCACCCGAAGCTGCCCCCGCTTCCGCTTCAACCGCCCCTGCTGCAGAAACACCTAAAGAATAACCGCATGAGACGTACATTTTCAATGGGTGGTGTCCACCCGCGCGACTGCAAGATATCCGCTGACTCAGCGATAGAGATATTCCCTCTGCCACAGAGGATGTACATTTCCATGTCCCAGCATCTGGGAGCTCCCGCCAAACCCCTCGTACAGAAGGGAGATAAGGTGAAGGTGGGACAGATGATAGGAGCCTCCGCAGGTTTTATTTCCGCCAATATCCACAGTTCGGTATCCGGTACCGTTGCCGCCGTCGAGCCTTACGCTGACCTGGCCGGGAACCCGGTGATGCACGTGGTCATAGACGTGGATGGAGACGAATGGGAGGAGTCCATTGACCGTACCCCGGACGTAGTCAGGGAGATAACCCTGAGTCCTGCTGAGATTGTCAAGAGGATTGCCGACTGCGGCATAGTGGGAATGGGAGGAGCTTCTTTCCCGACCCACGTCAAGCTCTCCCCCCCTCCAGGGAAGAAGGCCGAGTTCCTTATAATCAACGGAGCGGAGTGCGAGCCTTATCTTACCTCGGATTATCGTCTGATGGTCGAGCATCCGGAGGAAGTCCTGCTGGGCGCCCGCATCATGATGAAGGCTCTGGGAGTGACCAAGGGCTATATCGGCATAGAGGACAACAAGCCCGCCGCCATAGACGCCATGCGGAAACTCACCGCATCGGCCTACAGTGAGATAGAGGTGGTGCCCCTGAAGAAGAAGTATCCGCAGGGAGGTGAGAAGCAGTTGATAGACGCTGTCACCGGCCGTAAGGTGCCTTCGATGGGCCTGCCTATAGATACCGGAGTGGTGGTGCAGAACGTGGGAACCTCATACGCTGTGTATGAGGCAGTACAGAAGAACAAACCTCTGTTCGAGGGCGTGATGACCATTACCGGGCAGTGCCTGGGCGGACAGCACAATTTCCTGGTGCGTACCGGTACCACATTTGACCGTATCCTGGAGTATGTGGGCGGAGTGCCGCAGGAGGCCGCCAAGATCATCAGCGGAGGTCCCATGATGGGAAAGGCCGTGTCCAACCTCTCCGCCGCCACTGTCAAGAGCTCCTCGTCCCTGCTCCTGCTTACCGAGGAACAGACCCGCCGCCGTGCGGAGGGCGAGTGTATACGTTGCGGTAAGTGCGTACAGGCCTGTCCTATGGGTCTGGAGCCCTACCTGCTCAACAAACTTTCCCGTGCAGGCCGCATGGAGGAACTGGAGGAACACAAGGTCTACGACTGCATCGAGTGCGGATGCTGTATGTTCACCTGTCCCGCCTATATCCCTCTGCTCGACTATATCCGCACAGGCAAGGCAGATGTCATGAGGATCATGCGCAGCCGTCCTAAAAAGTAACCGATTAAACAATAAAGTATATGAGAAAGCTGATAGTCTCTCCCGCACCCCACGTGCACGGCAGTGAGAGCACCAGGAAGATCATGCTGGATGTGATCATCGCCCTGGTTCCCTCTATGCTGGTGGCCGTATATTTCTTCGGCCAGAGCGCCATCATGCTCCTGGCGGTCTCCGTGGCTGCCTGTGTGGGGCTGGAGTACCTGATTCAGAAATACCTGTTCAAGAAGCGGTCCACCATATCCGATCTCTCGGCGGTGGTGACCGGTGTGCTTCTGGCGCTTAACCTGCCTCCCACAGCTCCGTGGTGGATAGCGGTCATAGGCGCGGTCGTGGCCGTAGGAGTAATCAAGATGACATTCGGAGGACTGGGCCACAATATCTTCAACCCGGCACTTGCTGCCCGTGTCTTCCTGCTGGTCTCGTTCCCGGTCATCATGACTGACTGGACCGTGCCCGCATCCTGGTTCCGTCCGGGTGTCGACGCCATCTCCGGTGCCACACCCCTCGCCCTGATCAATGAGGGACTTGCGCAGGGTCAGACCGTGGAGCAGATAATCGCGCAGAATGACCTGTCCTACGGACAGATGCTCTTTGCAAGAGCCGGAGGCTCTGCCGGTGAGGCATCGGCCCTGGCCCTGATACTCGGATTCGTCTATCTGTTGGTGCGTAAGGTCATCCGTCCCCACATACCCGTCACCATTATCCTGACCGTGGCCGTAATGACCGGTATTTTCTGGCTGATAGATCCTACCCGTTTCACCGACCCTCTGTTCAACATACTTACCGGCGGTCTGCTTCTGGGCTCGATATTCATGGCCACGGATTACGTGACTTCGCCGATGGCGGTCAAGGGCATGATTATCTACGGTATAGGTATCGGAGTGCTGACTGTGCTGATACGTTACTTCGGCTCCTATCCCGAAGGCGTGTCATTTGCGATACTTATCATGAACTCGATAGTTCCCCTGCTCAACAAATACATAAAGCCCGCAAGGTTCGGGAAGGAGGTTAAACATGCCTAAAGAATCAACACTGCGCAGCATGGCCGTGTGCCTCTTCCTCGTCTGTCTGGTCTGCTCCGCCCTTCTCGGAGGTGTGTACGTGCTGACTCTCGACAAGATCAATGAGGAGGTGGTCAAGAAGACCAACAATGCCATCGCTCTCGTAACCCCTGAATTCGACAACGAGCCCTCGGCCGAGAGCCTTTCCGTCGAGCTGGACGGAGACGCCGTTACAGTCTATCCTGCCAAGAAGGGAGGACAGACCGTCGGATATGCCGTCGAATCCTTTACCTCAAAGGGCTTCAGCGGTACGATCAACATCATGGTCGGATTTGATATGGACGGTAACATAGTAGGTACGTCCGTCATCTCCCACGCCGAGACCCCCGGTCTGGGAGCCAAGATGACCGAGCCTGCCTTCGCGTCGCAGTTTGTCGGCAAGAACCCTTCATCCTTCAGGCTCAGCGTCACCAAGGATGGCGGAGACGTGGATGCCATTACCGCCTCCACGATTACCTCCAGAGCTTACTGCGATGCCGTGGACAGGGCATACAGGGTGTACCGTAAAGTAATTGACTCTAAATAGTTGCGGAATATGAGTAAACTAAGAATTATAACCAACGGCATTATAAAGGACAACCCTACCTTCGTCCTCGTGCTCGGTATGTGCCCCACTATCGGCACCACCACTTCCGCGATCAACGGTATGGGAATGGGATTGGCCACGACTTTCGTCCTCATTCTCTCCAACGTGTTCATATCCCTGTTCGCCAAGATGATTCCAGACAAGGTCAGGATTCCTGCCTATATCGTGATCATCGCATCTTTCGTGACAGTCCTCCAGCTGCTGATGCAGGCGTATGTGCCTGACCTCTATGCTGCCCTCGGTCTGTTCATTCCCCTGATCGTGGTGAACTGCATCATTCTCGGCCGCGCCGAGGCCTTCGCCAACAAGAATACTCCCGGGGACTCCGCCCTGGACGGCATAGGTATCGGACTTGGATTTACCCTTGCGCTTACATTCATCGGCATGGTCCGCGAGCTGCTGGGCAGTATGTCGTTCTTCGGCATGAAACTGGCCGAGGGTGACGGCATGCTGGCATTTGTCCTGGCTCCCGGAGGATTTCTCGTATTGGGCTATCTGATGGTGATATTCAGAAAACTTATTAACAAAAAGGCTTAATCTTTCGTTATGGAATATCTGATAATTATCATATCGGCGGTATTCGTCAACAATATCGTACTGTCACAGTTCCTGGGTATCTGTCCCTTCCTCGGAGTATCCAGCAAGGTAAGCACCGCAACCGGAATGTCGGCCGCAGTGGTCTTCGTCATCACCCTGTCGACCCTGGTGACCTACCTCCTGCACTACTATGTGCTGGTGCCTCTTGGAATAGAGTTCATGATGACCATCGTGTTCATCCTCGTCATAGCGGCCCTGGTGCAGATGGTGGAGATTATCCTCAAGAAGATATCTCCGTCCCTGTATCAGGCCCTGGGTATCTTCCTGCCCCTGATTACCACCAACTGTACCGTACTCGGCGTGGCCATCAACGTAGTGACCAAGGAATTCACCTTCGGAGGCGAGGCCCATCTGCTCAATCTGGGCGAGACTGTGGTCTATGCGGCATCCAGTGCCCTCGGTTTCGGTGTGGCCATGATACTCTTCGCGGGTATACGCGAGCAGATGGAACTGGTGGGTGTCCCCAAAGCATTCAAGGGTACTCCTATAGCCCTGATTACCGCAGGTATTCTGGCTATGGCTTTCATGGGATTCAGCGGACTGGTATAGTGCCTATGACGACAGTTGTCGAAATCGAGAGACTCGTGGCTTCCGGGCATCTTGACGATGCCCGTGAGGAACTGGAGCGGCTTCTGGCTGGAGAACCTGACAATTCCCAGGCCTGGTTTCTGCTGGGAGGTATCTACCGCAGGCATGAGCTGTGGGGAGATGCCATCAATGCCTACAACCGGGCAAAGCTGATCGACCCTGAGGGACCTGCAGCGGCCGCCATAGAGTCCATCTACGATATACTTCACTTTGTGAATGTGGACCTGATGAATCCCTAGGGCCTGGGTGTGAGGACGTAGAGCACTATGCCAACAGCCACGGAGACGTTGAGCGAGTGCTTTGTCCCCCACTGGGGTATTTCCAGGGTGAAGTCACACAGATCCACAGCCTCCTGAGATATGCCGTGAACTTCGTTTCCGAAGATCACGGCATATTTTTTCGCCGGGTCCAGTTTTCTCTCTCCCCGCAGGAAACAGTCTGTGGAGACGGAATGTTCAGTCTGTTCGACGCCTATGATGACATATCCTTTGGCCTTGAGCTCCCGGACGGCCTCTACCGTGCTTTCCCTGTATGTCCAGTCCACAGAGAATTCCGCACCGAGCGCGGACTTGTGGATCTCGGGGGAGGGAGGGGTGGAACTGATGCCGCAGAGGACTATGCCGTCGGCGCGGAAAGCGTCGCTGGTGCGGAAGGCCGAACCGATGTTGTGACGGCTGCGGACATTGTCCAGAATCACTGTTATGGGGCTTTTGGCGAGGGCCTTGTATTCCTCGACTGCGGGGCGCCCGAGTTCGCTGTTCAATAATTTCCTAAACATTTGCCAAAAGATAAAATTTTGCTTACATTCGCAAAGTTAAACTGAATTGAGTAATTTTAACAATATATTATGAAACAGGATCTTCAAATATCTGAACTTATCAAGAAGGAAGAGAGCAGACAGCTTCACGGCATCGAGCTCATCGCTTCTGAAAACTTTGTCACGAACAATGTTCTGGCAGCACTCGGCTCATGCCTGACCAACAAGTATGCCGAGGGTTATCCCGGAGCCCGCTACTACGGCGGATGCGAGGTGGTGGACCAGGTGGAGCAGCTGGCCATCGACCGTCTGAAGGAACTTTACGGTGCTGAGTTTGCCAACGTGCAGCCTCACTCCGGAGCCCAGGCCAACATGGCAGTATTCATGGCCTGCCTCAAGCCCGGTGACACCTTCATGGGCCTGGACCTGGCTCACGGCGGACACCTTACCCATGGCTCGCCCGTCAATATGTCCGGTATCAACTATCACCCCGTAGCCTACAAGCTCAACGAGGAGACAGGCCGCGTGGACTATGACCAGATGGAGAAGACAGCCCTTGAGACCAAGCCCAAGCTGATTGTTGGCGGTGCTTCCGCTTATTCCCGTGAGTGGGACTGGAAGAGGATGCGTCAGATTGCCGATGAGGTAGGCGCCATTTTCATGGTCGATATGGCCCATCCTGCAGGACTTATCGCAGCCGGTCTGCTGGACAACCCTGTCAAGTACGCCCACATCGTCACCACCACCACCCACAAGACCCTCCGCGGACCCCGCGGCGGTGCCATCATTATCGGCAAGGACTTCGAGAATCCTTGGGGCCTGAAGACTCCTAAGGGTCAGATCAAGATGATGTCCCAGCTGATCAACTCCGCCGTATTCCCCGGTATCCAGGGAGGTCCCCTCGAGCACTGCATCGGCGCGAAGGCCGTGGCTTTCTACGAGGCCCTTCAGCCCGAGTTCAAGGAGTACCAGATTCAGGTCAAGAAGAATGCCGCAGCCATGGCACAGGCATTCCTCGACAGAGGCTACAAGATCGTTTCCGGCGGTACTGACAACCACCTGATGCTGATCGACCTCCGCACCAAGTTCCCTGATCTGACAGGTAAGGTGGCCGAGAAGACCCTCGTGCGTGCCGACATCACCGTGAACAAGAATATGGTGCCTTTCGACAGCCGTACTCCGTTCACCACTTCCGGTATCCGCGTAGGTACTCCTGCCATTACCTCAAGAGGTCTGGTAGAGAAGGATATGGAGGCTATCGTGGAGCTGATTGACGAGGTTCTTTCCGATGTCGAGAACGAGGCAGTTATCGAGAAGGTAAAGAATGCAGCCCATGCACTCGTAGCCGGTCGTCCTCTCAACGTCTGGTAGTAGTTCTTTCCACAGTTGAATCATCCCTGTCTCATGTATGAGGCGGGGATGATTTTTTGTATCTTTGGGTTATGAAAGATTATCCTATAGTATTGTCAATAGCCGGTTCGGATCCCTCTGGCGGAGCCGGTATCCAGGCTGATATCAAGGCCATATCGGCCTGTGGCGGATATGCTGCAGCGGCAGTTACCGCTTTGACGGTGCAGAATACCGTCGGCGTTTCCAAGGTGGAGTATATGAATCCGGATCTGGTGGCGGCACAGATAGACGCCGTGATGTCCGACCTGGCGGTGGATGCCGTCAAAATAGGAATGACCGGTACGGTGCCGATAGTAGAGGCCATTGCGTCGCAGCTGGCTGTCCATCCGGTGCTGAATGTGGTGACGGACCCGGTAATGGTGTCGACCAGCAAGGATGCCCTGGCGCTTCCGGAAGCTGTGGATGCCTTGTGCGCGAAAATATTCCCCTGTTCCCACCTGGTAACACCCAATATCGACGAAGCGTCCCGTCTGGCTGGTTTCCGGATTCAGTCTGTTGAGGATATGGACCGTGCGGCCATGCAGCTGCGGGACCGTTATGGCTGTGCCTTCCTGGTCAAGGGCGGAGACCTTCCGGCGGCCTCCGGCCAGAGTGCCCCGGAGATTGTCTCCGAATCCGTAGATGTTCTCTGTGACCTGGATGGTCTGGTGCACCTCACTTCCGAGCGGGTGCTCACCAACAATCTTCATGGTACCGGCTGCACCCTCTCATCCTCTATAGCCGCCTTCCTCGGTGCAGGCCATCCCCTCCGTGAGGCTGTACAGACCGCTGTGGCTTATGTCCACAACGCAATCATGGCTGCCGCTACCTTAAGGATAGGCCACGGCCACGGTCCTCTCAGGCATTTCTACCGATGAGGACGGTAGTGATAACGGATACCGGGTTCCTTCCACGGGAGGCTGAGGCGGTATCCGCGCTGCTTGATGCGGGGGCGTGGAGGGTCCATCTGCGGAAACCAGGGGCGGATGCGGATGCTGTGGCGGCCTTGCTGGAGGAAGTCCCTCAGCGGTACCGTCAGCGCATTTCCATGCACGACTGCAATGAGCTGTCAGCCCGGTACGGAATCGGCGGGGTGCATCTCAATGCCCGTAATCCACTGCCTCCTGGCGGATTTACGGGTATGCTAAGCCGTTCATGTCATTCTTTTGAGGAACTTGCTGAGTATTCGACTGTATGTGATTATATGTTCCTCAGCCCTGTTTTTGACAGTATCTCGAAGAAGGGCTATACTTCTCGGTTTCCGTTGGACGAAATCCGAAGGAGAAGTCGTGAACCGGATGCGGGGGTAGGCTGGGAGCGGGTTTTTGCCCTCGGGGGCGTCTGTCCGGACAATATCAGTATGGTCGTGGATGCCGGCTTCGGCGGTGCCGCCGTCCTGGGATACCTGTGGGAACCGTATAAGCGTGATGCGGATATAGATGCTCTGGTCCGTCGCTTCATCAACGTCTCTATATAGCAATCCGGCTTGTCGGGCGGTCGCAAAAAAAAAGGTGGTCAGAATGGGCGCTCTGTGGCGTATAACTCATTCTGACGCACCTTAACGGGTGTACTGTGAAATTTACTTCAGACGGGCGATAATCTCATCGGCTACCTTCTTGCCTGAGAGGAGCATTCCGCCGAAGATGGGTCCCATGCGCGGGGTGCCGGAGACAGCTGAGGCGGCCATGCCGCAGACGTAGAGGCCGGGATAGATTTCCTTTGTGCCGTTTACCACTTCCTGCTCGCCGGAAGCTACGTCGAGGGAACGCTCGCCGATGACTCCGCCGGTCTCGGTGTCTAAGCGGATGCCGTTCTTGCGGGCGACGGTGGCTGCTATCTCGCTGTCATGTCCCGTGCCGTCCACTACGACCTTGGCCAGGATGTTCAGAGGGTCTACGTGCAGACCCTCGCGGAGGACGGGGGTCCAGTTTACCACTACTCCGCTGACTTTATTGTCCTTGAATATCACGTCCTCGACCGAATAGCAGTTGAATATGCGGGCTCCGGCGTGTACGGCGTGATAGAGCAGTGAAGAGGTGCTCTCGACAGAGTCCATGGTGTAGAGGCCGTCTCCGTAGGGAGTGTGGTTGATCTCGAAGTCGCGCACGATGTGCATGGCTTCTTCCTGGATTACGATCTGGTTGAACATCATGGCTCCCCCCCACATTCCTCCGCCGGGGGCCAGCTTGCGGTCGAACTGGGCTACCTTGAGCCCGGCCTTGGCCATATAGTATGCGGCTACAATTCCCGAGGGACCTCCGCCCACGATGGCGGCGTCCAGCTCGAGGCAGTCCTGGAGTTTGTCGAAATAGGTACTGATGATACCTCTGGATACTTTTGTCTCAATCATTGTTTTATGGATTTAAATTGTTTGATTCTGTGATACTTCCTCGCCTTCGGTGGAGACACCGCAGTCTCTGAGCTGGCTGCTGATGCGCATGGCGCAGAAGTTGGGACCGCACATGGTGCAGTACTTGCCGCCCACGTGGTTGGCCTCCTTGTAGTACTCGAGGGCCCGTTCGGGGTCGAGGCTGAGGTTGAACTGGTCTTTCCAGCGGAACTCGAAGCGGGCTTTGCTCAGGGCATCGTCCCTCACCTGGGCTCCGGGATGGCCTTTCGCCAGGTCGGCGGCGTGGGCTGCTATCTTGTAGGTGACGACCCCGATACGCACATCCTCTTTTTTGGGCAGGGCCAGGTGCTCCTTGGGAGTCACGTAGCAGAGCATGGCGGTGCCGAGCCAGCCTATCTGTGCGGCTCCTATGGCACTGGTGATGTGGTCATAGCCGGGGGCTATGTCGGTGACGATGGGACCGAGGGTGTAGAAGGGGGCATTGTGGCATTTCTCTATCTGCCGCTGCATGTTCTCGGCTATCTTGTGCATGGGCACGTGGCCGGGACCTTCGATGAAGGCCTGTACGTTCTTTGCCCACGCCCTCTCCACCAGCTCACCCATGGTGTCCAGCTCGGCGAACTGGGCCGCGTCGTTGGCATCGCGGATGGCTCCGGGACGCAGACCGTCACCGAGCGACAGGGCCACATCGTACTGTGCACAGATGTCGCAGATGTCGTCGAAATGCTCGTAGAGGAAACTCTCGCGGTTGTGTGCCAGGCACCATGAGGCGATGATGCTGCCTCCGCGGCTAACCATCCCGCACAGGCGGCTGTCGGCTAAGTGTACATTCTTCAGGCGGATACCGCAGTGTATGGTGAAATAGTCCACTCCCTGCTCGCACTGCTCTATCAGGGTGTCGCGGAACAGCTCCCAGGTCAGTTTCTCGGCCCTGCCGCGTACCTTCTCCATGGCCTGGTACATGGGCACGGTGCCTACCGGTACGGGGCAGTTGCGGATGATCCACTCGCGGGTCTCGTGGATATTGTCTCCGGTGGAGAGGTCCATAAGGGTGTCTCCACCCCATTTGCAGCTCCATACGGCCTTCTCTACCTCTTCCTCGATGGTCGAGGTGGTGGCGGAGTTGCCGATATTGGTGTTGATCTTAACGAGGAAGTTCCGGCCTATGATCATCGGCTCTGCCTCGGGATGGTTGATATTGGCCGGGAGGGCTGCCCGTCCGGCTGCTATCTCGTCGCGCACGAATTCGGGGGTGATATGGGTCTCAATGCCCAGGGCCTTGCAGTTCATGTTCTCGCGGATGGCCACGTATTCCATCTCCGGCGTGACGATGCCTTGTTTGGCGTAGTACATCTGGGTTATCTGCGAGCCCTTCCTGGCCCTGTAGGGCAGACGGATGTGCTCGAAGCGCAGATGGTCCAGCGATTTGTCTGCCAGGCGCTCGCGTCCGTACTCGGAGGAGACCTGAGGCAGCTGCTCCACCTCACGCTGCAGGATCCACTTCTCGCGGAGCCGGGGCAGGCCGCGGCGCAGGTCAATGTCCGCGGACGGATCGCTGTAAGGTCCGCTGGTGTCGTAGAGGTAGACGGGCGGATTCTCTGTCATGAATTTCTGCCCGTCCTTGACGGTCACTGTGGGGGTGAGGCTCACTTTCCTCATGCCCACCCTGACGTCCGGATGGAGCGAGCCCTGCATGTAGACTTTCTCCGAGTCCGGATAGGTGATTCTGATGTTGTCGTTGTTCATATTGTCGTCAATGATTATTGTCGGTCGGATTAAATGGAGATGGATGCCGCGATATCCATGACCCTCCGCATCTCTGCCACTGGACTCTCGGCCCGCAGGATGCTGCCGCTCAGTGCGATGCCGCTAAGCCCGGTCTCGGCCAGAGCCGGCATGTCCTCCGCGGTGACTCCACCTATGCCTACTACGGGCAGGTGCAGGCCATCCCGGTGCATCCCGTCCATTATCTGCCTGTAGCCTTCGAGGCCCAGGACGGGAGCGAGCCTGTCGCGGTCTTTGGTCGTGGTGAACCGGAATGGACCGCAGCCGATGTAGTCCGCTCCGGAGGAGGCATGCAGACGGATATCGTTCAGTGTGTTGGCAGTACCTCCTATTATATATTGTCCTTCTGGCAATATCTTCCTGGCTTCCGCTACCGGCATGTCGGTGAGGCCCAGGTGTACTCCGTCTGCTCCGTATTCTTTTGCCTGTTGTGTCCGGTCATCGAATATGAGAGTGACTCCCGGGTAGTCGCGGCACATCCTGACTGCCTCCTCCGCGGTACGGCGGAACTCTTCGTCCGAGGCATGCTTCATCCGCAGCTGAATCCAGCGGCAGCCTCCCTCAAGTGCAATGCGCACAGAGTCCAGGTAGGAGATGTGCTCCGTAAAATGGGTGATAAACTGTACTTGAAAGCTCATTTCTCAAAATATATCCGGAACGGAGAGGCGCCGCGGATGTGCGGTGGAAGAGCAAAGCACTCGAAAAGTCCCTACGACGGTACTGACCGTATCAGGTTCGACGGGTGTAATCTCAGCCTCCGGGCAACGCCTCGTGAGGCACCCCTTTTTTCCGTATGCAAATATAAGTTAAATTCCGGTAATTTCCGAAACTGTCAGGCCTGTTATTCTCGCTATGGTTTCCGGGGGGAAGCCTTCGGCCTTCATACTGCGGGCAATTTTTATCTTCTCGTCCTTCCGGCCTTTTTCCAAACCCTTTTCCATACCTTCTTTCATCCCTCTGCGCATGGCCCCTATCAGAAGTAGTCTGGATGTACTTATCGTATCCCAGAACTTGTCATACGCCAGCAGTTCTTTTTCCGTGAATGCCGACTCCTCAAGTTTCTCGACAGCTTTTCCGATTTCCGGATTATCGAGAAGTTCTTTGGGTATTTCGCGTGTATTCTCGTCAATCTCCGTAAGATATCGGAGCCACAATACCTGCATTTTCTTTTCCCCGTAATTTCTTGGTGTGAACTTGGGGAGTTCTATGAAAATGAAGCGGAATCCTTTGCTGGAAAGAACGCCAGAACCATAATAAAGGGGCGGTCAGGAGAAGAGCCCTGGCCGCCCGCAGTAAATCCATGCTGTTCAGGAATTTTAGAAGCAGAAGCCGATTTTGATGGTCGGGGCTGCCAGGGCACTGAAGTTGTGGCTGTCAGCGGCCAGGCCTGCAAGTCCTTCCTGAGGTTTGATCACTGTGAAGTTGTAGGTGTATGCGAAGACATCAACGGACGCTCCTATGAAGAAGGCCCGGGTGATGAAGTAGTCGGTTCCGAAAGTCAGGGCTCCCCGTATGTTGTAGGCCTCCGATACGGACTTGCCCGTCCATGTCTCGTCGTCCATTGACGCAGCCTCGAATCCATAGGCGAAACCGCCTTTTATGCCAACATATGGATACAGGCCCTCCACCCCGATGTCGAAGTAGCGGTCCACACCCAGGTGTGCACTGTATTGCATGGTGGTCTTGGCGGCAACTCCTTCGTACGACGGTATGGAACCGTCACCGGGTTCAGAATTTTCATCGTATGTTCCGTTGACCGGTGGATAACCGGGTGTCTGCGTTATATTGAACCCGCCTCCGAAGTTCAGGCGCCACAGGTCCACGAAGAACCACCCCACTTCTACACCTACTGCCAGTGTCTTGTCGTTCCAGTTGGTTGAGAGGGCGGAAGTGGAGTACGATGTCTGGTTGCCTGGCTTGGCACTGAGCATTACGCTCGAGTTATAACCGGCTGTGACACCGAAGGTGAAGTCTCCCTGACGGGCTCCACGCTGTTGTGTCTGGGCATGCGCGGTGAGACCGGACAGCAGGACGGCAATGGTCAGGATTGATATTGTTCTTCTCATCTCAGTTCGTTTTATTTTGCCTGAATGGATTATTCCTGTGCAAGGGCTGCATCAAGATCGGCCTTGGCGAGGGCTACTATCTGTTCCTGCGCTGCAATCAGTTCGTTGAGCTGTGCTATGCTGTCCTCTATCTGGCGTTTGGCATCCTCAGCATCCTCTATCTGAGTGAGCTGGGCTATGGCGACTCTCCATGAGTCGATGCTGTCCTTCAGTTCGCGTATTTCTGCCTGAATATCAGTGATGAGGCCGGATAAAACCATATCGGACAGTATTTCGACTTCAATGTAAGCCTCGTGCTGCAGGATGTAGGCGGCCTCACAGATGTCGCAGGCATCGAAGTAGGCAATTGTAAGAGAGTGTGATCTGAGAGATGACACCTCATCGGTGTATGATGTGTAGGCGGCATCCAGTTTGTTGAGGAGAGATACTGCGACTCCAAGTTCACTGGGATTGCCGGCAAGGTTTGTGAGCAGGGCGTCACGTTCGGTATCGGATATTGAGTAGACGGTGTAGGTTACTTCAGGATATGCCAGATGACCGTAGTCTACGGTAGGACGGTATATTCTGCGTCTCTCGATGCTGATGGTAACACCATATTCGGAGGACAGGGTATCCATTATTTTGATGGCCTCATGGGTGCTGTTGTAGATATTGTCCATGGAGTAGTTGTTCAGGATGTGCTCCTCGATAGCGGAGTAGGCTATCTCCATATCTCCATACTTGATGCTGTAGTCATTATATTTAGTGTCATAGTCAGCGTATGCTGTGTTGTACCGGGCTCTGACGTCCGCCAGATCCTGACCCTGATATGCTTCGAGGACTGCTATCTCGCTTTCAGCATCAGATATAAGGTTTTCGTACCGTGCGGTCTCCCTCGCTACGTAGTCCTGGGCGTTGAGGATGTCCGCATCGGCCTTGGCCAGCATGATGTTCTGCTGGTGCAGTTCGGTTTTGAGGTCGTTGAGTTCCTGCATTTCAGTTTTGTAGTATTGGAACAGCTGTTGGATATGGGCGGAGGCGTCATCCAGAATCTGCTGCTGCATGTTCTGTATCTCGTATTCGAGTTGAAGCATCTTGTACTCGTAGTCCATGGCCAGCCACTCTATTTCCAGTTCGAACTTCTGGCGGGCCTGTTCGGTGAGAAGTCTCTGGTATTCTGCCTGAGCGGCTTTCAGGTCTGCTTCTGCTGCGGCTAATAGGGAGTCGGCTGCAGCCTGTGTGCGGTACATGTCGGCCATGGCCTGAAGTTGGGCGCTTTTGGCTTCGCGGAGAGCGGTTACAGATTCTGATTCAGAAAGTTCTACGCATGAGTAGAATAGCAGCGGCGCTATCAAGGCGATGCTTGCGGAGATAAGGGCTTTTTTCATGAAGATAAGAGTTTATGAAGATTATAAGTAATGTCAGTTTAAGTTGTAAAAGACTGTCGGGGCAGTTTTTCTACTACCTGCAAATTTATTAAAAACTTTTCATAGTCTGAGCGTAAGCCGATAAATTTTTACATTATCCGCCATTCGCGGAGTTCGCCGCTCAGGGATTTTTCCCGGCCGCCGAGCAGGGAGTCCAGCAGGGCGTGGAACTGAGGGCCGTGGTTCTGGTGGCGGAGGTGGCAGAGTTCGTGGAGGATGACGTAGTCCTGCAGGTGTCCGGGCAGGAGGATCAGGCGCATGTTGAGGTTGATGTTGCCTTTGGAAGAGCAGGAGCCCCAGTTGGTGACGTTGTTCTTGATAGCCACCCGGCCTTTGAAACTGAAGCCGTGACGTGCGGCTGCCTCTCTGAGTTTCGGCTCGAGCAGA
The DNA here is from genome assembly GCA_000432775.1 of Alistipes sp. CAG:831. Taxonomy (GTDB): domain Bacteria; phylum Bacteroidota; class Bacteroidia; order Bacteroidales; family UBA932; genus Coprenecus. The sequence continues at coordinate 34,650 of HF990356.1, forward strand.
GCCCGTGCCTTCTCCCTCATTCTTTCGAGTTCTGCGGGATCACCCGGTACAGCGGCTGTCTTTCCGGTCTGTACTGCTTCCTGCTGCCTTAGCGCCTGCCTTTTCATGGTATCAGTGACCCATTGCCGCTTGGACATCAGGAATCTCTCTGCGACAGCATAAGGCATCAGCCACGGCACCGAGACCACGACTCCCCGTCGCGGCGACACGCTTATCCGCAGCCGTGCCGTGCCTTTGCGCCTGATCATGATGACTTCCCCTATTTCAGGAATCCTTACTGTTTTCCCCGTATGCATGTCGTACCTATTTGATAAGATATTGGAAGAAAATTGTCTGCAAAAGTAGCGGAAATTGATTTTAATTGCATATCTTTGCAACCCCGATTTTGGGAAAGAATTATAAGTTTAACTGTTTTTTAATTTAAAGGTTTATGGCAGAGTATCTTGCAGCAGACAAGAAGCAGGAGATTTTCGCTAAATACGGGAAGTCTAATACGGACACCGGCTCGGCTGAGAGTCAGATTGCTCTATTTTCCTACCGTATCGCTCATCTGACAGAACACCTTCGCAACAACAAGAAGGACTTCGGCACCCAGCGTGCCCTGCTCCGTCTTGTAGGTAAGAGGCGCCGCCTCCTCGACTACCTGAAGGTCAAAGATATTGAGAGATACAGGGAGATTGTCAAAGCACTCAACTTACGTAAGTAACGGCTTTGGCATCGTAAGAGAAACGGGGTTGTCAAGACAGACTGGGCAGCCCCTTTTTCTTAGTAGCTGTGACCGGCTCTCATAAGGCAGACACAATTTGAAGGACAATATGAATATAGTTAAGAAGACCATCACAATGGGTGATGGAACGATCATTGAGATCGAGACCGGCAAACTCGCCAAGCAGGCGGCCGGTTCGGTAGTCGTAAAGGTCGGCGGTACCATGCTGCTGGCTACAGTCACATGTGCAAAGGATGCCAAGGAGGATGTGGATTTCATGCCTCTGTCGGTGGAGTACAAGGAAAAATATGCTGCTGCGGGCCGCTATCCCGGCGGATTCCTCAAGAGGGAGGGCCGCGCTTCGGATTCGGAAATCCTGGTGGCCAGACTGGTGGACAGGGCTCTGCGTCCCCTCTTCCCCGATGATTTCCATGCCGAGGTGTTTGTAAACGTGCTCCTGATTTCAGCTGACAAGCAGAACATGCCTGATTCCTATGCAGGACTGGCCGCTTCCGCCGCACTGGCAGTGAGCGACATACCCTGGCACGGACCCATCTCGGAGGTGAGAGTGGCCCGCATCGGCGGCAAGTTCGTGATCAACCCCACATTCGACATTGTAAAGGATGCTGACATAGACCTGATAGTAGCCGCCACCGAAGAGAATATCATGATGGTGGAGGGCGAGATGAACGAGGTGAGCGAGGCCGAGATGCTCGAGGCCATCAAGTGTGCCCACGAGGCTATCAAGGGCCAGTGCCGCGCCCAGAAGGAGCTGATGGAGGAGACAGGCAAGGTGGAGAAAAAGGCTTACTGCCACGAGGTCAATGACGAGGACCTGCGCAAGGCTGTTCATGACTACTGCTATGACAAGTGCTACGCCATTGCCAAGAGCGGTCTGGCAAAGCATGAGCGCGAGGATGCTTTCGATGCCCTGAAGGAGGAGTTCATGGAGACCATCCCCGAGGAGGAGAGAGAGGAGAAGGAGATGATGGTGGCAAGATATTACGGTGCAGTGGAGAAAGAAGCCATGCGCCGCATGATCATAGACGAGGGTGTGCGCCTCGACGGCCGCAGCACCACTGAGATCCGTCCGATCTGGTGTGAGGTGGGCTATCTGCCCGGAGCGCACGGCTCGGCCATTTTCACCCGTGGTGAGACCCAGTCCCTGTCGACTGTCACCCTCGGTACCAAGATGGACATGAAGGAGCTCGACGAGGTACTGGTGCAGGACACCCAGCAGTTCGTGCTGCACTACAACTTCCCTCCCTTCGCCACCGGCGAGGCCAAGCCCCAGAGAGGTGTGGGCCGCAGGGAGATAGGCCACGGCAACCTGGCATGGAGGGCCCTGAAGCCCGTAGTGCCCGTAGGTGAGGAGAATCCCTATGCCGTCCGCGTGGTGTCCGACATCCTCGAGTCCAACGGCTCTTCATCCATGGCTACAGTCTGCGCCGGTACACTGGCGCTGATGGACTGCGGCGTGAAGATCAAGAAGCCCGTAGCAGGTATCGCCATGGGTCTTATCTCCGACGAGAAGACAGGCAAGTTTGTGGTGCTTTCCGATATTCTCGGTGACGAGGACCATCTCGGAGACATGGACTTCAAGGTGACCGGAACCAAGGACGGAATTACCGCCACCCAGATGGATATCAAGGTGGACGGCCTTCCCTACGAGGTTCTCGAGCAGGCTCTTGCCCAGGCCAAGGAAGGACGTGCGCACATCATGGGCGAGATGCTCAAGACCATCTCCGAGCCCCGCGCCGATTACCGTCCCAACGTACCCCGTATCGTTCAGATTACCATTCCTTCCGAGTTTATCGGAGCCGTTATCGGCACCGGCGGCAAGGTTATTCAGGATATCCAGAAGACTACCGGTACCACCATCACCATCACTGAAGAAGGTGACAAGGGTATCATCGATATCTTCGGCGAGAACAAGGACTCGATGGATGCCGCTCTGGCACGCATCAAGGCCATCACCACTGTGCCCGAGGTCGGCGAGACCTATCATGGCAAGGTCGTATCGATACTCGAATTCGGTGCCTTCGTGGAGATCCTGCCGGGCAAGGAAGGTCTGCTGCACATTTCCGAGCTCGACTACAAGAAGGTCGACAAGGTGGAGGATGTGCTTCAGGTAGGTGACGAGGTGGATGTCAAGCTCCTCGAGATCGACCAGAAGACCGGCAAGATGAGGCTTTCCCGCAGGGCTCTTCTGCCCGCTCCCGAAGGATGGGTGGAGCATGAGCGCAAGCCCCGTCTCAACGGAGCCGGCTCCAATGGCGGCCGCGGAGGCCGTGACCGTGGAGGCGACCGCGGAAGAGGTCCCCGCCGCGACGGAGACAGAGGCGGCCGCAAGTAAGCGGTAGCGCATCGTAAAATAAAAACTGACTCACGGCATTCATGTGAGTCAGTTTTTTTATTTGTTGTAGAGCCGGCCCTGGAAGGTATCCCGCTCTTCAAGACGTTGCTCCAGCAGGCGTATGAGCTCGGTGTTGCGGAGCAGGCCCCAGGGGGTGGAGTTGACGAAGCGGGGCGGTACTTCTCCGGCGAAGCGTTCGATGTACAGGTCCGGGCGGAGTCGCTCCAGCAGGTCGGTCATGAAGTCCAGGTATCCGTTCAGGGGAAATGAGACGAAGTCGGACGGGCGCGAGGCGAACTCACGCTCCATCGCCGTGCCGCGCACTATCTGCAGCTGATGGAACTTGACCGAGTGCAGCGGCATACTGTTTATAATAGGTGCGTAGGCGAGCATGTCGTCGACCGATTCGCCGGGCAGCCCGAAGATGAAGTGGGCGCCCTGGGTCAGTCCGCGGGCGGCAGTCATCTCCACTGCCCGCAGGGCATCCTCGAAGGTGTGCCCCCTGTTGATTCTCCGCAGCGTCCGGTCGTAGACCGATTCTATCCCATATTCGATGACCACTACATGGCTCCTGGCGAGGGACGCCAGCCAGTCCAGTTTCTCTTCATCCACGCAGTCCGGCCTGGTGCCTATGACGATGCCTGCCACCAGAGGGTGGGAGAGAGCTTCCTCGTAGAGGGTACGAAGCCTGTCCAAGGGAGCGTATGTGTTGGAATAAGGCTGGAAGTAGGCCAGAAATTTCTCAGCCTTGCGATAACGCACTTTATGGAACTTTATGCCCTCGTCTATCTGCTCGTGAATGGGAATGCCGGCAGTGCTGTAGCCGGGATGGAAGGCGGCGTTGTCGCAGTAGGTGCAGCCGCCGGTCCCGACCAGTCCGTCCCGGTTGGGACAGGTAAAGCCGGCGTCCACCACTACTTTCTGGAGACGCTCTCCGTAGGTCTTCCTGAAATATCCTATGTAGGAATTGTACCTGCTCACGGCAAGCGGCACAGTCTAGAAACGGACCTTGAACACAGCCTTGCGGACTTCTCCGTCCCCGATAAGGGGTGCATGGCAGTCCTGGGGAAAGCAGATGACCATGTTGTCGTCCCCGTAGCTTATGTATGCCTCGGGCTCTTCCTTGAGAAAGGCCACGTCCTTCTCGGCATTGTAGTCTACGTTGACGCCCATGCACTTGGCCCTGTCGCGGAACCCGATAATCTCGGTGCCCTCCAGTACTACGTGGATGTCGATGAAGGAGTCGTGCACCTCCAGGGGTGATTCGGACTCGTCCCTGCACTGAAGCGTCGATATGGTGCACCAGATATTGTCCTCCTCGATGACGTGCTTGCCTTCAGAAAGGGTGTGCAGGTCGTTCTTGCGAATGAATTCCAGGACCTTGCCGAAAGAGGCGTGCAGGTTGACGTATTTTTCAAAACTTTTGAGTGAGTCGAGTATCATATAGTAAGGCTTTTAGTATTTACGGTAGATGGCTCTGCGGCTCAGGGCCATGAGCACGGTGAGCAGGATGATGACGGCTGCGGCCGGATGGAATGTCTGGGGCAGCAGCCACGAGCATATCAGTCCGATAGCGGCTACGGCAGCCAGCAGGTCTATGATCAGATTCTTGGCCCAGCAGTTCGGCATGCAGACCGGTATTAGGAACAGCGGGTTCATCCACAGTAGGTTCCAGTTGTCTGCTGTCCATACATGATGGGTGGCAAACCACATCAGGCAGATAATGATGCCTCCGAGGCCGAGAATGATGTACAGGATGGTCGAGCAGATGCTCATGAATCTCCACTTGTTGCCGCTGCGCAGGTAGAATACCAGATAGAGTACAAACAGCAGAGTAAAGACTGTAAACGGACTGGAGGCCTTGGAGAGTATGTCCTTCCATCTGCCCGGTTCCGGTGCAGGTGATGAGAGCATGCGGCTTGCGGAGGCCAGCCTGGTGCCATCCAGTTCTGCATTGCCGTAGTTCCTCAGTACTTCCGAGAGGCGGTCAGGCAGGAAGGCTGTCTCCCTGACGGTAATCTCCCTGTCAACTTTCGCTCCAAGTATCAGGTCGATGCCGAACATCATCCAGCGGCGGTCGCCGACAAGTCTGGTCAGTTCGTCGCGGTAGGTCAGGCCGGAGAGGGTGTCTTTCACGCTGTAATCCCTGTTCCTGTCGAATATGTCCCGGATGCGGGTGGCGCAGTTGTCCTGCAGGAAGTCGTAGAGGTAGTACCGGTTGGATGGCTTGTAATTGTCAATGAGAAACGAGTATAGATCGGCTGCCTGAAGCGGGGTGAGATTGAGTGTCTGCTCGTAGATGCCGCGTCCCGTGGCTTCATAGGACCGCTTGAATTGCTGGAAAGAACTGACGGACAGAAAATAGTTGAGGTCTCCGCGCAGGAAGTTGAGCATGAAATGCGGCTCCTGGAAACTGAATGTGCCGTAGTTGAAGACCATGTCGCGGCCGTACCGCAGGTCCTTGACCCTGAGGGCCGAATGCCCGAATGCCGAGGAAATGTCCCGTCCCTGGGAACATGTTAGAAGAGATATGCTGAGCGAGTCCTGGGCTCCGGCGCCGAGGTTCAGGACAGCCAGAAGGAATATGAGTAGTATCCGTTTCATAATAAATTTTTCAAAAATACGAAAAACTCGCCTATATTTGCAGGAATGAAGAAAGTTTTGCTCATAATTCTGTCCCTGATTCTGTTCTCCGTCCGTCCGGCGGAGGCCCGGAAGAGCATGGCCCTGGTCTCGGTGTCAGTTACGGATATGAAGAAGTTGCCTGATTATCAGTCGGAAACTGTTTCGCAGGCGATGATGGGCACTCCGGTGGAGGTTACCGGCAAGGAGAGTTACTGGTACTCCATAGTCACGCCGGAAGGGTACAGCGGATGGACTACGGAGCAGAACATAGTCCTGCTTACGGAAGAGGCAATGGAACAATGGCGGCAGGCGGAGCGTCTGATAGTGCGGGATTATTTTGCGCTGGTCACGATGGCCCCCGCCGATGGAGCTGAAGTCCTTTCGGACTGCGTCATGGGCAATATATTAGTGAAGGACAATACTCTGGAAAAGAACGGTTTCACACCGGTGATGCTGCCTGACGGAAGGAAGGGATACGTCCCTTCGGAGAGCGTGACTTCCCTGAGCAAGTGGATGGAGACGGTCGCAGAGCCTTCAGGAGAGGATATTGTCGCCACAGCCAGGCAGTTCCTGGGATTTCCATATCTATGGGGAGGCCTTTCTCCCAAGGGCATGGACTGCAGCGGTCTGGTGAAACTCAGTTATTTCCTCAACGGCATAATCCTCCTGAGGGACGCATCGCAGCAGATTGATACCGGAGAGGCATTGGACTTCAGCGATGTCCGGAATAATCTGCACCCCGGTGACCTGGTCTTTTTCGGCCGCAGCGCTACGGATACCCGCGGCAGGAGCGTAAGTCATGTCGGCATCAGTATGGGCAACGGAATGATGATCCATTCGTCCCTGAGGGTGAGGGTCAATTCCCTGCTGCCGGAGCGCCCCGACTCTTACGTCAGCAAGAAGATAGTGGGGGCCTGCCGTATCCTTGGGCATCAGGACAAGGAACCGGGAATAGTGACGGTCCTGGAACATCCGTGGTATTTTTAAAAGAAAGAATGAATTTTTAGAAAAAGTAAATAATTTATAAATCGCGATTATCATGAATTTAAGAGTTATCAAAAAAGACATCAACTACATGGTGGATGAGTTCGTTTCAGACGCAGTCATCAGCATGAGTTTCCATGACGACAATGAGAAGGCCGAACAGATCGTGGCCCTTATCAACGAAGTACTCGACCTCAGGGACGAGATGCTGTCCAGAGTCAGCCACCCCGAGGGAGACAAGAGAGCCTATTACCGCAACCTTACCGATGAGCTGCTCAGCGCTCTCGATGTAAAATACGACAGTCTCAGTGCAATAGTGGCCAGGAAAGCCGAATAATCCAGGAACCTCGCCATGCAGATGTATACCAATTCCCCGATAGTGGAGGGCCTCACTTTCGATGACGTCCTCCTTATCCCGGCCCATTCGGACGTGTTGCCCCGCGAGGTGGACATCACTACGAAGCTGACCCGGGAGATATCCCTCCATACCCCCATTGTCTCCGCGGCCATGGATACCGTGACAGAGGCCGATCTGGCGATAGCTATCGCCCGAGAAGGTGGTATTGGAGTGATACACAAGAACATGCCCATCGAGGTCCAGATGGAGCAGGTGCGCAAGGTCAAGAGGGCTGAGAACGGCATGATCTACGATCCCGTGACTATCCGCGAGAACGCCACTGTCGGTGACGCTCTCAATCTCATGCATGAGAACCATATCGGCGGCATACCCGTCGTGGATGCCCGCGGCATGCTCTGCGGTATCGTCACCAACCGCGACCTGCGTTTCCAGGACAATCCCAAGACCCCCGTATCCGAGGTGATGACCAAGGAGAACCTGATCACTACTACTGACGGGACCAATCTGAAGGAGGCGACCGGGCTCCTCCGCCGCTACAAGATAGAGAAGCTTCTCGTAGTGGATAAGGAAGGCCGTCTGGCAGGTCTGATCACCTACAAGGACATCATGAAGATCAAGGACAATCCCACCGCCAGCAAGGATGCCAAGGGCCGTCTGCTCGTGGCAGCCGCAGTGGGTATCAACTCCGAGAGCATCCAGAAGGTCGAGATGCTGATGAGCGTCGAGCCTGATGCCCTGGTCTTCGACACCGCCCACGGTCATTCTGAGGGTGTGCTGAGGGTATTGAAGACAGTCCGTCAGAAGTTCCCCGACCTGCAGATTATCGCCGGCAACATCGCTACAGGCGAGGCCGCCAAGGCTCTGAAGGAGTGCGGCGTGGACGCCGTTAAGGTCGGTATCGGCCCCGGTTCCATCTGTACTACCCGTATTATTGCAGGTGTGGGCGTGCCCCAGCTCTCGGCTGTCATGATGGCAGCAGAGGCCCTGAAGGGCACGGGTATCCCCATCATCGCCGACGGAGGCATACGTTACTCGGGCGACATCGTCAAGGCTCTGGCCGCCGGAGCCGACACCATCATGGCCGGTTCTCTCTTCGCCGGAGTGGAGGAGTCTCCCGGAGAGACCATCATTCTCAACGGACGTAAGTTCAAGTCCTACCGAGGAATGGGTTCGCTTGAGGCCATGCAGCTGGGCTCCAAGGACCGTTACTTCCAGGATATGGAAGAGGATATCAAGAAGCTCGTCCCCGAGGGCATTGTAGCCCAGGTTCCATACAAGGGTACCCTTTCCGAAGTGGTATACCAGCTTATCGGAGGTCTCCGCGCCGGAATGGGCTATTGCGGAGCGCATAATCTGGCCGAGCTCAAGAATGCCCGTTTCGTGCGCATCACAGCAGCCGGTATGGCCGAGAGCCATCCCCACGATGTCACCATTACCCGCGAGGCACCCAACTACAGCCGGTAATAAGGTGGAGTCCGCGAGCTGCGATGAGTAAAGTTCTCTGTATACTGCTGCTGTGCCTAACTGTGTCATCCTGTCGTCTTTACGACCGTCTCTTCAAGGGAGACGCCGTCGCCAGAGTCGGCAAGGATGTCTTGTATCGCAGCGATATAGCGAAACTTAATATCAAAGGATTCTCGCCGGAGGACAGTGCCCGCATGGTGGACAGCTATATTCAGTCCTGGGCCAAGGACAGGCTGCTTCTGGACATGGCCGAGAGCCGTCTGTCCAAGGCTGACCGGGACGTGGCCGCACAGCTGGAGGAGTACCGCCGCCAGCTGCTGGTCTACCGTTATGAGCAGCAGTATGTGGAGCAGCGTCTGGATACCGTGATATCCGAGCAGGAGTACCGTGAGTTCTATGACGCCAACCCTTCCAGTTTCATAACCCACATTCCCCTGATCCGTGGTGTCTATATTAAAGTAAGTGACAACTCCCCCAATCTCAATCCCATAAAGTCCCTCTACCGTTCCCGGGTACAGGAGGACATGGACAGGCTGGACCAGTTGTGCTATTCGTCGGCGCAGCTTTACTATTTCCTGGACGAATGGACTGGGCTGGACGCCATAGTCGAAGGAACAGGTCTGGATGTCGCCGCCATGTCCGGCATACTGGAAAGCAGCTCCAGTATGGAGAGGTCTCATCTGGGTTACACCTATCTCATATCTGTGGACGACTATGTTCCTGCGGGCAGGGTGGCTCCGTACGAATATTGCAGGGACAGGATACGGGATGTGATACTGAGCAGGAGAAAACAGGAACTGCTGACGAGTTTGGAACGAAATCTGCTTAATGATGCGATAGGTTCCGAAAAATTGAAAATTTATAAGGAGTAAGATGAAGATAAAAACGCTTATTGCGGCACTGGCCATAATGGTGATGCCCTTTTTCCACGTGTCCGCCCAGAAGTACGACGGAGTGATAGACAAGACTGTAGCTCTGGTAGGAAACAGCATGATTCTCCTGTCTCAGATCGAGGGAGAGGTGCAGATGATGCAGTTCCAGGGCTATGTCTCGGACCGAAACCTGCGTTGCGAAGTCCTGGAGAACATGCTGGTCTCCAAACTGTTTTACACACAGGCTCAGCTGGACAGCCTTACAGTCAATCCAGACATGGTGGAAGCTGCCCTTGATGACAGGGTCAACAATATCCTGACCCAGCTCGGCGGAGAGGAACAGGCGGAGAAGTATTTCGGCAAGCCGCTCCATAAGCTGCGCCAGGAGTGGAGGGAAGCCTTTATGGAGCAGAATCTGGTGCAGGAGATGCAGCGGACGGTGGCCGGAGGCATTACCGAGGTGACTCCCAAGGAGGTGCAGCAGTACTACCGTAGTATTCCCAAGGACAGTCTGCCGATAATACCGACTCAGTACCAGTACAGTCAGATAGTGCTCTACCCCGATACGGAGCGGGCCAAGCTGGAGGTGCGCGAGCGGCTGCTGGAGTTCCGCCAGAGAATTCTCGACGGGGAGAAATTCTCCATGCTCGCAACCCTGTATTCGGAGGACCCCGGCAGTGCGATGCGCGGAGGAGAGCTCGGAATGGCCTCGAAGTCCATCTTCTGGCCGGCGTTCAGTGACGCGGCCATGGCACTCAACGAGGGACAGGTATCCCCGATAGTGGAGACCCCCGACGGATTCCATCTGATCCAGATGATTTCCAAGCGTGGGGATATGTTCAATGCCCGCCATATCCTCCTCAAGCCCAAGTATACTGTCGATGACAGGGACTCAGCGTTTATCCGTCTGGACTCCATCAGGAACGTAATTCTGGAAGACAGCCTGACATTTGCCCAGGCAGCCAGAATCTACTCACAGGATACCAAGAGCCGGACCAACGGAGGGCAGGTCTCCGACCCCGGTACAGGAGCGCCCTTTTTCGAGATGGACCGTCTCAAGCCAGCAGATTACAATGTCCTCAAGGATATGAAGGAGGGAGACATCTCGATGCCGTTTGAATCCGTGGATGACGAGGGCCGCAGCGGCAATACCGTCTATAAGATAATCCGTCTGGAGAAGATACGTCCCTCCCATACCGCCACGGTGGAGGAGGATTTCAATGTCCTGCTGGACATCGCCACCAATGACAAGTCAGCCAAGGCTATCGAGAATTTCATAAAGGAAAAGCAGGGTACGACCTATATTGTCATAGACCCCATGTTCCAGAAATGTGATTTCCAGCGGGACGGCTGGGTCAAATAGCAGAATGGGAAGGCTAAGGATACTCATATCGCTGCTGATGCTGCTGTCCGCACTTCCTGCGTGGCCGCAGGGCGGAAGAAACACCGGGCAGCAGGAGGACAGAGACTCGCTTGTCCGTCTACTTCAGGCAGATATGGCCCGCCTGGTGGAGATAAACGGGAAGGAGTACCGCAAGGTGGTCGGGGACGCAGTGTTCCTGCACAACGGCACATACCTGTACTGCGACAGTGCGTACTGGAATGTCACCGAGGAATATATTGACGCACTCGGCAGTATCCGGATAGTTCAGGAAAATACCCTTCTCACCGGAGACAGCATCAAGTACGTCATTCCGGAGAATACCGCCAAGTTCAGGGGGCATCTGGTGGAACTGGTGGACAGGGACAGCAATGTGCTCAGGACCAATTATCTTGACTACAATACCAAGGACAGCGTCGCTTTTTTCTACCGCGGAGGAGCAATGAAGGACTCTGACGGAAACCTTATAGAGAGCATCACCGGCAGGTACAGTTCTCCCCTTGAGCGTTTTGACTTCATCGGGCAGGTGGCCATGTTCTCCGACTCACTTTTCTTTGTCTGCGATACGCTTTACTATGATACTAAGAGGGAAATTGCCCGTTTTCATGGCAATACCCAGGGTTGGTACGGGGACAATACCATTTCCTCCGGCGCAGGCCGGTATGAGAGGACTGTGGAGAAACTCTATTTTCGGAAGGATGTACACATCCTCACTGAGGATTATGAGATGTGGAGCGACTCCCTCTACTATGATCGCCTTACGGAGTACTCTCACCTTCTGGGCAATGTCCAGCTCCTGGATACAGTGGACAAGGCCATTGCGCTGGCGGGTGAACTGCGCTTCTGGAATGAGCCGCGGAGGGCGGAGCTATACCGCTCCCCTGCGCTGGTGACGATAGACGAGAATGAGGAAGGGGTGCGGGATTCGGTGTTTCTGTCGGGAGACACATTGATATATTATACCATGCGCATGTGCGATGTGGACAGTGCAGTAGCAGCTGCTGCAAAGGAGAGGTATGAAGCTGCCCTGGTCGACCCCATGCAGCAAAAAAAATCCTCCGGATCTCCGGCGTCAGGGGCTTCAGGAGCCGGACCGGCGGCCGGGGCAGCCAGATCTGCCGGAGCCGCGTCCAGGTTGCAGCCCGGGCCCGGAACACTGCCGTCTCCGTATTACCCGCCTGAGGACACTCTGTCTGTGACGGATTCCATTCAGGCTCCTGATTCTTTGTCTGTCCAGGACACCCTTGCAGTCCCGGACTCTCTTGCAGTCCCGGATTCCCTTGCTGCGCTTGGACTGGACAGCACTTCCTGTGCGGCGGACTCGCTGGAGTTGCCTCCTCCGCCGGACACTACCGAGGTTACTTTCATGGAGGCGTGGCACCATGTGCGCATCTACAAGAGTGACATACAGATACGTTGCGACTCTCTCCTGTTTACGTCCATAGACTCCATCGCCCGTCTGTTTACCGAACCGATGCTCTGGTATGAGATAAAGAGCCAGATAAAAGCTGACAGCATGCAGTTTCTTTTCCGTAACCAGACTCTCGACCGGGGTTATCTGTTCTCCAATGCATTCGTAATATCGGAGGAGGAACCGGGCAAGTATTACCATCAGATAAAGTCTCCCGAGATGATAGGATATTTCGAGAACAGCCAGGTTTCCCGGTTTGATGCTCTGGGCGGTGTGACAGCCATGTTCTATGTTGCGGAGGACTCTGTGATAACTACGATGAACCAGAAGGAGTGCCGTCTTATGACCGGGCGCCTCAAGGACGGGCAGCTGCAGCGGATACTGTATACCGACAACATCAAGAGCGATGCGTGGCCGGTATGGAAACTGACTCAGGAGCAGAGCCGTCTCAGAGATTTCAACTGGACTCCGGAGCTGCGGCCGGCCTCCCGTTACGATGTGACGGCCAGAGGTGTCCGTGCATCCAGAAGAGCGGAGTCGGTACCTTCTCCCAATTTCCCCACCTTCAAATATGCCGAAAAGTATTTCGAAGGATACATGAGTGGGATAATACGTGAAATAGACGGCAGAAAGCCTTTGATTTGGATAGAAAGACAGGATTTTTTTGTACATTTGTAGGATATTTGACAAAATACCTATAAATGTATGATACAGTTTGATATAGATGTCCTTCAGCATTCCTTTGAGGATGTGAGGACGCTCCTTGATCCCGAGTGCCGCCTGCATCTGGGCGAAGCTTCCCGTAAAAGAATTGAGAAATGCCGCAGTTATCTTGATGAGCGGATGAAGAGCCAGAAGGCTCCGATATATGGAGTTACTACCGGTTTCGGTTCTCTCTGCAATGTGTCAGTGGACCGTGACCAGCTGTCGCAGCTGCAGAAGAATCTCGTGATGTCCCATGCCTGCGGAGTAGGAGATGAGGTCCGCCCTGAGATTGTGCGCCTGATGCTGGCCCTTAAAGTCAAGTCACTCTCCTATGGATATTCCGGAGTGAGAGTGGAGACAGTGGAGAGGCTGGTGGATTTCTTCAACGAGGGTATAACGCCCGTGGTCTATCAGCAGGGTTCTCTCGGTGCGTCCGGAGACCTGGCCCCTCTGGCCAATATGTGCCTGCCTTTGCTGGGCCTCGGCGAATTCGACTATAAGGGCCGCAGATATCCCGGCAGTGAACTGGAGAAACTCTTCGGCTGGAAGCCTCTTACTCTGGCGTCGAAGGAGGGTCTGGCGCTTCTCAACGGTACGCAGTTCATGCTGGCCCATGCCGTATGGTGTCTCTGTCATGCGAAACATATCTCGGCAGTTGCCGACAAGATAGCCACAGTCTCCCTCGAGGCCTTCAACGGCCGTAAGGAGCCGTTCACACCCGGAGTGCATGCAGTCCGTCCTCACAGGGGACAGATGGAGACCGCCCGCGTCATTCTCGGCTATCTCCAGGGCAGCCAGCTCATTGACGGCCCCGGCAAGGAAGTCCAGGACCCCTATTCGTTCCGCTGCGTACCCCAGGTGCACGGAGCTTCCAAGGATGCGCTCGGATACGTGGAGAGCGTCTTCATGACGGAGGTCAACAGTGCTACGGACAATCCGACCGTTCTTCCTGACGAGAATCAGGTCATCTCGGCCGGAAACTTCCACGGTCAGCCGCTGTCCATCACCCTGGATTTCCTGGCTATTGCCATGGCAGAGCTGGGCTCCATCTCCGAACGCCGTACATATCAGTTGATCTCAGGCAAGAGAGGCCTTCCCTCGTTCCTGGTGGCCAAGTCAGGGCTGAACTCGGGATTCATGATTCCCCAGTATGCCGCGGCATCCATCGTCAGCCAGAACAAGCAGCTGTGCACTCCCTGCGTGGTGGACACCATTGATTCGTCGCAGGGTCAGGAGGACCATGTCAGCATGGGAGCCAATGCCGCAACCAAATGCGTGAGGGTAGTGGAGAACGTGGAGAAGATACTCGGCATAGAGATGTTCAACGCAGCTCAGGCTCTCGAGTTCCGCCATCGCGCCGGAGCGGGCAAGTCTTCGCCTGTCATCGAGAAGTTTTTCGAGGATTACCGCAGGACTGTACCTTTCGTGGAGGAAGATACGGTGATGTACACCCATATAAAGGATTCTGTGGATTTTATTAAGAATACAGAAATTTAAAAATGTCCATTTTTATAAAAAATATAAAAAAACTTGTCAATGTGCGGGAGACGGCACCTTCTGTACCGTTGCGCGGAGAGGAGATGCTGTCGCTCCCCTGTCTGGACGACGCCTGGCTGCTGACAGACGGGGAGAGTATCGCAGCGGTCGGCAGGATGCAGGACCTCAAGCCGGAGGAACTGGAGGCGATGGAAATTTCTGCGGATGAAGTGATTGATGCTGATGGCAGGATGGTATTTCCTTCCTATTGTGACTCCCATACGCATCTGGTATATGCCGGCAGCCGCGAGATGGAGTTCATGGACAAGCTGCGGGGCCTTTCCTATCAGGAGATTGCCCGCCGCGGAGGAGGTATCCTCAATTCTGTGGAGCTGCTGCACAATACCCCAGAGGACGACCTTCTGCAGCAGACCCTTGTCCGAGCGTGGGAGATAATCTCCCTGGGTACCGGTGCGGTGGAGATCAAGAGCGGTTACGGCCTGACAGTGGAGGATGAGGTCAAGATGCTCCGGGTTGCCCGCAGAGTGGGGGAGGAGACTCCGCTCAAGGTCCGTGCGACTTTCCTCGGAGCCCATGCCGTGCCCGCCCGTTACAAAGGTAACCGGGAGGGGTATGTGGACGAGATTATCCGTGATATCATGCCGGCCGTCGCAGCCGAGGGACTGGCTGACTATGTGGATATTTTCGTGGAGGAGGGATTTTTCACGGTGGAGGATGCATCCAGGATTTTCGAGGCTGCCGCAAGATACGGTATGGTCCCGAAAGTGCATGCCAACCAGATGAGTTTCTCGGGCGGAGTGCAGGTGGGAGTGCGTTACGGCGCCGCTTCCGTCGACCATCTCGAGTTTACCGGTCCTGATGAATTCAAGGCCCTGCAGGGCAGCGGTACCATTGCCACCCTGCTTCCGGGAGCTACATTTTTCCTGGATATGGATTATCCGCGGGCAAAGGATATGCTGGAGTACGGCCTGCCCCTTGCCATTGCCTCCAACTACAACCCGGGGTCCTGCCCTTCGGGCGACATGAAGTTCATGATGGCGCTGGCCATGATCAAAATGCGCCTCACCCCCGAGACTGTTCTCAATGCCGCTACGGTCAACGGCTCGTTCGCCATGGGAGTAGCCTCAGAATACGGGAGCATTACTCCCGGGAAGAAGGCTTCCTTCTTCATTACCAAGAAAATCCCCTCATACGAATTCGTTCCCTACAGTTTCACATCACAACTGATTGAGAACATAATTTTAAACGGTAAGATATATGGATAGTTACAAGACCCCTCTGGGTGAGATTAAAATCACGGTGATAGGTCATGCCTCACTGCTTGTCGAATGGAACGGAAAATACATCTATTCCGATCCTTACAGCGAAGCAGGCGACTTTTCCGGCAGGGAGAAGGCCGACCTGATACTTATCACTCATAACCATTATGACCACTATGACGAGTCGGCCTGGTCCAAAATAGTGACGGACAGGACAATTTTCGTGGTCAGTCAGGATGTGGGCAAGGTCTCGGACAGGTATGTGGTGCTCAAGAACGGAGAGTCCTACAACTATGAGGGGCTGATGATCCATGCGGTACATGCCTACAATGTCAACCGCCGCAACGAGGCAGGAGAACTCTTCCATCCCAGAGGTGTCGGCAACGGCTATATCCTGGATTTCGGAGGTTTCCGCCTGTATGTGGCCGGAGATACCGAGCCTATTCCGGAGATGAAGCACATAACCGGCATCGACATCGCTTTCCTTCCCAAGAACCTGCCTTACACCATGACTGATGAGGAGTTCGTGCAAGTGGCGAACACCATACGCCCCAAGTATCTGTATCCGATTCACTATTTCGAACTGGACGTAGCGAAGCTCATCGGCATGCTGGATACCGGCATTACCATGATAGTAAACAACAAATAACAAATAATCAGAAATGACACGTAAACTTATCGAGTGCGTCCCCAACTTCAGCGAGGGACGCGATATGCAGATTATCAAACAGATTACCGACGCCGCTGAGAGTGTCGAGGGTGTAAAGCTCCTGGATGTGGACCCCGGTGCGGCGACCAACCGTACGGTAGTGACTTTCGTAGGTGAGCCGGAGAAGGTCATGGAGGCCGCTTTCCGCGCTGTCAGGAAGGCTTCCGAGGTTATCGACATGAGGCATCATCACGGCGAGCATCCCCGTATGGGCGCCACCGATGTATGCCCCCTCGTGCCTATCGCGGGCGTGACAATGGAGGAGTGCGCGGAATATGCCCGTACCCTGGCCAAAAGGATAGGCGAGGAGCTCGGTATCCCCGTATTCTGCTATGAGAGCGCAGCCTATACCGAGGCACGCAGGAATTTGGCAGTATGCCGCGCAGGCGAATATGAGGGCCTGGCGAAGAGGTTTGCCGACGGGGAGAAACCGGATTTCGGTCCTGCCGTCATTGATGACTATACTGCACGGACAGGTGCGACGGCAGTGGGAGCCAGGGATTTCCTCGTGGCTATAAACTATAACCTCAATACCACCTCCACCCGTCGTGCCAACTCCGTGGCCTTCGACGTGCGTGAGAAGGGACGCAAGAAGAGGGAAGGTGATCCCATCACCGGCAAGGTGGTGAAGGATGAGAACGGCAACGTGGTGTGGATTCCCGGAACACTGAAGGGCTGCAAGGCCATAGGCTGGTACATCGAGGAGTATGGTATCGCCCAGGTGTCAATGAACGTTACCAATATCAATGTGACACCGGTGCACGTAGCATTCGACGAGGTGTGCGACAAGGCGCATGCCCGCGGCCTGAGGGTGACCGGTTCGGAGATAGTCGGCCTTATTCCCAAGAAGGTGCTCATCGACGCCGGCAAGCACTATCTGGCCAAGCAGAACCGCTCCTGCGGTATTCCCGAGGAGGATATCATAAAGATTGCCGTGAAGTCCATGGGACTGGACGATCTCAAGCCGTTCAACCCCCGCGAGAAGGTGATCGAGTACATCCTCGAGGACAGCGACAGGACTCCCAAGCTGGTGGACCTGACCGTACGCGGCTTTGCGGAGGAGACCTCCCGCGAGTCCCCGGCTCCCGGCGGCGGTTCCATTTCCGCATACATGGGTTCTCTCGGTGCGGCTCTCGGCGCGATGGTGGCCAACCTGTCCTCCCACAAGAGAGGCTGGGACGACCAGTGCCCCAAGTTCTCCGAGTGGGCTGAGAAGGGCCAGGAACTGATGTACGAGCTGCTGCATCTGGTGGATGAGGATACCGCCGCATTCAACCGTATCATGGATGCCATGTCCCTGCCCAAGAAGACCGACGAGGAGAAGGCTGCACGTGCGGCTGCAATGCAGGATGCGACGCTTTACGCCACAGAGGTGCCTCTGAGGACGATGAAGGCATCCTACAAGGTGTTTGAGCTGGTTGAGGCCATGGCCTCGGAGGGTAATCCCAACTCTGTCTCCGATGCAGGTGTGGGTGCTCTGGCCGCCCGTTCCGCAGTCCTCGGCGCTTTCCTCAATGTGAAGATCAATGCAGCCGGACTGAAGGACCGCGAGAAGGCCGATGCTCTCGTGGCCGAGGCGGCAGTCATAGCTGAGGAGGCTGTGAAAGAGGAGGCTAAGATTATCGAAATAGTGAATGGGAAGATAGGGTAATCACTCCCTGTATGTCCCCGTAACGGTCAACGGGACGGGGACTTTTGATTTTTTCGCCAAAATGTATATTTTTGCGCGATTTTAAAAAGTTAGCTAAGAGTATGAGAATTATAGGAACTGGCAGTGCACGCCCCTCCAAGGTCGTGACCAATTCGATGCTGGAGAATTTTCTGGATACCAGCGACGAGTGGATCGTGACCCGTACAGGTATCCATGAGAGGCGTGTCATCTCCTCCGAGAATCTGGAGGATCTGGCCGCGACGGCCGCCCGTAACGCTATGGAGAACGCCGGGATAACATCCGAGGATGTGGATTTCATCATCTGCTCCAATGTGGTGAACGAATACGTCACCCCCGGTCTGGGCTGCGTGATACAGGGTATGATAGGCGCTACATGTCCCACGATAGACATCAACTGCGCCTGCACCGGTTTCATTTACGCCCTTGATATCGCCGAGGCGTATCTGGCGACCAAGGATTTGAAGAACATCCTTATCGTCTGCGCCGAGGAGCCCGCCCGCATGATGAACTGGCACGACCGCTCCTCCTGTATCCTCTTCGGGGATGCCGCCGGTGCTGTCGTAGTAACCAAGGGTGATGACCTGAAAGCCATCCGCGTATCGACCCACTGCAAGGTGGAGGCCCTCTACCAGAAGCGCAAGCTCCAGCCGACCCCCTTCATAACCAAGGAGGAGGTGGATACTGAAGGAGTGGTGATGAACGGTCAGGATGTGTTCAAGCTCGCCGTCTCGTCTTCCATCAAGGACATAGACAAGGTGCTGACAATGGCAGGCATGACTGCAGACGAGATAGACCTGTATGTGCTGCATCAGGCCAATGTCCGCATCATCGAGTCCATCCGTCACTTTGTCAACCAGGACAAGAGCAAGTTCCCCTTCAACCTGGACAGGTACGGCAACACCTCTTCGGCATCGATTCCGGCCCTGCTGGACGATCTCAATAGAGGAAATCAATTAAAAACAGGAGAAATGTTGCTGCTCAGTGCTTTCGGAGCAGGTTTCACGACCGGGGCATGTATTCTCCGCTGGTCAAAGTAAAATAAAACGATATGGAAAAAAGAGTAGTAGTGACAGGTCTTGGAGTTGTCTCCCCTGTCGGAAACAATGTAGAGACTTTCTGGAAGAACCTCGTGGACGGAGTCTGCGGAATCGACTATATCAGGCAGTTCCCTACCGACGGCCTTTCAGTGAAGATTGCAGGAGAGGTAAAGGACTTCAAGCCTGCTGATTATGGTATCGAGCCCAAAGCCGCAAGGAAGTTCGACCGTTTCTGCCTTTTCGCTCTGGCTGCTGCCAATCAGGCTGTGGCAATGAGCGGGCTCAAGGCCACGGACGACGAGGAGGACAATACTCCCGGCACGATACACTCCGACCGTTTCGGAGTATATATCGGCTCAGGAATCGGAGGCATGCACTCTTTCGTGAACGAGACTGCCAAGATGATTAAGGACGGCCCTCAGTGGATATCCCCTCTGTTCATTCCTACAATGATATCCAATATAGCGGCCGGTAATGTGGCTATCGCGCATCATGCCAAGGGCGTCTGCCTGCCTATTGTCACAGCCTGTGCTACCGGTACCCATTCCATCGGTGAGGCCTACAGGGCCATTAAGTTCGGATATGCGGACGCCATAATCGCCGGAGGTGCCGAGGCTGCAGTCAATCCCCTGGCAATCGGAGGCTTCTCCAACAGTAAGGCGCTCTCTCCCGCTGAGGACCCCATGGCCGCCTCCCTGCCTTTCGATGCCCGCCGTCAGGGTTTCGTAATAGCCGAGGGAGCCGGAGTTGTAGTCCTCGAGGAGTATGAGCATGCCATGGCACGCGGAGCGAAGATATATGCCGAGATATGCGGTTACGGCAATACCTGCGATGCATACCATTACACCGCACCCTGTCCGGACGGCTCGACCCCTGCCAAGGCTTTCAGGCAGGCTCTTACCGAGGCCCATTACTCGACATCGGATCTGCTGCACATCAATACCCACGGAACAGGCACGCCCCTGAACGACAAGTCAGAGACTGCGGCTATCAAGCTGGCTCTCGGAGAGACCGAAGCCCGCAGGGCCATCCTCTGCTCCACCAAGTCCATGACAGGACATGCCCTCGGAGCAGCCGGCGGTATCGAGGCGGTGGCGGCAGTGCTCGCTCTGGACAACGGTATCGTGCCTCCCACCATCCACTACGAGGTGCCCGATCCCGAGTGCGACCTCGACGTCAATCCCAACCATGCCCGTGAGGCTAAGTTGACCATGGCCCTGTCCTCATCCCTGGGCTTCGGCGGACACAATGCCGTGCTGGCGTTCAGACTCGTCTGATCATGTACTAACTAAACTAAATATTATGGATAGAGAAGAAATAAAGAAATTCCTCCGTCACCGCGAGCCCATGCTGCTCGTGGACGAGATGGAGCTTCAGGGCGACGGTACCGAATGTATCGGAAAGTACCATGTCAGAGGGGACGAGTTCTTCCTCCAGGGGCACTTTCCCGGTTATCCGGTGGTCCCCGGAGTCATCCTCTGTGAGATTATGGGGCAGTGCAGCTCACTGCTCATCAAGGACTACCTTGTAGGCCACACCACACTTTTCACCGGTATAGACAAGACCCGTTTCAAACGTCAGGTACGTCCCGGCGATACAGTGGAGGTGCATGCGCATGTCACCAATCACAGGGCCATGCTCTTCTATATCGACGCCAAGGCTTTCGTGGAGGGTGAGCTCTGCGTGGAGGCAAGTCTGTCATTTGCAGTTATTCCTAACGATAAAGTAAAATAAGACTATGTTAGAAGGATTATTAAAAGGAAAGGTGGCCCTGATTACCGGTGCCGCCCGCGGTATCGGAAAGGCCATCGCCATGAAGCTCGCTTCGGCCGGAGCCGACATCGCTTTCACCGACCTCAAGGAGGACGACAACTTCAGGAATACCGTAGCCGAGATCTCCGCTCTCGGAGTGCAGTGCCGCGGCTATGCCTCCAATGCGGCTGACTTCGCCGAGGCCCATGCGACCGTGGAGCAGATTCAGAAGGATTTCGGCCATATCGACGTTCTGGTCAACAACGCCGGCATCACACGTGACGGCCTGATGATGAGGATGTCCGAGCAGCAGTGGGACAGCGTCATCACTGTCAACCTCAAGAGTGCTTTCAACTTCACCCATGCCCTGACTCCCATTATGGCCCGTCAGAGAGGCGGCAGCATCATCAACATCTCTTCGGTAGTGGGTGTTAACGGCAATGCCGGTCAGTGCAACTACTCGGCATCGAAGGCCGGTCTTATCGGTCTGGCAAAGTCCATAGCCAAGGAAATGGGTTCCCGCGGTATCCGCGCCAACGCCATAGCTCCCGGCTTCATCATCACCGACATGACCAATGCCCTGTCCCAGGAGGTGCGTGACGAGTGGAACAAGAAGATACCCCTCCGTCGCGGCGGTACACCCGAGGATATAGCCAATGTGGCTCTGTTCCTCGCTTCCGACCTTTCTTCATACGTGACGGGTCAGGTGATTATCTGCGACGGCGGAATGCTTTAGCGGAAATTCCGCAGGGCCTCCTCCATCTTTGTGCGGCCGAGGGCGACGATCTCGTCGTACTTGTAGAACTCCATGGTGGAGTAAGCATTCTTGGCAATGCGCACGAGGATGTCCGGAGGATAGAGCTTGAGGGTCAGGTCCGCGTTGGTCTGGATCATCACGCTGGACGATTCATTGAGGATGGTGACGATACCCATATCGTTGTCATCCTCTTTTTCTTTCTCAAGGTTCTCCGAACCTGACAGCAGATGGGCTTCCACCTCATCCTTCTTGACCTTGTCGGCTAAGGTGTCGACTATCTTGTCCAGTCTCTGGCGGATACGTCCTTTCACGTGCTCCTGTTTCTCTTCCGGTTTTTCTATGTAGGGCCCGTTGAGGTCAACTGCGGTGAGGATGTCTCCTGGGGTCCTGACGACCCTGTTGACCGGTACCGGGTTGACTACGCCGCCGTCTATCAGCAGCATGTCGCCTATGCGGTTAGGTGTGAAGATAGAAGGCAGGGAAATAGAGGACCGGATGGCATCGTAAAGGCTTCCGCGGTCAAATACCACCTCTTTCCGGTGACGAATGTCGGTGGCGACAGCCGTGAAAGGTATGGGCAGGTTCTCTATCAGCTTGTCCGGAATGATGCTCTTGAGCTCGTCGATGACCTTCTCCCCCTTGACGAACCCTCCGTTGCCGATGGTGAAGTCCATCAGGTTGAAGACCTTCATCCGGTCCACCGTCTTCATCCATTCCTTGAATGCGTCCAGGCCTCCGGCCGCGTATATACCGCCGACGAGGGCCCCCATGGAGGCCCCCGCAACGGATGTTATTCTGAAACCGTGTTCTTCCAGCACTTCGATTGCCCCTATGTGTGCGAGGCCTCTGGAACCGCCGCTGGCCAGTACCAGGGCGACATTTTTCTTTTCAGTCATATTTTACTTTATCTCTCTGATGAGCATTCCCGGGGTGAAATTCATACCGCTGACCACCTCGAATGTAGTGGCTGTGAGTTCCGATCCGACAGCCTGCTCCTCTGAGGCCATATAGCGGTTGTCCCATATCTTGCCGGCCACGGGGCGGATGACTCCCCTGCGGTTGTAGCGGACCTTGCCGGTGGCTTCATCGTAGACCGGTACCAGTACTTCGAACTTGGATTTGGCGGTGATGCCTTCCTTCATGCCGATGCGGGCCATCAGCGGTTCGGTACTGAAGAGAGGCACCTTGACCTTGAACTGGTCGAACTCCTTCTGGAGCTCCATCACGTTGTTGTCGATGGCGCGGGCGCAGACTTTGCGGAAGACGTCCTCGGGGTTGTAGAGTCCGCGGAGGACGGGCTTGGCGCTGCGGGCTACGTATTTGCCTACGTACTTGAGCCTGAAGGTGGACTTGTCCGCCTCGTATGCGGCCTTGCGGGCGGCGAGGGCGGTGTCGGCCGAGAATTCGGCCATGGACAGGGAGTCCGTGCCGGGCTTGTCATAGTAGTACAGTTCATAGAATGTATTCGCCACGTCGTCGTTCCAGTCGAGCTGGTAGAGGTAGGATGTGGTCTTGACCGTGAAGCCGGCTATCATGCTGGATACCATGGCCCCCAGAGTCGAAAGACCGGTTACCAGGTTGTTCTCGTCTCCGGTGGCGGCTGCGGCTATGCCTCCGATGATGGACAGGATGCCGGTGGCCACGTCGGCGTTCTTCTCGTGGTCCACGTAGGTGATGTCGTTGACTATCACGAAGGTGTTGCTGATCATCTCATAACCCTTGTCCGCCAGGGCGTCGATGCCCCTCTTGCTCTGGGCTGCGGTCTCCACGTCCATAGCGGTGGCTCCGTACAGGCCGCGCTCCATCACCAGGGAGGGATCGAATCCTCCGGTTACCTTGCTGCGGAGGAACCATTTGGACACCAATCTCTTGGCCACGTCATTGCGCTCAAACCAGTTTTCTATCTGGCGGGTAAGGTCATCTCCCTTGCTGGCGGCTGTCACGCATTTGACGCTCAGGTCGTGGTTGTTGTATTTGTCCGGTGTCTCCAGGGCCATGAAAGCGTTGACTATCTCGTCGTCCATCTTCAGGTCGGGATGGCTTATCATGAACGAGTAGAGGGAACTTCTCCGGTACTGCATGGCTGAGTCCGGAGTCTGGGCACTGGCCGAGGCGGCGCAGGTCAGAAGCACTAGGGCTGATATGATTGTGAGTGTGAAAAATTTTCTCATGGCGTTTCAGGTTTAGTAGTCCCACATATTTTCATCTACAGTGTCGAATACGGAGACCTTGCCCTCGAAGTCCGTGAATCCGATGACCGTCTCCCCTTTCTCATTGAGCCAGGCTCTCTGGCCGCTGTCGTTGACCACCCATCTTACGGCTCCGCTCTCAGGGTGCAGCAGGAGCGAGCCGGGACGTGATCCGGGCGCATCCTGGACCATGCTGTATATCACTGGGATAACTTCTTCGCCCCGGGTGTTTATGAAGCCGAATCTTCCGTTTCGCTTTACCCAGGCAAGTCCGTCCTTGAATTCTCCGACGGCCTGGTAGGGACTGTCTGTGGAGGTGAGTGCATCGCCCTTACGGTTCATAAGTACCCATGCGCCGTCCGGAATGTTGACCGAGCCGTCGCTTCCGGGCAGGTAGAGATCGTTCATGGTGAAGGAGGCCGAGACTCCGAAGATGATTTCCTCTCCGACCGGTTTTCCCTTTTTGTCCACGATGGGCATGGTCCTTTTCTGGCGTCTGGAGTCTGTT
The DNA here is from genome assembly GCA_000432775.1 of Alistipes sp. CAG:831. Taxonomy (GTDB): domain Bacteria; phylum Bacteroidota; class Bacteroidia; order Bacteroidales; family UBA932; genus Coprenecus. The sequence goes on from HF990356.1 coordinate 58,892, forward strand.
CTTACGCAGTTGACCCAGGCCACACTGTCAGTAAAGGGACCTACGAGGTCAAAGATGACCTTGAATTCCTCGGCGGGGCTGGCCAGATCGATGTAGCCCCACAGTCCTCCGGACATGTAGATGCCTTCTTCTCCGTTGTGTACCGGACCTTTGTATACAGCCACCATGTCCTCGCTGCAGAGGTCGATGTAGTCATATACCGGCTCTATTACAGTGCGTCCGTCCTGACCCACGACTCCCCATTTCAGGGTTTTGCCATCCTTTACGGCCACCAGTCCGTATCCGTCGGCGGCCAGGCTGGCTGCAGCGTAGACTGCATCCACGATAACTTTGCCTCCGGCGTCCTTGTAGCCCCAGGCCTTGCCGGACTGGAACGGTGTCATATTCTGTGCCGTCGCGCACAATGCGGGGAGCATGGCGGCGACGATAGATGTGATAACTGTCCTTTTCATATTTGAGCGGCGATTATTAGAATCCGGATGAAAGCCCTTTTACTATCCCCTGGTCTTCCAGGTATTTGCGGAGATTGTCCTTGGAAACGGATATCACGTAGCCTATTTTATATTCATTGCGCCCAGTCTTGATGACCTGGATGCTGCCGGAGGCTACGGAGCTTATGTATCTCTGATACTCGGACTGGAAGAAAGTGTCGAAAAACGCACTTTCGGCCGGGGTCAGTTCTCCTGTCCTGAGGGCAGGCTGGGCCGTGGCTCCGTTACCTGCGGGTATGCCGCGGAAGATGACGGCGTGGACAGCGTTTTTCTTTGCCTCCTCGACAGGCATGTTCGCGTTGCGCCAGTAGCTCCATACGCGGATTACATATTTGCCGTCAGCACCTACGCCCATGCTTTCAGTTTCATATGACCAGGGCTGGTCGGCTTTGCTGATTTTGGATGCGGTTCCGCAGGAGTGAAGCAGCAGCGGAATAAGTAGAAGGATGAGATATTTCTTCATAGCGGGTAGATTGGTATGTTTATTGTCAGTAACAAAGGTAATTTGTTTTGATTAGTTTTCAAAATCCTTTTGTATCTTTGCAGAATGAAAACAGTAAACGTTTTTTTTGACAGGTCTTACGGATATGCCAGAGCGATTATCGCACTGGCAGGCGGTCTGATTCTGGTCATCTGGCCGGAGGCGGTGAAAAATTCCATCATGATTATCCTCGGCGCGCTTATTCTGGCGGTCGGGCTGGTAAGCCTTATATTGTCATATACCGGGAAGTGGAAGAAGGAGAAGGTTCCGCTCCTGCTTCTCAACTCGATAGTGGATATCGCATTCGGTCTTGTACTGATTATATTCCCCGATTTCTTCATGTCCGTGATATTTTTCGTATTCGGACTTATACTGCTGATTTTCGGGCTGGGGGAGATCATCAATCTCTTCCGTACAGCCAAGACGGTGCGCGTTCCGTGGCCTCTCTATCTGGGACCGCTGATTACCCTTGCGCTTGGAGTGATTATGTTTTTCAATCCGGCGTGGGTCAGCAACGCTCTGTTCGTCATTTTCGGGGCTGCGCTTTTGCTGTACTCAGTGTCGGAGTTCGCGTCCACCTATGTTATTAGGAGAAGGATGAAGGATATAGAAGTGGAAATAGATGAAAATATAAAGCAAATAGAAGAATAGTACCTCCGTGGGGAATCGAACCCCAACCAAGAGAACCGGAATCTCTCATTCTATCCATTAAACTACGGAGGCAAACGGACTGCAAATGTATAAATAAAAACTGAAATTTGATATGACAGCTTACGTTTTTCCCGGACAGGGAGCACAGTTCACAGGGATGGGCAAGGATCTGTACGAGGCCAGTCCCAAGGCTAAAGCGCTGATTGACAGTGCTTGCGATATTTTAGGATTCGATATACGCAATATAATGTTCAACGGCTCTGCAGATGATCTCAAGCAGACGAAGGTGACCCAGCCGGCCGTATTCATCCATTCAGTGGCAGCAGCAGCTGTGATTGAGGACTTCCATCCCGGCATGACTGCCGGTCACTCTCTCGGTGAGTTCTCGGCTCTCGTAGCTGCCGGAGCCATGTCCTTCGAGGACGGTCTCCGTCTGGTGTATGCAAGGGCTATGGCTATGCAGAAAGCGTGTGAGGCGCATCCTTCGACCATGGCGGCCATCATCGGTCTGCCTGACGATGTGGTGGAGAAGGTGTGTGAGGATATTAAGGGTGTGGTCGTTCCCGCTAACTACAACTGCCCGGGCCAGCTGGTTATCTCCGGTGAGATCGAGGCTGTGGACGAGGCCTGCGCCGTCCTGAAGGAGGCCGGTGCCAAGAGGGCGCTCCGACTGGCAGTGGGTGGCGCGTTCCATTCTCCACTGATGGAGCCCGCGAGGGTAGAGCTCGCCGAGGCTATCAGCAGGACGGATATCAAGGCTCCCGTATGCCCCGTATATCAGAATGTGGATGCCCAGCCCTCCACAGATCCGGCAGTAATCAAGGAGAAGCTCCTGAAGCAGCTCACATCACCGGTAAGATGGACTCAGACAGTGCTCAACATGCACCGTGACGGCGCATCCGAGTTCATAGAGCTCGGTCCCGGAGCCGTTCTGCAGGGTCTTATCAAAAAATGCCTTCCCGCGGGTAAATAAGTGTTCAACTCAATAACAATAACTACTAAAAACTAAATTGTCCTAGTAATGGCAAAAGAAAAAACTTTTATCACCTGTGACGGTAACTACGCTGCTGCGCATGTGGCCTACATGTTCAGCGAGCATGCCGCCATCTACCCCATTACGCCTTCTTCGACCATGGCAGAGTACGTGGACGAGTGGGCAGCTTTCGGAAAAAAGAACCTTTTCGGGGAAACAGTGAAAGTCACCGAGATGCAGAGTGAGGGCGGTGCCGCCGGCGCTGTTCACGGCTCACTCCAGGCCGGTGCTCTGACTACCACGTTCACGGCTTCCCAGGGTCTGCTGCTGATGATCCCCAACATGTACAAGATCGCAGGCGAGCTGCTCCCCACGGTCTTCCATGTGTCGGCCCGTGCCCTCGCTACACAGGCTCTCTCTATCTTCGGAGACCATCAGGACGTTATGGCCTGCAGGCAGACCGGATTCGCTATGCTGGCATCATCCAGCGTGCAGGAAGCAATGGACCTCGGTGCCGTGGCTCATCTTTCCACCATCAAGTCCAGCGTGCCCTTCATTCATTTCTTCGACGGATTCCGTACTTCCCACGAGATTCAGAAGATAGAGGTACTCGATTCCGAGGCCCTCAAGGGTATGATCAGTGAGAAGTCCCTGGCGGCTTTCCGCAAGAAGGCTCTCAATCCCAACAAGCCTGTTACCCGCGGTACGGCCCAGAACCCCGACGTGTACTTCCAGGCACGTGAGGCCTGCAACACCTACTACAGCGCAGTGCCCGATATCGTGGCCCGCTATATGGGTGAGATAGGCGAACTGACAGGACGTCATTACCTGCCTTTCGATTACTATGGAGATCCCGATGCCAAGGATATTATCATCGCCATGGGCTCGGTGTGCGAGACCATCCGCGAGGTCGTGGATGCCCTCATGGCCAAGGGAGAGAAGGTCGGTGTCATCACCGTGCGCCTGTACAGACCTTTCTCTGCAAAATATTTCTTCAGGGTACTGCCCAAGAGCGTAAGGAGAATTGCCGTTCTCGACCGCTGCAAGGAGCCCGGAAGCGTGGGTGAGCCCCTGTATCTGGATATCAAGTCCACTCTTGCGGAGATGGGCGGTGACGCACCCTATGTCATCGGCGGCCGTTACGGCCTGTCCTCCAAGGATACCAGCCCTGCCCAGATATTCGCAGTCTTCAAGAACCTCAAGCAGAAACAGCCTAAGGCCGACTTCACTATCGGTATCACGGATGACGTGACATTCAAGTCCCTTCCCGTAGGCGAGGAGATATCCCTGGCCAAGAAGGGTACGTACGAGTGCAAGTTCTACGGTCTCGGTTCCGACGGTACGGTAGGCGCCAACAAGAATACCATCAAGATTATCGGCGACCACACCTCCAAGTACTGCCAGGGCTATTTCGACTATGACTCCAAGAAGTCCGGCGGCTACACCTGCTCGCACCTGCGTTTCGGTGACAGCCCCATCACCTCTCCCTACCTCGTGTCCACCCCTGACTTCGTGGCCTGCCACGTGCCTTCGTACCTGTACAAGTACGACGTGCTCAAGGGTATCAAGAGAGGCGGTACATTCCTGCTCAACAGCCTCTGGTCGGTAGAGGAGACCATCAAGAGGATTCCCGATCATGTAAAGCAGGTCGTCGCCGAGAAGAGCCTGAAGGTCTACATCATCAACGCCACCAAGATAGCCGAGGAAATAGGTCTGGGCAACCGTACCAACACCATCCTCCAGTCGGCATTCTTCAAGATCACCGGTATCATCCCCTACGAGCAGGCTGTGGCCTTCATGAAGAAAGCCATCGACAAGAGTTATGGCAAGAAGGGTGAGAAGGTTGTCAGCATGAACTATGCTGCAGTGGACCGTGGTGCCGAGTACGAGGAACTCACGGTTCCCGCTGAGTGGAACGGTATCGTAGCCCGCTTCCGTCCCGCCAACTTCGACCGCCTGGCTCCCGAGTGGGTACGCAGCGTGGCTGACGTGGTCAATGCCCAGAACGGTTACGATGTACCCGTGAGTGCCTTTACAGGCGAATATGCCGATGGTACCATACCTGCCGGCACAGCAGCTTACGAGAAACGCGGTATCGCAGTAAGCGTTCCCGAGTGGAATCCCGAGAAATGTATCCAGTGCAACCAGTGCGCCTATGTCTGCCCTCACGCAGCCATCCGTCCTTTCCTCACTACAGAGGAAGAGCTCTCCAAGGCTCCCAAGGGCATCAAGAGCGCTCAGGGCAACGCTGCCTTCAAGGCTTACCGCTTCACCATGCAGGTATCTCCTATGGACTGCACCGGTTGCGGCAACTGCGTAGACGTATGTCCTGCCAAGGAGAAGGCCTTGGAGCTGAAGCATCTTGGTACCCAGACCGACCAGCAGGCCTGCTTCGACTACCTGCACGCCAACGTGGGCTACAAGGATACAGTCGCTCCCAAGACCCAGAACCTCAAGAACTCCCAATTCTCACAGCCTCTGTTCGAGTTCTCCGGTGCCTGCGCCGGCTGCGGTGAGACACCTTATATCAAGACCATCACCCAGCTCTTCGGAGACCACATGATGGTCGCCAACGCCACCGGCTGCTCATCCATCTACAGCGGTTCCTTCCCTTCGTCTCCTTACTGCACCGACAAGAACGGCCGCGGACCCGCATGGGACAACTCCCTGTTCGAGGACAATGCCGAGTTCGGTCTCGGTATGCGTCTCGGAACCGAGCGTCTGCGCAACACCGTGGCAGAGCTGATGAAGAAGGGTCTGGAGTGCCCCAAGTGCTCTTCC
>HF990356.1:64276-84031 GCA_000432775.1 Alistipes sp. CAG:831
AGTGCTCTTCCGACATCAAGGCCCTCTTCGAGCAGTGGCTCGCTGAAAGGGGCAATGCCGCTGCAACCCGCGAGATCTGCGACAAGCTCGTTCCGATGCTCGAGGAGAGCGAGTGCGAGGCCTGCCGCGAGCTGCTCGGCTACAAGGACTACATCCCTGCCCGCAGCCAGTGGATCTTCGGTGGTGACGGCTGGGCATACGATATCGGATACGGCGGACTGGACCATGTCCTGGCTTCCGGAGAGAATGTCAACGTCCTCGTTCTCGATACCGAGGTGTACTCCAACACCGGCGGACAGTCATCCAAGTCCACCCCTGCCGGCGCAGTGGCCAAGTTCGCTACCTCCGGTAAGAGAGTGCGCAAGAAAGACCTCGGCATGATGGCCATGAGCTACGGCTACGTATATGTGGCACAGGTGGCGATGGGCGCCAACCCTGCCCAGTACTTCAACGTGCTCAAGGAGGCCGAGGCCTACAACGGACCTTCCCTGATCATCGCCTACGCGCCCTGCATCAACCACGGTCTGCGCAACGGTATGGGCAAGAGCCAGAGAGAGGAGAAACTCGCAGTAGAGTGCGGTTACTGGCATCTGTACCACTTCAACCCGGCTCTGACCGACGAGGGCAAGAATCCCTTCACCCTCGACAGCAAGGAGCCCGACTGGAGTAAGTTCCAGGACTTCATCAAAGGTGAGGTGCGCTACAGCTCCCTGATGAAGAGCTTCCCCGACATCGCTCAGGAACTCTTCGACAAGACCCAGCAGTTCGCACAGATCCGCTACGAGTCCTACAAGAGACTGGCCCAGTAGCAGAGCATCTGCGATAAGTGCAAATAAGAATCCCGGCCCCGTTATTCCGAGGCCGGGATTTTTTGTGCTCCGCCGATAGTCTACAGGGCGACGATGAGGGACAGGTTGATGCCGGTGTAGGCGGGGGTCATGCGGCAGACACCGCCTGAGCAGAGGTAGCCTTCCTTGAAGCGGCCGATGTTCAGGGCGGCGCGGACCTTGGAGTAGGAGTAGCTTACGCTGCCGTTGATGTAGTGGGTACCGGTATCGCCGTAGTTCCACATGTCCTGCACGGAGACGCTCCAGCGCGGGGCCAGATTGTATTCGAGCAGGGCCGCTGCCCAGCTTTTGTGGTCGTCCTTGCTGTACATGTGCTGGAGCTCCAGCCTCAGGGAATTCTTCCGGTTTATCTTGTACGTCAGGTCAGCGACGACTGTGTGCGAGTTCCACAGTTCGGTGTCCTTGCCGGTGGTCTTTGGGTTGAAGGTCTGCCATGAGTAGAAGAGTATCATCTTCAGACTGCTTCCGAACCATCTCTCCACATCCAGGGTCAGGTCTCTGAACAGCAGTTCATTCTCTCCGCGTACGCCGGTGCTCATGTTCATGATGCCGCCGTAGTAGTTGGAGAAGTTGGCGTGAATCTTCATGCCCTTCTTCCCTCCCATGACGGTGCCCCTGCGGAAGTTGTAGTACAGGTCCGCCTGCCCTCCGAGTTCATCGGACTGTGCGGTGTAGGGATTCAGGGTCGCCAGGGAGTAGGTGTGCTGCTGGGTAAGGGCAGGGACGTAGTTGATGTAGGTGTACATTTCAGTTGCGTCCCTGTAGCCTTGGAAGAACGGATTTTTAAGCTGACGGAAGGTCAGCAGGCCTCCGAAGCCGTAGCCGCTGTACCCAAGGTCTATCTGGAGTGCGCGGCTGGAAGTGGAGTCCATTCCGTTGTAGAAGCCGGGATCGCTCCTGCGCTCCATATATTCCCCGCTGAGCCGGAAGCCGGCGTAGCCGAGTGCTGTCCTGACCGAGTAGCCGGTGTTGTGCGGCACTGTCCCGGGGAGGGCATTGTCAGCCACGGCCTCGTATTTGTCTACGATGCTGCCCTCCACAGTCCAGTCCACTTTCTCCCATTTTGCCGCTCTCGAGATGGACAGGGATAAGTCCGCCCCCGAGACCATCGCGCCGGTGTACTCCTTGATGTCGCGCACCCGGCCGTAGATGGCCCGTATTGACAGGAAGTCTCCGAAGGTGTATCCTACCCTTATGCCCTGGAGCGCGTTGTTGATGCCTAGGGTGCGGTCCTCATAGGTGCGCAGCAGCAGCCCGCTGCCGAACTGCTCGAAGAGGCTTCCGAGACGCACGTCCCACCCTCCGCCGGTGTATCCTGCGTAGAAATCGTACCTCATGAAATTCTCGCTCTTCCATTTTGCAGGGAAATATCCTATTATGGCCGGAAGGTAGCCTTCAAGCTGAAGTCCGGCGGAGAAACCTTTCCAGGAATAATCCATCTTGAGGTAGTTGTTGGAACCCATCCTGCCGTCAGGCGCGGAGGCTCCGGTCCCGGAATCGTTGAAGTAGTAGGTGGTGTTTGTCTCAAGTCCTGCTGAAAATGTGCCTCTGTCGTCATTTTGCGCTGACAGACAAAGTGGAATGGCGGAGATAAGTACAAGCGATATTAGTGTCTCCCTCAGCATGGCCTTACTGCAGTTTCAGGATTTGGTCGAAAAGTTCCTCCTCGCTTCCAGGTGTGTAGCCTGTGTGGGTGTAGACTACGTTTCCCTCCCTGTCGAGCACGAATACTGTAGGCTGGGTCTGTACGTTCATGGCCCGTTTCAGGTCTCCGTTCTCGTCCAGCAGGAAGGTGAAGTCGGCCCAGCCCCGTCCGTTGACCATGGGGGCTACCTTGGAGCTCGACCTGGAGTCGTCAGTGGCTACGGCCACTACCTTGAAGTCCGCCTCCTCTGTCCAGTCGGGGTAGGCGTCATTGATTGCACCGAGTTCCTGCAGGCAGGGCTTGCAGGTGGTATACCAGAAAGACAGGATTACCGGCTTTCCGTCATCCATTATGGACTGTATGCTGAGAGTGTTTCCGCTCAGGTCCCTGACTTCTGTGTCGGGGAGTCTTTTCTGAGCCCATGTCATGAGCGGTACCAGAGCCAGTATCGTGACGATTAAAAAACGTTTATAATTCATATGTGTCTGTGTTTAATGGTTCTTACTATATTCTGTCTTCCCTTTCTCAAGGAAGCTGATGAATGCCTCTACGTCCAGATTGTAGCTTCTGGGTTCGGCGAGTATCCTGCCGCCACGTCCCTCCAGCACGTAGCAGGGCTGGGCGTTGACGCCATAGCAGGTGTATGCGATGTAGGAGTTGATCTTGCCTATGGTCTTGAGAGTCTTGCCTTCGTGGGTCACCCAGTCTTCCCGGGCCGCCTCTTTCTTGTCGTCGCAGTACAGGGCCACGATTACATAGTCGTTCCGGAGTATCTCCAGGACGCGGGGATCGGACCATACCCTTGCCTCCATTTCCCGGCAGTTGACGCATCCGTGCCCGGTGAAGTCGATGAAGAGGGGCTTCCCGACGGACTCCGCGTAGGACTTGGCTTCGTTCAGCTCGAAGAAGCCCTGTAAGCCGTGCGGCAGTTCAAGAATATCGCTGTACTTGGGCTGTCCGCTGCCGTAGGATATGGTATTCTGGGCATTGTCTCCTGAGGTTACGGTCTGCTGTCCGCTGCTCAGGACGAAATCCTGGGTGCTCAGGGGCGGCAGATAGCCGGAAAGGGCTTTCAGGGGGGCTCCCCACATTCCGGGAATCATGTAGACCACGAAGGAGAACACGGCTATCGCGAGCGCGAGACGTCCTACTCCTATGTGGGGAACCTCGCTGTCATGCGCGAACCGGATCTTGCCCAGCAGGTAGAAGCCCAGCATAGTGAAGACCACAATCCAGATAGCCAGGTACACTTCCCTGTCCAGCAGGCCCCAATGGTAGGTCTGATCGGCCACTGAGAGGAACTTGAAGCCCAGCGCAACCTCTATGAAGGCGATGACCACCTTGACAGTATTGAGCCATCCTCCGCTCTTGGGCAGCTTTTTAAGCAGGGAGGGGAAGAGGGCGAATATCGTGAATGGCAGGGCAAATGCGGTAGAGAAGGCCAGCATCGTGATGATGGGTGTCCAGAACTCGCCGCTGGTGGACTTTATCAGCACCGAGCCGACGATGGGACCGGTGCATGAGAAGGATACCAGCACCAGGGTCAGGGCAAGGAAGAATATCCCTCCGAAACCTTTGGTGTCGGCCTTGGAATCCGATTTGTTGACAATCGAGGAGGGCAGCGTAATCTCGAAGGCTCCGAAGAATGAGGCTGCGAACAGCATGAATACTATGAAGAATATGATGTTCGGCAGCCAGTGGGTGGCAAGCCAGTTGAAGATGTCGGCCGTGACCACCTCTCCGCCCACGATTCTCGTGACCAGTATGATGATGGCTATCGGGACGGTGTACAGGAGCACGATGAATAGTCCGTACATTGCCGCGCGGAGCCGGCCTCTTGCTGGCCCTCCCTCACCTTTGAGGAAATAGGACACGGTCATGGGCACCATAGGGAAGACGCACGGGGTCAGCAGTGCCGCCAGACCCCACAGTATTGCCTCGAGTATCAGGCTCCACAGGCTGCCGGAGCCGCTTTCCTCTTCCGGAGGGAGGGTTATTGTGGCCTCCTTGTCTGCAAGGGGAAGGCAGTTGGTGTCGTCGCAGGCCATCCACTCCAGATACACGCTGGCGGTCGAGTGCCTGCGGTGGAGACGGATGTCCTGGGAGAATGTCACGCTGTCCTCGAAATACCCGATTTCCATCATGTAGATGTCGTCGTAGTATCTGTGCGGTGTGGAGGATATCTGCAGGGGACCTTCAGCCTCGGCGCCTTCGCCGGGGGTTATCCTGACGATGGTGGCGTTGGGGCCGAAGTCCGTCCTGAGGGTATCGTATATGTGCCAGCCCTCGTCTATGACGGCAGTTACCGAGATACGGTAATGGTTCCTGTCGATGCGGGTTACATCATGGCGCCAGTCCACATGCAGGTCCTGGGCCTGCAGCGTGCTGCATGACAATGCTGCCAGAAGCAGAAATGACAGCAGAAGCCTGCCCGGGATTCTGATTTTCTCAGAACGCATAGCCTATACCTACTGAAAAAGAGTTGCCTATGGGGGAGTCTGCAGATGTGCCTATGAGATAGGCAGCGTCGATGGAGATGCCCAGTACCTTGACTCCGGCTCCCACCGAGACATACTGACCGATCACTGACTTGTCAGGCTCTCCGTAGTGGTATCCGGCGCTGACTCTCACAAGTCCGTTGTAGCAGTACTGTGCGCCTACGCCTGCGAAGAAAGCTGGGCTTTCCAGCAGTGTGCCTCCCTGCAGGTTGACTGCCAGGGCGTGCCTGTCATCGGCTCCGAAATACTGCTCCGTTCCCACACCGAGGCTGATGTTGGCCGGAAGGGCATAGGAGGAGGCTCCTCCGTAGTTGAGCCTGGAGCCTATATTCGAGGCTGTCAGACCGACCTTTATGAACCGGAGGTCCAGCAGGGCGCCGAAGTCAGCTGATACTGCATTGCCGGCCTGGGGACCACCGATGTGGCTGTAGACGTAGTTGATGTTGGCTCCAAGGGACAGTATGGGCAGGATTCTGAATCCGAGCCCGATACCGGCCTGGATGTCCACAGGGGAGAAAGTCCCGGTGACGGTTCCTGTCGTCCCGTCAGTGACATCATAGGGCCTGTGCGAGAAGTACCGTACGCCGGCGGACACTGTCATGAATTCGGCGACCCTTCCGTATCCGGCGACGGAAGCAATGTTGTTGGCGGAGTATGAGGGCTGCCATAGCGAGTATGAGGCTGCTGCCTGGAATTTTCTCTCGTCCAGAGCGGAGGCGGCCGTATTGTTCCACATGGTGAACGGGGTGGCTTCCAGTACTGCTCCCGTCCCTCCCATGCTCATGGCCACGGGGTCGGGAGTGATGGTGAGGAATGCCGCTGTCTGTGCCTTCAGTGCGTCCTGGACGGCAATTGCGGCAATGACAGTTAAGAAGAAATGTAATGCTTTGGTTTTCATCAGAGTTTTGCGAAATCTGAGGTTATTGACTGTTTTTTGCCGTTTTCATCCGTCCATTCCAGTGTAGCCTGATAGACTCCTCCCGGAAGGCCGGTGAGATCTATGCTTTCTGGCTCGAACAGGGATATGTCGAGTGCGGGCCTGCTGGCTTTCAGTATACCGTATGCGTCGCTCACTTTCAGGTAAGCGTCCTTGACGGGCTGGCCAGTCCTTACGTAGAGAGTGTTGTCCAGTACGGGGTTGGGAAAGAAGTCGGCTGCTTTTCCAGCGTCGCGCACGATGATGTCGAAAGGCATCGACACGGTCTCACCGAGCTTGTCGGAGGCGGTGACAGTTGCTGTTACCCTTCCATGGGCGACGGGGGTGAGCACCATCATGTTCCCCTCGAACGATATCTCCACTGTCTCCTGGTATTCACCGCTTGCGGTGTAGGTCAGCTGGTCCGAGTCCTTGTCAAGGAAGAATTGAGCCATGTCGACTTCTGTGCTCTCTCCCGAGCTGATGTCGGCGGCTGCCTGGCCAGGTGTTCCGGTGAGTTCCGGAGGTGTGTTCCTGATTACGGTGAAGTGTACGTTTACGGCATCCTCTCCGCCGAATCCGTCAGATACTGTAACAGTCAGTGTTCCGGAGTCTCCCTCTATCTCCTCTCCGTTGAGGGTAAGCCTTACTGTTACGGCATCCACGAGGCTAACCGACACACCGCTCATCTCAGTAACAGAGGCGGTAAGGCTGTGCCCGTCCGCGTCTTCGGCCCTGAAGTCCACATCCAGGACTTCATTGTATCTCACTTCCACACTGATATCCTCTCCCGGAGTCAGGACCGGGGCGGTATTGCTGCCTGTGGTCACGCGAAGCACCTCCGGGTACAGTGCCGACCTGTTGCGGGCCTGGTCCCTTACCGAGGCGCTGACGTAGTATGTGGTGTTGAATTCCAGTCCGGAGGCGCTGCCTGTTACCTCGTCTCCGGCTTTCATGCCGGCGAGTGAGACCTCAAAGAACGGCAATCCGTTCACCAGTATGCTGTCCGTAGGGTCAAAAGAGGATGTGGAATAATGCAGGGTTGCGTATGCCGGTGTCCCGTCATCCTCGTCGGCGGGAATGGTCAGGGTGAAGTCTATGAAGTTGGAATGTGCGCTGACGCTCAGATCGGTGACAGGATCGGGTGCGGTGGTACTGGCCATGGACATGGCTTTCTCCGCGTCTACGAGACCAAGGCCGATGTACTTGGAGGGATCAGTGTATTCCGATATGTCCCTTGTGGAACCCTCGATCATCTCCCTGAGCTGGGTGTTGGTGAAGCCCTGGCCTCCGTAGCGGGACACCAGGAGGGCAGCCAGGCCGGATACGTGCGGGCATGCCATGGACGTACCCTCCATGCCGCCGTACTGGTTGTCTGGAAGTGTGCTGTACACCAGTTCGTTCTTGAAGCGATCCCCTCCGGGAGCCGCTACATCGACCCAATCGCCGTAGTTGGTGTAGTATGCCTCCACGTAGTCTGCGGCGATGGCCGATACTGCGATGCAACTCTCGTATGAGCCGGGGTAACTATAATTTACCTCGTCGTTTCCTGCGGCGAAGATGACTACTCCTCCTGCCATTGGACCGACCTGGTTGCCCTTCTCATCGAATCCGGCGTATTTGATGAAGTAGTCGATGGCAGCCTTGTCGGACGGAGGTGTGTCGGTCATGTAGGAGTCTACGTCGTATCCCCAGCTGTTCTGGCTGATGACAGCTCCGTGGTCAGCGCCCCATTTGATGGCCGGGGCAGCCTGGGCTCCGCTGTTTCCCTCGAATATCTGGCAGGACATCAGTTTGACTCCGCCTATGCCGGCGGCCTTGTCGCCTCCTGCCACACCGCATACTCCTATGCCGTTGTTGTTGACAGCGGCGACTGTGCCGGCCACATGAGTTCCGTGGTCATCGGCTGTTACCAGATAACTCTTGCGGACGAAGTTGTAGCCGTGGCTGTAGTCCGGGTCGGATATCTCCGGGTCAGACCACATGTTGTCGGCCAGGTCCTCGTGCTTGAAGTCGATACCTCCGTCCACTACGGACACGATGACATCCTCACTGCCGACGATGCCCTTCTGCCATACGGGCAGGACATTGATGTCGGAACCGGCGATAGCCCTGTTGTCGTATGTGCCGTCGTTGATGTAGTGCCACTGCTCGGTGAGCAGATACGGGTCATCGAATACACCCGAAGCTGTCCTCTCCGCTGTCTTGCCTGGGGATGAGGTCACGGTTCCGGGCACTATGTCACTGCTGATGCGGACCATCTTGGGACGGTATTCCACCGTGCGGACTCCATCGATGGAGGAGAGTTCGGCGGAGGCCTTCGTCAGTCCGGCGTTCTCGTCAAAATATACATCGTACCAGAGATGCAGGCCCTCTGCGCGTGTTCGGGCCTCGAACTTCCCGGCATAGGGGAAGGTACGCTCCATTCTCACTATCCCTAAGGAAGAGATGGCGTCATTTACAGATTTTACACTGCTTTTAAGTGTGCTGGTACTGCTGTCGGCCTCCAGTCCGAGGGAGGAGACGAGTTCCTCGCTCAGCAGCAGACGTACCATTCCCTGTTCATAGCCTGATGCAGGAACCGGACGTCCGTTGACCTCAATGGTGTCGGATCGGTTGAGGCTGTCTTCGTTTAGAGAGCAAGAGGCGGCTGCCATGCATACTATGGCTGCTGATACTAAAACCGCCAACGGCTTTCTGTCCTTGATCATATTGTTTTAAACCTTGTTTAAGATAACATAGCGGCAAAGTACTGTTGATAGACACCTTGCCGCTATGAAAAATCTAGTTAGAAAATACTTCCCCGGTATTACTCAGCGGTCTCGGGAGTCTTCTCCTTTACTACGGAGTCGTCATCCAGCTGCATGTCGGCAATGGTCTGGCCGGGAGCGATGAATACGTCCTTAAGCTCAGGGCAGTCGGTAGCGATGAGCTGCTGCAGTAGCAGGCAGGCCGACAGGTCTAGCTCTGAAACCTGAGTGCTCGAGCAGTTAAGGGACAGCAGGGCTGTTAGGTAATTCAGTTGCGGCTCGAAGAATGTTCCATTGGGATTGGTGTAGTAGGTTCCAATCACAAGCAGGGGGTTGTTGGAGATATTGAAATTCTCCAGTGCGGTGAGAGTCCAGACATTAATCTGCTCTATCTGGTTGTGGCTGCAGTCGAAGTTGACAAGGGCCTGGTCATAATGTACGTCGCACTCCACAATCTCGTTGTAAGAAATATTGAGGTCGCGCAGGTTAGACAGGTATGAGGCTTCCACAGAAGTCAGTTTATTGTTGGACAGATCCAGGTCTACAACCGCGTCGGGCAGGTTATCTACCGATGTCAGTTGATTATAGGACAGATCCAGATTCGTGATTTCCTGATTCTTCGAGAAGTCTATTGTTGTCAGTTTGTTACCTGAGAGATTGACCTCTTTGAGCTTTGTGTTGAAGAAAAAGTCCACTTCCTCAATCATATTCTCAGACGCATTGACAGTTTCCAGATTGGTGAAATAATCCAGACCGGTCAACGATACGATATCTCCTCTGCCGGACAGATCCAGAGATGTTACGCGGGCTGCCTCCTCTGCATCTATTTTGCCGTCTACTTCACCGGTAGAGTAATTGTAATCGTACAAATTGAGAATATACTTTCTCAAGTTCTCGTCCTTAATACCTGCGGACAGGTCATCAGGATAATCAAAAGGCACGTATTGTATCATCTCATCACTCACACCGAAAGTAGAGGAGACCTGCTGGCCCTCATACATAATGACTGTCGTGAGAGCGTTGCACATATAGCAGGAGATATAGCTCATCCTGGTGTTCTTGCTCACATCAATGGTGGTAAGGTTACTGCAGTAATCATAAGTAACACGGGTCAAATCAGGGCACATGCTGTGGTCCAGTGAGACAAAGCCGCTGTTGCTTACGTTAAGTTCGCGCAGGGCTGTATTAGCGCTCAAGTCCAAAGAAGTGAGATTTGCTCCGCCGACGGTAAGGGACTCCAACTTGGTGTTGGCACTCAAGTCGATGGATGAGAACTCGTTTGTGAGAGACAGGGATACCAACTCGGTGTTCTGGCTCAGGTCAACGGTAGTGATTCCGGTTCCGTTGACATTCAATGCTACAAGCTGAGTATTGGCTGTGACATCAATGGACGTCAAGCCGCTGCTGTAGGCTGTGAGGGTATTGAGAGCCGTCATATCACTCAGGTCTACTGAAGTAAGGGCCGAGCAAAGACCAATGTTGAGGGTCTCAAGGCCTTCGCAACCGGTCAGGTCCAGGGTCTCAAGGCGGATGCAGGAATTGACATTCAGATTTTTAAGTCCAGTTCGTCCTGCCATGCTCAGTTCCGATAGCAGTACATTGCTGGTAAAGTCTATGGATTCCAGGTTCTCGAAGTACTCAATACCTGCGGCCGACATCATCTCGGAACCGGTCAGAGTAATGGATGTAACAGCATCAGCCTCAGCACGGTTGATGGTGCCGTCTCCGTCTGTATCGAAATTCTCCTGCAGGTAGGTCTTGAAGGTCTCGTCCTCTATCTTGGTCAGAACGTCAGCAGGGAAAGAAGGCTCCTGGCTGATGAGTACCTGCTCTGTGGCGTCGGCGTTGGAGAATACAATGATGGCGGTCCTGGTCTCCTCGCCCTCGTTCTCAGTGGCTGAGAATTCGAACGCCATATCCTGCATAGCCTTGGTGGTCACCTCGGTCAGCCAAGTGGCATCCTCGGGGATCTCCACGGTCACGTCCTCCATGTTGGACTGGATGTTGACCGTGAATGTGTTGGCTGTGCCGGGGATGTCGTACTGGGGCTTTTCTACGAGGATGCGGCCTGCGAAACTCTGCTGTACGTTGAGGGTCACCTTGTTGGTGCCGCAGATGAACTCGAAGGAGGCTTCGCGGGGCTCGTCGGTCTCGTTGGCCTTGGCTGTGAACACTACCTCAGCACCGGGGTCGCCGGTCTCAATTGAGGGCTCCACCCAGTCGGAGGAACCGGTCAGGACCCACGACCTGCCGCTGTTGACGGTTACGCTCAGTTCTCCGCCCTCGGGTAGGAATGACAGATTTTCGGGATTCAGAGCTATGGATTCACCGGCTGCCATCTGCTCGACGTTGACGGTGATGCTCTGGGCTGTGGGATATGAGAGGGTCAGAGTCGCAGTTCTCGGGTCTGCCGAGATGTTGGCGTCCACCTCGAAGTTGATGGTGTTCTCTGTGGAGTAGTCGAATGAATGAATCCAGTCCTGATTGGATTCAGCCTTGATGGTTTCTCCCTCGAGAGGGTTCTCAATGGAGTAGGTGAGTTTGTCTGAGTGGGCGTCAGCCGATACCGTGATGGACTCGGCGGTGATTACAGGGGGATCCTGCTCAGGATGACATCCCGTGAAAACCAGCGGCATGGCCGCTAAGATTGCAAAAAACGGTTTAAAGTTCATAGGTGTTGAAATTAAAAGTTAGTGTTCTTTACGCAGTAGCCGGTATGGTGGCGCTCAGAGGACGAGTTGTCCAGGATTACGCGCTCCTCGATGCCGGTCTTCCAGTTGTGGACGGAGTTCATAACCATCCTTTCGGCGGATATGCCGGCGGATATGGTCCTGGCGTTGGGGTTCTCGACGAAGTTGTTCTGAGGTATCACGGCGGGAACATCGTTCCTGATCATGGACTTGCTCTGCTGGATGAGACGGCTTTCTGCCTGCTCGTTGTAGTCCTTGGGTATGTTCATGATGACGCTGTTCTGTGCGGGATTGCTCCAGAAGTCGTATGCCTCGCTGATGTTGTCGCCGCCCTTGACAGGGGAGAATTCCTCGTAGTGCCATTCTCCGAAGGTGCCGTCAGCTCCCTCAGCCACGTAGGAGAAGCTCCATTGACTGTCCCACCAGGGACGTATGATACCTGTTTCCTGGTCTACAAAAGATGTCTCGGGAATCATGTCCAGAATCAGCAGCTGGTGTACGCCTCCTACGTCAGCATAGTTGGCTACAGGGGCCCATACGCCGCCGTACCAGTGAACTGCGTCTTCATTGGGGTCGAACTGGATGTACATAACGCAGTCCTCCTGATAGCCTTCCCATCTTATGGGGTCCAGCTCATAGAGGTCGGCTCCGTCGAAGAGCTCGTATGTCGCGCTTACTTCTGCGGTGCTCTGTCCGAACGGAATGGCAGGGGAAGTGAACTCGAATTCATAGAACTCGGTGGTGTTGCTTCCTGCCCAGCCGCACAGCAGCAGGGTGTAGTTCATTTCCGATATCCAGGAGACGGTGTACTCGGAAGCCTCACCTTTAACCAGATAGTATGCTACGGAGTTGTCATAGTAGTGCTCTATGTATTCTACGAGTGTCTTCTCATCGAGGGAACCGTCCGCGTTGCGGTAGTATTCCAGGGCTTCTGAGGAAATCAGGAAGGGCAGCCAGTACTCATCCTCGTTGCTGGGAGTGATGTGGAATGTGGCGTATCTCCAGCTGGAGGCAGCCAGATCCACCTGGAAGGTCATGGCAGACTCCTCGGCGGGAGCTGTCATCTGGTCCAGGCGTTTGACGGCGGTGGTGCGCTCGCCGTTGTTGTTGACTCCGAATACATATACCTGGTAGAGGGTCTCGGGCTTGAATGTCCAGTACAGGTCTTCCTGAGCCCAGAGTGTCTGCTCGCCGCTATAGAGCGACTCGAAGTTCTCCCATGTCACATCGGGACCGTAGAAGTCTGAGGCTATGCGCTCTGCCTCCATATTGATGATGCGCTGGGCCATCTGCTCGTCGTTGTATCCTGTGCAGATGCTGGATTCTATGACTGCAACATAGTAGCGGGTCTCAGGGTTGGATGGAGTTACGTGTACGAGGATGTCCATAGGCTTGACCTCAGGAAACTCTACCTCGAAGGTGCAGTCGTCAGTAATCTCGTCGCTGGGGGTGTCGAATGTGAATGCCACCTGAGGCTTGGTAGTAGGGGTTCCTGCTTCGTCCATACCCCAGGCTACTATGCTGTACTCGGTGCCGGCCCACAGGTCTGATGCGGAGGCTGTGTTCTCTCCCTTGCAGAGCAGCTGGGACAGGGGTGTCCCGGTCTCGTCAGCTATAGCCTGTAGGTTGAGAATCATGTTGTTCATGATGGTCTCCAGGTCGTAGTTGGCCATGTCCATTTCGGAAACGTATGTCCAGTAGTAGGTGTGCTCATTCGTGGAGGGACGTACGGTAATGGTGGCGGAGTTGCGGGTGATGTCGGTGGCCTCGCCATCGAAGCTCATGTCCACAGTCTCCACGATTTCAGTCTTGAACTTTTTGTAGACCACGTCGGTCTGAACCTCTCCCGATACCGAGAGACCGTAGCAGTATGCGTAGTATTCGGTCTCCTTCTCGAGATCGGAGTAGGACATTTCCGTTACCTGGCCGCCTACAGTGTCTACAGCGTATATCTGCTTGGCTCTGGGAAGGAACTCCTCGAGGGTCAGGCCATTGTAGTCAGCCTGATATTTCAGCCACTCCAGGTCGGCGGCTAGGAGACCTTCCAGGTTGTCGTTATTGAGGTAGCGCTCGAAGTCCTCGGCTCCCATCACCAGGAAATAGTAGTTGCCTGTGTAGTTGATGGGTGTGTAGGTTATGGTGCAGCTGTAAGGTGCAAGAGCTCCTACTTCAATCAGGAAGGGGCTCTCCATGTCGGCTCCCTGCGGGTACTGGCGTACCTTGACTGCCACGCTGGTGGCAGAGCCGTAGGATATGTTTATGTTTGCTTCGCGTGTAATGCCGTCGTTGGCTGTCACTGTGAATTCTACAGAGGCTTCTGTTCCCTGTACGACATTGTCTATGGTGAGCCACTCAGCATCGGAGACGGCCTCGGCCGCCACATCCTGCACGTAGTTCTCGATAGTGAATGTCAGTGAATGGGATCCTGCGTCACCAGTGATATTCAGTGACTCATCTGCAGTTATGCTGGGCGGAAGGGTCTCTGGCTTCTCTTGACAGGCACCCAGCGTGAGCAGCAAAGCGGAGGCTGCTGCAATGGTCTTAATAACCTTGTAGTTCATAGGGTCTTTAAATTGTTAGTAAATAAAGATTTGAAAATAGTTAGTGTTGTTGTATTGTGTGTTTATTCGAAGAGATACTCTGTGCTGCCGTTGGCGGGCAGGGCCACAGCGTTGTCTATGAAGTAACCGGTGTCCAGATAGGTTATGCCGGATACGTCGCACAGGCTCTTGTCAGGTGAGCCGGCGTAGGAGACATATATTGCGATACTTAGATGTTTTCTGCTGATTACGCTCTGGGGAATTGCGCTCTCGAGTGAGATGTGGGCCACTGTCCTCTCCCCTGAACCGCTGATGATATCTCCGTCCAGGTCCGTGAGGGCGGCGCGTGCGATGTGCTCGTGTACGTAGTTCTCCATCTCCGAATCAGTCAGGATGCCCGTACCGTCTAACTGTGAGGCGATGATGCTGTCCTCCAGCAGGAGGACGGTGATACGGTAGTCCTTCTGGTCCTTCATGGCCACGAATGCGTCCACGTGTACGGTCCTGTCGGCTTCAGAGATGGAAGAGAACGCCATGATGTTGGTCTGAGAGGGAAAATCACTCACTGCCTCCTCAGCCAGCAGGGTCATCATCTTGGTCGTGGTGGCGATGACATACTGATTGCTTACCTTGGCGATGCCGTTGATTATCGAGACGGGGTATGACTCGTAGATACCGTAGAGCTTGTCAAAATGGTCGGTGCCGTCCCAGGACAGACTGCCGTCGGATGAAAGGGGATGCATGTTGATGGGTACGAACCGGCCCGGGAGAGCCTTCTCCGCCTCCTTGTAGGCTTCGCCCATTGCGGGACAGAATCCGCACCATGTGGCGGTGAAGCGCTGAACAGTGCTGCGGCGGTAGAACGTATTGTCCCATCCGTCGAAAGCCGCCGTCTGGTGAACGGTCACCTCCTGGCCGTCTATTGTCACGACCCCGGATCTCTGCCCGGCACCGGTATTGTTCTCCACGGAGAGCACTATCTCTCCGGTGTAGTATTCGGAATTGGTCCTGCCGTCCCCGAGCAGAACTGAGTCGGAAGTCTCCACGGACTTGACAGTCAGCCACTCCGCGTCAGTGCTGATGGACTCTGCCGTCACAGGCACATTGCCCTCAATGCGGAAAGTAACATCCTCGCCAGTGTCCAGAGCATACGCATCCTGACGCAGTACCGATATTCCCTCTGTTCCTCTCTGCACTACCCAGTACTCCACCTCTTCGGAAGAAGCGAGCCTTATCTTGAAAGTACCCTCCCTCTCCATCAGATTCTCATTTGCAGAAGATGCGCTTACCGTCATCTCGACCTGACCGGCCTCACCGCTGGCAGGGCTCACAGTGCACCATGACGGGCTCTCGGTCACTTCCCAGCTATTGGCGAACTCAAGGGCCAGCATCTGGGAACCGCCCTCCTCGGGGTCCAGGATAAAAGTTGCGTCTCCGGTAGTGGTTGTAGAAGGTCCTGAATTGTTTCCTTCGCAGGAACTAAGGCAGATAGAAGTAATAGCAAGCAACAAAGGCAGGAAATGCAGTTTGCTCATATCTCGTAGGTCTATTTAAAATTAAACGTAGGTTTAAAAAGCAAACCTATCATGCAATTTTTTAAAAAAAAAGATTGCATTTGACGTATTTTATGACGATATTTGAAGAATATTTATTAATACTTGTTTAACCTACGTTTTTCTAGCATCAGATTCTGCCTTCTGGAATCGCCAGACCTTCATTTTACGCAAAAAATTAATAATCAGTAAAATCTTTACAAGGCACCTCAGTCTGAGCAGACAGTCGGTGAAGTAGAGAAGGGACCGGAACGCTGCCGGTACAGGTGCTGATACTGGATATACCTTATAATATTATACGGTGTATATGGTTCTGATGGGTCTGCAGAAATTCCCCGAAGACAGGTATCTGTTGTTCCATGAATTGCGCAGTGGTCGGCAAAACGGCTTCACAGCTCCTGTGGCGGCACAGCGGCTATTCCACTCCTTCCGAAGGAGTGCGGGAAACATGGGAAAATCCGACTCCTTCCGAAGGAGTAAGGAACGCTTACCCTCGCTACGGATACCCGGATAACCATTTTCATTTTAACGAATTTACTTCGGGATGCACCCCATCACCTGCCAAAATCAAGAGTTTGCCCTGATTTGCCCCTGACTCCATATCCTCAGCCTTAACTTCTCGTACCGCCCGCAGTCTGTAATTGGTTATTTTGGATATTCGCCTAAATAACAGTCAATTACTGGGTTGTTGGGGCTACAGACTGAACAGTACACCGCGGCTTGTACTTCTCAGAAGCATGCTCAGAATGCGCTGTGGCAGGGCCAGGATGCCGTTGTGTATTTTCCCACGCGTGAGTCTGAAATATGCCGGTTTGAGTTTGGTGCTGTCAGACAGCGACATAAGCGAAAGTCTTGATAACAGACTATGAGGTGGTTGTCCGCAATCTGTAATCTTGCATTTTTAGTAAAGTTCTATGGAATAAGAGAATGCGCAGAATCAGACGATACAGACTGCAACTGGGCAATGCAGACCGTGACCGCAGCCATGGCCGCAGCTGTGACCGCAACACATCCCATCAACGCAGCATCAGCATTATCGCTTCCACTAAAGGCAGACCTTTGAATAGACTGTCTTTGCGGAAAATCATAAAAGAAGATCCCGGCATCGAAACATCGGGGCCGGGATTCTTGTATGGGGCTTAGATTTCGCTCAGCAGCTTCTCCCATTGTCCCACTATCTTTCCGTAGTCGAACCGGGATGCCGCGGTGAGGGCGTTGTCCGAGAATTCCTTTCTCCGCCTGTCGTCGCGTATGAGTGAGAGCAGGGCCTCGGCCAGTGCTTCTACATCCAAGGGTGGAACCAGGATGCCGTTGCGTCCGTCCTCCACTATCTCGGCAGGTCCGGTGAGGCAGTCGAAACTGACTATGGGCAGTCCCATGGACTGGGCTTCGATGAGAACGAGCGGCAATCCCTCGAAGCGGGAGGACATGGCGTAGATGGAGGCCTGCCGGTACATTGCAAGTACGTCCTTCGTGGTAGGAAGAAACTCGACGCTTCCCGACAATCCGTTTTTCTCCACGTATTCCTTTATCTCGTTCAGGAGAGGTCCGTCTCCGACTATCCGCAGTTTCCACCCTCCGGTTTTGTCGGCGATCTGATGCCATGCCCGTACCAGCAGGTCCTGTCCTTTCTGTGGAACGACCCTGCCCATCGACAGGACAGTCCTGGCTGTCAAGGGAGAGGGCTCCGAACAGTCTATCGTGATAGGATTGGGAATGCATACCACTTTCCTGGCATTGAGTTGATGTATATACCCTTCTGCGTCCCTCCGCGTCAGAGTGACTATGCAGTCGGAGTGACGGGCTGCCAGACGTCTGCTGCGTCTTGTCCTGGGATTTTTGCTGTAGAAGATGTTGAAGTGCTCCCAGGTGATGGTCTTGAATCCCCTGGTGGCCGGAGCATAGATTCTGGACCGGCCGGCATCTACGACGATGATGACATCCGGGCGGTATTCGCGGTACAGCTTTCTGAGCCTGATGATGCGGAGCCTGTCCCGGTACAGGAAGAAACCGTCTTTTGCACCGGCCAGGTAGTGGATGGGTATGCCGCTGTCTATGTGAAAGAAGGGCTGGCTGCCCCCGCCTAAGAAACTTGCGATGTGCACCTCGTGACCTCTTTCATACAGGGCATTGGCAAGCAGGGAGGTCATCCTCTCGGTGCCTCCCTGTTTGTTGATTGCCTTAATGGTGAAGAATATTCTCATATTCTGCAGCTCCTGTCCTTATTCCAGGAACGCCAGCACCTGATTGATCTCCACGTTCTCGTTGTGCCTTACGTCCACCTGGATGAGCTTGCCGGTCTTGGGCGCATAGACGGGCTCCACGCCGTAGTAGGTCTGGATGTAGCATACGGGGGTGCCTTCCTTGAACTTGGTGCCGATAACCGGAGCGGTGCTCTCGTCGGCTACATTGTACTGCCAGATGAGCTTGCCCTTGGCAACGGCCTGAACGGGCATGGCTTTGGGATGCTCCGCCATAACCTTCTCCACGTCGAATGCGGGTACTTCGACCACCTTGCGGGTGACTATCTTCGGGGCTCCGGCCTTCTCGCGGGCAGCCTCCAGCTCCTTGTTGAAGCGGTCCTTGGCCACTCCGCTCTTATAGTCGCGGTACTGGCGCTCGTGCATTGCGAACTCGAAGAGCTCCTCGTCGTCCTGGCCGCGGTCCCAGCCTTCCTTCTTCATCTCCTCGATGAAGTGGGGCAGCTCGTCGGGGAATGCGTCCTGAGGATTGCCGGTGTAGAACTCCAGCCCTTTCTCCTTGACGATGTCCAGAATCTCGGGGGCCAGAGGGCCGGGCAGTGTGCCGGTCTTGCCGAGGATCATGTTCATGGTGTCCTTGTCGATGGTCTTCCACCTGGGCTCGCCCTTGAGGGTGTGCATGAGGTTCATCAGGGCGGTGTTCTTCACGTACTGGCTGAAAGGAGTTACGAGAGGGGGATAGCCGAGCTTGGGCCATACGTACTCGACCTCCTGGAAGAGCATGACCATCAGTTCGTTGAGGGAGACTTCCTTCTTGCCCTGGTTGCGCAGGGACATGTTGATGGCACCCTGGAAGCCCTTGAGGTCGGCCATCATCGAGCCCATCATGCCGCCGGGCAGGCCGCAGCCTACCAGCAGCGAGGAGCTGATGTAGTTGTTGGGCTCTATGAACATACCCAGGAAATCATCGATAAATGTCTGGGTCAGGCGGCGGGCCTCCATATAGGCATCCATGTTGATGTCCTTTACGAGGAAACCGGCGTCCTTGAGCATGGCCTGTATGGTGATGACGTCAGGATGGATCTTGCCCCATGACAGAGGCTCCATGGCCACATCGAGGTAGTCTGCGCCTGCACGGGCTACCTCCAGCATGGAGGCTACCGAGAAACCGGGACCGGAATGGCCGTGATACTGTACGATGATGTTGGGGTATTTGTCCTTGATGCTTTTGGTCAGGCGGCCCAGGAAGGCAGGACGGCCGATGCCGGCCATATCCTTGAGGCAGATCTCGTCGCAGCCGTATTCCACCACTTTGTCCACTATGTCCATATAGTACTCGACGGTATGGATGGGGGAGTAAGTGATGCTGAGGGCTACCTGGGAGATCATGCCGCCCTCCTTGGCGAGGATGACGGAGTCCTTGAGGTTGCGGTGGTCGTTGAGGCCGCAGAAAGAGCGGGAGATGTTGGTTCCCTGCTTTGCCTTCACTTTATACATGAGACCCCTCACATCCCTGGGTACGGGATTCATACGGAGGGCGTTGAGACCTCTCTCCAGCATGTGTGTCTGAATACCGACTTTGTTGAACGGGGCGGTCCATGCTCTTACGGCTTTGTTGGGGTTCTCGCCGAAGAGGAGGTTTACCTGCTCGAAAGCTCCTCCGTTGGTCTCTACTCTGTCGAAGCATCCCATATCGATGATGACAGGGGCGATCTGGACAAGCTGGTCAACCCTCGGAACATATTTTCCTGAAGACTGCCACATATCCCTGTAAACCAGGGAAAATTTGATTTCACGTGCCATATGGTAATAGTGTTTTGTTAAAAATTTTCTTCCAAATATAGAAAATTTGCGTGAATAAGAAAAGTATTCTTATATTTGCACTCCCTTTTAGGGGATAATTTTTAAATGGTGGATGTAGCTCAGTTGGTTAGAGCATTGGTTTGTGGCACCAAGGGTCGTGGGTTCGAGTCCCATCTTCCACCCGGTTCAGCCGCCTCAGTTTCTGAGGCGGTTTTTTTATAGCAAATGCAATCGGGTTGCCGGCGGCGGGAGGTAAATTTGCGGTTGTGATTAAATATACAGGATATGCAGAAAAAAGAGATATTTCCGGT
>HF990356.1:84068-96732 GCA_000432775.1 Alistipes sp. CAG:831
GCTGCGCCGCATGTGCCGCTCGGGTCAATAAGGTCCTGAACTCCTGCGAGGGGGTGGAAGAGGCAAATGTCAACTACGCGTCGGCCACGGCCCTGGTGAGCTACGATGACTGCAAATGCTCGCCTGAGGCTCTGAGGAAGGCGGTGGAGGAGGCCGGTTACGGCCTTATTACGGATGTGGCCAATGAGGAGGAGGCTGCGGAGGAGGAGCGCCTGAAGCAGTACAGGGCTCTCAGAAGGCAGACCATAGGTGCGGTCGCGGGGGCCCTGCCCGTATTTGTGCTGAGTATGTTTTTCATGGACCTGCGCTGGGGGCAGTGGGTGACTTTCGTGCTGGCTACCGCGGTGGTCTTTGTCTCCGGACGCCGGTTCTTCGTAAATACGGTCAGGCAGCTGCGGCACGGAGCGGTCAACATGGACACACTGGTGGCCAGCAGCACGGGGGTCGCGTGGCTTTTCAGCGTGTTCAATCTCTTTTTCCCCGATTTCTGGCTCTCCCGCGGCATAGAGCCGCATCTGTATTTCGAGGCGGCCAGTGTGATCGTCGCATTTATCCTTATCGGGCGCCTGCTCGAGGCCCGCGCCAAGCAGAAGACCACCGGGGCTATCCGCGGTCTCATGGGGCTCCAGCCCAAGACGGTCACCGTGCTTGCTGAGGACGGCAGCGGGAAGGAGGTGCCGATACAATGGGCCCGTCCCGGTGATATCATCATAGTCAGGCCCGGAGAGCGGGTGGCGGTAGACGGGACGGTGCTCAGCGGTGAGTCTTACGTGGACGAGAGCATGCTCAGCGGCGAGCCCGTACCTGTCTTCAAGCAGCCGGATTCCAAGGTCTTCGCCGGTACCATCAACCAGAAAGGCTCATTCCGTTTCAGGGCTGACAGAACAGGGGGTGACACCATGCTCTCGCAGATTATCCGTATGGTCCAGGACGCCCAGGGCAGCAAGGCGCCGGTGCAGAATCTGGTGGACCGGGTGGCCGCCGTCTTCGTACCTATAATAATAAGCATCGCCGTACTCGTCTTCGCCGCCTGGTGGATATTCGCTCCTCAGGACGGCTTTATTCACGGTCTTCTCTGCATGATTACCGTGCTTATCATCGCCTGCCCATGCGCCCTCGGTCTGGCTACTCCGACTGCGATTATCGTCGGTATCGGCAAGGGGGCGAGGAACGGTATCCTGATCAAGGACGCCGCCAGTCTCGAAGTGGCCCGCAAGGTGGATACAGTGGTGCTGGACAAGACCGGTACCCTCACCGAAGGCCGTCCGGAGGTGGTGGACCAGTTCTGGGCTCCAGGGGCTGAGACCATGCGCCCGGTTCTTTCCGCCCTTGAGTCCCTCTCTGAGCATCCTCTGGCAGGGGCGGTGGTAGAGGCTTTAAAATCAGGGGACGGTACCGCTCCGCTTGAGATATCCTCCTTCGAGAATGTCCCCGGCAGCGGAGTCCGCGGAGAATATGACGGCGCAGTCTATATGGCCGGAAATCTGGAATTGCTCAGGAACAATGGAATAGAACCTTCCGAACGGATGCTGTCCCTCTCCGGGGAGTGGCTCGGGGATGCCCGCACGGTGATCTGGTTCGCAGGTCCTGACGGGGTGCTGGCCGTGCTGGCCCTGGCTGACCGCATCAAGCCGACTTCCGCGGAGGCCGTGGCCCGTCTGCGCCGGATGGGCATCCGCACAGTCATGCTGACCGGGGACAATGAGGCATCGGCGGCGGCTCTGGCACGCGAGGCCGGGATCGACGACTTCCGCGCAGGTGTCCTGCCTCAGGATAAGGCCGCTTATATCAAGAAGCTGCAGGCCGAAGGGCATAAGGTGGCAATGGTCGGGGACGGCATCAACGACAGCGCCGCCCTCGCTCAGGCTGACCTGAGCATAGCGATGGGCCGCGGCAGCGACATTGCGATGGATACTGCAATGGTGACCATCCTCTCCTCCGACCTGATGAGGATTCCCGAGGCCGTCCGCCTCTCCCACCTTACCATCCGCACTATCCGCGAGAACCTTTTCTGGGCATTTATCTACAATATCATAGCGGTTCCTGTGGCAGCCGGAGTGCTGTATCCGATAAACGGGTTCCTCCTCAATCCCATGATAGGAGGAGCCGCCATGGCCCTGAGCAGCGTGAGCGTGGTGACCAACAGCCTGCGGCTAAGGGGTAAGAAATTGAATTAAGCAACAATAATCAAAATTATAGGAAATGGATATTGACTTGGTATATCTATGGGTAGACGGCAGTGACCCTGTCTGGCAGGCACGGCGCAGGGCTTTTACTGGAAAGGGACTGGACGGTACGGAAGCAAACTGCAAAGGGCGTTACACGGATAACGGTGAACTTAAGTACAACCTCCGTGCGGTGGAGAAGTATGCGCCGTGGATACGCAGAATCTTCATAGTTACGGATGACCAGACTCCGTCTTGGCTGGATACCTCCAATCCTAAGGTTGTAATGGTCAGTCAGAAGGATATTATACCCGAAATCAGCAGGCCATGTTTCAACTCATCGCTTATTGAGCATTTTCTCTACAGGATACCGGGACTTTCGGAGCATTTTCTCTATGCCAATGACGATACGTTTATAAACAAGCCGGTTACTCCGGATATGTTTTTTACACCTGAAGGACTGCCTATTATCCGCCTGATTCATACCCGCATGAGGGATATGTATCTGGCTTTCAGGAAAAATGTCCTGGGGGTGCCGTATAAATATTATATCCGGACTCTGAGAAATGCAGCGGAATTGGTGAAGGACAGGTATGGTGTCTATTACAGCGGGAAGCCGCATCACAATATTGATGCCTACCTTAAGAGCAGCTGCCGGCATACGGGGGAAGTGTTTGAACGGGAGATATCGGAAGTCCTGACCAATCATGTGCGTAAGGACAATGATATCCAGCGGGTGATATATTCCTATGCGCCTCTGGCGGAAAAGCGCGGACATCTGGAGTACGTGACTCAGCGGACTTCCTTCAGGTTCTTGATTTACAGGAACCATTATGGAAAGCTCAGACGGTATGACCCTCTTTTCTTTTGCATGAATGATTCGGAATATGCCACGGATGCCGACAGGCAGAGAGTGACGGAGTTCCTGGCTGAGCGCTTCCCGGAGAGATCCCGGTTCGAGAAATAGCCTCCGTCAGAGCTCGAATCCGGATTTTTCCGGCAGGATGCGTTCGAAGGCTTCCCGTATGCTGTCCATCACCTGATCATAATTCCGGATATGTGCGTTGTCGTTGAGGCAGACAAGGGAGTAGGACTGTCCGGAAATGGCTTTCACGGCCTGTTTTGCCCTGAGGAGCAGCGGGAACATCTTTGTGTCGTTATAAGTGTTGTACGGCTCGAAGTTGCCGCTGCATATCTGCCATGTGCGGAAAAGCTCAGGAGTATAGTCGCCGGGAGACCTGAATCTGTTGACTGAAGCGTCGGTCAGTTCCTTGCCTGCTGCGGCCCAGACTTCCTCAAACGTACTTTTCAGGTATGGCTGTGCGTTGTGCGGAGTGCGCAAGGTGACAAATTTGCCGTAAGGTCTGAGCAGATAGTTCCACCTGGCTTTCGAGCCGTAGCTTCTGTCGAACCATTTGTCGTGGTCCCGGGCCATCACCTCTTTCTTGTCGAAATGGCGGTTTATGATATTTATGCTGTTCTGGAGGGTTTTGTACCACTGAGACCAGGACGGGTTCCAGATGAAGGCGGCTATGTCGCGGGGAAGGCCGTTCTTGAAGAACCGTTCTGTCCCTACCGTGTCTATGATATGGACGTCGTCGTTGAAGTAGACGAAACGTTCGGCCAGGTCGGGAATTCTGTGCAGGTAGTATTCGATTACCACGGAATTGAATGTGGGGAGAAACTGTTCCGGTATGTAGTCCTTGTGGTTTACCAGATGTATCTTGGGATTGTCGGTATTGAGCCATTCCGGTTTCTGACCGCAAGTCACGAAATGTATTCTGCGCACCCATGGAGCGAATTTCTCCACCCCGCGGAACCAGTATCTCAGGAATCCGTAATCGCGGAAACGGGCATCCGACACTCCGTTTTTCGTGATGTCGCCCTTTCCCGACCATTTCGCGAAATCCTCCTGCCATACAGGATCATTCATATCTACCCATGTGACGACAAAATCGATATCCATACCTGTTGCGATAATATTGATTAGGGCGGCAAAGTTAAACCTTTTCGTCGAAGCAGTCAGAAAAATTTCGTATATTTGAGGAAATTTTAAATGCGCTTGACTATGAGGACACATATTTACCATTCGTTATTGGCGGCGACGGTTCTTGTTCTGGTGGGTGCGTACAGTCTCAGTGCCCAGAATGAATCGGCGTTCGAGCAGTTCAAGAAGCAGCGGGAGGCTGAGCGTTCGGATTTTGAGGATCAGCGGGCCAAGGAATTCGAGGAGTTCAAGGCCAGGTACTATTCGGCCTTCGAGGAGTTCAGGAAAAGTTACAGGCGCTCCCTCGAGGAAGAGGAGGCAGCGGTGGACCTGATGGCCTCGGATGACGGTATCGCCATTTCTCCGGTTGAGATGGCTCCTGTTCCCAAGGCAGTGGCCTCTACGGCTTCGGAGCAGAAGAGGATTCTGCGTGAGAGCATACGCTTGATCGAGACGATGAGGCCTGAGGATCTCATCCCGGCGCTTTCCGATGCCAAGGATACGGTGGAGCGGATGCAGACGGCTGCGGAGGTCATGGAGACAATCGTTGCAGGAATGAATGCCGATGCTCAGGAAAACGGAAGTCCTGCCGTGCCGGTATCCATGACAGTAGTTCTTGAACCCTATGACCCCGAATATTTTTCAAGTCTGCCGGATCCGGAAGAGGCTGGAGAAGACCCGGCTGCGTCTCCCTCATCTGTAATCGCCGCATGGGAGGTGACGGAGAAAGGGGAGGTGAGGACTGTCGTGGGAGAAGGTTCGGAAGATGAGTCCGGTGTTCCGTCAGATGTCTCCGCGCCTCACGGAACTCCTACCGAATATGTCCGGATATCCTCTCCGTTCGGTTCCAGGATACATCCTATTACTCATAAACGTCATGGTCATAAAGGTATCGACCTGGCTGCTCCGCGCAATACGCCTGTCTATGCCACCGCAGACGGTGTCGTGACTTTCTCCGGCCGGAACGGGGGATACGGCAACTTCATCAAGCTTAACCATAAGAACGGTTACAAGACGGCCTATGCGCATCTTAACCGTCGGGCAGTTCGTGACGGAAGTACGGTCCGCAAAGGTGATCTCATAGGCTATGTCGGTTCTACCGGAGCCAGCACCGGCAATCACCTCCACTACGAGGTCTACTATCAGGACAAGCTTATCGACCCCGCAACGACAATGTAACCTAATTTTCACTATGTTTCATCGTTCTGATGATTTTTGGCACGCAGTTTGCTGCTGAATAGATCGGATAGTTTTTTCATAGGTTAAGTATTAGGTTAAGTAATAAGGGCTGCCGGTTCTCGGTGGCCTTTATTATTTTTATGCGTTCAGCTTGAAGATTATCGTACGGGAGTAGGTCTCTCCTGGTCTGAGGACGCAGGACGGGAAGTCCGGGTGGTTTGGGGCGTCGGGGAAACCCTGGCACTCTATGGCCACTCCGTCGTAGTCGCGGTAGCTGCGGCCGGATTTGCTGACCGGGGAGCCGTCGAGCCAGTTGCCGGTGTAGACCTGGGCGGCCGGCTGGTCGGTCCAGATCTCCAGACGGCGGCCTGAAGTCTCCGAGCTCAGTTCAGCGGCCAGTTTGAGTCCGGGCTGGCCGTCCAGTACCCAGCAGTTGTCGTAGCCCTTGCCGTAGCGGAGGGCGGGGAAGTCCGCCTTGATGTCGCGGCCTATGGGCTTGGCGGTGCGGAAGTCCATGGGAGTGCCTTCGACGGAGGCGAGCTCACCGGTGGGGATGAGGGCCTCAGATGTTACGAGCCAGCGGGAGGCGTTGATCTTCAGCACGTGGTCGAAGATGGAGCCGCTGTCCTCCCCGTCGAGGTTCCAGTAGGTGTGGTTGGTCAGGTTCACTACGGTCGGTTTGTCGGCGGTGGCCTTGATTTCCAGGGTCAGGGCGTTGTCGTCCCCCCAGGTGTATGTGGTCTCCACGTGCATGGCGCCGGGATAGCCCTGGTCGCCGTCGGGACTGTCGAGGGTGAATGTGACCCGGGTGTCCGATGTCTGCGTGGCCTTCCACAACCGGTTGGAGAAGCCGTCCGGTCCGCCGTGCAGCTGGTAGTCGGGATTGTTCTTGACCAGCTGGTATTCGCGGCCGTCAAGTGTGAAGCAGCCTCCGGCTATGCGGTTGGCGAAGCGGCCCGGAATCTTGCCGGCGCAGGGCCCGTCCCCGAGGTAGCTTTCCTCGTCCCTGTAGCCGAGCACTACGTCCCCCATGACTCCGTTGCGGTCGGGAACTACTATAGAAACTATGCCTGCGCCCCGCTCCGTGAGCATTACAGAGGCGCCGTTTTTATTGATAAGGTGTATCATATGAATTCCTCCGTTAGATATCGCTTACTCCAGTTTCCTCGCGCCGTCGCTGATGACTACGGGATATACCTTGGGCTCATGTCCGAACTTGGCGGCATACTCTTTCCGGGCTTTTTCGATGAAGCTGTCATACAGTTCATCCTTGACCAGGTTGATGGTGCAGCCGCCGAAGCCTCCGCCCATTACCCTTGAGCCGGTCACTCCGCACTTACGGGCGATGTCGTTGAGGAAGTCCAGTTCCTCGCAGCTGACCTCGTAGAGCTTGCTCATTCCGTGGTGGGTCTCGTACATCCTCTGTCCCACGGTCTCGTAGTCGTCGCGCTCCAGGGCATCGCAGACATCGAGCACCCTCTGTATCTCCTCTATCACGTATTCTGCCCTCATGTAGTCCTCATCTGACACTTTCCCCTTGACTTCCGCGAGCATCTGCATGTCCGCATCGCGCAGGAACTCCACTTCCGGGTGTCCGGCGGCCTTGAGTGCGGCCACTACGTGCTCGCAGGAGGCGCGGCGCTTGTTGTAGGCCGAGGAGGCCAGCTCGTGCTTTACGACCGAGTCGAGCAGGACCAGACGGTAGCCCTTGGGATGGAAAGGGTAGTATTTGTATTCCATCGAACGGCAGTCCAGGCGCATGAGGCTGCCGGCCTTTCCGAATACTGAGGCGAACTGGTCCATGATGCCGCAGTTGACTCCGCAGTAGTTGTGCTCCGTGGACTGGCCTATGCGTGCGAGTTCGAATTTGTCGATGCCGAGACCGAACATGTCGTTCAGCGCGTATGCGAAGGTGCTTTCCAGTGCGGCTGAGGAGGACATGCCCGCTCCGAGGGGTACGTCTCCTGCAAATGCGGCGTCGAAGCCCTTCAGCACGTCTCCGCACCTCTTGATGATCTCCCTGCATACCCCGAATACGTAGCGGGCCCAGGATGCGGCGGGAGCGTCTGCCTCTGCGAATCCGAATTCGGCGTAGTCGTTCAGGTCTACCGAGCAGACCCTTACCTTGTCCGTACCGTTGAGTCGGATCTCGGCCATCATGCCTTTGTCAATGGCTCCGGGGAAAACGAAGCCGCCGTTGTAGTCGGTGTGTTCGCCGATCAGGTTGATTCTGCCGGCGGAGGCGTAGAATGTGCCGCTGCCGCCGAAATGCTTCTCGAACTGTGAGTGGATTTTCTCTTTCATGACAGTATGTATTTTATAGTTATTTTATTGTTTTTCAGATTTGATTCTCAGTACTCCGTCGCGGAGGCCGTCGGCGGAGGCCGTCAGGGTGATGCGTCCGGGCTGCTCCGAACTCTGGACGATGGCGGTGAGCATGCCGCCGAAGGCGCTCATCTCAGGGATGTGGAACAGTTCCAGACAGGTCGGGTCTCCGTTGGCGACGGCTCTGAATTTACCGGCGCCGCTGACGTCGAAGCGTACCTTGCGCGAGTCGAGCGGGCAGAGATTGCCGTCCTGGTCCACTATGCGGACGGTCACGTAGAGCAGGTCCTTGCCGTCGGCGGTGATGCTCTCCCTTGCCGGAATCAGCTCAAGGGCGTAGGGCTCAGATGCGGTGCGGACACTCTTCTGCATTGCCTTATTGCCCTCGGAGTCGTAGGCCACTACGGTGAGCTCTCCCGGTTCATAGCGGACATCATTCCACATCAGGCGGAATCGGTGCTGGAGGGTGCTGTCGCATTTTTCCCTTACACCCAGGCTCTTGCCGTTGAGGAAGAGTTCTGCCTTGGGATATGAGGTGTAGACGTATACCGGGGTGACCTCTCCCTCGCGGCCCTCCCAGTTCCAGTGCGGGAGGATGTGGAGGGTGGGGCTGTCCTGGTTCCAGACACTGCGGTAGAGCCAGTAGCGGTCTTTCGGAATGGAGGCGAGGTCTATAATGCCGAACATGGAGCTGTGGTTGGGCCAGGCGTCTGTGTCGTAGGGCGAGGGCTCTCCGAGGTAGTCGAATCCGGTCCAGACGAACTGTCCCATGGTCCAGGGATAGTCCTCGGCAAGGGCCAGGTCGTCATCGGGGACGTTGGACCAGGAGCAGTACTCGAGGTCGTAGGAAGAGCTCTGGTGGTCGTCGTAGAGAGCGTCGTACTTTTTCTCGACGGGGAATTTGTACACGCCCCTGGAGCTGACTGTCGAAGATGTCTCGCTGCCGAGGAGCACCTTCTGGGGCAGGGTCTCATAACCCTCCACGTAGCGGTGGGCACGGTAGTTGAATCCGGGCACGTCGAACACCGCTCCGAAACCGTTGTGCAGTATGGCGTCTATCTGGTCCATGCCGCAGGTGACGGGACGGGTTGGATCCTCGCGGTGGCAGATGTCCTGAAGGAATTTAGCTACCTCATACCCGCCGGGAGTCCACTGGGTGGGCACTTCGTTGCCGACGCTCCACATCACTACGGAGGGGTTGTTGCGGTAGTGGCGCAGCATATTGACCATATCGCGCTCGGCCCATTCGTCAAAGTAGCGGTGATAGCCGTTGGCGCACTTTGCCACGTCCCATTCATCGAAATTCTCCACCATGACCATGAAGCCCATCTCGTCGCAGAGCTGTATCAGTTCGGGAGCCGGCATATTATGGGTAGTGCGGATGGCGTCGCAGCCCATGTCCTTGAGCATGGTCAGCTGATGGCGCAGGGCCGAGACATTGACGGCCGCTCCGAGTGGACCGAGGTCGTGGTGCAGGCATACACCCTGGAATTTGCGGTTCACCCCGTTGAGGTAGAAGCCGGTCTCCGGACGCACCTCTATGCTGCGGATGCCGAATGTCGTGGTATAGGTGTCCGCCAGCTCGCGCTCACCGGCTGCGTTCTGGGTGTAGACGCGGGAGAAGGCGGTGTAGAGGGTAGGGTTCTCGGGAGACCAGAGGGAGGGCTGTTCCACTGTCACTTTCTGGTCGAGGACGGCTGTTCCGCCCTGGGCCAGGGCCTGGGAGGCTCCGGTGAGACTTTCGATGGAGGTCACTACGCTGCCGGAAGCATCCCGGATATCGGTGATCAGTGCGACGATATCCTCGGTGGTGATGCCGGCTATCTCGGTGCGGATATTGACCGATGCCTGCCGCTTGGAAGGATTGAGGTCAGTGGTGATATAGGTGCCCCATACGGGGATGTGCACTTTCCGGGTCTCGATCAGCCGGACATTGCGGTATAGTCCCGCTCCGGGGTACCAGCGGGAGGACTGGGGACGGTTCTCAAGCCGTACCCTCAGCTCATTGTCCTGTCCGTCAGGGTTGAGGAAAGGGGTGATGTCGCAGTAGAAGGAGTTGTAGCCGTAGGGCCAGAAGATGACCTCCTGCCCGTTGACATAGACCCGGGCCTCGCTCATAGCTCCGTCGAAGAGCAGGGTAGCCTTCATGCCCGGTGTGACATTGAGAGTCCGTCTGTACCAGCCCACTCCGACGTAAGGCAGGCCGCCCGTGCGTCCGGTCTTTACGCTGGCGGTCTCCTCGCCGTTCTGCACTATAGCTACTGTCTGCAGGTCATTGTCCCTGCTGAACGGACCGTAGATGGCCCAGTCGTGGGGGATGGTGACATCCTCCCATACTTCGGAGGAGTCGCCCCTGTGGAACTGCCAGCCCTTGTCCAGCAGGACGGTGTTCCTTACCTCCTCTACCTGCCTCAGGTCCTTGGAGGCGGGACGCCGGTTGTTGAATATCAGAAATAGGATCAACAGGAGGGCTGCCACCGCCACTACCTGAAGAACGATTGTCAGAGTCCGTCTGTTGCTCATTGTCCTGTATTTTTAAAATGAAACCGATGCGTCAGTCCTTGAATGCGTCGAGTGCGCGGGTAGGGCGGAAGTTCTCGTCGAAGGCCCCCTTGGTGTAGGAACCCCAGCCTTTTTCCTCGTAGATGTCGGAAAGCCAGGCCGGATTGCACTGCGGCTCCCAGTAGAACACTCCCGCGCAGGCTCCGTTGTCGAGAGCTTTTACTCTGGTTATCAGGTCGCTGAGAAAGTCGTAGCACTCATCTGCCTTATCCCAGTTCATACCGGCCTCGCAGATCATGACGGGAGTGCCGTATTTGCTGTAGAGTTTCTGGATATTGGAGAGGGTTGCGTCCGTTACGGTCTTGTAGTCTCCGTCCTGGTATTCAGACTCACTCTCGTGTGCGTAGTATTCGGGATAGATGGACATTCCGATCATGTCCCATTTGCCTCCGTTGGACTGCAGGCCGTCGAATATCCATTCATACAGGGACGGCCGGTCACCGTGGTCCAGATGGACGATGACCTTGGCGTCCGGGAATATTTCCTTGACCGCATTGTATCCGGCTGTGGTCATCACGGCGTAGTTGGACATGCTGACGCTTGCCTGACCGCTGGTGCTGGCCTTGCCGGTGTCCCAGAGCATACCGTCGGAGGTCTCATTGCCTACCTGCACCCATTCGGGAGTGATGCCCTCGTCCTTCAGGGCCGTCAGCACCTCGCGGGTGTGGTTCTGGATGGCCCTGCACAGCTCCTCGAAGCTGTAGTCCTTCCATGCATCCGGCTTGTTCTGCTGCTGGGGATCTGCCCACCAGTCGCTGTAGTGGAAGTCAATCATTATTCTCATTCCCAGATCACTGGCAACTTTGGCCTTGGCCACGACGTCCTCTTTGGCGCACCAGCCTTCCGGAGGATTGACCCATACGCGGTAACGGACTGCGTCGAAGCCCAGTTCCTGCATCAGTGCCGTGCACTCGCGCTCCTCTCCGGCTGCGTTGAAGAACTTGATGCCGTCGTCGGCCATTTCGGTGGCCCAGCTTATGTCCGCACCTTCGGCGAAGACAGCCGGGGTTTCCGGTACCACAGGCTCCTGGTCAGAATTTTCTTTGTTGCTGTTTCCGTTGCACGAGACTGCGAGCACTGCTGCTGTCAGAGCTGTCAAAGTTAGAATCTTCCTCATATCGTCATGTGTTTTGTCTGATGAAAAATCATCCAAAGTTACTGACAATATTCGAGAAGTCCTACAATTACTTTCGTGTTTTACAGGCCGTAGATGAGGTATCCCGCCCCACCGGCGGCGATGATGACCCAGATGGGGTTGGCCTTCAGGAAAAACAGGGAGGCGAAAGCTCCTGCGAAGAGGGCCCAGCTCCACCAGTCGATGAAGTTGTATGGGGTGATCAGGACTATTGCCGCAGCCGCTATCATGCCGATGGTGACCGGCCTCATGATTTTCAGGACTGAGGCGAAATAGCGGTTGCTCCTGAATTTCTCGAAGAGGATGCATATCCATAGGACGATGAGGTAGGAGGGGAGGACCACCGCGAATGTCGCGGTAAGTGAGCCGAGGACGCTGACGGCCGGGCTGAATCCCATGGCGTGCGGGACGCTGTAGCCGATATAGGTGGCGCTGTTGATGCCTATAGGACCGGGAGACATCTGGGAGATGGCGACGATGTCCGTGAATTCCTCGGGGGTGAGCCACTGGTGCACGGTCACCACCTGGTTCTGGATGAGGGACAGCATGGCATAGCCTCCGCCGAAGGTGAACGTACCTATAATAAAGAAAGTGATGAAAAGTTCCAGGAAGATCATCGCTTCACCTCCTTTTTGTCATTGTCCCTGTCCTGCCGGCTGTAGGCCACTATAAGTCCGCCCGCGATGGCTGTCACGATGATCCAGATGGGCGAGATCTTCAGGAATGCGATGAGGACGGTAGCTGCCACGGCGATGCTGCCGGTAATCCAGTTGAGGCGGTTCTGGACTGCCATGCGGAAGACCGGGGCGGCGATAAGTGCGACTACGGCCGGCCGGATGCCCTTGAAGACAGCCTGGACGGTCTGGTTGTCCTTGAACGTGGTGAACACAGCCGCGACGAGCAGTATTATTATAAAGGGAGGCATGACGCTGCCGATGGTGGCGACGATGCTGCCTTTTATCCCGGCGATGCGGTGTCCGACGAATATCGAGACGTTCACGGCTATCAATCCGGGTGCAGATTGGGCGATGGAGATGATATCCAGGAACTCTTCGGAGGAAATCCACTTGTTCTTGTACACTATCTCCCTCTCAATCAGCGGAATCATCGCTACTCCTCCCCCTATGGTGAAGGCTCCTATCTTGGCGAATATTGAGAATAGTTTCCAGTACATGATGCAAAGATTGAAAAATTTTTTCAAAAAAAATGCAAAAAAATTTGGAGGTTCAAAAATTGTCCGTATATTTGCAGCCCGTTTGAGAAAAACGGATACCAAATGAAAGTTCTTTGATAGCATTGTACGAGTGAAAA
>HF990357.1:0-1327 GCA_000432775.1 Alistipes sp. CAG:831
TGTTCATACCCACACGTCCCATGAAGCGGAGCCATTTCAGAGGAGCCCACTCGAGGGTGGCGGCACCGGTGAAGCGGTCGCGGCGGAACTCACGGCGATACAGGTCAATCTGCGCGTAAGGGTTCTGATAGTAGTCGTTGACCCACTGGTCAGGGCTGCCTCCGAGCACATTTTGCCAATCCTTGTATTTGGGCAGATCGATATGTCCGGGAGTGTTCCACAGGGCCTGCAGACCGTTGGACGAAGAGTTGTTGAAGTCTCCCTGCATATTGGAATAGGAGAAGTTAACCCTTGCCGTGAAACTCTTATAGATACGGGACGCGTTGAAACGGACGGTGTTGCGGTCCATAACGTCGCCCACGACAGTTCCTGTGCGGTGCAGGTTCTGATAGGAGATGAAGAAGTTGCCGTTCTCTCCGCCGGAAGAGAAGGATACATCGTTCTGAATGCCGATACCTGTATCATAATAGGACTCGCGGGCACCTTCCTTGAAGGAATAGACCTCCTCCAGCTGATGTATCGTGCCCTCCTCGTCCATAAAGGGAGATCCGATCGGGACTATCGAGCCGTCGAACTCGGGTCCGTACTGCTGGTTCTCACCCTGAATGTAGGAACCGAAGCCGTGTTCGTCCTGCGCTCCGGGACCGAATCTCTTCTGATACTTGGGGAAGTAGGCCGCCATATCGAAAGTGGTGGTCAGGGAGTAGGTGATCCTGGGGCGGCCCTTGTCTCCGGCCTTGGTGGTCACATAGAGCACACCGTTGGCTGCTGACGAACCGTAGAGGGCTGCGGCGCTACCGCCCTTGAGGACAGAGATATTGTCGATATCGTTGGGGTTCATCGACTGGAGGAAGTCCAGAGGAGTGGGAACACCGTCGACAACGAGCAGAGGAGAGTTGTCACCGAGGAACGAACGGCTGCCTCGAAGGTTGATACGCACTTCGGCGTCGAGGGATGCGGATGCCGCGCTGATCTGAAGACCGGACACCTTACCTATAAGGGCCTGGCTGGCATCGGAGTTCTGAGTGGTGTTCAGGTCTTCTGAGGAGACTTTTGCTGCAGAGTATCCGATCTCCTTGGCCTGACGCTGAATACCGAGGGCAGTAACCACTACCTGATCCAGCATGAGGGCATCAGGTTCCAGAGAGATAACCAGATTGGTACCGCTGCCTATGGGCACCTCTGCATCTACATAACCCACGAAGCTCGCGATAAGAGTCGTAGCGTCCGAGGGAACACCCGGAATGGAGAATGTTCCGTCATCCAGCGTATAGGTTCCCAAAGTCGTGGAACCCTTTACCGCCACTGACGCGAACGGGACCGGCTC
>HF990357.1:1462-5942 GCA_000432775.1 Alistipes sp. CAG:831
CTAAATTTTATTTGGGTTTATAACATTTTTTTATCCTGAAAGACAACAGATAAAGCAGCGCAAAGAACTGATACGCCGCATGCTATTTAAACGATGGTTTTTTCATACATCATGATTTTAAGGTTAGTATTAGTTAGTTAATTTAAATAAAATCGCTGATACTCAATCAGTTTGCAAGTCAATTTCCCCCTCTAATGTTTTACAAAAATACAAAATTTTCAATCCTGCAACTACTTTTGTAAAAATTTTTCTCAAAAATTTTCTACAGATATAATACTTGCATTTATGATATGTAATGTGTTTATATCCAGAGATTAACGCCTACACTTGGAAGATTTGGGTTAAAATTTGTTATTAAAAATTATAAAAAGCTTTTACTTTCAAAGCAAATGTCTTGATATTATATAAAAAAATAGCTGCCGTACCTGCGCAGGGCAGAACGGCAGCCAATTCTTATCAGATTAGATTTCGTTAGATAGAGAGTACGCGGGTGATATCGTACCACTTGGTGTTGATCTCGTTGTGACGGCTGCAGGCCTCGGAGAAGGGTGTGAATACGGTTTCGTTCTGCATCTGCCCTATCATTACGCCGGAGCGTCCGCCCAGCAGGGCCTTGACAGCTCCGTGGCCGAGGATGCTGGCCAGTACGCGGTCGTTGCAGGTAGGGGAGCCTCCGCGCTGTATGTGACCGAGGGTGGTCACGCGGGTTTCGTAGTTGGGTATGCGCTCCTTGACCTTGGCTGCTATCTGGCTGGCACTGCCCAGGTCACCTCCCTCTGCGACTATAATGATACCGGATGTCTTGTTCTGGCGTCTTTCGTAGAGCAGGTACTCGCATAGTTTGTCGATGGTAGTGGGAATCTCGGGTATCAGTGTAGTCTCTGCTCCAGTGGCCATCGCGGTATTGAGGGCGATGAAGCCGGCGTCGCGTCCCATCACCTCGACGAAGAATACGAGATTGTGGCTGTCGGCGGTGTCCCTCAGCTTGTCAATGGCCTGGACGGCGGTATTGATGGCCGTGTCGAATCCTATCGTGAAATCGGTGCCGTAGATATCGTTGTCTATGGTTCCGGGTATTCCGATTACCGGCAGGCCGTGTTCCTTGTACAGCAGGTCGGCACCGCGGAACGAGCCGTCGCCTCCGATTACCACCAGTCCGTCGATACCCAGCTCCTTGAGGTTGCTGTAGGCCTTCTCCCTTACAAATTTGTCCTTGAACTCGGGGCAGCGTGAGGACTTGAGGATAGTGCCGCCCTGATTGATAATCTTGGATACGGAATGGGACTGCATCTGCATGTAGCTTTTCTCGATCAGACCCTGGTATCCGCGGTAGAAGCCGTAGACTTCCTTTCCGTAGTAGATGGCTGTCCGCACCACAGCCCTGATGGCCGCGTTCATTCCGGGAGCGTCTCCCCCGGAGGTGAGAACGCCGATGCGGTTGATTTTCGTCTTCGTTGCCATGGTTTTATATTTTTCAGATTTTTTAAATTCTACGCAAAGATATTCTTTTCTGTAATTCTTTTTACTTTTGCCCCTGTTTTTTTAGGATTACAAAACTGTTAAAATATGAGAATAGGCGACCTGGACCTGGGACCCCGTCCCCTGCTGCTGGCTCCGATGGAGGATGTGACCGATCTTTCTTTCAGATATGTGTGCAAGAAGTTCGGAGCAGATATGATGTATACTGAGTTCATATCGTCGGACGGACTGATAAGGGATGTCCCTGGATCGCTGTACAAACTGAAGATATTCGACTACGAGCGGCCCATCGGCATGCAGATATACGGTCATATTCCGGAGGCGATGGTTGAGTCGGCGCTGAGGGTGGAGGCTGCCGGGCCGGATGTGATAGACATCAATTTCGGGTGTCCGGTCAACAAGATTGCCCGTCGCGGGGCCGGCTCGGGGATGATGCGGGAGCCTGACAAAATGGTGGAGATAACCCGCAGGGTGGTGGATGCGGTGAGGCTGCCGGTGACGGTGAAGACCCGTCTGGGCTGGGACGAGGACAGCAAGATTATAGTGGAGCTGGCGGAGAGGCTGCAGGATGTGGGGATAAAGGCAATAACGATCCACGGGCGGACGCGCTGCCAGATGTACAAGGGACAGGCGGACTGGACCCTGATAGGGGAGGTCAAGCGGAATCCCCGCATGAAGATTCCAGTAATAGGCAACGGAGACATCCGGACACCGCAGGATGCCGCGCAGGCCTTTGAAAGATACGGTGTGGACGGGGTGATGGTCGGCAGGGCCAGTTTCGGGCACCCGTGGATATTCAGGGAGGTGAGGCATTTTCTGGATACGGGGGAGGAACTTCCGCCCATGAGTGTGCGCGAGCGTGTGGATCTGGCCAAGGAGCATTTTGCCAAGTCATTGGAATTCAAGGGAGAAAGAACGGGGGTGCTGGAGATGCGCCGCCATCTGTCCTGCTACTTCAAGGGGCTTCCGGACTTCAAGGAGACCCGTCTGCGTCTGGTAACGGAGAATGATCCGGAGAAGGTTCTGGAAATACTGGACTATATAGGAGAAAGGTGGGGTGGGGAAGAGCCTGCCTCTATTCAATCTTCTCCCCTGTCCACGACTCTATGATGGACCGGTAGGCCAGATAGCTGACGGGGCTGGCGATGACCAGGCTCAGCATTACCTTGATGAATATCTTGCTTATTCCGAGCCATTCGCGGCAGATGTACATCATGAGCAGAAAAAGGAGCGTCTCCAGCACAATGGCTATTGCTCCGGCTATTAATTTGCGGAAAAGGGACAATTCTATTCTTTTCATGGCAGGTAAGGTTTTATAAGGTTCGCGCTCCAAATTTAACTAAATTTCTCATACGTTCTATCGTAAATCTGTTTTATTTCCATCATGCAATCTGACCCGCGAAAATTGTTCGGGGATACTGGGCGGATGGAGAAGGGGAAGTGTGCACAATTTTGGATAAACCATCGTTTTAAAATTACTGGATGCCCGTCCAGTTCAGGCATTATTCTGTCGGGCAAAAAACCATCAACAACCATTATAAAACATCACTAAAATTAACCCTAATGAAAAGAATAATTATCTCCACTCTGGTGGCGGTACTGTCTCTGCTTCCTACGCTGATGTACGCGCAGAACAGAACCGTTACCGGCAAAGTGCTGGACGCCGACACCGGCGAGCCGATTCCATTTGCGTCAGTGGCGGTGAAGGGAACCACCTCTTTGGGCACCTACACGCTGGATGACGGAACATTCTCCATCCCTGGTGTTCCCTCGGATGCCACCACTCTTATAGCCAGTTTCGTAGGCTATGTAGATGCAGAGGTGCCCATAGGCAGCGGCACCAATCTGGTTATTTCTCTGGAACCCGATGCTCTCATGCTGGATCAGGTAGTGGTCACCGCCCTCGGTATTCAGCGTCAGGCCAAGGAAATCGGATATTCTGCAGCAAAAGTGACATCCGAGGACCTGAACTCAGCACAAAACTCCGATGCCTCACAAGCCCTTATCGGAAAAGTGTCCGGACTGCAGATCAGCGCCTCCTCCGCATCGCTTGACGCCGATGTGCGTATCAACCTCCGAGGCAGCCGATCCTTCCTGGGCGACAACCAGCCTCTGCTCGTTGTCGACGGTGTGCCGACTCCCATTGACTTCCTTCAGTCGATGAACCCCAACGACATTGACAACATCTCAGTGCTGAAAGGCGGTAGCGCCGCTGCCCTTTACGGATCATCGGCCGCCAACGGTGTTATATATGTTACGACAAGAACTGGAGAGAAGGGCCGTCCGAGGATTACCTACTCCCTGACCACCACCTTCGACAAAGCTGCCTACTATCCCGAGTACCAGACCAGATTCGGTCCGGGAGCAGAGGATGAGTTCGGCTTCGGCTACTACATCCAGGGTGAGAACCAGCAGTACGGACCCGAGTTTGACGGATCTATCGTTGACATAGGCTCTCCCTTTATGAACGAGGCCGGTGAGATTATCCAGCTTCAGGACACCTACGACTTCAAGGAAGGTTCTAGGGAGTCCTACTACCAGCTCGGTGTGGGTATCCAGAACGACATCTCCTTCTCTTCCGGAGGTGAGAACGGCAACTTCTTCATCTCCTATCAGAACCTGCACCGCACAGGCACTGTGCTCGGAGATGTATTTGACAGGAACACAGTCCGCGCAAACGCATCGAGAGTGTATAAGAACTTTACCGCAAGGGTGAACTTCTCCTATACCAACACTCAGGGAGATTTCAACAACTCCTCGTCCAACGGTCTGCAGGCCCTGTGGAACACGCCTGCTCATATCGATCTAAGGGATTACAAGGACTGGCGCAACGCACCCGGAGGAAGCCCTGACCAGTGGGTCAACGACTATTATCTCAACCCTTGGGCCCAGATAGCCATCTACCGCCGCGACAGTCGCAACGACCGTTTCTCCGGTGCTGCCACTCTTGAGTGGAAGCCTCTCAAATGGCTGCGCTTCATGGGACGTGTGGGTATGAACA
>HF990358.1 GCA_000432775.1 Alistipes sp. CAG:831
CGGGAAGGGTGTAGACTATGATGTCGGATTGCCGTACGGCTGTGAGTAATTCTGCCGGGCATGAGTTTTCAAATGGTACGGATGACGTCCCGATGATGCGGGTGACGC
The DNA here is from genome assembly GCA_000432775.1 of Alistipes sp. CAG:831. Classification (GTDB taxonomy): domain Bacteria; phylum Bacteroidota; class Bacteroidia; order Bacteroidales; family UBA932; genus Coprenecus. The sequence continues at coordinate 109 of HF990358.1, forward strand.
TCCCCATCCCGTGCGGGTCGTATTGACGCAGGTGGTCGGCAAATTCAATGGCACGGCTGGATGTGCGGTTCCAGATGCTTGTCTGCATGCCTGCTTCTACGGCCGCTGCTGCCGCTGCCTTTCCTGCGCCTCCTGCTCCGATGACAAGTACTTTCATTTTCCGCATTTCATGGTCCTTCGCCGTTTTCCCCGTGGCTCCCGTCTGAAATGCCGTATGTTCCTGCCGCAGAATATCGAGCACCGCTTCGAAATCAGTATTGTACGCCTTTACCCCTTCGGAGGGAGTCTTTACGAGCAGGTTGGAGGCCTGGCAGCGGAGAGCGGAGTAGTCGTGGGAGTCCGCGGTGCGGAAGGCATTCTCCTTGAATGGGGCTGTGACGTTGACCGCTGTGTAGTCCTGCAGGAAGGCGGCCCGGGCCTCATCGAAGGTACTGCGCTCGATGAGGTCATATTCCCATTGTTCCAGAATATCCGGTCTGGAGGCGAAATATTCGCGGAAGAGGGTGGGACTGAGGCTGTGTCCGATGGGGTAGCCGATCAGTCCTAACCGGCTGCGGGAGAGTATGCTGTTTTCGCGTGTTTCCCGGGCACTCTCAGGTATGTGCTGGTGGTCTGTCATCAATAAGTATGGGTCTCTTGGGTATGTCGCTGGCGCAGTGCTTCGTAGCAGAGGACGGCCATGGATGCCGAGACGTTGAGGGAGTCAATGCGGCCGAGCATGGGTATGCGGATGTGGGCATCGGCGGCGCGTCTCCAGATGTCGGTGAGGCCGTCGGCTTCCGTACCGAATACCAGGGCGGTGGGACGGACCATGTCTGTGTCGTAGTACAGCTCTGAATCCTGCAGCTGGGCGGTAAGGATGCTGATGCTGCGGGACTTGAGCCAGGCGATGGCATCTTCCGAGGTGCAGACGGCAATGTTGCGGGTAAATACTCCTCCGAGGCTGGCCCGGATCAGATTGGGATTGTAGAGGTCCGTGTGCGGGTCGCAGACCAGGACGGCAGAGACTCCGGATGCGTCTGCGGTGCGGAGCATTGCCCCGAGGTTGCCGGGCTTTTCGACGGACTCGACGACGACAATCAGGGGAGCGTATTCAGGGTCAGGGCGTTTTGTGCCGGAGCCTCCGAAGAGCGTGAGGTCGAGGGCCTCGAGCGACCGGTCCTGAGCACTGCCGTAGACCACTGCGAGGATACCTTCCGTGCCCCCGCGGTAGGCCATTTTCCCGTATACTGCTTCGGAGACTTCGAAAATCCTGGCTCCTTCGGAAGGAGTGGGGAAAATGCTACTTCTTTCGAAGGAGTCGGGGAGGTGCCGGCAGATGCCGGGACAATAGAATACCGACCGGAGGCGGAAGCCGTTCTCCACGCAGCGTTCCACTTCCCGGAGCCCTTCCACGACGAACAGCCCCTTCTCCCGGCGGAGAGAGGAGCTGCTCTGAAGGGCTGTCACCTCCTTGACCCTGGGGTTCTGGAGGGAGGTGATGGTTTCCCGGTCGTGCCGGTTATTTTTCATTTGCTGTAGATGCTTCAGTATTGTCCTGGGCGGCGGGCTTTTTCTCCGGACGCATCTGCGGGAAGAAGAGTACGTCCTGGATGGTGGTCGCACCTGTCATGAACATGGTGAGGCGGTCGATGCCCATTCCCATTCCGGATGTCGGAGGCATGCCGTACTCGAGGGCGCGGACGAAATCCATATCGATGTACATGGCCTCGTCGTCTCCCTTGTCCTTGAGCTTGAGCTGCTCCTTGAAGCGGTAGAGCTGGTCGATGGGGTCGTTGAGCTCGCTGTAGGCATTGGCAAGTTCCTTTCCGTTGACGAAGAGCTCGAAGCGCTCGGTCAGGGACGGGTCGCTGCGGTGACGCTTGGTCAGGGGAGATGTCTCCCACGGGTAGTCGGTGATGAAGGTGGGCTGGATCAGATGTTTCTCGCAGTATTCGCCGAAGATGGCGTCTATGAGCTTGCCCACGCCCATGGTGTTGTCCACTTCGATATGCAGGTCCGCGCAGACTTTGCGCAGGGCCTCCTCGTCCATTCCGCGCACGTCGACTCCGGCGTATTCCTTTATGGCGTCGAGCATGGGCAGGCGGCGGTAGGGCTTGCGGAACTCTATCTCGTTGCCTCCGATGTTCAGCAGGGTCTTGCCGTTGACGGCCGTGGCCACTTTCTCCAGCATGTTCTCCACGAACTCCATCATCCAGATGTAGTCCTTATAGGCCACGTATATCTCCATGCAGGTGAATTCGGGGTTGTGGGTCTTGTCCATGCCCTCGTTGCGGAAGTCCTTGGCGAACTCGTACACTCCGGCGAAGCCTCCCACAATCAGTCTCTTGAGGTAGAGCTCGTTGGCTATACGAAGGTAGAGGGGGATGTCCAGGGCGTTGTGGTGGGTGATGAAGGGACGGGCGTTGGCTCCTCCGGGAATGGGCTGAAGAATAGGGGTCTCGACCTCCAGGTAGCCGAAGGAGTTGAAGTATTCCCTCATTGTCTGCACTATCTTGGTCCTCTTGACGAAGACTTCCTTGACCTGGGGATTGACCACCAGGTCCACGTACCTCATGCGGTAGCGGAGCTCGGGGTCGGAGAAGGCGTCATAGACCTCGCCGTCCTTTTCCTTGACGATGGGCAGCACCCTCAGGGACTTGGAGAGGACGGTCAGGCTCTTGGCGTGGATGGAGAGCTGGCCGGTCTGGGTGATGAAGGCGTAGCCCTTGATACCCACGAAGTCCCCGATGTCGAGGAGCTTCTTGAATACGGTGTTGTACATGGTCTTGTCCTCGTCGGGGCAGATCTCGTCGCGCTTGATATAGACCTGAATCCTGCCTTCGGAATCCTGCAGCTCGATGAAGGATGCGGCGCCCATGATGCGTCGGCTCATTATCCTGCCTGCTATGGATATCTCAGGGAAGGGGCATTTCTCGGGATCGTATTTTTCCTTTATCTCGGTTGTAGTGGTATTGACTTCGAAAAGTGCTGCGGGATAAGGCTCTATCCCCAGAGCCCGGAGCTTGGTGACGGCCTCGCGGCGGTTCTGCTCCTGTTCGTTCAGTTCTATATTTTCCATCTTGTCGTTATTAGTTCAAACGGCAAATTTAAGAAAGTATTTCAAACAACTTCAGTACCATTCGATAAATTTTGTAAATTTGCGCTCATGTCAATCGAAAAAAAATGGATAGTTAAAGAGCAGGGCAACCCGGCTCTGGTCCGTGCCCTCTCCTCGGAGCTGGGCATCGACCAGGTCCTCGCCAACCTCCTGGTACAGCGCGGTATCACCACCGCCGACCGGGCCCGCGAGTTCTTCAAGCCCGACCTCTCCAAGCTGCATGACCCCTTTCTGATGAAGGATATGGACAAGGCTGTGGACCGTCTGGAAAAGGCTATAGCCTCGGAGGAGAAGGTCATGATCTACGGAGACTACGATGTGGACGGGACTACGGCCGTCGCCCTGATGTACACCTTCATACGCAATTTCAACCCCAACGTCGAGTACTACATACCCGACCGCTACGACGAGGGCTACGGCATCTCCTACAAGGGCATCGACTGGGCTTACGAGAACGGCTACACCCTGATCATCTCCCTGGACTGCGGCATCAAGGCCGTGGAGAAAGTGCGCTACGCCAGCGACAAGGGCATCGATATCATCATCTGCGACCACCATCTCCCCGACGAGACCCTGCCGCCTGCCGCCGCCATCCTCGACCCCAAGCGGCATGACTGCAACTATCCCTTCGACGATCTCTCCGGCTGCGGAGTCGGTTTCAAGCTGGTCCAGGCCTATGCCCTCCGCAAGGGACTGCCCTTCGCCTGGGTGGAGTCCTTCCTCGACCTGGTGGCGGTCAGCATCGCCGCCGACCTGGTCTCAATGACGGGTGAGAACCGTATTCTGGCCTATTATGGTCTGGAGCGGCTCAACAGTTCCCCGAGCAAGGGCCTCCTCTCGATCATCAAGCTCTCCGGGCTGGAGAACCATAAAATCACCATTGACGATATCGTGTTCAAGATAGGTCCCAGGATCAATGCCGCAGGCCGCATGGAGTCGGGCCGCACCGCCGTCCATCTGCTCGTCTGCCGCAATGACGATGAGGCCCAGAGCATCGGCAAGGCCATCGACACCCACAACAAGGAGCGCAAGAGTGTGGACAAGGAGATTACCCGGGAGGCGATAGAGACCGTCAAGCGTTCCAGGGACTACCATCTCCGTAAGTCCACGGTGGTGTTCAATCCCAAGTGGCACAAGGGAGTGGTCGGCATCGTTGCCTCAAGGCTCGTGGAGGCGTTCTACCGTCCCACGATAGTCCTCACCGAGTCCAACGGCTTCATCACCGGCTCGGCCCGCAGTATCGCCGGCTTTGACCTCTACGAGGCCATAGAGGAGTGTTCGGAATATCTGGAAAATTTCGGAGGCCACATGTATGCGGCGGGCCTCACGCTCAAGAAGGAGAATCTGAAACCCTTCGCGGAGAAATTCGAGCGGGTCGTCGCAACCAAGATTACCGAGGACATCCTCACCCCCGTGGTGACCATCGACACCTATCTGGACTTCAAGCAGATTACCCCGAAGTTCTTCAGGATACTCAAGCAGTTCCAGCCCTTCGGCCCGGGGAACCTCTCGCCTGTGTTCATTACCGAGAATGTCTATGACAACGGCAACGGGCGCCTCGTAGGCTCTGACAACGGCCACATGAAGCTGGAGCTGATACAGGAGGACGAACCCTACCGCCACATCTCGGCGATAGCCTTCAACCGTTCCGAGCACTTCGAGCACCTGCACGCCGGCAACCCGGTGGACATCTGCTACTCCATCGCGGAGAACTACTACCGCGGCATCGCCAACATCCAGCTGCGGGTCAAGGATATACGTAAGAAAGAACTTTTCTAGAAAGATATAGGAGGCAACACTGCCATGCTCAACTTCGAAAATGACTATATGCGCGGGGCCTGTCCCGAAGTGATGGAGGCCCTCGTGCGCACCAATATGGAACAGACTCTCGGTTATGGGGACGATCCGTACACTGCCGCGGCTGTGGACAAGATCCGCTCGGCCTGCGGCTATCCGGATGCCCAGGTGCGTCTGCTTATAGGCGGCACCCAGGTCAATGCCCTGGCCATATGCGCTGTGCTCCGTCACTGTCAGGGAGTCATCTCACCCCTTACCGGGCATATCAACCACCATGAATCTGGAGCCGTCGAGGCCACCGGGCACAAGGTCCTGGCCCTGCCTGCCCACGACGGAGGCAAGCTCCGTCCGGCAGAAGTACGCGAATACCTTCGTGCGTACTGGGCCGACGAGAACTTTGCCCACATGGTAGAGCCCGGAATGGTGTACGTCACCCATCCCACTGAGCAGGGCGCCCTGTATTCCCTGGCCGAGTTACAGGAGATGGCCGCTGTCTGCCGCGAGTACCATATACCCCTGTATCTGGACGGAGCGCGCCTGGCCTATGCCCTGGCTTCTGACCGCAATGACATAACACTTAGGGATATAGCCGCTCTGTGCGACATGTTTTACATCGGCGGCACCAAGTGCGGGGCCCTCTTCGGAGAGGCTCTGGTCGTACCCCGTCCCGGCCTTGTCGGCAACCTGTTTTCCCTGATCAAGCAGCGCGGCGCCCTTCTGGCCAAGGGCCGTCTGCTCGGAGTCCAGTTCGCCACCCTCTTCACCGACGGCCTCTATGAGCGTGTGGGCCGCAATGCCATTTCCGCCGCCGGCCGTCTCGCCGCCGGCATTTCAGCCAAGGGATACCGTTTCCTGGCCGAACCTCAGACCAACCAGCTCTTTGTCATTGTCGACAATACCGTCATCGACCGCCTCCGCGGCCAGGCCACATTCTCCCTCTGGGAGCATCTCGACGATTCCCGCAGCGCCATCCGCTTTGTCACCGACTGGGCAACCACTGCCGCTGATGTCGATGCGCTGCTGGAGCTGCTATAGAAAATCTTTCCCCGCTTTTGCGGCAGCCCGCTACTCGTACCGCAGGCACTCGATAGGATCGAGGGCGGCAGCGCGTTTTGCTGGGAGATAGCCGGAGAGGATGCCGACGGCCATGCAGAGGGCGATGGCCAGGAGCATCCACAGCCAGGGGATGATGAAGGAGGCCTGCATGACGGCGGCGATGATGTTGCCGATGAGGATGCCGGCGACTATGCCTATCAGGCCGCCGGTCTGGCCGATGATTACCGACTCCATCAGGAATTGTGCCCTGATACGTTTCGAGGCTGCTCCCAGTGCCTTGCGCGTGCCGATCTCCCTGGTGCGCTCGCGTACCGATACCAGCATGATGTTCATCAGGCCTACTGTCGCTCCTGTAAGGGTGACCAGTCCGATTACGATGGCGGCGATGGTGAGGGTGCGCATCGTGGAGTTCAGCTCCTCGATGACCGCCTCGCTGCGGGTGATGCGGAAGTCAGCGTCGTCGAACGGGGCCAGCCTCCGGACTGCCCTGAATGTCATTTCGGCCTCGGTAGCGGCTGTTTCGGAGCTAACGGACGGTTCCGGGAGGATGCCGATCGTGAAGTCGGGGGTGGATGCGGCGAGATTGGCCAGGGCATTGGTGTAGGGCACCAGGATGTTGTCGTCCATGCTGCCCCCGGCATTGTTCCCCACCGGAGCCGTTACACCTATTACTATATAGCTGCGTCCCGAGATATGCACCGTCTGGCCCACCGGGTCGTCCTGCGCTTCGAAGATGGTGCGGGCCACATTGTCCCCGAGAATGCAGTAGAACCGCCCTCCCTCCACGTCGGCTGACGAGATTCCACGGCCGGAGGAAAGTTCCAGCATGTTGTACTTGAGATAATTGCCGTCAGTGGCGATGACATCGGTAGTGGGGTTGGTACGTCTCTGCCCTGCTTCGGCTCTGGTGCCGGAGAGGACTGTGGTGAATATGGAGACTGTCGCTGGAGTGCTGTAGTAGTCTGTGAACCGCTCGGCCTGGGCTCTGGATATTTCCCGCTGGTTGCGGATACGGTGCATGCCGGCGGGCATGGAGTAGAGCGAGCGGATGTTGATGATGCCGGCGCCCATACGGCTGTAGGCGTTCCTCAGGGTGGCGTCCATTGAGCTTACGGCTGTGAGAATGCCCACCAGGGAGGTGATGCCGAGGGCAATGATGGCTATGGTCAGGGAAGACCGGAGCTTGTTGGACCTGATGGCCCTGAATGCCATGGCGATGTTCTCGGCGGCAAGGGTGAGGCGGCGGTTGCGGCGGGGGGTGGCTGGTATTCTCCTCTTCATGACTTTCACACGTTTTAGAAAATGATGTTGTAAAAATAGGAAATTATCTCCGATTGACATACCTTTGCACGCAATTTCAGTAAAAATTTAAGATAGCTATCGACATGAGACCACGCATCAGGCGGTCGCAGACCCGGGAGGGACAGGACCGCGCAGAGTACAGGACAACAGAACACAGAGACTACAGGGCTTCCGGAGAGAAACCATCTTACAGACCCCGCAGGACCTTCGACCGCAACGGTGAGGGACGCCCCGAAGGCAGATTCTCTGACAGACAGGATTTCCGCGGCGGCAGGCCCGGATACGGCGGACGACGTCAGGACAATGGCGGAAGGTCCGAAAACGCAGGAACCCGTCCGGGATTCCGCGGAGGTGACAGACCGGGATTCCGGGGAGACAAGCCCGGATTCCGCGGAGGGAAACCCGGATTCGGCGGCAGCAGGCCCGGATTCCGCGACAAGGGCGGCAGGTCCTTCGCGGCAGGAGAGCGTACGGACCGTCAGCCAAGGGAGCGCCGAGGCTTCGAGCACCGTCTCCGCTCCGAGCACCCCGGCATGGAGAAGCCCCGTGTGCCCCAGACACCCGCAGTGGTGAAGGAGGACGACGGCATGGTGCGTCTCAACAAGTTTATCGCCAACTCCGGCATCTGCTCCCGCCGCGAGGCTGACGAGTACATTTCCGCCGGTCTGGTGACAATCAACGGTGAGGTCGTCACCGGGATGGGAGTCAAGGTCAATCCTGACCAGGACGATGTCCGCTTCAACGGAGAGCGTCTGCGCGGTGAGAAAAAGGTCTACGTCCTGCTCAACAAGCCAAAGGACTTCGTGACCACTACCAGCGATCCCCATGCGGAGAAGAACGTGATGCAGCTCATCAGCAGGGAATTGTGCCCTGAGCGCATTTTCCCCGTAGGTCGTCTGGATAAATCCACGACCGGAGTACTGCTGCTGACCAACGACGGGGAACTGGCCGAGAAACTCACCCACCCCTCGTATCAGAAAAAGAAAATATATCAGGTGACCCTGGACAAGAACGTGAAGCCTGAGGACATGGACAAGCTTGTAAGTGGCGTGGACCTGGAGGACGGCCCGGCATACGCCGATGAAGTGGCCTACAACGGGGATGACCGCAGCATCGTGGGCATCGAGATCCACTCGGGCCGCAACCGTATTGTCCGCCGCATGTTCGAGGCCCTCGGCTACCGGGTAAGAAAGCTTGACAGAGTGTATTTCGCCGGACTTACCAAGAAAAACCTGCGCCGCGGCCAGTGGAGATTCCTCAGCGAAGAGGAGGTGACCATGCTCAAGCTCAATTTCTATGAGTAATCCAGTTCCTCACCGCGCCGGTTTCGTCAACATCATAGGCAACCCCAACGTGGGCAAGTCCACGCTGATGAACGCCCTCGTCGGGGAGCGCCTTTCGATCATCACATCCAAGGCCCAGACCACCCGCCACCGGATAATGGGCATAGTCAACGGGGAGGACTACCAGATAGTCTACTCCGACACTCCGGGGATCCTCAAGCCGGCCTACAACCTGCAGCGCTCCATGATGGAGTACGTGGATACCGCCATTGGAGATGCCGACATCATCCTGTACGTCACCGATGTGGTCGAGAAGGGAGACAAGAACCGGGAGTACGTCGACCGGCTGTGCAGTGTGGACTGCCCGGTGCTCATCGTTATCAACAAGATAGACCTGAGTGACCAGCAGGCAGTGGCCGCTCTGGCCGCACAGTGGTCCGCCGCAGTTCCCCGCGCCCAGGTATTCGCCGCCTCGGCCCAGGAGCGTTTCGGCCTCGAGCCCATATTCAACAGCATCATCGGCCTGCTGCCGGAGAGCGAGCCCTGGTACGACAAGGATTTCTTCACAGACCGCAACCTCCGTTTCTTCGCCTCCGAGATTATCCGCGAGAAGATCCTGACCAACTACGACAAGGAGATACCGTATTGTACTGAGGTAGTGATAGAGGAGTTCAAGGAAAATGCGGACCGCTACGACATCCGCGCCGTCATCAACGTCATGCGCGAATCCCAGAAGGGCATCATCATCGGCGCCCGGGGAGCATCGTTGAAGCGCGTCGGCACCCAGGCCCGCATCGACATGGAGGACTTCTTCCAAAAGAAAGTCTTCCTGCAGCTCTATGTCAAGGTCAACCCCCACTGGCGGGACGACAAGCGGAAGCTCGCCGCTTTCGGGTATTGATTCTGCAGTTTTTTTGCCTTTTGCGCGTAGCCTTTCCGTGGAGAGGGGTGTTCTGCGTTTGCCTTCCGCATTGACTCCTTCGAAAGGTGTCGGATTTTCGCGCATTTTCCTCACTCCTTTGGAAGGGGTGGAATAGCCGCGGTGCCTCCATAGGTGCTGTGGAACCGTTTTCCGTTTGTCATCCCCTTTCACTTCTTCCAGAAGGTGCCGACAAAAGTGGCGTTTCATCGGCACCTTCCGACATTCGCAGCTGTGCGTCCCCGTCCACAGGTATTTCTGCCGGCCATACCTTCATGTCTCCTTGCATAAGGTCTGCAAAAGAGTTATCATCAGGCATAAAAA
>HF990359.1 GCA_000432775.1 Alistipes sp. CAG:831
AACGTCATCTGGACACCCGTAGTCGCCGGCAGATCCGCTCAAAGTACTCGGAGACTTTCCCGTAAGGCGCTGGACAATATAAAAAATTACTTAAATTTGTAGGATAGAAACTAACTTCTAAAAATAACCAGGTTATGAAATTCAAATTTGCTATTTCCGTGGTAGCCGTACTGGCTGCGATGACTGCCGTGAGCTGCGGCAACAATAAGAACTCTTCGGCCAAGTCTGAGGACAAGTCCGCCGAAGCAGCTGCAACAGCCGTACAGGCCGACGAAAGGGGTTATATCGTCAAGGTCGGCGATCAGGTTCCCGATTTCGACCTGCAGATGATGGACGGCACTACACTCAACATCAAAGAGCTGCAGGGTAAGGTCGTAATGCTTCAGTTCACCGCCAGCTGGTGCAGTGTGTGCCGTAAGGAGATGCCCCACATCGAGAGCGAGATATGGCAGAAGCTGAAAGACAACCCCGAGTTTGCCCTCTACGGCATAGACCTGAAGGAGACACCCGAGGTGACCGCCGATTTCGCCAAGGCCATCCCCGTGACCTATCCCCTGACTCTCGACCCTGACGGAGAGCGTTTTGCCCTCTTCTGCGACAAGGGTGCCGGAGTGACCCGAAACATCATTCTCGACCGTACCGGCAAGATCATCATGCTGACCCGCCTCTATGACGAGGCCGAGTTTGCCTCCATGGTCAAGCTCATCAACGAGGAGCTCGCCAAGTAGCATTCTCACCGCGTCATCAGATTGCATAGCCGACGGACATTCTCCGCCGGCTTTTTCGTATGGCCTACTGCAGTCCGTCGCGGGGATTGGCGGTGGCCCGGCGGTAGAAGACGGCGGTGACAATCAGTGCAGTGATGGCCAGCACGGCCACGAGGGCGAGGGCGAAGACCCAGGGGCTGATATGGACGCGGTCGACGAAGTTCTGCAGCCAGCGCGAGGTGATGACGGCCGCTATGGGGCAGGAAAGCGCGAAACAGATGAGGACAATGGTACCGTAGCCGATATTGGCCCGCTCGAGGATGGAGGCGACGCTGGCTCCGAAAATCTTGCGGACGGCGGTCTCCTTCCTGCGGTACTCGGTGTCGAAGAGCACCAGGCCGATGACTCCGCATAGAGCCAGGATGGCGGCAATGACGCTGAACGCCACCACCAGGCGGGATGTGCGGATCTCATTTTGGTACAGATTGTTCTGTATGGTATCGTAGAACTCTACCTGTGAGGGCCAGTAGGGGTCGGCCTCGCGTATGAGGGACTCTATATCGGACGCTGCCTGGAACGCATTGCTGCCGGCAGTGATGCGGAAGTAAAGCACTCCGTTAACTCCGCTGTATATGCCGGAAGGAATGAATGCAATGGGGGTATTGGGCTCGCGGACCGAGTTGAAGCGGACATTTTCGCAGATGCCTATTACCTCACCGGTCTCCGGTAGGATGTCGCCGGGCATGATCCCGAACTGGTCCATCATGTACCGGGTCACTACCGTGACTCCAGCTGAGTCATACTGGTTGAAGTTGCGCCCTTCCACCATCTCTATGCCCATGACATCCATGAACTGCGGGTCCACTCCGATAAAGAACATCTGGATGTTCTCCCCGTTGTACTCGATGCCTCCTGTGCTGTAGGAGTCCGAGGCACCGACTTTCTCTGAGGCATAGGCTATGCCGGCTATCGAGGGGTATTTCTGTGCGGAGCTGCGGAGCATATCCATTTTTGCTGTGATGGTGGCACTGGCGTTGGCGACAGCTATCTCGTCCTTGTCGAATCCCAATATGGTGTTGCGCATCAGCCGGTTCTGCAGCAGCACGAAGGTCATGAACACCAGTGTTACGAAGGCTACTGTGTACTGGATGCCGCTCATCACGTTGCGGAACGTGCGTCCGCCCTTAGAGAGGCCGAAGTCTCCCTTGAGCACCAGTGCAGGAGCGAACGAGGTGGCGTACCAGCTCGGATACAGTCCGGCAAGGATTCCGGCCGCAATGGTGATGACACTGACCGTGACGATGATACCGATGCTGTGAGCCGTGAACAGCCCTTTCAGGATGTTGGCGCTGACCAGCATCGGGGATATCCAACCGGCCAGCAGGAAGGAGATGATCAGGGCGATGAGTGCAATGACGACTGTCTCCATGGTCAGCATCCAGCGCAGCCTGGAGGTGGATGCGCCCACTACTTTCTGGGTGTTGATGCTCCGGATGCGCACCGGGGCGAGGGAGGTGAAGAAGTTGGCGAAATTGATTACTCCCGAGAGGAGCACCAGTATGCCGATGGCCGTCAGCAGGATTGTCGTGCTGCGGCTGCCACTGTAGAACACCCTGCCGTCTCCGCCCTGCTCCATGAAGTATATGTCCTCCATCGGCACGAGCTCTATGGGGCTCATCCAGCTCAGGGAGAAGTCGAAGTTGGAGTTGAACTCGTTCTCTACCAGGGACGCGGATTCCCGGGAATCCAGCAGCAGGTAGCAGATGAAGTTCGCCCCTCCGTAGGTGTAGGGCGTCACTCTTTCATCCACTGCGAAATAGATGCTGTTCTGCAGGTTGCTGTTGGAGGGAAAGTCCTCGTAGACGGCTCCCACAGTCAGCTCCCCACCCGGAAAGAACCAGTTGCCGTCGGTACGCATGGTCTTGCCGACAGCATCCCCTTCGAAGAGATTCTCGGCCATGCTCTGGGGAATGATGGCGGTCTGGGGGCGGGTCAGGGCCTCCGGATCTCCGCTTGTCAGGCGGACTCCGAATACTTTCATGAAGTCCGGCTGTACCATGTCGCATCTCAGCTCGTATCCGTGCGGTTCACCGGCAGCATCGTCGATGTAGAACGGCAGCTTGCCCAAGTAGGGCATGAGCATCGTTCCGGCCTCGATGTGGGCCGAGGAGTTGATGACGTCCCGGGCGAAAGCGTTGGGCAGGATACTTCGGAAAGTCTCGTCGTTCCCGGGGCAGTCCACCCTGAAAATCCTCCCGGAGGTAGGGTAGGAGCGGTCGAAGGTGGTCTCGTACTCCACATGGGACATGATGATGATGAATGCGGTGAGGGCCACGACCAGACCGGCGAGATTTATGGCCGCCGGGAGAGGGTATCTTCTGAGGGTATGGCCCAGATTTCTGAGTATTAGTTTCAACATGGCAGGCAGTTTTTTGCGGTTTATCTGCAAGATTGTTTTCAAAAGCTGTGCCACTTATTGTAATGCACTGATTATTAGATGATACGTGCTTTCTGTGTCAGCGGTCTAGTGTAAATTAATTTGACAGATAGTGTCTAATTTTTTGAAAATGTCAAATATTCATACACTTTTTTAATGGCTGTCTACAAATATCCCCCAGGGCCGCAAGAACTCCTTAAAAAGACCGGATTCCGTACACCTCCAGTCCCCTTACAT
>HF990360.1:0-763 GCA_000432775.1 Alistipes sp. CAG:831
CAGCACCTTGTTTGCCCATTGGCGGAACTGTGTGCCTCTGATGGATTTCACGCGGTAGCCTACGGAAATAATGACATCGAGGTTATAATACTTGACTCGGTACTTCTTGCCATCGGCAGCAGTTGTCAAGGATTCCTTGACAACTGAATCCGGACTTAATTCTTTCTCTTTGAAGATGTTGTTCGTGTGCAGGCTTACGTTTTGCTTGGATGTCTGAAACAATTCAGCCATTTGCGCCTGCGTCAGCCACACCGTTTCTTCTTCCAGCCGTACTTCCAGCTTGACTTCATTGTCCGGCTGATACAGTATGATTTCTCCTTGATTCTCCATAGTGTATAAAAATAAAACAGTCCCCGATGAGCATCGTCGAGAGGCTTGGGGACTTGTCCTGCAAAAGTACGGCTTTATTCCTGGCCCGCCAAACTTTTCACCGAGGAATGAAAAAACAGAAATAAGTGTACGCCCTACCGCAATCCTTGTAAAACGGTGTCTCTTGAGTCGCCATACCTTTGCAATGACAAAATAAATCCGGGATGCGGGTCTCTGTCCGTTGATATTGGTGTGTCAATCAGTAATCCGTGTAAGGACAGGCGGTGCCCTTCACTGTAATTTTGCAATCGGAAATGAATCAATAAAAATTGGAACGATGAAAAAATATTTTGTTTATCTGATGATGGCTTTTGCCGTTACGGCATTTGTATCATGTACAAGTGAGGATCCTGTATCTGATGAAACGACAGAACAGACAGGCGGTCAGGACAGT
>HF990360.1:781-1145 GCA_000432775.1 Alistipes sp. CAG:831
AGGACAGTACCGACAACCAGAATACAGCCGATACCGTTACGGTGACTGTAGAAAGCAACATTCTTGTGGCCTATTTCAGCTGGAGCGGCAACACGGAGCGGATGGCAGAGCAGATTGTTTCGCTGACCGGTGCCGATCTGTTCAGCATAGAACCGGTCACTCCTTATCCCGAAGACTACACGGCATGTACGGAAGTGGCTTTGGAGGAACGGGACAGCGATGCCCGTCCGGCCATTCATACCACGATTGATGCTGATGCCTGGGCCGCATACGACACCGTCTTTATCGGCTGTCCCGACTGGTGGCACACGGCGCCGATGATCATCAGCACATTCGCCGAAAGCTACGATTTCACGGGCAAGAC
>HF990361.1 GCA_000432775.1 Alistipes sp. CAG:831
GTTGACCGGCTCCTTGTTGCGGCCGTCGTAGGAATTGACCCATTCGGTGAGCTTCGGATTATAAAGCACCTCGTTGGCAAACGGCGTGAGACGGGCCTCAATGTACCTGCCGGCAGCCGCGGGGTCTCCGGTCAGGATGTTGCCCCAGTTACCCTGGCAGTCGATGAGCAGGTCCTTCTGTCCGAGCTGTACGAGGGCATCCTTTATGGAAGCGTCTCCGTGAGGATGGTACGGCATGGTCGCGCCGACGAGACTGGCCACCTTGTTGAACCGCCCGTCGTCCTCCTCCTTCATGGCATGCAGAATCCTGCGCTGCACCGGTTTCAGACCGTCCTCGATATGCGGCACGGCCCTCTCCAGTATCACGTAGGAAGCATAGTCGAGAAACCACTCCCGGTACATGCCCGAGAGCTTGTATTTCTTCGTGCCGTCGGAGATCACCTTGTCGAACTTGCCGGATGTGGCCTCCCCGGACTCGCCGTCCTCCGGTTCCTCCTCTTCGGAGATGCTGTCTTCCATACCCTTGCCATCTTCCGGCTCCATACCGTCTTCCGGTCCCAAGCCATTTACGGACTCCACACCGTCTATTTCTTCGTCTTCTCTGCTCATCTTTTGTATCTGATTTTAACGTCCGGCAAAGATAATACAAAAAATTCGGAGTCCGTACCCCAGAATCCGCACCTCCGCGGAAGCAGAAAAAGGATGATCAAGGAAGTCCGACTCCGACATTTAACCCAAATCGGTTATTACACTTCTGTTTCATCAGGCTTCCGGAGAAGTCGGGTATGAAATCTCAGAGAAGTACTTGTAAAAATGGCTATCCGCAAAATACACCTGGGCCGCAAGGAGTCCATCCTAATACCACTACACATTTTAGTTAAGGAATCTTCAAAAAATAACATGCGTCATTTTTGAAAATCTTTCCAGTCCATATCGATTTTCTCATCGGTTAATTTAGCCCGCTAAACCCCCTCTCCAAAACCAATCCGTCCTTGGAAATCCGGCTCATATTTTTTTCGTATTCCAAAATTCAAATTGGGAAATACTGATAATAGTCGCCCCATACGAAGCGCATTTTATCAAGCCTGTCGCAGTGAGGCAGTTGTGCGAAGCATTTGCGTGGCCCAGTATCCAAAGGCACAATAAAGCCCTGCGGTGCTTGTCGGCGCACTCTCTCATCAGCTTCTTGAAGGTACCACGCCACCCTTCCCGATGCGCTTGCGGAAATGCA
>HF990362.1 GCA_000432775.1 Alistipes sp. CAG:831
TTAGCGAAAATTAATAATTTATGAAGACGAAAGCATTATTGACGATTGTCCTGGCGGTGCTGTTTGCCGGTACGGCGCTTCAGGCTCAGACTGCTCGGGAGAGCAAGGTCCGGTATACGGTGATGATGGAGACGAGGCTGGCCGGGGGACTGACTGGAGAGGTGGATTATGAGGCTTTGGAGTGGACTGTCGCGCCGGGATGCACTTTTTTCGACCGGCTGTCCCTGAGAATACCGGTGGAGCTGGATGTCGCCATGTTCCCGAAGGCTCAGCCTCAAAGGACTTACAGCATGACCGGAACACTGGGCCTCAATCTTGGATATGACCTGCTGGGCAGTGAGAGATATCTTCTGGAGCTCAATGTCTCAGGCGGATCCACATATCTAAGGACATCCGCCAATTATGCATACGCGGACCTTTCGCTCAAGTTCGGAGCCAATATCGGCAGGGCGGTGCCGTATCTGGGACTGGGTCTGAGATATTACAGTCCCTATTCGGGCTCCGGCGTCATTATGGCCCAGACCCTGGCCCTGACCGGGACGTTCGGCATCCTGCTGTTCTAAAACTGGCGGAGTGCAGAATAACGGGAGTACCGCAAAATTGCATTTTGAAGTACTCCCGTTGCTGTGTCGGTCGTCAGGTACAGTCCCGTATCAATTGAAGCGGTATGCCGCCTTGCGCATGTCGTCAGGGGTCTTGAATGGCTTGTTGGGCTTGAGGTATTTCTCCAGGAACTTGTAGACAGTGAAGCGGATGTCGGTAGCTTCCTTGGTGTCTATGCGGTCGAAGGAGTGTCCGCCTGCTGCGGCCTCGTATATCTTGTACTCGAATTTCTTGCCGTCGGCCTTGAGGCTCTTTATCAGGTGCTCTACCTCGAGTACGTCCACGTCATCGTCGTTGGTGTTGGAGTAGATGAGCAGGGGGGATTTGAGCTTGTGGGTGTTCCATACGGGAGAGCGGCGCTTGTACTCCTGCACGTTCTGAGATACGGTGGAGCCGATGTGATATGAGGCCGAGAAGAGGTCGCGGTAGCTGTCGGTCGCGATGCCCATCCTGGCGATGAGGTCGGATACCGGCACTCCTGCATATCCCACCTTGTAGGCATCTGGATACTCGAACAGGTTCATCAGAGTTATCATGCCGCCGTGGCTCCAGCCCATGATGCCCACGCGGTTGGGGTCGACTATGTCGTAGTTCTCGATCATGTAGTCGCGTCCGGCCTTCACGTCCGAGTTCTCGCGTCCGCCGTAGTCGATGGCCTTGTAGGTGCCTGAGCCGTAGCCCGTGCTGCCGCGGTACTCAGTGGCTATGACGATGTACTCCTGTGCCATCAGCTCGCGGATGATGTGTGCATAGTAGGTGGACATGTCGGCGTGTACTCCGCTGTGGGGGAAGACGATCAGAGGATATTTCTTGTCCGGGTCCACGGTCTTGGGGATAAATACGTAGTTCCAGAACTTGAAGGGGTTGTTGTAGCCCCTCGATGTGGGACTGCCCTGCTTGGCCTTGGGCTCGCCGGTGAGGTAGACCTTGTCGATGTAGGCCACGTCCCCGACTTTCTCGTACCAGAGGACATCATCGATGTTCTTGATAATCTGGTCGAATGTGTGCTGTAGGCTGTTGTTGTAGGCCTTCAGCTTCTGGATTTCCTCCATCAGCTCCTCGTTGGTCTGGGCCGTTGATACTGTGCATGCACCCAGGAGCAGGGCTGCAGCGGCGGCGATAATTTTAAATTGTTTCATAGGATGTGAAAAAATGTTTATTGAATGGTTTTGAAAAACAGTTCGAATCTCGTAATTCCGTCCTCTCCGGTGCCGAGATTGAAACGGATGCCGGAGCGGGTCAGCACTTCGTGGATGACGATCAGGCCGATGCCCTTGCCGTCTGGCTTGGTGGAGAAGAAGGGGGTGAAGAGGTGGCTGGCGGTCTCCTCGAGGATCGGGTCTCCGTTGTCGGCCACGCACCACCAGCCTCGGCGGGCGGTGACGGTGATGCAGGCGTCCGTGGAGCCGTTACCGGTGTCCTGCGGATCATCCCGGCTGCTGTCCGGGAAGGCCTCGACCGCATTCTTGACTATGTTGGTCAGTACCTGTTCCATCAGCACCTGATCTATGGACACTTCCCCGGCATTTTCATCTATATCGGTGACGAACGCTATCTGTCTCTGCCCCCTGAGGCTCTCCAGGAAGGGCATTACACGGCGCAGGAAGGCGCAGGCATCCACCGGTCTGCACACAGGGTCCGGAATCCTGGCCATCGAGGCGTAGTCTGTAATGAAGCGGCTCATCCGGTCTATTCTGGACAGCAGTATCGAGAGCATGGCGGCAGTATCCCCGTCCCCAGAGTCCGTGGAGGTCTGCTGCATGGCGTAGAGGGCAGAGGTGATGCCCGCCATGGTATTGTTGACTTCGTGGGAAATGACGCGGATGACTTTCTTGTAACCCCGTTTCTCGGCCTCGTACAGTTCCTCGGTCATGGGCTCGACCATGAAGAAGGGGTGGGGGAAGCCTCTGTCCATGAACGAGGAGTGCGTGCAGCGGTAGATGTGCAGCGGATCGGTCTGGAGGATACGGCCTTCGTCGGGCTGCAGGGTGCCCAGAAGCCGCAGCAGGGGCAGGGGAGTGTCCTGGAGCAGCTGTCCCCGGTATGGCCCGATGGAGTCTATGCCGAGCATCCGGTTCATGGCCGGGTTGGCCGAGTCCACATGGTGGTCGATGTCCATTATCAGCACTCCGGCCGGGGATGCGGCGATGAGCTGGTCCAGGAAATGGTTCTGCTCCTGAATGCGCAGTTCCTCGTTGTGCAGGCGGTCGCTCATGCG
This sequence comes from Alistipes sp. CAG:831, assembly GCA_000432775.1. Taxonomy (GTDB): domain Bacteria; phylum Bacteroidota; class Bacteroidia; order Bacteroidales; family UBA932; genus Coprenecus. Next base: position 2,822 of record HF990362.1, read on the forward strand.
GTTGAACAGTTCTATGATGCGGTCCGCGTCTCTCTGTCTGACGGGCCGCAGCCGGGTGGAGAAGTCCTGTTCCTTGATAAGGTCAATGCCTCCTGTGAGGGTGTTCAGGGGTTTTATGGTTTTCCGGTACAATACGATCAGCAGTACTGCCACGGCGATGACTATCAGCTGGGCCACCCCGTACATCCACGGCTGCGGGCTGCCCTCTCCCGCGAACAGGGCAAACGCAATGGCCGCTGCAACCACGAGGAGCAGCAGTATGGCTATGAGCCGGAAGTATCCTCTTGACCCCATTGTTCTGAATTTCGTTTAAAGTTCGATCTTGTATTTCTCAATTCTTCTGTACAGGGAGGCGCGGGTGATGCCTAAGGAGGCTGCGGCGCGGGTGACATTGCCGTTGCAGTCGGCTAAGGCTCTTCTTATGCGGGCGCGTTCCATCTCTTCCAGTGTCGAAGCGGATGACTCAGTGGAGGCCGGGGAATGTTCTTTCGGGCCGGAATCAATGCACCGTTCTATGTCTTCCTTGCTTATGAGGCTGTCTCCTCCCATGATCATGGCCCTTTCCACCGCATTTTTAAGTTCCCGGATATTGCCGGGCCAGGGCAGCCTGCACAGGTATTCCACCGCGTCTCTGGAGAATTCCGCCCGGCTGCCGGATTGTCCGGCAAAATACTTGATCAGCAGGGGAATGTCCTCCCGTCTCTCCCGCAGGGGGGGCAGGTGGATGGGGATGAGGTTGAGACGGTAGTACAGGTCTTCGCGGAAGAGACCCTGACGGACCATTGCGGAAAGGTCCCGGTTGGTGGCGGAGACGACCCTGACATCCGTCTTCCTGGGGATGCTCTCGCCCAGAGGCTCGAATGTCCGGTCCTGCAGCACGCGCAGGAGCTTGACCTGGCAGACCGGCTCCAGCTCGCCTATCTCGTCGAGGAAGATGGTGCCCTTGTCGGCCAGCTCGAAACGGCCTTTGCGGTCTGTCCAGGCATCGGTGAACGCTCCTTTTTTGTGCCCGAACATCTCACTGTCGAAGAGGCTGGTGCTGAGTCCGCCCAGGTTGACCTTCACGAACGGGCCGGAGCTTCTGGGGGAGTTGAGGTGGATGGCCTCGGCGATGAGCTCCTTGCCGGTGCCGCTCTCTCCGGTGATGAGTACTGACGCTCCGGTGGGCGCGACGCGGCTGACTGCATCGAGCACCTCCCTGAGCTGGGGACTCTTCCCGATAATCTTCTCGAAGCCGCGCCCGGTGTTTCCATGGACTGCGCTGTCCTCCTGTGCGGAGTTGAGATGCAGGGCCGTCCGGATGCGGTCCATCAGGGCCATATTGTCCCAGGGCTTGGTGATGAAGTCGAAGGCTCCGAGGCGCATGCCCTCCACCGCCAGGCTGATGCTGCCCCATGCCGTCATGAGGATGACCGGGGACGACGGAGCGAGGATTCTCATCTTGCGCAGCAGCTCCAGCCCTTCCTCACCGCTGGTGGACAGGGAGTAGTTCATATCCATCAGGATCAGCTCCGGCTCTTGCTGTCTGACCTCCTCCAGGGCCTCCTTAGGACCGGGTACGGCCTTGGCAGTCATCCCCGAACGTTTCAGCAGAAAGGTCAGGGAGGCCCTAATTGCATCGTCATCGTCGATTATCAGTATCATAACCTGACAAAAATAGCATAATTTCCCGAAAAATTTCCTTAATTTTGAACTTCATTTTCAGTTGATGAGGCCTATGATATCGCTTATTGTCGCCAAAGCCCAGAACAATGCCATCGGGAAAGGCAACCGGATGCCGTGGCACATCTCCGGAGACCTGCGCTATTTCAAGAAAGTGACGACCGGTCATCCGGTCATCATGGGCTACAACACCTGGGTGTCCCTCGGGGCCCGTCCTCTACCCGGGCGTACCAACATGGTCATCAGCCGTAACCATACTCTCCAGCCGGGCAGCGGCGCACTGTGCTTCCCGTCACTGGAAAGTGTCTTTGCCGCAGCCGACCATGTCATGCCGGAAGGAGAGGAGATATTCATCATAGGTGGAGGACAGCTTTACCGTGCAGCCTTACCGTTCGCAGACCGCCTCTATATCACGGAGGTGGAGACGGTAATAGAGGACGCGGAGGTATTTTTCCCTGAGATCGATCCGGTCCGGTGGAAGCTGGAGAGCCGTTCCGAGCGGATGTATGACGAAAAATCCGGATATTACTATTCATTCCTAATATTTACCAGAAAATGAGAGACAATTTCAAATCCTCCTTCGGAGTCCTCGTAGCCATGGCCGGGTCGGCCATAGGCCTCGGCAATCTGTGGCGCTTCCCTTATCTGATGGGAACCAACGGCGGTGCAGCCTTCATCATCATCTATCTCGTACTGGTGTTCCTGCTGTGCCTCCCCATCATGATGTCCGAGTTCGTGGTGGGACGCCGCAGCCAGGTCAATGCCGTCAAGGCTTTTAAAGTACTGTCGCCCAAGGGGCACTGGGGCATTGTCGGCGTGCTGGGTGTACTTGCATCGGTGGCACTGATATCCTTCTACTGCGTGGTGGGCGGCTGGACCATAGACTATCTGGTGCATGCCGTGTCCTTTACTCTGCCTGAGCAGGGTGCGTCCGAAGGCTTTTTCGCTGCGGCCGTGTCAGCTCCCGGAAGGACATTGCTCTACACTTATATTTTCCTGGTTCTGACAGCCCTCGTCCTGCTGGCCGGCATAAAGGACGGTATCGAGCGCTATACCAAGATCATGATGCCGCTGCTCTTCCTGACCATCATCATCATCGCCGTCCGTTCCGTGACCCTGCCCGGGGCCGGAGCCGGTCTGGAATTCCTCTTCAAGCCGGACTTCTCCAAGGTCACCGGCAGCACCTTCCTCAACGCCCTCGGACAGGCCTTCTTCTCCCTGAGCATCGGCTGCGCGACGATCCTGACTTACGGCTCGTATGTAAAGAAGAATGAGAAGATAGTCAAGCTCTCGTCCCTGACCGCCATCTCCGATACCTTCTTCGCCATCCTCGCCGGACTGGCCATCATGCCTGCCGTCTTCGCGTTCGGCATCTCTCCGAGCGAGGGCCCAGGCCTGCTCTTCGTCGTACTGCCCGACATATTCGACCAGATAGCAGCCGGAGGCGTCATCGCCATACTCTTTTTCTTCGTACTGTTCATAGCGGCCATCACCTCGTCCATCTCACTGCTCGAGGTATCTGTGACCTACCTGATAGAGGCATGCAGGATGAAGCGCCGTGCCGCGGTACTGCTTTCAAGTGCAGTCTGCGTAGTGCTCTGCACCCTGTGCGCTCTCTCCGGTGGAGTGCTTTCCGATGTGCATATCCTCGGCAAGAACTTCTTCGACTTCTTCGACATGATCTCGGCCAACTTCCTTATGCCTCTCTGCGGTCTGTTCGTAGTGCTTTTCGTCGGCTGGAAGCTGAAGCGGGATGCCTTCGTGGACGAGCTCTCCAATGGCGGTACCCTGCCCAACAAGCGGCTCTACAACGCCATCTTCTTTATGGTGAAGTATGTGGCCCCGATAGTCATAGCCGTCATCATGATTTTTGGCTGGCTTTAGAAAAATAATTTTGTAAATAGAAAAATTGCCGTATCTTTGCGGCACTTTTTCATAATAGTGGAGGGGCATTAGCTCATTTGGCTAGAGCGCGACACTGGCAGTGTCGAGGTAACCGGTTCGACTCCGGTATGCTCCACTCGGGACACAACTCCTTGCGGGGTTGTGTTTTTTTTATGCGATTCCGTTAATGGCTATCCCAAAAATACCCATGGGCCACAAAAAGCCTTCCCCAATTCCACAACACATTTTAGTTGGGCTGAAAAAAAATAAAGCAGCTACCATCAGGCAGCTACTATCAGGCATATTTCTCACGATGCTTTTTAGTTATAATGAATATGCCTGACACTCGGTATGTTGCAAATGTGGTAATTTTGAACAAGGTGCGTTTTGGGACAGAAATGGCCTGTTTTCGCTTCATGTTGAATTCTGACATTTCATCAATCGCCTTATTTATAATCTATTACGATGTGACTAAAAAGCATCGTGGGAATGGAGGGCTGGACTAAGGTGGAAATGGAGGCCGGACTGGGGGCTGAAATGGGAGCTGAATGGGGTCGGAATGAAGATACGAGTGCCGGCACTTTGCTGGCGGAAAGCGGTTTGGAACCTCCATTCCCATTCTACAAGCAATGTCTGGCGTATCTCCCGCTCGTCCAATGCCATGGCGAGTCCTCCAATGCCAAAACCGGACTCCTCAGGGCCAATCTCATAGGCGTTGCTGACAAGAGGTTGTTTATATCAGCGTAAGCATATAAAGCTCTGCGACATGTGGTATTATAGTGCAGGGGTCATGTATACCGGCAGATACAGCAGCCCGTTCTCGCCTTTCTGCAGGTCCTTGGTATAGAGTACATAGCTGTTCTGTATCCGGGCCTGGTATTTCTTCCTGAAGGCATCGAGGGAGGCGTGGGTCATGTAGCCTGAGGACTTTACTTCGACAGGGCATATCTTGCTGCCTCTCGTCAGCATGAAGTCTATTTCATAGAAGTGCTTGTCGTCTTTTTCGAAAGTATAGTAGAACAGCTGATTGCCTGCCGCGGTGAGCATCTGCGCCACAAGGTTTTCGTACAGGTACCCTAGATTGGCCTCCAGCTTGTCGGACAGCAGCTTCTGATAGATGATGTTCTCCGCAAAGCCTTTGTCCCAAAAAGCCATCGTGACGAACAGGCCGGTGTCCGCGGCGAACAGTCTATATCTGGAGGCGTCTTTTGTCAGTTGCAGGCCCACGTTGGGGTCATTGGAATGGTATGAGACCAGGACGGCCTTGCTGTCTTCGAGACTGACGAGCATCTCCTCTTCTTTGCCATTGTCCACATTCCCTACGACTGCGCTCATATAGTACCGGGAGGTTTTTCTGCTCAGCTGGGCGGGAATGGACATGAACAGTCTGCTAAGCCTGCCTGTGGCGTCTATTTTGAGGAAGTCTTCGGAATAGAGCTGGATGATACGTCTCTTTACGGTGTCAACCTTCGCGAGATTGTTTGTCTCTATGTATTCATTGACGGCCTGCGGCATGCCTCCCACCAGCATGTACAGCCGCAGGTCTCTCTGCTTTGACCTGTGTGCCGCGCCCAACGGCATCCGCTTCTCAAAGAAGGTTCTGATAAGAGGGACGGACACTGTATCGCCCATGGCCCACCTGAATTCCTCGAAGTCCATAGGGTACATGTCCATGCGTTCCTCCTCGCTTGGGATGGTTATGTCTTTTGTGTTTTTCCTGATGCTGATAAGGGAGCCTGTCTCGATATAGTCATATCTTCCGTCCTGAACGAGGTATTTGATGGCCTCACGGGCTTTGGGGCATTTCTGCACTTCATCGAAGATAATGACCGATTTGCGTCTTTCCAGGACGACATTGTATATGGTCTGCAGCTGCAGGAAAATGAAATCCAGGTCCATTAGGTCCTCGAACAGAGCCTTGACAGTCACGGAGGCCCTGTTGAAGTCAATCAGCAGGTATGAGGAGTATTCATTTTTTGCGAATTCCTCTACGATTGTCGACTTGCCGATACGTCTGGCTCCTTGTATCAGAGCGGCGCTTGTTCCGCCTGACTCCTGTTTCCACTGAAGCAGCCTGTCGTAGATTTTCCTTTTAAAAACCCTATTTGCCATCATTACAGATATCTGTCCATGCAAAAGTAGAGAAATTCTCCATTTCCCCAAAATCTTTTTAGGCAAAATCCCTATTTTCCCCGAAATTTAAAATGACAAAAATGTGCATTTCCCCCAAATTGCGTTGTGCTAATCTTTCCTTAAAGCCAGCGCCGGATTGGTATTCATCAGCTGCACGGCCCGGTATGAGATGGAGAGGGTTGCGACCACTCCCACGATGAGCAGGGCCAGCAGGTACATCCACCAGTGGTTGTCGATTCGGTAGGAGTAGGTCTGCAGCCAGCGTCCGGTATATGTGTAAATCACTGGTATGGCAATGACTGCGGCAATCAGCGAGGCGGACAGGAAACTGGCGAGCGTATGGGTGTAGATTTCCAGCCGGGGGCAGCCCATGATCTTGCGGGAAGAACTCCGCATCCGAGCCGACATAGACATCGTCACCGAACGTGTCGTAACTGCGTTCCTGAGTCACGTATGTGCCTATGAAGATGATGAATGCAAGGGCGATGGCCATGCCGGCCACCTCTATTACCGTATAGAGCCTGTTGCGGGATACAAACCGGAGAAAGGATTTCATAATAAGTTTTTAATAAAACATTTGTGCCTGTAAAGTTAATAGAGGTCAAATACCTCTATCTGCGACTGCATGGCGTTGGAGGCGATGAGCCTGCCGTCGGAGGTGACGCAGATGCACCAGTAGTACTTGTCGGGGAGAATCAGCTGGCCTGCGTATCTGCATGTATCTCCGTCGACATCAAGCACAACGATAGTATTGCACAGGTTTTTCATGTTGTCGGCAGGGTCTTCGTTTACCGTGAGGCAGAGAATGTACAGTTTCCCATCGGAGTAATATGAGTCTCCGAACAGGTAGTACACCGCAACAGTACCCGGGGCGGAAGCCTCGCGGCTTTTTTCTATGTCCTTGACTTTACGCTCTATTATCGGGATGTAGGAAATGTCTGTGGAACTCATGAGGTTCAGGTTCTCATCGTAGAGGTCTATGACCGGTGCCATTTTGACGACAGCCGCATATCCCGTTTCCGTCTTGAATATATCCCTTTCCGTGAGGGCTTTTATGTCATCATTCTCCCCGATAACGGTTCCTTTGAAGGCACCGGTTACCTGCCCTGAAGTGTCTATTCCCACTACCGGAGTTCCACTGCTGGTGTAGTTGCCTCTGTAAGAGGTTATGATGTCGCTGTCATCGATTATCAGTCTGCTGGTCAGTGTCTGACTGCCCACCTCCAGTCCATATCTGATAGTTTTGAGGTACTTTGCAGAATCTTTGCTGAAGACGTGGAAATCATCGTTGTTGCCGTTGAGGTACAGAGCGTTGTCTGACACCCCGAACGTCTCGGCGAAGACGGTCTCCCCCGGCCCGCGTCCCTTCCGTCCGAAGACTGTCAGCGGATTGAGGTCAGCATCTGTCTTAATCACTCCGCCCAACTTATTGTCCATGAAGTATAAGCATCCGTCCTCCTCAATCATTGACCTTATGCCGTCGGAGATGTAGATCTCCTGGCCGAAAGAGTCAATCGTCCTGGACGGCTGCAGATGCCTGACGATGACTTCTTTCGTGGAGTTGCAGGAGACAGCCAGAAGCACTGCTCCGAGTAATAGTAAGTTGCTTGTTTTCATTCGTAAAAGTTTTTAATCTTCTCTATAAAATCATGTTGCGTCTGACTCCTGTCTCCACTGAAGCAGCCTGTCGTAGATTTTCCTTTTAAAAACCCTATTTGCATTTGTCCATACAAAAATAGGAAAATTCTTCATTTCCCCAAAATCTTGCCGAGGTCATCTGATAGCGGTGCGGTACCACTCGGGGACACAGAGGATGTCTTGGACGATGACGCGGGTGCCGGGGCGGACGATGAATTCGGCGGGGCCTGTCTCAGTGCCGGTTTCCGCGTTCCAGTCGTAGGTGTAGCCGAGGCGGGTCCAGGGGTAGGGGGTATCGGAGAAGTAGGCGGTCTGACGGTAGTCCTCGAACCATGCCCGGTATCGCGGGTCTACATCGTTCCGGAAGTCCAGAAGTACCTCGCGGTCATATATCTCCGGATCGGGTGCGGGACGGAAAAGGCTGTCCTTCTCGGCCCAGAAGAACACTATGCGGTCGTATCCGCAGTCGGGTGGAAGGCCCAGCATCTGGATGACGCGCATCTCTATTCCGGCATCCTCGCTCTGAGTTTCAGCTGATTGCAACTTGGCTGTCAGGTCGTAGGGCAGGGTGACCCACGGCAGGCGGTCGTCCAGGATGAATCCGCTGTCCGTCCCGCTTCCATTTTCCCAGTAGCGGCTGTCCTCCCCGCTCATGACCGAGCCGACCAGCACGAAGGTCCGCCCGTCCCGCTCCAGCCATTCCGCTAAGGGACTTTCCTCCGGGGAGATGATGGCGGCCAGGTCCGGGTCCATCTCCTCGACCGTGGCCTCTTTGGCGTCCTCCACTGCGGCCATGTAGTCCTTCCAGAGCCGGTCGGTGTCCTCGTACCATGGCAGGTCCTGGGCAGACTGGCAGGCACAGCAGCTGAGTATCATGCCCAATGCTGCTGCAGGAATCATATGAATGGCGGGAAAGCGTTTCATTGCTGTAAGTCAAAATTCCCGATGCGCAGGGCCGTGTTGCGCCTCAGGTGCTCTTGATACAGGGTCAGTTCCTGCAGGTGGTAGTTGCCGAGGGGAAACATCGGGGACAATGAGGGCAGGAAATAGGCTTCGGGATCGAGGCCGTCCACTATCAGCAGGTGGTTCAGGGTGTCGACGGTGACGGTCACCGAGTCGTTGAGGGCAGCCGGGACGGCATCGGTAGTCCAGTTGACCGGGTTGATGCAGAAGTCGGAGGGGGAGAGGACCGCACAGGCCGCTTCGGGGGAGGCTACGGAGTTGTAGCTGATGATGGTGCCGGTGCCGGTCGAATCGGTGGCGGGGTGCAGCTGCGGGTATTGTTCCACTTCCTCGTCAGAGATGCGGTAGCCTATTGCGTATGCTGCCACCATCCGTCCGAGAACCTCTGCCGGAGCGTGCTTTACGAGTTCGACCACAGCCTTTCCTCCCTGGCTGAAACCGGCGAGGACGAAGGGCCGTCCTTCATTGTAATTGTCCAGATAATAGTCGAATGCCGCACTGACATCCTCCATCGACAGGGGGAAGAGCTCCTCCACCGCCGCCTCGCCGTCCATCCAGACATTGAGGGAGATCTGCCGGTAGTAGGGGCAGTAGAACCCGTATTGTCCCTGGGCGAAAATGTCCTCCGCGAGCTCCACGGAGGGGAGGAATGCCTCGATATGGTCCGTGCGGGTGTAGTCGGAGTAGCGGCAGGACTGTCCGTCCTCTGTGGTCCAGTCCCATACACAGGTGGGGAGGATGTAGAAAATGTCCGCTGCGGGGGAAGCGGTATTTCCGGTATTTTCCCCTGAGGGAGTGGAAATGTACCACGCCGCAGCGTCGGACCAGTCGGGAGGTGCGGGTATGAAAGTATCCGTCCCGCCGCAGTGGTTGCGGCAGGACGATACTGCGAGTGCTGCGGAGAGGACTGCCGGGACGTAGAGTGCCGTCAGCAGCCGTGCCGCGGATTTACTTTGTACTGAAGAGAACATCGGGACCCTGGATGAAGAAAATGTCCTTGGGAATACCGGCTGCGTTGATGCGGTCGAGGTCGGCCTGGAGGGCGGGGGTGATGCCGCCGTTCTTCTCGCGGAACTCGGTGGCGAACTTGACGTCACCGTTGCCCTGGGTGGTCAGGATGAGGTCGGCCCATGCGTTGATGGCGCTCTTGGCCTTGGCGTAGTCGATGACATAGAGGCCGTCGGCGTTGCGGGTAAATGCGCCCTGCTGCTCCATGAAGTTGAAGCACATCATGTTGGCCTTGCCGTGGGAGGAGGCGGCTCCGAAACGTACCGAGCGGAGGATGCCGGCGATGTAGGTGGTGATGGCGTCCTCGACGGAGATGTTGGTGATCTCACCTTTCTCGATCAGGCGGCATACCATGAAGAGTCCGAGGATGTCGGCTTTGGCCTCTTCCCAGGAGGTCTTCTCGGTGCCCATCGCTGCGTCCACGCTGCCCTTACCGTTGATGGTCTCCTTGATTCCGAGGCCGTGGGCCACCTCGTGGAAGGTTACGTTCCAGAAGAAGGCGTCGAATTTCAGGTGCTGGTGGTCTTCGGGAGCGAGGATGAGTTCACCGATGGGGAGGAGAATCTTGTCGAACTTGGCCTGCATCGAGTTGCGCAGCTGGAGACGGCGGGTGCCCTTCATGGCGTGAACGCGCTCGTCGTTGGGCAGGTTGATGGCGATGGTCTTGCTGCCGGCGTTGCAGTCTCCGGCGTAGTAGACCACGTCATAGACGTTGAGGTCGGAGGATGTGCCGGGCACGAAAGTCTTGTACTCGGGCTTGCAGGGCAGCTCTTTCTGCAGGGCGGGGAGCATGGCCACGAACTTGGCCAGGTCCTTGCTGCGCTCGGTGTCCTTCAGCAGGATGAATGCCTCGTAGGAAGTCTTGGTCTCCTGGAACTTGTCGTCGTAGCTTTCGATGGGACCGACCACGAAGTCTATCCTGCTGTCCTTCATGTCCATCCAGGCCAGATCGCTGGCGAGGTAGTCGTCGGTCCTGAAGGCCTTGATGCGCTCCAGCAGGTATTTCTTCAGACCGGGGTCCTCGGCCAGGTCGGCGGCCTGCTGCATCAGCTCGCACATCTTGTTTACCTCTTCGGCGTACTCTTCGTGATACCATACGGTCTTCAGCTTTCCGTTCTCATCACGGCGCAGGACTGTGTACCAGGACGACTTGTTGGGGTCGTCGAAGGCGTTGAACTCCTCGAGGGTGATGTCGGCAGGATAATAGGTGCATACGTCGGGCTTGGCACCGTAACCGTCGATGAAGGGCTTGTTGTCATCGAGACGGTCCCAGGGGCCGTAGTTGATGTAGGCGAACTGCTTCGCATAGGGATCAGCAATCTGATCCATGAGGCTCTTGTCCCCGAATGTCTGCTGCCAGAACAGCCCGTCGGCTATCTGTCCTATCTGGAAGAACAGCTCGACGATCTGTCTCTCATTGTCGCTCAGCTGGGCTGCCAAGGGAGAGGACAGCTCGAATGGCGCATATTCCTCAACTTTCTGTTTCATGGGTGATTCTGTCTGATTCTGATTGCCGCAGGAAGATGCTCCCGCTACTGCCGCCGCCCCTATCAGGGCCGCGCAGATGGATTTGGCTGTGGTGCTTGATTTCATTTACAGTAGTGTTTATTCATTTTTGCAAACATAATAATAAATACGCATCTGCCGGCACATTTGTGCACATATTCTTCCTCTGTCCGGAATCAGAAAACTCCTGTCGATTGAGACAGACGCCACATCATTGACGGGACCGGTGCATGTCGGCCGGTGCGTATCACCCGGTGCATATCGGCTTACCCATATCACTTGCCCATGAAGCATGTCTTGGAATCGTAATGTGCCGATAATCAATGTGTTGCAATATGTTTAGATGCTCTATGGTCGGAAAGGACAGACCATAGGATAGTGAATGTTTTGGCAAAGCGCTGTGATTCAGCGTATTGTGAGTTTGAAGTGTGCTTCATGGTCCCGTAACTTTTGGTCTATTGCAATTCTTCTAAATAATTCGAACATTGAATACCTATGTTTGTAAAGCGTTCCTGATATTAAGTTTCTGGTTCTTCACCACTAACAGCTGAATCTTTGTCAAAACACATTGTGATCTCAGACAATATAGTATTAAGTGGTGTTGTTATTTCTTGCTCTAAAGAGGCAGGTTTATTTTTGTTAAATATTCTATCCAATTGTCCAAAAGTAGAATTATCAAGGTAATTTATCGTACCATCCAACTCTTGCTTTGATGCTACAGGGGTATACTCTTTACTCTCCACAAGTTGTTGCTGCCATATAGAAAATGTGTTGGTCATATGAAAAATGGCAACCAGTTCTTCAGACAATGAATCATTATTTTCTGTACCTATTGCAGGAAATACATAGTTGTTGTGTTTTTGAATATCTGACTCCAATGTGTTGGAATCCGATACAAAAGGAAAATCTGAATAGAAAAAAGATGTTGATTGATATTTAATGCCCCAAACCCTTTCTTTTCGTGTAATTATAGCTTGCATAATAAGTTGAGGTAAAATATACTCCTGCTTAAATACCCGATTTTTTCGTGAATACAAACAACATGACAGTATTATTGGAATAATGGATATCATCTTAGAATCCGAAGAGGACTGGGGTATTGTCATATCGAGTAGTCTCAATGCTCTTTGATTTCTAACCCCCACAAAATTACATGTATATGGATTTGGACGGCCTAATTCCTCCCAGCATATATACGTAGATTGTCCTAAGTACAAGCATGGGATGCCGGATATGCTATATCTTTGATTGCCAACTAAAAATCTTTTATTATACGGAATGTGGAACATTTCTTTTCTATTCAATGAATGATATAAAGATGTTTCCCGTGCCCTAAATAAATCCATATCCACAGGCATTTCTACGATTCGTTCCTTAAGCCTATCTAATATTTTTACTGCGCAATTCAACGATGTTTTAATGTCCCCTGACAAATATGACTTGCAAGCTTTCGTTATCAATTTTAGATTGCATTTTATTTCACGTATTGTTTCAGGAGAAAGTAAAATCTTCTCTTTTAATTTTTTAATATACTCAATATACTCATTAAATATATCTTTAAATCTATCCTCAATAGGTATATCCATTTCCGCACCATGCTCTAAACATTTTTTCCTATCACGATTCAAGATATCGTATGCAATTTTTATCGGCCATGCTAATTTTGAATAGCCATTATTATGTTTTATATCCATCGTTGTATTTTTATGATACAAAAATAACGGTTAATATTTGGAGACTGTTTAAATTTTGTCCCGAGTTCACTTATTTTAGTAAATTTGTATTCTATTCAAGAATCAAGATATGAAAAAGATAATCACTTTGTTTACCTGCATAATAATTTCATCAGCACTGCTGGCGCAGACGGAACATTTGAAGTTCAAAGGGATTCCTATTGACGGAACACTTGAAAAGTTTTCAGAAGCATTGATTGAGATCGGTTTCGAACTAAATGAAGATTCTAAAGAAGATGAGATGTTTCTCATTGGGGATTTTGCCGGTTACAAAGATTGTAGAGTATATGTATCTACTCTTGACAATATTGATTTAGTGAATTTCGTTTCAGTCGCTTTTCCAGACAGGGACTCCTGGTCATCTTTATTGAGAGATTATACTTCTTTAAAAGATATGTTGACTGAGAAATACGGAGATCCTTCCGATTCTGTCGAAGATTTCTATAACAAGGAGGCCACATCAGATTCTGATATGTTATTTGAAATCAGAACTGACAATTACGATTACCATTCTGTATTCAGTACGGATAGAGGGGAAATAGCGCTTAGTGTCGAACACTATACATTTTTTTTCACAGAGCACTATTACGTTTCAATTCAATATTACGACAAAATGAATTCTAATATCATAAAGGAGCACGCGATCAAAGACCTATAGTGTTAATAGATATGAGTATAGATGTCACTTATGATGATATCCATATCATCATACTGATAGCAGTTGTAGTATTACTCATCCTTCTTTGCCGATGGCTCACTCCAAAAGGCCGTCGCGGTGAAAAGCATGTTGCTTCCATTCTCCACCGCCTGCCCCGTAGCAAATACAAAGTCATCAACAATCTGCTTCTCAACTACCGGGGCCGCACTTCCGAGATTGACCACGTAGTAATCTCCCCTTACGCCATCTTCGTTATTGAGACAAAGTCCTATACCGGCCTAATTTACGGCAGTGAACGCAGCGAGTTCTGGATTAAAAATGTCTATGGGCACAAATACTCCTTGCTTAACCCTATCCACCAGAACCGCGGCCACATCAAAGCCATCCGTCACTGCCTTCAAGACCGGTACAACCTTCCTCCCATTATACCGATTGTCGTCTTTCCCACCAGCACCAAACTTAGCATAACCACTAAAGAATACGTTATCAACTGGAACTGCCTCCGTCGCCTCATACGCGGCTACCGCACTCCTGCAATCTCAGATTCAGAGGTTTGGACCATTTACCGCCATCTACTCTCAGCAAATACCTACTCTTGGAAAAATAAAAGGAAACACATCCGCAACGCCAAGTTCAATAAACGCCGTAGGGACAACGCCGTCAAATCAGGCCATTGCCCTTGGTGCGGTGGCAGTCTCGTCCTACGCGAAGGACAATATGGGAAATTCTATGGTTGTTCGAATTATCCGAGGTGCAGTTATACTCATCTGTACCGGGAATAAGCGCTATCTTTCCTTATTTTTCCAGATTAAGAGCCGACAGGCAGGATATTGGAGCAGACCATGCATGAAGTAGCCAGGGAAATAGGTGGTCAGTGGAGATATCCGGTTTGCAGTAAAGTCGCCGTACGAATTTTTCACAGTTATTTACGTTGTGACGTTGTGGTGTAGGCAGAAAGTGATAGAAACTGTCTTGAGGGATATCGATGCTTCAAGGAACGGGCCATATAAACGTCACTAAACGCGATAGTTGAAATAAAGTAGTTGAAAATAAAGTACTTGCAATTATGAGATAAGTTGTTAGGGAGGAAAAATCGCGTATAAGATACTTTTACTATTCACTAAATAATATCGTGACTTTTAAGTAAATTATAATCAAATACTTATGATTGACTATTCTTTTAGTGACATGACATCTGCGTATCACGCATCACACGTCGGGGAAGATGGGACTAGGGGATGGGGGTGATGGGACTGCTGGGTGGATATGTTGCTGCAGGGTATGGTTGGGTATGGTTGCCGTCGGATATGGTTGCCGTCATTCTACTGCCGTATCAGTTTCTGAGTCAGTAGAGATTCAGTGGGGATACGCATGTAGGTTTGCAATCCGGGGGAAAACTTTTTGTCGACGACCCTCTGAGATTTGCTGTGCGCAGTTTGATTCCAAGGCAGCCCAGAAGGTGCCGACGAAAATGGCGTTTCATCGTCACCTTCCGGCACCCGCAGTCGTGATACCCCGTCCGCAGGTCCTTCTGACGGCCTTGTCACCGCATTCCCTTCCAGAAGGTGCCGACGAAAGTGGCGTTTCTTCGTCACATTCCGGTTACACGTGATGCGGTGCAGTGTTGAATGACATGGACTGTGAGCCGGTTTGTCGTAGTTCCACAAATTCATAGCATCCGGTATGTCGACCAAAGTGCAATTCAGGTAACA
>HF990363.1 GCA_000432775.1 Alistipes sp. CAG:831
CCTCGAATGTGATACGGTCCTTGAGGAAGCCGACCTCGAGACCTACCTCGAACTCTGTGGTGAACTCGGGATGGATGTAGCGGTTACGGATAGCTCCATTGATATAGTACGAAGTGAGGGAACCGAAGGGGAAAGGAGAGGATACGTATGCGGAGTTGTCCAGTCTGTAAGGGCTGATGTTCACGTTACCAACCTTCGCGAAGGTTCCGCGGAGCTTCAGGTAGGATAGCCAGTTGCTGTTCTTGAGGGCAGGTATGGCATCCGAGAGCATCAGGGACATGTTGGCACCGGGGTAGAAGAACGACCAGTTGCTTCTGTCCAGCAGGGAAGTCCAGTCATTACGTCCGGTGACCTGCAGGTATATCCAGCCGAGGAAATTGAAGTCGATGCTGGCATATACGGACTGTTCGCGTGTACGGGTGATGCTGTTCTCTCCATCAAGCTCACCGACCTTGTTGGCCAGGTTGAACAGATTGTCCAGCGCAAGCTGCGATGCCCATGCCCCTTTATAGTCAGTATAGCGTGAGTTCATTGACCATCCGATCATACCCTTGATACCGAAGTTCTTTCCGAACTGATGCTCTGCGAATGCCATCACATCGGCATTCAGACGCTGGGTAAGAGTGGCATAGGTATAGTATACGGAGTAGATGTCTCCGGAAGAAGCATAGGAGCGGGTCTGCTTGGCATAGTCATTATAATGCCATGCGTTTCTGGTGGAGTGATTAGTATTCATATAGGTGTTCATACCCACACGTCCCATGAAG
>HF990364.1 GCA_000432775.1 Alistipes sp. CAG:831
TGAATGACGAGCCGGGATATGAGACGATGGAACTGATGGAAGATTCGGTCTTGTACGTATTGGAAAGGAAAAAACTGAAAGAACTGTTTTCGGAAGACTTGCACATCGCCAATTGGGGGCGGCGTTATGCGGAAATGGAGCTGCTTGCCACTGAGGAACGGCTGATTTCCATGTTGTCTGCCATCGCTTCGGAACGATATAAGGAGCTATTGAAGAAAGAACCTGATTTGCTACAGCGGTTGCCGTTAGGAAGTATCGCCACCTATTTAGGCATCACACAGGCAAGTTTGAGTAGGATTCGGGCACAAATAAAATGACGTTTCAACCAACTGAGGATAGCAAGCGGTTTTGGTCTGCCCCAAACACAAACTTGCTATTTTTCCGTGGTATTGTTTACACGATATGCTGTTACCTAACGAAAGCCAAAGCATTTGTCTGTCTTTTCGCAAGCACAGCCTTTCCAGCAAGACATTACGCACTCTTGCGGCATTGGATGTGTTGATACGGAAAGCCAGTGCCATTACCATTGGCAGCGCATACACTTCCAAATAATAACCGTTTGGCAGCCTGATGCGCCTTTCCACTTCGCAAGATTGCAACACTCCGCTCCTATACACGGCTCGGACAGCGGCACGGAGTGTCGGGGCGATTACATCAAACAGCGTTACCAACTCCATTTCGCTCATCCACACATTGGCTATATCGGACGGTACGGCAACCCTGCCGCTTCCGTCCATCGTGATTGTTGCCCGTTTCATATCCCTGCCACCTTGATGTTACCGAATGACTTGCTCAACTTGTCGCCCAGCATCGTGAGGTCGTTATCCAGCTTCTCCACGGTTATCTTCGCATAGATTTGGGTCGTTTCGATGTTCGTATGTCCCAAAATGCGGCTTACGCTCTCTATCGGCATACCCTTGCAGAGAGCCAGGGTTGCGAATCCATGACGTGAGCAATGGAAGCTGATGTCCTTATTCACGCCGCATTCCCGTATCATCTTCTTCAACGGTTTGCAGATTGACCAATAGTTCAGATTGGGGAATACCAAGTCGTTTTCTTGGAACGGTCGGTAACGCTCGATTATCTGCAAGGGGATGTCCAGCAGCTTTACTTGGAAAGGTACGCCCGTCTTGTGACGCTTGGAGATAATCCATTTCTCGCCGTTCACCTCCACGATTCGGTCGTTGGTCAGTTCCTTGATGTCCACGAAAGAAAGGGCGGTGAAGCTCGCAAACACGAACAGGTCACGGATGTATGCCAGCTTCGGGTCTGCGAACTCGTGCGTCATTACCGCCTTCAACTCATCCTCCGTCAAAAACTCACGCTCCTTGACCTTCGGGCTGATGTGGAACTGCGCAAACGGGTTTCTCGGTATCAGACCGTTGAAGTGCGCACGCATCACCACACCTTTCAGCCACATGCACTTTTCCCATATCGTGCCGTTGCGTAATCCCGCTTCCGTGGCGAGATAGACCGCAAACTCCTTGATGAAGTCGGGAGTAAGTTCCAGCATCGACATATCGCTGCGCTTGTAGAATGACTTGATGAATGCCGCCACATAGTTCCTTGCCACTACCCTTGACTGATAGGTCGCCAATTTCCTGTCCTTGCCGACACGCTTCTTGAACACCTCGTTCTCACGGTCGAAGGCTTTGAGCAGCGTTTCATACTCGCCGCCTATGCCCTGATAGGCGTTGCGTACCATCTCTGCCGTCACAAACGCCTCACGGTCGGATATGTGCTGGTAGTGCTTGATGATTTGCGCCTTGATGTTGTCAAGCGCAAGGTTCGTTTCCCTTGCCTCAAAACTCTTGCCTTTGGCACGGTTGCCCTTTGCATCCCAAAGTTCTTTTGAGATGCTCCGCTTGCAACTGAACTGCGCCACCGTTCCGTTGATTGTAACCCGTCCCATGATGGGGACAGTTCCATTTTTCTCCTTGCTGCCGTTCGCATAGAACAGCACGCGAAATGTGCTCCTTGTCATACTCGTTCTTTTTTGGTTGCAAAACTATAAATCAACGAGTTAAACCCTGACAAGCAAATCTACGCAGAACGGCGCAAACGGGACAGAGAGTGTTAAATCTGCATTTCTGACGGGTAACGATTAGGAAACCGTTCTCTTTCTCCAATCCGCTTTGAAACGCTATTCAGCCCTCTATCCAACTTCCGCGATTTTCTCCTAACTACTTAATTTATAGATTACATTGCGTTAATCTGCCGAATTTTGGAGGTTTTTCCATAGATTTGCGTAAGTTTGTAGGACAAGTAACAAGTTGCTATGGAAAAACGCATCGGTATCGTACAGAAATTCTTGAAAAGCAGGGCAGTCCGTTTTACGGCCATGTTGTTCATTTTGCTTTCCATCACATCGGTAGTGCTGTCTTCCTTCAAGGAATTCCAGCAGTACGGCTGGCTGTTCCAGAGTTTTATACATTTCGCCTCGCTGGTATTCCTGATTGAATATCTGCTTCGGATATATTCAGCGCCTGCGCTTTATCCCGGCCTGTCTGCATATCGCAGCCGACTGAAGTATATTTTCTCTTTCTACGGGCTTGTGGACTTGGTGGCGGTCATTCCGTTTGTAATGACCTATTTCTACTGGGATACCGAGATCGTCCATATCATCATACTGCCGTATGTGTTCGTGGTGTTCAAGCTTATACGCTATTCCACTGCTTTCCAGCTCATCCTGAAAGTGATGAAATCAGTACGTTCCGAACTTCTGACTGCGTTTACCGCTTGCCTGATCATCATCTGTTTTTCTGCGATACTGGTCTACTTCGTCGAGAAAGGAGCACAGCCTGAAGTATTCAAGAATATAGGTGACAGCATGTGGTGGGCCGTCATCACTTTTACAACAGTCGGCTACGGTGATATCTATCCGGTCACTCCAATAGGCCGTATTCTCTGCGCCTTCATCAGCTTCATCGGTATTGCCATGCTTGCCATCCCCACGGGTATCATCAGTTCCGCTTTTATCGCCTCCATGAAGGACCGTCTCAACAAAAAAGACTGACCCGGTGAGGTCAGCCTTTTGCATTAAGCACTTGCCGGTTATTTGAGGCGGCGTCCGTCCGAGAAGGCGTTGCCGACTTTTTCTCCTACTTTCAGGTAGATGTTGTTGAACGGGTCGAAGATGACAGGGGAGACCTTTGCGGGATCCACCTTGCCCTCAGGGGTGAGGGCTCTCTCGTCCACGCTGACGTTGACGATCTCGCCGCGCATGATGCAGGTTTCGGGATTGTAGTCTTTCAGACGGCATTCTACCGCCACTGAAAGTTCCTCAATCAGAGGTGCGTCCACGAACTCCGACTTGACGGCGTGGAAACCGGCACGGGTGAATTTGTCCGGGGTGTTGTTGCCGGATACCAGACCCACGTAATCGCAGGCGGTGATGTGTTCGGCCTCGGCCATGCTGACCGTGAATGCCCGGCGTTTGAGTATGTTCTTGACTGTCTTGTGACCCGCGCTGAGACACAGGCTTATCTCGTTCTGTTCGCTGATACCGCCCCATGCCGCGTTCATGGCATCGGGTGTGCCGTCCTCACCGTAGGTGGCGATGATGTACACCGGCTGGGGGTAGGTGAGGGGTTTGGCTCCGAAATTCTTTCTCATAATGGAGGATTTGTGGTTGTACGGTTATTTTACCCAGGCTTCGATATCGGCCCAGGAGGAATTGTTCAGCAGCTTGCCGCTCTGCCAGTTGATGTCGGGGTACTGCTTCTTGAGCTGTGCGGCGGAGTTGGTGATGCCGCTGCCGCCGGA
>HF990365.1 GCA_000432775.1 Alistipes sp. CAG:831
GCCATTTTAACGAATTTACTTCGGGGTGCAGTTGCTTTTTCAAATGCTTGAAAATCAGCGAACTGTAAATGCTGCTGCACATTTGACCTGTCTCAAAAGAGGGCGGATGTGCAGTGAGTTTTGTAACAATCTGATTTACAGTAGTGTTTTTCTCTTCTGTGCACCACGAAGTAAATTCTTTAAAATCAGGGTTCAATATTCTGCCCATCAATTGCCCAAAGTCAGGAGATTTTCATTATGCGGCAGTTCTTTGAGTGTCATACACTTCCTGTAATCGCAGCAATATACGTGAAGTGGAGAATATGGTCATTTCTTGTGACAAGGGGTATTTTGCGGATAGACGTTTCGCAAAATATGGGCAATTTCGAGGCTTCTTGCATTTTGCTGCTTTGCAAATTTTTGATATTCAGTGTTTTTATGCTTAACTAAAATGTGTAGTGACGCTTGGCCCAATCCGGCATTACACTTTGAGAAGTGCGGCAATGGAAGATAGGGATGTATTCGTAGCTTCGACAATGGGGCTTCCAGTCGGGCTCAAGGAGATTTTAGCAGCATCATCTGAATCAGGCTCCTGTCGGATATGAGGATGACGGCCTCTGCATTCTGATTGGCCTGCAGTGGTATCCGGTTCTGCCCGCGTATGCAGCTGCCGTCTGCCGCATCGCTTATGGCCAGCAGGGAGACCCCCTCGGCGGTCGGAGAGCAGTACTTCGACAGGGTCTCAAGTGAGTACTCCCTGCCGTAGTGGCTGCATACCATGGCCAGGCAGGCCACGCCGCACTGCATGGAATCGTGCTGGAGGATTAGAGGAAAGCTGGACATAGTATTACATTATCTCTGGTCAGTAATCTGCTTGTATTCCTGAATGCTGTTGGCGTTGCGGCGGACGTTGACTTTCTTGCCTCCGGAGAAATTCCATGTCAGCGTGAGTTCGGCGCGGGTCTCCTTGGTCCTGTTCCAGACAGACTGCATGTAGACCGGCGTCTCGATGATGGTCCTTCGCCCGTGGCGCCAGATGGTAAAGTCAAGACGCAATTCGACACGGTCGTCAAGGAATGTCTTGTAGAGGGAGCCGTTGATTTGGGCGACCGGTTTCCAGAGTGCGTCGAGCATGCGGCTCTCAGGTTCGTAGTAGGCGTATAGGGTGCCTCCAAAGGTGGAAGAGAAGGTGAAATTGTTTCTCAGGGAGAATTTCCACATAGCCTGGTTCCTCACAGTATACCTGCTGGTCTGGGCATACTGCAGCATGAACGTAACGCCGGGTTTCATAGTCCACCACTTGAATGGCTGCAGGTTGCCCTCGACTCAGAAAACAGCCAAAGAGTTGTACTTGCTGTTCTCAGGCACTTTGACAGGATTGCCGAGCCGAAACTGTACTTGGACCGCATCCTGTGGAAATATGAGGAGGAGGGCGGTGTCCTTCCGCCACCCCAGCTGTCCGTAGCCTCGAACATACTCGCGGGGATGTGTACGGACATCCTTTTCCGGCTGGCCACCGGCAGCGTGGTCAAGACATTTCCCAAATTCTATTACTATTCGATTGCAGACGATGTGCTGTAAATCCGCATGAATTTATGTGGAAAAATCCGGACATTTTCTGAAAAAAAACCTAAATTTGGAAGATTAATCTATAATTCAACCAAAAGATCGGAAAATGAAAAAAATACTATTGACAGTAGCCGCTGTCCTTTCTGTGGCAGCGGTCAGTGCACAGGAGAAGAAAAATCTCACTGTAGAGCAGCTTGCAGAGGGAATGCCGGCTGGAATCACAAATCCCATACCTGCCCCCGTCGGCTGGTACGACAAAAACAATCTGATAGTCTCCGAGTCGCGGGAACTCGGCCTGTACAACATCAGGACCGGGGAGACCGTGCCCTATCAGAGGCCGGAACCTAAGGTGCAGCCCGCGA
Source organism: Alistipes sp. CAG:831 (assembly GCA_000432775.1). Lineage (GTDB taxonomy): Bacteria > Bacteroidota > Bacteroidia > Bacteroidales > UBA932 > Coprenecus. The sequence goes on from HF990365.1 coordinate 1,911, forward strand.
TTCTGGAGGAGCTGGCCAAGACCGTGGACAACCCTATGTTCTCGCCGGACTCCACGAAGATCGCCTACACCAAGGACAATAACCTCTATGTGATGGACGTGGCCACGGGCGAGCATACGGCGCTGACTTCGGACGGCTCGGACCTGATCCTGAACGGCTGGTCCTCATGGGTGTACTACGAGGAGATACTCGGCCGGGCCACCCGCTACAAGGCTTTCTGGTGGTCTCCGGACAGCAGGCGTCTGGCCTACTACAAGTTCGATGACACCAATGTGCCCATGTTCCCCATCTATGACGCCAAGGGCAAGCACGGTACCCTGAACGAGACCCGCTATCCCAAGGCCGGAGACGAGAACCCCAAGGTGGAGATAGGCATGATGGACCTGGCCACCGGCGAGACCGTCTGGGCGGATTTTGACCGGGACGAGGACCAGTACTTCGGCACTCCGTTCTGGAGCGCGGAGTCGGACAAGTTCATGGTGCCCTGGATGCCCCGTGACCAGAACCACTTGATTCTCTACGAAGTGTCACCGGTTGACGGCTCGAAGAAACCCCTTTACGAGGAGCATCAGAAGACATGGATCGACTGGATAGACGATATGGTTTTCACCGAGGACGGCTTCTACATGACCCGCGATTTCGACGGATGGGAGCAGATATACTTCCAGCCATTCGACGGCTCCCGGTACACCAAGCTCACCGAGGGACACAACTGGGGCACCCGCATCCTGAAGCTGGACGAGGCCAAGGGCGTGCTCTTCTACACTTCGAGAGCCGAGATTTCCACCCGTTACGATGTCTACAGGCTTGACCTGAAGAAGCATACTTCCGAGCGCATCTCCTTCGGAGACTACAATTTCTCCAGCGTACAGATATCCCCCGACAACAAGTACTACGCCGCCCAGATATCCAACGTGTCCACTCCCACAAAGACCGTCCTGGTGAAGATAGGAAGCGGCAATAAGACCCAGTACACTGTCCTCGGCGATTCCAAGGGCCCCGAGTACGACAACTACAAGCTGGCCGAGGCACAGATGCTCTTCATCGAGGTGGACGGATACACCCTGCCCGCTTCCATCAGGCTCCCGATAGACCTGGACACCAACCGGAAATACCCTGTCATCGTCTCCATGTACGGCGGCCCTAACTCCGGAACCGTAATGGACCGCTGGTCAGCCCCTTCGCCCTCCAACCAGCTCTGGGCCAATGAGGGAGTCATCCAGATATCCATCGACCACCGCGCCTCCGGCCACTGCGGCAAGGAGGGCGTGAACTACGTCTACCGCTCTCTCGGACAGACGGAGCTGGCCGATTATATCGAGTGGGTGAAGTATCTGAGGACATTGCCTTACGTGGACGCTGAGAAGATAGGCATCACCGGCTTCTCCTTCGGCGGCACTATGACAGTCCTGGCCCTTACGGACGGCGCCGACTATTTCCAGTACGGCATTGCCGGCGGCGGTGTGTATGACTGGCAGCTCTACGACAGCCATTATACCGAGAGGTACATGGACACCCCCGAGGACAATCCCGAGGGATACGCCTTTACCCGCGTATGGGAGCGTGCGGACAAATACCGCGGCGGCAAGGGCTCGATGCTCCGCATCACCCACGGCACGGCCGATGACAATGTCCACATGCAGAACACCCTCCAGCTCATCGACGCCCTTCAGAAGGCCGACAAGCAGTTCGAGCTGATGATCTACCCCGGCGGATATCACGGCTACAGGGGATATCAGGCCATCCACTCATCCAACTCCGACCTGATCTTCTGGTACCGCTGGCTTCTCGGAAGGGAAGTGCCTGAATGTCTGCTGAAATAAGGCTTCAGGACAAAATATCCCGGCGGGTCTCCGCGCAGCATTGTCTGCCGGAGGCCCGCCGGTTTTTTAATGCGATTCACATTAAATTGGGAGTGACAGGCAGGGGTAATCCCAATTTCTGACGATTGTGCAGGTATGCCGCTTCAGGTAATTTTGCAGTGTCATTTTGAAGAATTAAAAAATATTATAAAAATGAAACTGAGAAAATTGATTCCTGTAGCCGCAATGGCGGCTTTCGCAGCGGCAGGCTGCAATCCTGTAGAAGAAGTCAGACTGGCGGCAGAGGTCGCCGGAACCTATTCCGGCTGGTCGAAGGCCGAGTTCCAGTATTCTCCAACACCTATGGCAAGTGATGCCCAGACCATAACAGTCACCGAGGAGACGGATGAGACGGTGTCGGTGAACTATACGTCCGATACCTGGGGAACATTTACCCTCACAGGGGTGACAGTGACCGAAAGCAACGGAACATACACACTCTCCGGCAGCGGCACGACTGTCATGGGTATGTCCGCCGAGTCTCAGAGTGAGTACGAGTGCACCCTGACCGCGACGGTAAGCGGCACTTCGGACTTCTCATTCGTATTCGAGGTTCCTGCGGTGATGGGCGGACTGACGATAACTGTAAGCCCTGGAGAAATACCGGCAAGCCTGCTGCTCAGCGGGACTTATACCGGAACCCTGAACATGTCCGTCATGGGCAGTCCGATGGATCCTGTGGAGGACGCGACAGTGGTTCTGGAGGTCGCGGAGGACAATTCGGCGGTTCTGACGATTTCCAGCTTCGGCATGGGAATGATGACATTGGAGGATATTGCGGTGGACGTAGAGATTGCTGAGGCTGCGGACGGCAGCTATACCCTCACCGCGGAGAGCATAGATACCACGGCCGGAGACATCAATGTGACCGGCAGCCTTAGCGGTATGGTCTCGGCCGACGGCAGCAGTATTACCGTCAATGCCGAGATTACTCCGGGAGCGATGCCGATGTCCATCACTGTGGAATTTGAAGGAACCAAGTAAATGAAAAGAATCCCAAAGCCATTACTAAAAATGTTGCAGGCGGGGGCGGCACTTCTCGCAGTGGTGTCGCTCCCCTCGTGCAACGGCATATTCGAGGGTATATACGATCAGCCGACGGAGATATCGGAGTTCGGCTTCACTAAGGTGGAGCAGGCCACTTCGTCGGGCACGATATATCTCGACGCTACTTCCTACACCCGTTGGAACTATATCGATTTCGAGACCTTTGCCCTGGATACGACTGTCATCGCGCAGGACGGGACAGAGACAGGAGACGTCACTGAAGGCTGGGACTTCGCAGTGCACCGTTACGATGTCAAGACCAATGGCGGCAGGGTCATTGAGACCGGTTATTCCTCAATAGACGACTTGCTGGCCTCTGGGGCCCTGCCTCAAGGGACTTACGTGGAGGATGTCTGGACGGAGGACCGTGTAACGGTGGATATGTCCGGAATGATGGACGGGGTCATACTGTATGCACCCTCGTGGTACAATCCTGAGCTTTCCAAGTGGCTGAATGTGGATACCTCCACCATGCCGCCCGTGTACACGATGTCCGGGAAGGTCTGCGTACTGATTACGTCCGAAGGAAAGGCTGCGGCGATAATGCTTACTAACTATATGAACGACAGCAAGGTCAAGGGATTCATGACCATTGAATACGTATATCCCTTAGAGTTCTGACAATGAGACGTATCATCTTTCTGTTGGCTGCCTTTCTGACGGCAGTCACGGCAGTATGTGCCGGGGAACGAACGGTTTCCGGCATTGTCACGGACAGCAAAGGCGCCCCTCTGGCCGGAGTGGAGATAACAGTGGAAGGTGTCACTACACTTTATACCGCGACGGACGGGGAAGGACGTTTCAGTATAACTGTCCCCGACGGAGAGGCGGCAGTGCTGCATTTTTATATGCTGGGTTTTCTGTCGCAGGAGGTCTCCCTGGCGGAACATCCGGAAGAAAGTGTGGATGTGCTTCTCGAAGAAGACTATATGAATCTTGAGACGGTGGTCGTTACCGGAACCAGGACTCCGCGTCTGCTGAAAAACAGCCCGATACTTACCAGAGTGATAACCATACAGGATATCGAGAGGGTGGATGCCCTCAATATCGGGGACCTGCTGGAGTCGGAACTTCCGGGCATAGAGTTCTCATACGCCATGGACCAGCAGGTGACTCTCAATATGCAGGGATTCGGCGGCAACTCGGTCCTGTTCCTGGTGGACGGGGAGCGCGTGGCCGGGGAGACTCTGGACAATATCGACTACAACCGTCTGAATCTGGATAATGTGCAGCGCGTCGAGATAATCAAGGGCGCGGCCTCGTCCCTCTACGGCTCCAATGCGGTGGGAGGGGTGGTCAATCTCATCAGCGCCGGTGCCTCCGAGCCCTGGCAGGTCAATGTCAATGCCCGCTACGGGGCTCACAACGAGCAGCGTTACGGCGGCTCGGTGGGTTTTATCGCAGGCAAGTTCAACAGTCTCACCAATGCGCAGTACACCAGCATCGACTCCTACGCCATGCCTTCGGAGGGTGACTACAGTACGTTCTACGGCGGGTACAACTGGAGCGTGAAGGAGCGTCTGCAGTATGAGCCGCTGCAGGGACTCCGGTTCACGGCCCGGGCCGGCTATTTCTTCCGGGAAAGGGACCTGCAGAGCGATACGAGGGACCGTTATCGCGATTTCAGCGGAGGCCTGAAAGGGGAGTGGGATGTCAATGACCGGAACAGGGTAGAGCTCTCATACGGCTTCGACCAGTACGACAAGAGCGACTGGCTGCTCTTCAACAGCACTGACGTGCGTGACTACAGCAACGTGCAGCACACCGTCCGCGGTATCTACACCTATGACCTGACCGCCGACGGGAAGAGTACCATGATCGTAGGAGGCGACTACATGCGCGACTACCTGATGTCCTATCAGTTCGAGGACAACGGCTACTATATCCAGCACACAGCGGATGTGTTCGCCCAGGTGGAGACCAATATCAACGAGCACTGGAACCTCATCGGCGGCCTGCGCTACGACTTCTTCTCTCAGAAGCGGCTCAGCCATTTCTCCCCGAAGCTCAGTCTCATGTACCGTACAGGAGGCTGGTCCTTCAGGGGCTCGTATTCCGGAGGTTTCCGCGCACCTACTTTGAAGGAGATGTACATGTCCTTCGATATGGCCAGCATCTTCATGATCTACGGCAATCCGGACCTGTCTCCCGAGTCCAGCGAGAACCTCTCCGTCTCTGCCGAGTACAATTGGAAGTATCTGAGCGCCTCTGTCTCAGGTTTCTACAACTTCGTGGACAACCGCATCACCACTGTCTGGAACGAGGAACTCGGAGGCATGATGTACACCAACATGAGTCCGATGCAGGTGCGGGGGGTGGATGTCTCCGTGTCTACCCGCCTGCCCTTCGGTCTGGGCGCCCGTCTGGCCTACACCTTCACCAACGAGGCCATACGTGCCGGAGAACCCCTGCTTTCCCAGACCAGGCCGCATTCGGCTACGGCCCGTGTGGAGTACGGCAGGTCCTGGAAGAACTACGGCTTCAACGTGGCTCTCAGCGGAAGGATACTTTCTGCCGTGACCACCGAGGTCTACACTTCCGCCACCGACTATGAGGAAACGGAGCTGCAGACTTATCCGGCCTACACGATATGGAAACTCACAGTGTCGCAGGACATCTGGAGGGGCATCCAGCTCAATGTGATAGTGGACAACCTGTTCAACTACCGTCCCGAATACTATTACAGCAGTACCCCAAGCACTACCGGCACCACGGTGGCTGTGGCCCTGTCCGTGGATATCGAGAAATTTTTTCAGAAAAAATAGAAAATATAAAAACGCAGCATGATTCAAAAAACAGCAAAAATCATAACATGTATTGTGGTTTCTATCCTTGTAGTCCTCATTCTATGGGGACTCTGGGCGTATATGGGGGCACCCACCAGGGTGGCATTCCTCAATTATCAGGTGCTCCAGCTCGGCCAGATATCCAGGGCCAATGACAATCCGTCCGTCAGGCTGTATGAACTCTCTCCCGAGGACGCTTCAAAGGCGGGACATTACGACATCCTGCTGATCAACGGAATGGGGCTGAGGATCACCGAGGAACAGCGTGCGGAGATTCAGCGTGCCGCTGAGCGGGGCCTGCCCGTACTTTCTACGATGGTGACCAATCCGGCCAATGACATCAATACGGTGGATTCGGTCCTTGCTCCTCAGCTCCGGGCCTATCTCTCCAACGGAGGTCCGGCCAACTACCGCAATATGCTCTCATTCATCCGCCGCAATATAGACGGAAAGCGCTTCCGTGCCCCGGAGCCGGCCCCTGCAGAGGAATATACGGTTGAGAACATCTACCATCCTGCGCTGACGGAAAAAGGCGGAGGCGAGGACGGCTTCCGCTCCATTGCCGCCTACAATTCCTATCTCCGGAGCAACGGTCTGTGGAAGGAAGAGTCTCCCCGCATCATTGTCACCGGACAGATGGGCGATCCTACGGATCTTATCGCCTCCCTCGAAGCTGCCGGCAACGTGGTATATCCTGTCCGCAGCACCCGTCCCATGCTGGACAACGGACAGCTGGACTCCATTGCACCTTCGGCGGTGATCAACATGGCGCACGGCCGCTTAGGGGACGAGACCGTGGAATTTCTCAGGAAGTACAACATTCCCCTTTTCTCGCCTCTGAATGTCAATACCCTCGTTTCCGACTGGGAGGCGGATGAGATGGGCATGGTCGGGGGATTCCTCTCCCAGAGCGTGGTGACGCCGGAGATAGACGGGGCCATCCGGCCGTTTGTACTTTTCGGACATTACGAGGACGGGGACGGGATGCAGCGGCTGGAGGCCATTCCGGAGCGGCTGGAGGAATTTACCGAGACAGTGAACCGCTACCTGGAACTCAAGCGCAAGCCTGAAAGCCAGAAGAAGATAGCCATATTCTACTACAAAGGGGCGGGGCAGAATGCCCTGACGGCCTCCGGGATGGAGGTGGTGCCCTCGCTGTACAATTTCCTGACGGCCCTGCGCTCGGCGGGGTACAATGTTTCCGGCCTGCCCTCCTCTCCGGAGGCTCTGGCGGAGCTGATCCAGAGCAGGGGAGCGGTGTTCGGCTCGTATGCCGAAGGAGCCGCCTCGCGGTTCATGGAGGAGGGGCAGCCCGAGTGGGTGGATGCCCCGACATACGCGGAGTGGAGTTCGAAGGCCCTGCCGCAGAGACTTCGCGACGAGGTGGCGGCCCTGAACGGGGATTTTCCCGGGCCCTATATGTCCCGTGACGGGCGTCTGGCCCTGGCCCGGATAGAGCTGGGCAATGTGGTGCTGCTGCCCCAGCCTGCGGCGGGAGGAGGCCGGAACGACTTTCAGATGGTGCACGGTACCCATGCCGCGCCTCCTTACAACTATATTGCGGCTTACCTCTATGCCCGCTACGGCTTCGGGGCCGATGCGATGATTCACTTCGGTACCCACGGCAGCTTAGAGTTCACTCCCCGCAAGCAGGTGGCCCTGAGCCAGTACGACTGGCCGGACCGCCTGGTGGGCACTGTCCCGCATTTCTACCTGTACACCATCTCCAACGTGGGGGAGGGAGTCATGGCCAAGCGGAGGGCATACGCGGGACTGCAGTCCTACCTCACCGCTCCTTTCATGGAAAGTAATGTGAGGGGAATCTACCGCGACCTTTCCCGGGAGCTTTCGCGCTACGACGAGGCTGTGTACGGGGAGTCGCCTGATGCAGCCGGAGCGGAGAAGATTGCCTTGAATATCAAGAAACTGACAATAGAGATGGGCATTGCCTCGGACCTCGGACTGGATACCCTTTCGAAAGATGTGCCCTACACGGGGGAGGAAATCCTGCGCATCGGGAATTTTGCCGAGGAACTGGCTTCTGAGAAAGTCACCGGCCGTCTCTACGTGATGGGCGAGCCTTATCAGCCGGCCCAGATTGAGTCTACCGTCTATGCCATGAGCACCGAACCGGTGGCCTACGGGCTGCTCGGCATAGACCGGGCCAAGGGCAAGGACGTTACGGGAGTGGAGAAGCAGCTGTCGGTGTTCAACCGGAAGTATGTGGCTCCGGCTAAGAGGATTGTGGCCCGGCTGCTGGCCCAGGGCCGTCCGGCGGATGACAGGCAGTTCTGCTCCATAGCCGGTATCTCCATGCAGGAACTGGAGCATGCCAGGACGGTGGCGAAGTCCCTGGAGGCCCCGCCGGATATGATGACCATGATGGCCCGTATGTCGGAGCAGATGAGCCGTAAACGTCCGGACGGCAGTTCCGGTGACGGAACCGGACATCCTGGTCGGAATGGGGCAGGAGGCATGAGCGAGATGATGTCCATGATAGGCCGGCAGATGGGTGCGGGAAAAGGCTATTCGCAGGAGGAGATGGATTTTGCCCGGGCGGTGAAGGAGATAGAACAGGCCGTGCTCAATGTGCACAACTACCGCAAGGCTCTGACGGAGAGCCCTTCCATCGAGATGCGCAGTATGCTCAATGCCCTGGACGGCGGCTATACCGCACCTTCGCCCGGAGGAGATCCGGTCGCCAATCCCAACACACTGCCCACCGGACGCAACCTATTCGCTGTCAACGCAGAGGCGACCCCGACCCGCAGTGCCTGGGAAAAGGGTGTGGCCCTGGCCGAGAATACTCTGCGGCTCTACCGCGAGCGGCATTGCGACTCATTGCCCCGCAAGGTCAGCTATACCCTCTGGAGCAGCGAGTTCATCGAGACGGAGGGAGCGACCATTGCCCAGATATTCTATATGCTCGGAGTGGAACCGGTCTACGACAGTTTCGGCCGTGTGACCGATATCCGGCTGATACCATCTGAGAGGCTGGGCCGTCCGAGGATAGACGTGGTGGTGCAGACCAGCGGCCAGCTCAGGGATATTGCCGCCTCTCGTCTTTTCCTGATAGACAGGGCTGTCCGTATGGCAGCGGAGGCCAAGGACGACGGATATGTGAACAATGTGGCCGAGGGTATCCGGGAGACCGAGCGGATACTCACCGAGAAGGGAGTGACACCGGCCGATGCCCGGAGGATGTCCTCCTACAGGGTCTTCGGAGGGGTGAACGGCAATTACGGTACCGGCATTCAGGGGATGGTGACCGCCTCTGACCGCTGGACCTCCTCCTCGGAGATCGCACAGGTCTATATGAACAATATGGGAGCCTACTACGGCAGCGAGGAGGGCTGGGAGGAATTTGCCCGGTACGCCTTCGAGGCCGCGCTTTCCCGTACCGACGCGGTGGTGCAGCCCCGTCAGAGCAATACCTGGGGCGCCCTGAGCCTGGACCATGTGTACGAGTTCATGGGCGGGCTCAACCTTGCAGTCAGGGAAGTGACAGGCAAGGATCCGGACGCTTACCTCAGCGACTACCGCAACCGCAACAAGGTGAGGATGCAGGAACTGAAGGAGGCGATAGGGGTCGAGAGCCGTTCCACCATATTCAACCCTTCCTATATCTCCGAGAAGATGAAGGGCGGGGCAGGGGATGCATCGGCCATCGCGGAGACCGTCACCAATACCTTCGGATGGAATGTGATGAAGCCGGAGGCCATCGACGACCGCGTGTGGGACGAGATCTATGAGGTGTATGTCAAGGACAAGTTCGGACTCGGCGTCCGGGAACATTTCAGGGAGGTCAATCCGGCTGCCCTTGAAGAGGTTACGGCGGTCATGCTGGAGTCTGTGCGCAAGGGGCTCTGGGACGCCTCGCCCGAGCAGGTGGCGGATATCGCGGAGCTGCATACCGGCCTGATTGAGGAGTTCGCCCCTTCGTGCTCCGGTTTCGTGTGCGACAATCCGGCCCTGCAGGACTACATCGCCTCCGCACTGCCTGAGGCCTCGGCCTCAGAGTACCGTGGGGCTATCCGGCAGATAAGGGAGGCTTCGGTCAGCGACGCCTCCGACGGGATGGTGCTTAAGAAAGACCGGCTGCAGAGCGAGACAGAGAAGGAGACGACCTTGGTGAGCAATATTGCCGTGGCAGTGCTGATTGTCGCCCTGTTCATCGGAGGCGGACTGCTGATAAGGCGCCGCCGCAAGTCCAGTGGAATCTGATCTAAGGAGGCTCTGCACATGTACAGTTTAGTCGTAATCCTGATGGTGCTGGTCTGCTTCAACTTCGTGCTGAAGCAGTCCTGGCACAAATGGTGGTCGGTGCTGGCTCATGCCGCAGCTGCCGCACTTTTCACCGGACTGATGTGGCCCGTGGCCGTCCGGCAGTCCCGCTCCCAGATAGATGAGTGGCTTTCCAACTCTGACCTGATGCTGGATACCTCGGTGATAATCACCCTGGAAGTCATCCTGCAGATAGCCTTCTGCCTGCTCTCGGTGCATCTGATGAGCTCGGGCAGGCTGAAGAGGTCCGTCATCTGGGGCTACCGTATCCTGCGCTGGTTTCCGGGCGTGCTGATATTCGGGGTGCTCTTCAGCTTCTTAGTCTATCTCATTTTTGCTTTTCCGGGTGTCTCCTTCTCCTTGGTGGCCTGGAGTGCCGCCGCTGTGGTCTTCGCGGTCATAGCCGGAGGGGCCTGGCTCATACGCCGGATTTTCCCGGACAAGGAGAGCCGCCTGGAGATGTTCTTCCTGACCAATGCCCTTACGGGGATAGTGGCGGTGATAGCCACTGTCAACGGCCAGACAGCCGTGGCGGGAGTGAGCGAGGTGGACTGGACAGCCATGGCGGGAGTGCTCGGCCTCGTTGTAGCCGGTGTGCTTGCCGGATCTTTCGTGAGGACTGCCCGTCCTTTTAGAAACATTTTAAAAAATCAATAGCTTTTAAAACTTATGAACTACATTTCCGATGTCCTCTTCTGGATTTCCAACGGACTGCTCGTACCGGTAGTGGTCCTGCTTATATTGTTTTTCCTACGCTCGCTGTTGCTGATCGGCAATTTTTTCGGGCAGTACCTGCAGATACGCAAGGTAGACCGCCTCTTCATGGGTAAGGTGGAGGCTCTGACACCAGAGACTGCCGGGGAGCTGCGGGCCTCCATCCCCGCCAACTCGAAGTCGCCTCTGCTGTGCTGTCTGGCCGGTCTGCTGGATGCTTCGAAGGACAAGGCTCACAGGCAGCTGCTGCTCTCGGACTATGAGATAGCGGCGGATAAGGACTTAGGTACTTCCAAGACCCTGTCCAAGATGGGCCCGATGCTGGGTCTGATGGGTACGCTCATCCCTATGGGACCGGCTCTGGTGGGCCTGTCAACTGGAGATATAGGCTCGATGGCCTACAACATGCAGGTAGCCTTTGCCACGACCGTGGTGGGACTGTTCTCCGCTGCGATAGGCTTCATCACCCAGCAGGTCAAGCAGAGATGGTACACCCGGGATCTGAACCGGCTGGAGTTTGTGTCCGAGGTGCTGGACGGCTGTGCAGGATTTGCCGGCTGTGCAGGGCAACGGCAGCAGTCAGCCTCTGTTGGTGAGACGGCAGGTGTCAGACCTGATTCGGTGGAAGGGGAGTCAATAAAAGCAGGGGAGGAGGTGCGATGAAGAGGAGAATGCTTTTGGGAGACGGGGAGGAGAACGACCCGATGAGTGTTGTCGGCAACCTGTTCGATGTGGCCATGGTCTTCGCCGTGGCCCTGATGGTCGCCCTTGTCACACGCTACAACATGACAGAGATGCTCTCCCCGGAGGATTTTACGATGGTAAAGAACCCGGGCAAGGAGGATATGGAGATAATCGTCAAGCAGGGACAGACCATAGACCGCTATACCCCCTCCGAGGACCAGTCCAGGTCCGGCCAGAAAGGCAAGCGCGTCGGCATAGCCTACGAGCTGGAGAACGGCGAGATCATCTACGTGCCGGAATAACGGTGTGACGTCTCAGTGCAGATGCCGCACCGTCACTCCTCGACTTTCCACTCCTCGATGCGCCGTGTCTTCGTGGAGAAACTGACTCCGATGCGGAAGAGCTTGCGGCTGTCGGCCTGGAAGGGCCATTCGTAGCCCTTAATCTCTATCTGGTCGAGTGCGTTGCCGGGGTCCTTGTCCCTTTTCAGCTCTATGATGTAGACAAACCTGTCGGTCTGTATAAGGATGTCTATGCGTCCGTTGGCAGTGTGCCGCTCCACTTCCACCCTCTGTCCGAGTAGCTTTAGGAAGACGTACATGGTGTTCTGCATATACAGCTCCGCCTTTCCCTGCACATGGTAGTCGTTGTCAGCCATGAAGGCCTTCAGGCGCTGCATGAACATCTCCGGATCTCCGTTCCTCAGGTCCTGGGAGAATCTGTTGACGGAGAATTCCGAGACCTCCTCCTCCTTCGGGATGTAGAGTTGGGCGAGACTTTCGGTGAATCCGCTCTCCACCTCCCTGTTGGGCCAGCCGAGGAGGTATTCGTTGGTGTCGGGGAAATATTCCCTGATGGTGAGGTATCCTGTCTGGTAGAGCAGGGTTACGGGGGAGATGATCTCCGCGTTGGTGCCGGTGAGTATCCTCGGACGGACGTGGTCGAGGGTGAGGTCGTTGAGGTTGACATTCTCCTGCATCAGGAACGACACTAAGAATGAGGGGGTGGCGGTGGAGTACCAGTACTCGCCGAACTCCTTCTTGCTCATGGCCAGAAGCAGGCTGAACGGGTTGTAGACTCCTATGGAGCCATGGCAGAAGTGGTAGCCGTCGTACATCCGCTTCAACCTTTCGTAGCACTCTTCTGTGGAAATGCCGTTGGCCGCAGCCATTGCTCTAACTCCGTCATCCAGAAAGTCCCTGAGTTCCTTCTCTGAAATGCCGCAGATGTCCGCGTACGGAGCATCCATGGAGATGTCATTGAGATTGTTGAGCCCGCTGAAGATGCTCATGTGTCCGATACGGGAGACTCCGGTCAGGAAGGCGAAGCGGATGTTGGAGTCCTGGGACTTGATTACACTGTAGAAACCCTGCAGAGTACTGCGGAAATGCTCCTTGAGCTCTTTATTGCCTAAATTGTCCACAATGGGCTTCTCGTACTCGTCTGCCAGCACTACTACCTTGCGGCCGGTCTTTCTGACAGCAGCCGAGATAACCTCCGTGAATCTTGAGGAAACGGAAGGAGGTATTTTCCCTATGCCGTACATCTGTTCCCATACTTCAAGAGTCTGGCCCAACTTGTTCTCCAGGACATCCATGGCATTGTAGACCTCCCCTCCGAGATCCAGCCTGAGCACCGGATATTCCGTCCATTCCTTCTCCAAAGCCTCGATTGCCAGCCCCTGGAACAGCTCCCTCCGTCCCTGGAAATATGCCTCCAGAGTAGAGAGCAGCAGACTCTTGCCGAACCTGCGCGGGCGGCTCAGGAAATAGTATTTCCCTTCACTGGCCAGACGGAACACCTGCGCCGTCTTGTCGATGTACACATATCCGCCGTTGCGGATTTCCTCGAATGTCTGGATTCCTATCGGGTATTTCAGCATGGCTGTTCCTCCTCAGTTTGTGAATGATTTACTCAGCAAAGTTAATCATTGAATCTGAAAAATGAAAATCCCGCCTCACTCCAAATGGGTGGACGGGATTTATTCTCAGGTATGGATTGTGTGCTCCGGACTATTCAGAGATTACGGCCTAGAATGTCATGAGGATGATTTTGATGTCCTTGAAAAGGAGTAGTTGGCGGCATAGTTGAGACTGATACCGGACTTGTCCTGTATAACGATATTGCGGTAATACTTTCTGCCGGAAATATCTGTTGGCTATAATGCCGTTATCTCCTCAGAGGTAAGTCCGGTAATCTCCGATATAACCTCAACAGGAATCCCCTTGGCTTTCATTCCCCTGGCATTCCTTATGCGTTCCTCCTGCTGGCCTTGTTCCAGCCCTTGCTTCATACCCTGCTTCATGCCCTGCTTCATACCCTGCTTCATACCTCTTT
>HF990366.1 GCA_000432775.1 Alistipes sp. CAG:831
ACTCATAGCACAAGCCAAGATTGCACTGGGCATCGGCATCTCCATTTATTGCAGCATCTTTATACCGTTGTGCTGCATCTTCTAAATTGTTTTCCATTATACGAATATTGAAAAAAATGCACCTAATATTGATTTAAAGGGTATATATCCCCTGCTGAACTCTATTATCGATGGGACTAAATAAATCGCAAGTATAGACAATGGCAGCAAAACTCCCGGCACGCCCCATATACGATTATCTTCCCATAGAAACCAAGAAACAAAAGTCAGGGCAAACAACAGTATCGTCAACCAGACAGGCGGTCGCACCCTGGTAGGTGAGAAACTTTCAACAACTTCGTCCACATAACCGGAATCACCCTTTGGGTAAAAAGCACATATAATATACGCATACTTTCGAGAATAATACGTTTTAGTTACAGCTTCTTTCTCTTCACTCACATCATAAGTCCTTATTTTGACACCCATCCTTGACTGCTCGTCTTTGAGCACCCCCAAATTGAAAACAGCCGTGTCCAATGTCCGGATAAATTTCTTCTTCCACATATATTCCGCATCCTCATCCTTTTTATTATCATCGGCATTAATGCTAACGACATACACACTTGACTTTTGGTCTCCGGAAACAGCACGATAGCAAATATCATTGCTCTCATCCAGTTCCAAAACCGTCCCCTTGGGTGCTATAATACGGAATTTCTTGAAATACGCATCAACAACACGGTCAGTATCTACAAGATCATATGTTTCAGCTTGTCTTGCCGATCTCTGCTGAATCTTTCTAATATCCTGTTCATTGATACATGAAGTCAAAAATATCATTGCATGCATTACAGCTATGGGTAGTAATAAATATTTCATAAGATTGATAACAGATTTATCATTTTACAACCTAATAAGTTCGTCAAGACTGTACCATGAGAGTATCATTGCCTAACTGGCCGTCATTACCGAGACCGTCAAAGAACCCTTCCACAATATCAGGAATAGAGTTCAGAAAATCTCCGATATCTTTTATTGACGAATCTATACCCCTCTTTGCAAGCATGCCATTTATCCTGCCTATAGACTGATATATAGATTCTTTCTCTCTATCCGAATAACCGTCTCTTTCTTCCTTGAATTGTGCGGCAATCACTTTGTATTCCTCAACAAGTGAGGCCACATCCTCTTCCGACATTGAGTCAATGTTTTCAAAACGAGCCTCTAACTTATCCATTCTCTTCTTCATAAGTATCCCGTTTATTAAATCCATCGATTGACGGATACTTTTCCTTTCTTCCTCTGTATACTTGCCATCTTCTTCTGCGAATTTGGAGACAGCATGATTATATTCCTCAATAAGTCTTGTCACTTCTTTCTCCGACAACGAATCTATCTGCTCAAAACGGGATTCCAAACTGCTGATTTTTTCAGTCATGGGTATATTCATACTGCATCCATACAACAATAGGATTAAAAAACACAAAGTAAGTCCTGTTTTCATATACAAAAGCTTAAAGTCTGATTTGCATGTGTTTATACCATAAAAAAGCGTGGGTACTTACTTTGTCGCTCGTTCCACGCATTGAGGCCTTCGCTTGCCCGATATAGTAAAACGAGCAACGCAGAGGCCCACGCCGATATGCAAATCATATATCCACAGAACATGGACATAAATTATAAACGCATACCCATGAGCATCTACTGTTGCTTCGTCTTGACTATATCTGAAGTTTGCGAAGTTTCAATGCATCAAGACAAAGCGTCAATAAACGCTTAATTATGTATATGCCCCCTCCACCCTCTCAAATGAGAAATCGGCGTTGAAGGATCTGACAGCAAATTTAGTATAAAAATATTAAGTTACAAAATTTGAGAGGGCGCTCTAAGCCGATTCCCCGCGCGGCTCTCTTCCACACCGGCAGAGAATCCCGAGATTCGGTGCCGTTGTGGTAAACAGTTATCGCAGTAACCCATTCGAGATGCCCCTCTGAGCGGGATTCCCATTCCGCCTCGTACCACAACGGCAGCAAATCCCGAGATTTAGTGCCGGTGTGGCAAACCGGTATCGCCGCAACCCTTTCGAGAAACTGCTCTGAGATGATTCTTCGTGCAGCCCCATTCCACAACGGCAGAGAATCCCGTGATTCAGTGCCGGTGTGGTAAACCGGTATCGCCGCAACCTCCATTCGAACTTGCACTGCGACCTTGATTCCAGCTGACATTCCAAGCTCCTGTCCAGCCCTCATCCTCACGACACTTTTTAGTTGCAACGCAATCTGCTTTAAATGAAGCAATTAACAAAATCCAAAAAAATCAACGTCAGGCGAAAATAGGCTTTTTCAATAAAAAATGCTTGACCTGCGAAATCCGCAAATTGGTAAATAACTGGATATTAGCAACTTTTAACGCAACTAAAAAGCATCGTGAAAAATACGCCCATAGGGCCGCATGGCATCAGTTGTCTATGCCATGGCTGAATGTATTATGGCTGAATGTATTCTTCAGTCCTCTGATTCCCTGCAAGATTATTGGTTCTGCGGCACCTCATCCCATAGTAATATCCTACGGGATTAAACCTCACACATGGTCAGGCATGATACAGAACGGAATAGTCCGGGCGACATCAGTAGAGCCGGAACAAGTGTTTTACTAAAAACATTCGGAAAACTCCTAAAATTATTAGGAGCAACGAAAACTTTTATTATATTTGCACCGTAAAAGGAAAAACAATGAAACAGAGACTCACAGCAAAGGAAGAAGAAGTCATGAACATCCTCTGGAAGAACGGGGACATGTTCATCCGGGACATCGTGGCGGCAATGCCAGAGCCGCGGCCCAACTACAACACGGTGGCCACTCAGGTAAAATTTCTGGAGGAGAAGGGCTTCGTGGTGCGCCGGCCCATGGCCAACTCCTATCTCTACAGCGTTGCCGTAAGCGAACGCCAGTACAGGGGCAGGACCGTCGGGGAGATGGTGTCGAAATACTACGGCAACTCCTACAGCAGCCTCGTCTCCCAGTTCGTGGAGGAGGAGAAAATGGGGCTGGACGAGCTGAAGGCCCTCATCGCGGAAATCGAGAACAACAATAAGAGGAATAAAGGAAAATGACAGTCTGGATTCTGAAAAGCACGCTGCTGCTGACGGCATTCTACGCCTTCTTCATGCTCTTCATGAGGAAGACCACCTTCTTCCGCTTCAACAGGATAGTCCTGCTGGCGGGGACGGCGGCCTGCATGCTGCTGCCGCTCATAAAGTTCAACACAGGCAGCATGGCGGAAATGCTCGGTCTGTCCGCTACCGACGCGGTACTGCAGCTGCCCCGCATTGTCATTCCGGAAGTACTCGTAACGGGAAGTCCGGAGGCAGAGGGAACAGCTGTCAGCAAAGGTTTCTTCGACTGGGGCACGCTCCTGCTTTGGGTATATGCTGCCGGGAGCACCGCTGCCCTGACATTCTCCGCATTGTCCCTGTTCAGGATTATCAGGATCGTCAGGAACAATCCGGGATTCCGCTACAAGGACCGCACGGTGCACACGCCCGAAGCCCCTCTACCCTCCTTCAGCTTCCTCAACCATATAGTAATCAGCCGCAGCGACTACGAAAGGCACCCCGAGATACTGCTCCACGAATACATGCACACCAGGCTCCGCCACTCCGTGGACGTACTTTTCATGTCGCTCGTCTGCGCCCTCTACTGGTTCAATCCCCTCGTCTGGATAATGCTCTCCGAACTCCGGATGCTGCACGAATACGAAACCGACGAGGCTGTCCTCAAACACGGCATCGATGCTACTCAATATCAACTCCTGCTTGTCAGAAAAGCTGTGGGAGACCGACGTTTCCTGATCGCGAACAGCTTTAACCACTGCAAGCTCAAAAACCGAATCACCATGATGCAGAAACTCAAAACCTCAAAATGGGCAAGACTGGCCTACATCGCCTGCCTGCCCCTGTTTGCCCTCATCCTGAGCAGCAGCTCAGCCGTAGACCTCCAAAGCACCCCTTCCGACACCGGTGTACCCGCCGCAAATGAACTCATCACGACTCCGGCAGACCAGCAGGAAGTGATCCGTTATGCCGACGTAGACATCAAACCCAAATTCAACGGCGGCAATTTGAAAGATTTTACAGAGTGGTGCCTAGGACAACTCAAGTACCCAGAGGAAGCCAAGAAAGCTGAAATTTCCGGCAGGGTAACAGTCCAATTCACCGTCGAGCCCGACGGCAGCCTGTCTGACATCCACGTTCTCAGAGGTATTGACGAATTGAACGACGAAGCCCTCAGGGTAATATCGCTGTCTCCCGCATGGACACCCGGCTACAAGAACGGAAAGTCTGTTCCCGTAACCATTAACCTACCTATATACTTCCAGCTCCCGGAAGAATAGGCATCCTCGGCTGAACCGCTGCACCGCAGAAACCGCTCCACATCCCTAAACGAAACAAGCCGTATTCCACGACGACTGGAATACGGCTTGTGATTCATTTTCACAGTTCCGGAAATACCGGACGGCTGCTATTTGATGTCGATGACCCTTTCCTTGGGAGCCTCGGGAGTCACCACTATCTTGGGCAGTACGATGTTCAGCACACCGTGCTCCATGCTGGCGCTGATCTCATCCTTGTTGATGTCGTCGGGAAGGAGCAGGGCCTGCTCGAAGTGCGAGTAGGAGAATTCCCTTCTGAGGTATT
>HF990367.1 GCA_000432775.1 Alistipes sp. CAG:831
CAGCACCTTGTTTGCCCATTGGCGGAACAGAATGCCCCTTTTACTATTGACACGGAAGCCAATGGATATGATGGCATCCAGATTATAGTAAGTGAGAGTTCTCACTACCTGCCGCTTGCCTTCTTGCCGAACTGTTCGGAAATCCCGAACAGTTGCACTTTCTTCCAGTTCTTCCTGTTCGTATATATTCTTGATGTGTTCACTGATATTTGCCTTACTGGATTGAAACAGTTCAACTATTTGCGCCTGTGTCAGCCACACCGTATCTTCTTCCAGCCGCACTTCCAGCTTCACTTCGTTATCTGGCTGGTATAGTATGATTTCTCCTTGATTCTCCATGGGGTATAAAAATAATAAAATGCCCCCCGGTTTGAGCATCGTTGAGAGGCTTGGGGGACTAGTGTTGCAAAAGTACGACTTTGTCTTGAACCTGCCAACTTTTTGCAAGAGGAATACGATTCTGGACGGCATCCTTTGTTTTCACACTTACCGCCAGGATAGCCGAGGCGGAAAACAGCATGATGATATATCGAGTGACAAAATATGACATTTAAAAAACAGAGCTTGCCGCGGTAACGGATTGCGATATCGCATCGCCGGACACAGCACAAAGATATAAGAATACAGCCAAATCCACTATCCGCCAAAGGAAAAGTGGCCAAAAGATTCAGATATCCGAAGGTATCCTTGGAGCGGCGCGGCATCCATATCGACTGGGTAGAGGTTTAGAGTTCATCCCATTCGCCGCCCCACAGCTGGATGAAGCGGTACATGTCGTCGCGGGAGATTTCCAGCGAGGCGGTATTGTCGTTGGGGTGGAATGTCACTCTCTCCGCCTGCCGCAGGTCCTTGTCCAGGTAGAGCTTGACCTGATGATCCGGGTCGTTGATCAGCCCGAAGAGGGAGACCGAGCCGGGGACTGTGCCGAGGTACTTCTCCATCCTCTGCTCCGAGGCGAAGGACAGTTTGCCCTGGTGCAGCTGGTGCTCCAGCCCGTGGATGTCCATCTGCTTGTGGCACTCGAGTATCACCAGATAGTGCCGGTTGCCCTTGTGGTTCCTGAAAAACAGATTCTTGCAATGCGTCGAATCGAAGTCCTTCCAGTACTTCATCGCCTCCTCAATCGTCGGAAGGGGCGGATGCTCGTGCATTACATAGCTGATGTTCATTTCCTGAAGCCTGTCGAGTACTTTCTGCCGTCTTTCTGCTGCTGTTTCCATATTTGCTTGTCCATTTAGGACCGCAAATATAATTTAATATGCGAATCATCGGCTCCTCAAC
>HF990368.1 GCA_000432775.1 Alistipes sp. CAG:831
TTGTGTATTTTTGCAACTTTGAAGTCAGAATATGGATTATCAGAATGTGATTGACGGGATTCATTCCCGGTTGAGGGACCGGTGGGGTCAGGGTCGCGTGGCGGATTACATCCCGGCGCTGGCGGAAGTGGATCCGAGGCAGTTCGGGATCGCGGTGGCGGCTCTTGACGGCAGTGAGTACAGATGCGGGGATGCGCAGGTGTGCTTTTCGATTCAGAGTATCTCGAAGGTGTTTACCCTGGCGATGGTGATCCAGCGCCTCGGGGACGATATCTGGAAGTCGGTGGGACGCGAGCCTTCAGGCAACCCTTTCAATTCGCTGGTGCAGCTTGAGCACGAGCATGGCATTCCGCGCAATCCTTTCATCAATGCGGGTGCGCTGGTGGTCACTGACCGCCTGATATCGCTGTATTCCCATCCGAAGGATGCGGTACTCGAGTTTGTCCGGGGGCTGTGCGGCAACGATGACATCTATTACAACAAGGAGATAGCCCGTTCGGAACGGCTCAATGCCGACCGCAACATGGCACTGGCTTATTTCATGAAGAGTTTCGGCAATATCGTCAATGACGTGGACACCCTTCTCGATGTCTATTGCCACCAGTGCGCCATATCGATGTCGTGCGTGGATCTGGCACGGGCATTTCTCTTCCTGAGCAACCGTGGAGTGAATCCGTCGGATGGTACCCGTATCCTGACAGTCAGCCAGGCGAAGCGGCTCGGGGCCCTGATGCTTACCTGCGGCTTCTACGATGAGTCGGGGGACTTTGCCTTCCGCGTCGGACTTCCCGGCAAGAGCGGTGTCGGCGGAGGGATTGCGGCCTACATTCCGGGTAGTCTCGCCATTACCGTATGGAGTCCTGAGTTGAACCGTCACGGCAACTCTCTCATCGGAATGGCCGCCCTCGAGCAGTTCACCACCGACATCGGCAACTCTATCTTCTAACCCTTTAGCGTTGCTGCAGATTTTCCACCCGACCCATTTGGCCTCATTTCAGGCTCCCTTCCGCAACGGCAGAGATTTCCGCGATTCGGTGCCGTTGTGGTAAGCACGTCTCGTCACAGTCCTATCGGGAGGCCGCTCAGAGCCGGTCCATCATGCTGTCCGGAGTGATATACTGATGATGGGGTGTATGTACTGGGGCTTTTTGGGTGACTGAGGGGATATGTGCGGCTTACAGTTTTATTGCAAACCGTTTGAGGCGGGAGTCTAGCATCTCTTCCGGGACAATGTGCTTGATGCAGCCGGCGATGACGTTGAGCAGCCGCTCGCGGACGTAGTCCTCCCGGATGACGAGGGAGACTTCGCGGACGGGGATGCAGGTGGGACAGTCCGGGGCAATGGACTGGCCGGGGATATCTGATTGGGGTGCGGCCAAGGAGGTACCGGCCACAGAAGGAGTGGAGGCGGCACTTGCGGCATCAGTCCGGCGGACGATAGGGCGGAGGTTCCTGCGCTGCTCCTCGGAGAGGAAGGCGGTGTGCAGTTCCGGAATGACGGTGTAGCCTCCGTTGGTATCTACGATGCGTACGAGCGTGTCGATGCTGCCGGCCTGGTACTCGGTGTGGGTGCGCCGGTGACTGTGGCAGAAATTGAAGACCTGGCTGCGTAGGCAGTGGCCTTCTTCCAGTATCCACAGCCGGTCGGATGCCAGGCTGTCGGCCGGAATCTCGCTCAGTGCGTACAGTTCGTCGGCGGGGGAGATGTAGGCCGCGAATTTCTCGTAGTAGAGCGGAATCTCCAGCAGGCCCTTCTGCTCCAGCGGTGTGGCTAAGATGGCCATGTCAATCTCGGCTGACAGCAGCTTCTCGATGATGAATTTGGTGCGCATCTCGGAGACCCGCAGGTGTACCCCCGGATGGTCGGAGTGCATCCGTTGGAAGAGTCCCGGCAGTATGTACGGTGCGATGGTCGGAATGATGCCCATGGAGGCTTCTCCGCCCTCGTCCCCCTTTTCTGCTGCGACCAGTTCATGCAGCATGGAGGCGTTGTGCAGGGTCACCCGGGCCTGGGCGATGATCTTCTCTCCAAGGGCGGTGGGCCGGACGGGATGTGCTCCCCGGTCGAATATGCTTACGTCCAGGGCGGTCTCTATGCTGCGTATGCCGGCGCTCAGGGTCGGCTGGGTGACACCGCAGGCCTCGGCTGCCCTGACGAAGTTGCGGTGGGTATCCACGGCCACGATGTAGCGCAGGGCGGTCAGGCTCAGGTTGAGTTCGGCCGGAGTGCTTCCGATGTTTGCGGGGGAGGTCTGTGTTTTCATTGTACCTTGTATTCTTGCCGGTGATTGCCGGTGGACAAATATATAGAAAAATGGCTATCAGCAAAAATACCCCTTGCCACAAGAAATG
>HF990369.1:0-190 GCA_000432775.1 Alistipes sp. CAG:831
TTAAGGTATAATACCTCAAACGGTCTTACTACCATTAGTTATAAAAACAACGTTACCGCAACCGTTCTCACCACAGACCTTGTGGATGCCTACTATGCCAATGAGAATGTCAATCTGACCCAATCAAGCCAGTCACTTCAGGTAAACCTCCAGCGCCCCTTCGGCAAGATCCGCCTGCTGGCCACGGATG
>HF990369.1:356-3463 GCA_000432775.1 Alistipes sp. CAG:831
CCGCTGTAAAGGAGTCCAGTCCGGTCGTAACCGATCACAATGACCTTGCATTTGCATACCTCCTCGGCCAGACCTACTTCTTCGAGTCACCTTCATCGACTGCCTACAAGATGACTGTTACAGTAAAGAACGGAAATGAACAGATCGGCTACCGTGAACTCACCAACATCCCCGTATCCGCCAACAAGCTCACCACCGTCATCGGCAACTTCTACACCAACGAAGGCAACCTGGAAGTAATCGTGGAAGACAAGTTTGGAGGTGGAGAGGTATTGGTTAGTGCGGGAAAATGGGATGGTACCACCACGGCTGATCCTGATATAGATGATGACAACAAGACAATCATCATCAGCTCTCCAGACCAGCTTGCCGGCTTGGCAAAACTTGTTAATGAAGGAAAACCTTATCAAGAATATACCGTAACACTCATGACGAACATCGACCTTAACGGTCATGAGTGGACCCCAATTGGTACGGGCATCCGCAAAGACGGCGGTTACACAGATGAAAGCCACTCCTTCCAGGGGACTTTTGACGGAAACGGCAATACAATCTACAATCTGTCGATAAAAAAAGCTGATCCGGAAAATGCTGACCAGGCCATCGGTCTTTTCGGAATCGTGGACGGCGGTACGGTCAAGAACCTCAAGTTCGAGAATGTGGACATCAATGTTCTTTCAAGTGAGATGGCCGCAGCCGCAGTCGGAATGCTCACAGGCGGCGGTACCGTCAGCGGAATAGAAGTGGTAAGCGGCAAAATCATCGCTAAACGAGGCAACGGAGCTGTCGTCGGGCGTATGACCAAGAGCGGTACTATCGAGGATTGCATCAACAGCGCAACTGTCAGCGGCTCCGACTCCAACGTGGGAGGAATCGTCGGTGCGGCATATTATACAGAACAAGATAGTAAGATGATAATAAGCAATTGTACAAATTATGGGGAAGTGTCATGTACAGCACCTGTCTCTGTCGTGGGCGGTATCGTAGGTCTGTCTGCAGCCGATGTCATCAATTGCATAAATGAGGGAACCATCACCGGCTACGGTACAGATGTCGCTGGAATCGTAGCCGAGCAGCAGAACGCCGGAAGCATTAAAGACTGTGTGAATAAAGGGGACATCACCAACTCTTCTTCAGCTTATGGAACAGGCGGTATCGTCGGCTGGATAAGATATAATGGTGCTACTTCAGCCTATCCGGTAAAGAATGTTATCGAAGTCAGCGGCAACACCAACTATGGTTCAGTCCAGGGCGGCAACGACGCCGGCGGCATAGTCGGAACAGTCTATAACTTTGGAAATATTACAGCAAACAATAACTATGCTCCGACCCTCAAAGCAACAACCTTTGCCGCAGGTATCGTGGGTAATGCCCAATTCCCTCAGGGAAATGAAGGTCCCATAGATATGAGCGGATTTCAAGAAATGGTGAACGTCAAAGACAACTCAACTGCTACCAGTCTTGATAAAATAACAGTTGAAGGTTCCTGCAAAGACCTGTTCGTTTATATCAATGACCAAAGTAAAGTCACCGAGGAAAACAACACCTTGCTAATCAATGATCCCGAACAATTCAGCTCCTTTGCAACAGCCGTCAACAACGGCAACACCTTCTCAGGCATCAACGTCGCCCTCGGCTCCGACATCGACCTCAACAATCAGCCCTGGACCCCGATAGGGACGAACGAACATCCTTTCAGCGGAATTTTCGACGGCGGACTACATACGGTAAGCAACCTTCGCATTGCCGCTCCCGACATGAACTATGTGGGATTGTTTGGGATCACCAAGTCCACTGAGGCCGTAGTCAAAAATCTTACTTTGACTAATGTCAACATTACCGGCCGCGCTCAGGTCGGGTCCATGTTCGGCAGTTCGTTTCAGGGTACTATAGAGAATTGCCATGTCAATGGAAATATCAGTGTTATAGGAAACTACAAGGTCGGAGGTCTTACCGGCGAAGGCTATGCCAAAATTATCAACTGCTCTGTCATAGGAAACGAAGGCAGCACTATTACAGGTTCTTACAATGCACCTGACATTGAAGGCGACAATGTCGGAGGGATTATCGGATATACCGGTGAAGGCATAACGGGACATAGCTCATGGACAGTAGAAAACCTCACTGTCTCCGGTACCAGAAAGGTCGGAGGAGCCATAGGCTATCTCAATTACAATGTAAAAATTGATGGAGTTGCTGTCTCAAATATTAATGTATCCAGCAATGCAAAACAGGACTACGTCAATAAGAACGCCGGAAAAATGTTTGTAGGAGGTATAGTTGGAGAATATAGCTCAAGTTCAACCCTTCCTGTCATCAGTGGAAGTATCAAGTCTTCCGTTATTTCGGGTCCAAGCTCAGGTATCAGAGTCGGCGGATCCAGAAACGTGACATATGAGAGCAGGACTGCAATATTGGAAAATCTCACAAAAGATGAATCCACTACAGCGACCTCGATATGGTACGGAGAATCTTCCCCGTCGAACATAATGAAGGATGAAGCAGGCAAACGCATAATCGTTACCGACCCTGCAGGATTCGCAGCTTTGACAGACTACTTGGAAAATATATCAGGGACAGCCAGTTATTCGGTCATCATTGATGACGATATAGACATATTCAATCTTAATAGCGAATCATGGACTCCGGTCCGTATCTATGACTACAAAGGCATTGATGGCAACGGGATTGTGGTACGGAATGTTAAAGTTGAGGTGAATAAAACTACAGGATCCAATGCCGGACTGTTTGCTGAGGTAAGTCATATCAGTTCCAATGATGGTAACATCGGCATACGGAACGTCAATGTTGAGAATGCAACAATCATCGGATGCAATTCCGGCTTGGGCGGTTCTGCAGGTGTTCTGGTGGGCAGCGTGACTCTTCCCATCACCAATTGCACAGTCAAAAACAGCTCGGTGACCGGAGGTGACTACACTGGCGGTATCGTAGGTTATTCGCATGGTGATGTTATCAATTGTACAGTATCCGAGACAACGGTAACTGGCTTACGAAAAGACGCCGGCGGACTGATTGGCTTCCTCAACAACCTCAGGACAATTACCGGAAACAAGGTTGTTGAGAATACTTCAATTGCCATGAAGAGT
>HF990370.1:0-11842 GCA_000432775.1 Alistipes sp. CAG:831
TTAAAGAGTTCTGCTGTCTGATACAAGAGGATAAATTGAATTGATAGAACTCACCTTAAATGAAATAAATATTATGAGACAGAAATTTTGGGCAATATGTCTGCTGCTCCTGCCGCTGCTGGTTCTCTGCTCCTGCGAGCCGGAAGGCCGGGAGGAAGGCGGGGACGGACTGAGCGGGATGCTGACGGCAGACCCCATCGAGTGGGACGGGACGAAGAACGCGGAGATTACCTACCAGCTGCTGGTGTATTCCTTTGCCGACTCGGACGGAGACGGCATAGGCGATTTCCAGGGTATCATCGATAAGCTCGACTACCTGGACTCGCTCGGAGCGACGGCCCTGTGGCTCTCGCCCATACATCCCGCGGCCTCCTATCACGGCTATGACGTGAAGGACTATGCGGCTGTGAATCCGGATTACGGTACTCTCGAGGACTTCAGGGCCCTGGTGGCCGCGGCCCACGGGAGGGATATCAAGATATACATTGACTATGTGCTCAACCACAGCAGCAAGGACCATCCCTGGTTCCTGGACGCCAAGGAGAATGAGGACAGCCCTTACCGCGACTTCTATATCTTCTCGGACAATCCCCGGGCTGACATCGAGGCCGGACGCATCCCCATGATCAATACCGAGGGCGCCAACGGCTATGACGCCTCCCAGTGGTACGTGGCCGGCAATGCTGCTGTCGGTACCATGGAGTTCGTCCTGGACTGGACCGACCCCGATGCTCCGACCGTTACCGTGACCCGCACGGACGGGCCGGCAGACCCGGAGAATACCGCCCCGGATACTGACAGCGACAAATACCTCTATCTGGGCGACCCCGGCCGTCACGTGAAGTTCTACGATGACGGGGGCGGGATGTACTCCCTGACGGTGGATTTCGATTCACCCTGGGGATTCCTGATCCGCCCGGTGAACTCCGATGAGTGGCCGGCCGGTTCCAAATACGGGGCACAGAGCGCTTCGGAGGCCATGATAGAGTACGGTGTACCCAAGGAACTTTTCACCTCTCAGGACAACAACGCCGTGGCAGACCTCCTGATGCCCGGTACCCTCTACTACCATTCCCACATGTGGACCTCCTGGTTCGCGGATCTCAACTACGGGGCCGCTGCCGAGGCCGAGAAATCCCCGGCCTTCCAGGAGCTGGTGCGCATCGGCCGCCAGTGGGTGACCGACTACGGTATAGACGGCATGCGCCTGGACGCAGTGAAGCACATTTATCACAATGCCAATTCCAGCGAGAACCCGACATTCCTGGGCAAGTTCTACGACGCCATGAGCGAGGGCTTCACCGGAGAGGATCCCTTCTACATGGTGGGAGAGGTGTTCTCCGAGCACAATGAGGTGGCGCCTTACTATGCCGGCCTGCCCGCGGCCTTCGAGTTCTCCTTCTGGTGGAGGCTTTCGGAGGGTATCAACGGAGGCACCGGCAATACCTTTGTCAGGGATATCCTGTCCTATCAGCAGGAGTATGCCGCCGTGCGTCCCGACTATATCGAGGCCACCAAGCTTTCCAACCACGACGAGAACCGGGCCGGCAGCGACCTGGGCGAGTCCACGGCTAAGATGCGTCTGGCCGGAGCAGTGCTTCTGACCGCAGGCGGCGAGCCCTACATCTACTACGGTGAGGAGCTCGGCTATACCGGGGTCAAGGACAACGGGGACGAATACGTGCGTATCCCCATGAACTGGGGCGACAGCTACAACACCAAGCTGTCCTCCTATACCGACAAGTCCGAGATTACCCTTCCTACGGCCTCCGTCTCCGAGCAGGCTGCCGACGCCTCCTCCGTCTTCCGGGTCTACAAGGATTTTGCCCGTGCCCGTCATGCCTGCCCTGCCCTCGCTCACGGCCACATGGTGCGCCACGACCTCTATAACGAGACCCTGACTGCCCTTCCCGGGCTTTGTGCCTGGATAATGGAGTATGAGGACGACCGCGTGCTGGTACTGCACAACTTCAGCGGTTCGGAAATCAACTTTCTCCTGCACGACACCGTCACCGGGACGGTTGCTGTCCAGGGAGAGGTCTCCATGGACAGCAGCGGGGAGACACCCCGCCTGGTCATGGGGGCATATTCTTCCGTGGTATTCATCATCTGAAATGAAGGCATTGAGATTGGCAATAGCAACTGCAGCATTACTGCTGACACTATCCTGTTCATACAGGGTGGAGCGTAACCCGTTCTTCGACGAGGAGTCCGGGCCGGCCAGAACCTGCGTGCTCTTGTCCGATACGACCCTGCTCGTAGTCCGGGACTATTTCCCCGGAATCGGCAGTGTGGACGGACTGACCTGCGACGACTATACGGTGCTGCCGCTCTCCCGGGGAAGTATGGATTCGGTGCTGGTGGTGGCAGGGCCGGCTTCCCGCAATATCTCCACCGTCCGGGTGACCACGGGGAAGGAAAGCGGAGTGATCGTGCTCAAGCGGGAAAACATCCGGAGTCAGGATGTCCCGTCGGTAACTGTGGTGGGAACCGACATGGGCGGCAGGGAGTTCACCGTCAAGGTGGACAATACCCCGGCCAGCTACCTGGTCCTGTGGCAGAATACCCTGCTTGGGCACAAATGCCTGTCCTACCACAAGCCGGGAGTGTTTACCGTTCACATCCCTGACAACGCGGAGGAAATGGACCACTCCTGCATCCGCATATACTCGCACAACGCGGCGGGAGCCGGCAGCGATATCACGGTGCCGGTGCGGAGGGGACGGGTGACCTCCTCCGATGCTGCTGAATTGTCCTGAAGAACAAATAAACAAACTGTATGAAAAAGAATCTGATAACGACTGCTGCCCTTCTTCTCCTGATGGCCGTGCTGCCTTCAGGTGCGGGGGCGCAGCAGATGAATTCTCCCTCCGGGGAATTGTCCCTGAATGTAGAATGTAACGGTGGAATAGTGGTGTATGCCCTTGATTACAAGGGGATGCCCGTTATTCTGCCCAGCCGTCTCGGGCTGACTGGCGATGAGGCGGACCTGGCTTCGGGCTTTACCGTCGCCGCAGTAAGCCGTGACACCGTGGATCAGATCTGGACTCCGGTCTGGGGCGAGTATGCCAGCGTGCGGGACCATTATAACGAGATGGCCCTGACCTTGGTGCAGGAAGGTACGGGACGGCAGGTGCTGGTGCGCTTCCGTCTCTTCGATGACGGCCTGGGCTTCCGCTATGAGGTGCCGGAGCAGGACGGAGTGAATTACCTTACCCTGCGCGGGGAACTGACTGAGTTCAACCTCAGCGGGGACCACACCGCCTATTGCATTCCCGGAGACTATGACACCAACGAGTTTGCCTATTCCACGGCCCGTATCTCCGGGCTGGAGGATGAGATAGAGCGGCGGCTGGCTCTGAAGACCTACGAGACGAAGGCAGAGGGCGGGCTGTCCGTGCAGACCCCGCTGATGCTGCGCTCCGATGACGGGTTGTACATCAACATCCACGAGGCCGCACTGGTGCACTATGCCGCCATGCTCCTCGATGTGGATGATGTCAGCTTCCGGCTGAAGGCCCATCTGGTGCCGGACAAGAACGGGGTGCGCGGCTATCTCCAGGCTCCGTTCAATTCGCCCTGGAGGACGGTCATCGTGAGTGACGATGCCCGGGACATCCTGGCCTCGCAGCTGATCTACAATCTGAACGAGCCCTGCGCCATCGAGGATCCCTCGTGGGTGAAGCCCCAGAAATTCGTGGGAGTGTGGTGGGAGATGTTTACCGGGGCCGGTGCTACCTGGGCCTACAGCGACTACTGGAAGGCGCGTCCCGGGGTTACTGACTATTCGGCCCTGAAACCCAACGGAAGGCATGCGGCCAATACCGAGAACGTGAAGAGGTACATAGATTTCGCGGCGGAGCACGGTATCGATGCAGTGCTTGTCGAGGGATGGAACGAGGGCTGGGAGGACTGGGCCTCCTACCGCAAGGACCGTCATTTCCTGTTTACGAAACCCTATCCTGACTTCGACATAGACGCAGTGTCCGCATACGCTGCGGAGAAAGGCGTGAACATGATCATGCACCACGAGACGGCCTCCAACGCCGCGGACTACGAGAGACAGCTGGAGGATGCCTTCCAGTATATGGTGGACCACGGCTACCACTCGGTCAAGACCGGATATGTGGGCTACATCATCCCCCGCAGCGAATACCACTCGTCGCAGTGGATGAACGACCACTATATCCATGTGGTCCGTACCGCAGCCGAGTATGAGATCATGGTGGACAGCCACGAGGCCGTACGTCCGACCGGACTGATGCGTACCTGGCCCAACTGGGTGGCTCAGGAGTCGGCCCGCGGCGGAGAGTTCGAGTCGATGGGCGGCAACGATCCGGACCACACCTGCATCCTGCCCTTCACCCGTCTCAAGGGCGGTCCGATGGACTATACCCCCGGTCTCTTCCAGACCAAGCTGGACTACTACGAGGGCGGCAGCAAGCCCGGGGAGCAGGCCGGCACCACACTGGCCCGGCAGCTGGCCCTCTATGTGACCATGCCCTCGCCCCTGCAGATGGCCTGTGACCTGCCCGAGAACTACGAGCGGTTTATGGACGCCTTCCAGTTCATCAAGGACGTGGCCCTCAACTGGGACTACTCCTGGTATCTAGAGGCCGAGCCCGGGGACTACATCACTGTGGCCCGGAAGGCCCGCGGTGCCGATGAATGGTTCGTGGGCGCCGTCACCGACGAGAATGCCCGCGAGGCCGTCATCCCTCTCTCGTTCCTCCCCTCAGGCTCCGGCCAGAAATACGAGGCCACGGTCTACGCCGACGGAGAGGACGCCGACTGGGAGTCCAATCCTCAGAGCTACCGGATCTATACCAAAAAAGTGAAGCCCTCCGCGACCCTCCGCATTCCCCTGGCGCCGGGCGGCGGTGCGGCAGTAGTGATCCGGCCCGTTGAGAAGTAAATGAACGTCCGCGAACATACCACTGGCTTTGCGCATGGCTTTGCACTGACTTCCGCAACGGCATCGAATCGCGGAAATCGCTGCCGTTGTGGAGCGCAGCCGAAGCATCGGGACTGTGAGAAGAAAGTAATTTTGTTTTCCTAAAATAACATTGTATTATGAAGATGATCAAGACAATCTTTTTTGCGGCCGTAGCCCTGCTTCTGCTTGCAGGATGCGCCGGCAAATCAGGACAGGAGGTGCAGTCTCCTGTGAGCAACGTGAGCCATCCCGACTGGACGGCCTCCGCAGTCCTCTATGAGGTCAATGTCCGCCAGTACACCAAGGAGGGCACCTTCGAGGCCTTCGAAAAGCATCTGCCCCGGCTTAAGGAACTCGGGGTGGACATCCTCTGGTTCATGCCCGTGTATCCCATCGGAGAGGTGGAACGCAAGGGTGAGTTGGGCAGTTACTACTCAATCCGCGACTACAAGGCCATCAATCCCGAGTTCGGAGACATCGAGGACTTCCAGTCCGTGGTTGACAAGGCTCATGAGCTGGGCTTCAAGGTCATTCTGGACTGGGTGGCCAACCACACCTCCCGCGACCACGCCTGGATATCCGAGCATCCCGACTGGTATGTGATGGACGACAGTACCGGTACGCCTGTGGCTCCCTTCGACTGGACCGATGTGGCCGATCTGAACTACGACAATACAGACATGCGTGCGGCCATGCTCGATGCCATGACTTACTGGGTGTCCGAGGTGGGCGTAGACGGCTTCCGCTGCGACGTGGCCCACGAGGTGCCGGTGGACTTCTGGAATGACGCCGTGGCGGCGCTCCGGGAGATCCGTCCCGACCTCTTCATGCTGGCCGAGTCCGAGGAGCCCGCTCTGATGACCGACGCCTTCGACGCCTACTACGGCTGGTCCAACCATGCGTTTATGAACAGGCTCGCTCAGGGCAAGGCCACTGCCGCCGAGTACGCCGCCTACCGTGTGGAGCACGAGGGCAAGCTGCCAGTGGAGAGCATCGAGATGAATTTCACTTCCAACCACGACGAGAACTCCTGGAACGGCACTGAGTTCGAGAGGATGGGGGAGGCTGCCCGCCAGTTCGCCGCCCTGACATTTGCCGAGCCGGGTATGCCGCTTATCTACAGCGGTCAGGAGATGGGTTCTGATAACTCGCTGGAGTTTTTCATGCGCGACCCTATCGTCTGGGAGGACCGCGGAGGCTATACGCAGTTCTACAAGGACCTTATCGCCATGCGGGATGCACATCCGTCGATGTATGCTCCCCGCGAGGGTGCGCCTATGGTGATACTCGCGTCCGACAGACCCGAACAGGTGTTTGCCTTTGAGCGTCGGCTCTCTGACGGCAGCGACGGATTCGCGGCAGTGTTCAATTTCTCCGCCGAGGAAGTGACCGTGACTGTCTCCGAGGGCAGCATCGCAGGACAGAGCTACACCCTTCCCGCTCACGGATATCAGTTCGTGTTCTGATGCCGCTCAGTGTTTTCCGCGTTCCCATTTTCCCACCTTCGGAAGGTGTGCAGAAAACGGCCGGAAATGCCTCACCTTCGGAAGGTGGGCGGGGAGAGAGACCGGAAACGTCCCACCTTCGGAAGGTGGATAAAGTGTAACGATATTTAAAACCAAATAGCAATAATTTATGAAGAAAAATTTACTGACTACGATTCTGGCTGCGGTGGGACTCTCGTCCCTTGCTTCGGCAGCCACTACCCAGGAGGGACTGCGCGTGGAGCCGCCCTGCTGGTGGACGGGTATGGAGACCCCTCTGACCCTGATGCTGCACGCTCCCGGACTTTCGGGCGCGGGTGTGTCCGTGGACTCTGACGGGATTACGGTGAAAGCCGTGCATTATGCCGAGAGCCCGAACTATCTGTTCGTGGACCTGGAGATCGCCGACAACCTGACTCCCGGGGAGTATACATTTACCATCAACTATCCCGACGGGAAGACCGAGACATTTGCCTACAGCATAGGCGAGCGCAGGGAAGGCTCCCGCGAGAGGGTGGGCTTCGGCCCTTCCGACGTGGTGTACCTGCTCATGCCGGACCGTTTCGCCAACGGAGACAAGAAGAACGATTCTTCGCCCCTGACCGCCGAGAAAGGCAACCGCAAGCTGCCGGGCGGGCGTCACGGCGGTGACCTGCAGGGTATCATGGATCATCTGGACTATCTGGCCGACCTCGGTATCACAGCTATCTGGCCTACGCCCATCACCCTCGACAACGAGCCGACCTATTCCTACCACGGCTACGCCTGCGCGGACTATTATCAGATAGACCCCCGTTACGGCTCCAACGAACTTTACCGCTCCCTCGTGGCAGCCGCCCATGAGAAAGGCATCAAGTTCATCCAGGACATCGTGCCCAACCACAGCGGCACCGCCCACTGGTGGTACAACGACCTGCCTTTCCAGGACTGGATTCACCAGCATCCTACGTTTACACGCTCCAACTATGCCATGTCCGGACATTCCGACCCTCATGCGGCTCAGACTGATCTGGATGCATGCGTGACCGGCTGGTTCGATACCTCGATGCCGGACATGAACCTGAGCAATCCCTATTGCCTCCAGTATTACATCCAGCTGGCAGTGTGGTGGATAGAGTACGCTGACCTGGACGGTATCCGCGTGGACACCTATCCCTACACCCGCAAGGAGGATATCTCGGCCTGGACTGCCGGTATCCTGAAGGAGTTCCCCAACTTTACCCTCGTGGGCGAGTGCTGGTTCCACAACACACAGCAGATAGCCTACTGGGAGGGCTGCAGGACAGCTGACGGCGGCTTCAAGACCAATGCCGACGGCTACACCTCGCACCTGCCCATGGTGATGGACTTCGCCCTGACAGACGCTCTGACTGAGGCTTTCGTGCAGAATGACAATTTAGGTTACGATGACGGCATCAAGCGCGTGTACAACTCAGTGTCCCTCGATTTTGCCTACTACAATCCCTACAACCTCCTGACCTTCATAACCAATCACGATATGGAGCGTCCGGCCATCCGCTTCGGTACCTACAAGGATCCGGACGAGACCGTGCTGGCGAGGATGAAGAATGCGACCACTCTGCTGCTGACCATGCGCGGCGTGCCCCAGTGGTACTACGGTGACGAGATCCTGATGCACGGACCCGAGGAAATGGTGGGCAAGGGTGATGCCTGGTGGAGGACCGACTTCCCCGGCGGCTGGCCCGGTGACAAGGTCAATGCCTTCACATCTGCTGGACGCACTGCACTGCAGAATGAGATGTTCGACCACACCCGCACCCTGATGCAGTGGAGGAAGACCTCGCCGGCTGTCACCGCCGGCAAGCTGAAACACTTCATGCCGTTCGGCGACCTGGTGAATACCTACGTGTATTTCCGCTATACTCCCGACTTCAAGGATCTGGTGATGGTGGTCATCAACAACGGAGTGGAGCCTGTCTCCCTCGACTGGGCACACTACGCCGAGATCTTCGATGCTGCAGCGGCGGCTCTCGGCACCGACAGCTTTACGGCCACCGACATCCTCTCCGGAGCGACTGTGTCCCGCAGCACCGAGCCTTTAGCCGTGCCCGGCATGACCTCCCTCGTCCTCCAGTTCTAACCCCGGACTGCTTCACCGACAACGGGAAAGAGAACCGTAAACCTGCGAGGGACGGCTCTCTCTCCCGTTGTCTTTTATATGCTTTTTATCGTGATGAGGCTCGTGGCTGCATGATATTTCCTATCTTTGCGTAGACGTGAAACAGAAGACCGAATGACGACAGATTCTAAAGGAAATATACTTCTCTACCAGACAGAGGACGGGCTGACAAAGATAGAAGTAACACTCGCAGATGACAATGTGTGGCTTACTGCCGACCAGATGGCAGAGCTGTTCCAGCGCAACAAATCTACCATATCGAGACATATCAGGAATGTGTTTGAGTCGGGAGAACTTAAACCGGAAGTGGTAGTTGCATTTTTTGCAACAACCACGCAGCATGGAGCCGTAAAAGGGAAGACGCAAACTCACACAACAGCTTACTACAGCCTCGACATGATTATCAGCATAGGCTACCGTGTCAACTCCCACCGAGGTGTCCAGTTCCGCATCTGGGCCACTCAGGTGCTGAGGGAGTACCTGGTAAAGGGATTTGCCATGAATGACGACTTATTGAAGCGGGCAGGAGGAGGCAACTATTTCGATGAGCTTCTGAGCCGCATCCGGGACATACGCTCGTCGGAGAAGGTTTTCTACCGCAAAGTGTTGGAGATATATGCTCTAAGTATAGATTATGACCCGCGGGCGGAGGCCACGCAGAAATTTTTCAGGACCGTACAGAACAAAATGCACTATTCGGCTCATGGTCATACGGCGGCGGAAGTTATCTATCAGAGAGCGGATGCCGGTAAGGATTTCATGGGCTTGACTTCCTGGTCAGGAGGATTCCCAAAACGCAGCGATGCGGAAATAGCTAAAAACTACCTGTCTTCCGATGAACTGGACACACTGAACCGCATCGTCAGCCTGTATCTTGACTTTGCGGAACTTCAGGCGCAGTCGCACCGGCCGATGTATATGAGGGACTGGATTCAGAAGCTGGATGATTTCCTGAAACTGTCCGGCAAAGAACTTTTGGCCCATGCAGGGACTGTCTCAGCGGAACTTGCCAAACAGAAAGCCAATCAGGAATATGACAAGTTCAGGCAGCGCACCCAGTATGAACTTTCTCCTGTGGAAATCCATTTTCTGGAAAATTTTGAGAAAGAGCAGAAAAGGTTGAAGGAAAAATAAAAGGCGCATGCACGGCTGCGGTGGCCGGGGCATACGCCTTCTGTTGTGCGGCTGGGTCAGGCCTGGCTGCTAGTAATAGGTGACGGTGACTTTATAGACGGCAGTGTCTGTGACTTTGTTGGCGGTAT
Organism: Alistipes sp. CAG:831; assembly: GCA_000432775.1. Classification (GTDB taxonomy): domain Bacteria; phylum Bacteroidota; class Bacteroidia; order Bacteroidales; family UBA932; genus Coprenecus. The sequence goes on from HF990370.1 coordinate 9,823, forward strand.
GCCGGATGAGTCTGTGTGAGATTTACCGGCTACCGGCTTCTGACTTTGTAGTGCGTACGGGCCAGAGGGGAGGGTACCGGACGATGGTGGCGGAGATTGTCAGCAGAGGCTCCGGCCATGGACGCGGATGCGCGCATCAGGTTCAGGGGACCGTTGTAGTTGCCGGTAATCTCGTAGCCGCGGTCGGTGTGGAATACGTACATGACATTGTATTCCAAATTGGCGGAGTTCATGATATAGAGGCTGCCCTCGGTGATGAATCCAAGGTAGGCGTTGTCGCTGGTGTCGTAGTTCTCGACTATAGTCCCGACAATCAAATCGTTTATATCGTTGATTACTTCGCCAGGACTGAGGGTGAGGTCCTGTTTCCCCCACTCGGAGGAGATGTTGTACGTGCCTGCAGGGATGCGTCCGTCGTCGGTGAGCTTCATGTAGCAGTCGATGTTGAGGATACTGCCGGGAGGCACTGCGTAGCCTTCGTTGTCCAGTTCCATGTCGGTGAAAGACAAGATGACGTTGGAGATGCCGTCGGCGAGGCCATCCATGTTGTCGTACAGGGTGGCGTTGGCGGCATGGGCCTGGATGTTCAGGTCCTGTGCCAGCTGCTGGAATCCGTTTATGATACCCTGTGAACGGTCCGAAATCTCTACAGGTCCTACGTAGTGGACATAATGTGTCATGCCGGCCATGTCGGTGAGTTCGGCCTCAATCTCGTAGTAGCCCCGGTCATCTCCGTTGATCCTGAGAATGCCGTTGCTGAAGCCCAACTCGATGTGGTCTCCGTAGCGGTCACTTCCGGTATAGTATGAGTAATCCGGGGTAAATGTGCCTATGGCAGTGGCTCCACGGACTCCCAGCGTGTAAGTGCCTGAAGGGAGGGAAATCTCTCCGTTCCTGTCGGGTGTACCCTGTGTGGAGAAAATATCGAAATAGTAGTATGATGTGCCGGGTCCCTGTTGCTCATTCCCGTCTGTGGCGTTGGTCAGGCAGATGTAGTAGTTGTACTCTCCCTGTACGCCTATGCCTCCGTTATACTCACCGTATAACTCGAATGTCTCTGTGTAATAATCGTAACTATCACCGTCGATGTTGCACGATGCGAGAGCCGTCACGGACAGCAGAAGTATCAGGTAAAGTGTCAGATGATTTTTCATAGTGCGTAAAGATAGTATTTTTCTGAGACTTTACGGAATTTTTCTGCAAAATCGTTCCAGATATTGAAGATGTCCTCATATCTGTACCGTTCTCCGAAGGCCTTCCGCACCTCCTCGGAGCCGGTCACCTTGTCGAACATTTCCAGCCGTGAGGCATCTGCAGCCCCGAACGGGTCGAAGTCCGGCTGCATGTCCGCAATGACCTGCACCGCGTAGAACTGAATCTCCGAGAGCCGTGCCGCCCCGAAGTCCGTGATGTAGATCTGCACACCGCCGATCTCCTTGCCTTTCAGCGAGCCGTAGAACGGGGTCGCGTAAATGGGCCTGAACAGTACTCCCGGCAGATAGAGGGCGTTCATCCGCGAGGCCAACAGGTCCGCGTCCATCCCCGGACAGGCGATCATGCCGAAGGGCAGGGTGTAGCCCACTCCGATCGAGAGCACCCCGAGCTCTCCGAGAATGCCGGTGGCCGGATAGAGGTAGGCCGCTTCCACCGTCGGGATGTGGGGGGAGGAGGGAACCCAGAGCAGTCCCGTCGCGTCGAAGTTCATGCTGCGTTTCCATCCTTCCATCCGCACGACATTGAGCCTGCATTTCACTGTAGAATCCCGGCCATCGCTGCCCTTGACCTTGAGCATCCCCTCCTCGTTGAGCAGGGTTGCCAGCTCTCCGCAGGTGAGGCCGTAGACATAGGGGATATTGTATTGTCCTACGAATGAGATGAGGGAGTCCTCCACTCCCGGTCCCTCGACCTTCAGGCCTCCGAGGGGGTTGGGACGGTCGAGGATGATCATTTCCACACCTTCCATTGCCGCGACTTTCATCACATTGCCCATGGTGCTGATGTAGGTGTAGGAGCGGCAGCC
>HF990370.1:11872-37060 GCA_000432775.1 Alistipes sp. CAG:831
TCCTGGATGTCGTAGACGATGGCGTCGAGGCCCTTGAACTGCTCCGCTGAGGGAAGGCGGGTCTTGCCGTAGAGGGAGAAGATGGGGACTCCGGTGCGGGGGTCGACGGCCTGTCCCTCGACGTGCTCCCCAGCGTGGGCATTGCCCCTGACCCCGTGCTCGGGACCGAAGAGGGCGACCAGCTCCACCCCGGGGGCACTGTGCAGCACGTCGATGGTGGAGTTGAGGTAGCGGTCCACGCCGGTGGGATTGGTCACCAGCCCGATGCGCTTGCCCTGCAGCTGCGCGAAACCATTGGCCTCGAGGACATCGATGCCGGTGCGGACCTGCTGTGCCTGTGCCGGGCGGACAAGGGTGAGAAGGGACATCAGTATTATGGCGGTAAGTCGGTGTTTCATATTTGTTTGTGTTTAACTGAGATTGAGGCTGTGAGCGGAGTCGTCGAATTTCTCGGGGTAGAGGAGGATGAGGCTGCAGCTGGTGAACTCGCGGCCGAGGAGGCGGGGCAGCTTCTCGAAGGAGCTGTCGTGGGAGATGGAGCCGGGCCTGGAGCTGATTACTGTCAGCAGGCTGTCGTCGTCAAGTTCGGAGGCGAGGGCGGTCAGGTTGCTGTAGTCTTCCATCGGGATGTACAGCGCTTCCAGGCGGCGGGTATTCTCTTCCAGCATTTTCCGGAGTATCTTCAGGGTCTCCGGGCTGGCGTGGAAATGCAGGGGGCGCTCCAGGGAGGTGCTCAGATGGCACAGGTGCTCCACCCAGCGGCTGAATCCGGCCTCGTACTCAGCCTTGGGAGGAACGGTCACCACTATCTGGCTGAGGGTGTTGATGGGAACCATCAGACGGGAGAGGAGCACCTCGCAGGAAAGGCTTTTCAGCAGGTTTACAGCCAGGTTGCCGAGAATGGGACTGTCTGCGTCCCTTCTGAGTCCTATGAGGAGGCTGGTGATGTTCTGCTCCTTGACTGTGTGGATGATGCCGGAGGCGATGTTGAGGTCGTAGCGGCTGAGGGTCTTGAGGTCCACATGGGCCGAGGCGGCTATCTTTGCGGCTGTCTCGAGGTTGCGGCCCGCGGTGCTTACAGCCTTGGAGTTGTCGGAGTCGTAGAGTATGCTCAGGGCGTAGAGGTTGTCCGTGAGCATGGGGTCGCGTACGGCCATTGAGAGGCAGACCAGGTCCTTGACGGTGTCAGGGTTGGCCAAGGGAATCAGTATCTTTTCGGGGCGGCTGTCGGGGTCGCGGTCGATGACGGGCTCTTCCATCGCTATCCTGCGGGCAGTCCGGTCGGTGGTAATGGAACTGACAATGCAGGTGAAAAGTATCAGAAGAATGGTGCCGTTGAGTATGTCCTCGTTCAGAAGGCGGCTGCCGTCCGGAAGGATGATTTCGTGGCCGATGAGGGCTGCGGCGAGGGTGGCGGCCGCCTGGGAGGAGGAGAGGCCGAACATCAGGCGGCGTTCGGTGGCTGCCATGCGGAATGTCTTCTGGGTGAGCAGGCTGGCAATCCATTTGCCGGTCAGGGCGGTTGCTGTCATCACCAGCGCTACCTTGATGGCACCCCAGCCGCCGAATATCACGCCCAGGTCGATGAGCATGCCTACGCCTATAAGGAAATATGGTATGAAGAGGGCGTTGCCGACGAACTCGAGATGGCTCTTGAGCGGGGAGATGGACGGGATGAGGCGGTTGAGGAGTATGCCTGTGAGGAATGCTCCGAGAATGCCTTCCAGTCCGGCCAGCTCCATCAGTCCGGCGGCCGCGAACAGCAGGACCATCACGAAGATGAACTGCATGACGGTATCCTCGTACTTGCGGAAGAACCACCGGGCGATTCTCGGGAAGGAGTAGAGTATGAGGGCGCCGGACATCAGTACCTTGAATGCCATGGTTATCCAGAAAGACTTTCCGGTCCCTCCCTCGAAAATGCCGCTCATCACAGCCAGGACCAGCAGGGTAAGGGTGTCGGTTACGGCAGTGGCTCCTACGGCAATGCTGACACTTCTCTCCCGGGATACACCGAGGCGGAGCACAATGGGGTAGGAGATGAGGGTGTAGGAGGCGTACATGCTGGCCAGAAGGATGGACGTGGCCAGACTGTACTTGAGCAGTGAGGTGTTGACTATGATGCCGAGGACGATCGGGACGGAGAATGTGAGCAGGCCGAGGAAGGCGGCCTTCCTGCGGTTGTGTTTGAAGTCCTCCATGTTGATGTCCAGTCCGGCCAGAAGCATGATGTAGTACAGACCGACATTGCCGAAAAGTTCGAAACTGCTGTCGCGGGCCAGCAGGTTGAGTCCGTGCTCGCCTATGAGTACTCCGGCCAGAATCATGCCGATGATGTTCGGTATCCGCAGCCGGTTGAACAGCAGCGGAGCGAACAGGATGATCAGCAGCACGATCAGGAATATCCAGGTCGGGTCGGTTATTGGCAGGCTCAGTTCACTCCAGTTCATTCTGCGAATTTATGAAAAAATATCATTCGGAAGTGCAGGTGCAGGTGCAATCCTTCCGCCGCGGCTTTAACTCCTTCCGAAGGAGTCGGTAGAGTAGGGAGGTGTGCTGCATCACTGCCCGCCATTGCCTTTCAGTCCGAAGGAAGGGTCAACCTTGATGAGTGCGGTGACGGCGAGGGTGACGAGGCAGCAGCCCATGATCCACCAGAAGAAGCCGGTGTAGCCCATCCATTCCTGGAGGGCGCCAGCGAACATCCCCGGAATCATCATGCCGAGGGCCATGAAGGCGGTGCATATCGCGTAGTGGGAGGTCTTGCTGGGACCTTCGGCGAAATACATCATGTACAGCATGAAAGAGGTGAATCCGACACCATAGCCGAACTGCTCGATGAAGACGCAGGCATTGATCAGGATGAGATTGAGGGCTGAGGCGGGGTCGGGCTGGGCCATGCTCATCCAGCAGAATACTCCGCAGGGCAGGGTGAGGGCCAGGGCCATGGGCCAGAGGCAGCGTTTGAGGCCGTAGCGGGATACCAGTACTCCGCCGAGTATGCCGCCGAGGGTAAGGCCGATGATGCCGATCGTGCCGTAGACCAGACCGACTTGGGCGGTGCTGAGACCGAGGCCTCCCTCTGATGCCGGATCGAGCAGGAAGGGGTTGATCATTTTCACCAGCTGGGCTTCGGGAAAGCGGTATAGGAGGATGAATGTGACAGCTATCCATACGTCTTTTTTCCGGAAAAATGAGCCGAATGTGCCGATGAATTCACGGAGGATGCGGGATGCACCGTGCTTCGGGGCTCGGCCCGCATAGTGCTGCGTATCATGGTTGGCATGATGCTCAGTGTGCTTCGAGCCTGCCCGTCCCCGCGGCTGTTCCTTGACAGAGCCTGTTCCGTAGCTTTGCTTATAGGAGGCAGAATAAGTCGGTTCGGGTCCTGTTGGGGCTACAACGGAATGGGGCTTTTGGTTCAGACCCGCTTGGGGTTTGGGGTTCGAGTTCCTGAGGGAGCACGTTTGTCCGGATGGCTTTCTTGTGAACGTACTTCGGGTGCCCGGAGCGGCCCCCTCCCGTTTCACGTCAGCATTTGTAGTGGGTATGTAATCGTCTTGTCCGTCCCTGTCTGCACTCGGCTGTATGTTTCCCGAGGGTCTGTCGGCGGCGGGCCGGGGCAGTATCCTCGAGTGGTACACGGCTACCGCGAAGAACAATGCCGACAGGATGAGGAAGGTTACCGCCCAGGCCCTCGGAACATTGCCGAAAGCCGTCTCCATCCATCCGGCCGCCATCACGACTCCGCCCTGTCCGATGATGGTCGCCAGTCGGTAGAACGCGCTGCGTATTCCTACGTACAGCGATTGGTCGGAGGAATCCAGTGCCAGCATGTAGTATCCGTCCGCCGCTATGTCGTGCGTGGCAGAGGCAAATCCGATCAGCCAGAACACCGCCAGCGACATCGCCACGTAGGAGTCCAGCGGCAGGGTCAGGGCAATGGCCGCGAAAGCCGCTCCGATAATGAACTGTGTAGTCACGGTCCACCATCTCTTGGTGCGTATGATGTCCACGAACGGGCTCCAGAACGGCTTGATGACCCAGGGCAGGTAGAGCCATCCGGTATAGAAAGCGATGTCGGTATTCGACATTCCGAGGTTCTTATACATGATGACCGACAGCGTGTTCACGGCCACATACGGCAGCCCTTCCGCCACATAGAGTGTCGGAATCCAGGCCATCGGCGGTATTCTTTTATTTTTCATGCCGTAAATATACGCAGAAGCCGAGAGCGGTGCAAATGAACTTGTTCGATTTGCACAGCCGAGGCGCCCCAGTATATGTGGACGAAGTCCAAATTGCGCAGAAGCCGAGAGCGATGCAAAAATTTTGCATTTTTCGTAGCATCTTACGGCAGCCGTTTTTTGGAACCTTTTTCTTTTCGCGCTATACCGCAGCGGCATTGAATCCCGCGAATTACTGCCGTTGTGGCAAGAAGTCGGAAGTGTAACGGCCCATAATCGGCCTATAGGAGGGGGTACATGCGTACGGACTTGCCACAACGGTATTGAATTGCGGAAATTTCTGCCGTTGTGGAACCTGGACGGACAAGAAATCGGCTTTGGACACCATTTCGTAAGATTGTCGCATCACTCGAATTGTAGGATGAACCAGAAACAGACATACAACAGTGGCAGTAACTCGTGGAAATCGCTGTCGGTGCGGTAGTCCGCACGCTCTGTCGGGAATTCTATGATAAATTCTATGCTGCTGATTCCGAGTTGATCCATGTATGGTATTGTCTACGTGAAAATTGCAGGACTATTTGTAATGCGTTGGTTTATAGTAGCTTGCAAAAGAGAGTGCAATTCTCGTGGCATCAAGGGAGTCCGAGAATTGCAAGGCAATTTGCAACACCTTGGTTTAAAGCGACTTGTGAAAGGGTGTGCAATTCTCGTGGCATTCAGATAGTCCGAGAATTGCAGTGCTATTTGTAATGTGTCGGTTTATAGCGGCTTGTAAAGGCGGTGCATTCCGCGCAATCTTCTGGTAGGCCTCAGCATCAGTACAGTCGGGTGAGGCATGAGCCCCGGAAGTAGTGGGCGAGGATGCGGTCAAATGTGCCGCCACGTGCGCTCATGGCTGCGGCTCCGATCTGGCAGAGTCCGACACCGTGCCCCCATCCGGCTCCGTGCAGGATGAATCTGACTGGAACGGGGTCCGGGTGAATTTCAGAACTTACATGAGTGTCAACAATGTGAGTATCAGTATTGTCAGGGCGTGTGTCGGCGGCATCGGAAGAAGCGGATGTTCTGCCCGTTTCTGCTGCGGCTGTTTCAGCGGTTCTGGCCGCCCCGGTTATGTTTGGCACTGATGTCTGCTTTGTCACCGGCTCGCCAACCGGGCCTCCCACCGGATTACCCCCGGTCGTGACAATCTCTGAAATGCCTGGCCTCTGCTCATAGACGGTGTCCACCACGAAAGCCGAACTGTACAGGTGCGATTCGGACAGCCAGCGGCGGATTTCCAGCTCCTTGCCTACGATGACCGTGCGGAGGGTGCCGCGGATGAGCAGCTCTATGATGCGTCCGGAGGCTCCGCGCTTCAGCGGCCTCAGCTCCAGTACGTCCCCGAAATCGATGCCGGAACGGCGGTGGAGCAGGTCGCTCAGCCCGGCCTGGGTGTATTCCACCTTCCAGCGGTAGAAATCAGCGGTCTCCTGATCGTAGGAGTTCAGGACTGTGGAAAGCAGGTCCGGGTCGGAGGTGTTGCAGAAGGCTTCCGGCGAGGACAATATCCAATTCCGGGCAGTCTGCTCGTCGGAAAGGTCCGGGACATCGGCACTGCTTTCATCTGCCGGCTTGGAGATAATGGCAATGCGTTTATCGGGCTGGTATGTGGTGTTTCTCTGAACTTCTGATGTCTCTGAAGCAGTCTTTGCCGTAGTTTCCGATGCAATGCGGCGTGAATGGCATTCAGCCCGGGTCTCAGTACACGGTGTCGGAACGCTCTCAAGTTGGCTGGCCATGATTCCGGTATCTTCTGCCGGTCCGGAACAGGTCGTACGGGACAATCTGTACCCGGCAGCATTGTCTCTGATGGCCTGCAGGTAGGGGAAATCCTCGTCGGCCCAGCAGGCGGAGAACCGCTCAGTCACTCCTCCGCAGCACTTGGAGAAACGGGTGTCGCAGATGCTGCCGTCAGGTCCGTCGGTCAGCACCAGTCCCCGTGTGGCTTCCACGGCCAGTCGGATATTGGCGTTGCCGGCCCGCAGCAGACCCTGGTATCTCTGACAATGGTCGTCCGCGCAGACATCGAAGAGGGTGTGGTCTTCCCGGTCGTACCAGCGGATGATGCGCTCGGGGCCGTTGTCTGAGTGTTCTTCAGAACTGTCGGCAACAGAGTCCGGAAGTCCGCCGCTGACGGAGTGCTCCACGGAATGGCCCTTACATGCGTTGGCTGTTCCATTCGCTGTCTCGCTGTCTCCGCCCCCGAGCGTAGGCCGGGCCAGCAGCCACGACCGCGAGATGACGGCATGGGCCTTGAGAAATTCCTCCGGCGCATCCCCGTTCATTTCCGAGGAAATCACGCTCAGCAGGTAATCCTCCACCGGTACGGAGTTTATGGCCGTGAGCCCTTCCTCCGTGGGCAGGACGGTCAGTCCGCCGGAGAACATCTGGTCCTCCTCCCGCTCCCAGTGGAAGTTGATGCCTATTTTCACTCGGTGCAGAGTAAATGTGCTTTCCGCGGAAGCCGGCCTGAACTCTATTTTCCCGTAGCATTTCCCGTTCCACCGCACCATTCCGTCCTGAAGGGAGAAGACCTGCTCGCCGGAGATATTGTCCCTGTCCCCGGAAAGTCCCTCCTGACCGCGGATGCCGCTGATTGAGAACGGCTGGTTGAACCGCACCCTCAGCTCCGGAGCGGTGAGCAGCCCCACGTCGATGACCGGCTGCCAGGAGGTGTCGACCGTCTCCCGGATGATGTTCTGCAGCACCCCGGCATCGGTCCTGCGGAAATCCTCATCCACCGGTACGATGAACACCCCTCCGAGATCCACGGACGCGGGGCTGATGCGCACGGCCTCTCCTTCCGGAGCGTAGTAGCAGGACGGGCGGTGGGCCTTGCGGGGAATGACGAGGACGCGGAAAATGATGTTGCCGGCAGTCCGCTCCCGGGAGATGTTTCCGTGACTGTTCCGGGACTCTGCGCAGGTGTTCCGTTCTGTCCAGCAGAGGATATTGATCTGCGGTTCGCCGGTCCTGGGACTGACGGGCAGGGAACGCAGCACCCGGAGAAATGCCGCTTCGGCTGACTCGGCGTCCGGAGCAGTGATGACCGGCAGTCCCGGGATGTAGGCGGACGTCAGGGCAATGGCGGCGGCTCCGGGACGCATGACGGTTTTCGGCCCGAGCAGCCCGAAATGCCTTTCCACCGGCAGGAATCCCTTGCAGCCCATCTGGAAATGGAAATGGTCGGGGGCACTGGCTCCGCTCTCCGGGCCGTTGTAGAAGACCGTCATGTCGGGAAATGCTTCGGCGAGGCGGAGCATGTCGGGAAAGCGGCCCGCTATCCGCTGCGGCACATGGTCCACGGCCGGTATGGTAAAGTGCTCGGGGAAAATGGGGAATGGGTTGACCAGTATCTCGTAGCGGCGGCCGTCGCAGCCCTCGAAGGGCAGGGCCACCTGCTGTTGCGGACGGTTTCCCCGGCACAGGAAGCAGGGCCGGGCCGCAATGGAGGCCGCGTCGGTGCGGGCCAGTGTGGAGACTGCCCGGGCGGGATTGTACTGCACCCTGACCGGCATACCGCCGATGGTTATTTCCTTGGTCTGTACCTCGCGCAGGTCACGGTATCTCCGCGCCGCTTCCGGCCATCCGGCCAACTGTCTCTTCAGGAGACTCTGTAGTTCTGTCATCTTTCTTGTGCATCCATAAAGTGGCAGCAAGATACGGAAAATTCTGTAGAACTCAAATGCCGCTGACAATACCCACTATATAATCTTCCGGAATCAGTCCTATGTACCGGCTGTCCATGGAGTTGAGGACGTTGTCCCCGGCGAGGAAGCAATAGTTGCTGCGGAAGGTATGGCATGAAACGGAGTCTGCATCGGGCATGTCTCCGGATTCATACTCGATGAGTCTGCCGTACAGGAAGATATTGTTTTCGGTAAGTCTTATGGTGTCTCCTGCGCCTGGTATGTACAGCGGCCCGTAATCTTTGATAGTCCAGACGGCTCCGTCCGGCAAGACGGCAGCTTCGAACTTCAGGGCGGTATCGGCTGTGAGTACTGAGTCAGGTCTGCGGGAAAGCCATCTCTGATACCGTTCAGTTCCGATAACTGTTGTAGGCAGCGAGGAGTTGTAGTAGTATCCGTTGCGGATGCCCACAGTGTCGCCAGACCTCCCTATGCATCTCTTTGCGTAGACGTAGTTGATCCTGAAGTGAATTTTGCCGGTAGAGTCAGGGTAGGGGTAGTTGAATATGACGATATCTCCCGGACGGACATTCCTGAGTCCGGGCATCCGAAAAGACTCCATCACCGGGTCCGAGAAGTCGTATTTGGTATAGATGCGGGCACCCATCAGCAGTTTGTTCACGAAGACGTGCTGTCCGTCATGCAGGGTAGGAAGCATGGAGCCGCCTCTGATAGTGAAGCGGTCGGTCAGGAATACCGGAATCGTTACAGCCAAGGCAGCTGTTGCCAGTGCCATGAGAAGGATAATCCGTATAATCTTTGTGGTAGGTATTTTCATAAATTCTACCTGCAAAGTAAAAGAAAATTTGTCTATTTGAAAACAATGCAATATCTTTGAAAACAATGCAATATCTTTGAAAACAAAAAACTACTATGAGACTTCTATCCCGCATATTGATATTTATGATAGGTCCTGTGCTGATTTGCACATGTACTTCGCGGGAAACTGTCTTGTTGCGCAGGGAACTGAGGACGTTTATGTCGGATACAGTTGTGACTCCGGCCGGCATACAGGGAGTCGATACTGCGGGTGTCTTTTTCTATAAAGACAAGTCTGACCAGCCTAAGTTGATATTCTACTATGATTCTGCATCGTGCAGTGACTGCGAAATAGCACATCTGACCAGCATAGAATGGCTCTACCGCAAGAGTTCAGAGGATGGTACATTTGAAGTATTGACCATATTCTCTCCGAAGCCTGAAGATTACGAAGTCGTGAGGCGGCTGCTGGATATACACAGGTTCCCGTATCCGGTGTATATAGATTTCGACGGACGTTTCAGGAAAGCCAACAATTTCATCCCGGAGGATGTGCGTTTTCACACATTTTTGACAGACAGTGCAGGGAAGATAGTGTATGTGGGCAATCCTTCAATGAGCGAAGACCTTAGGACAGCTTTTGAAAAGGTACTTGAAAGTATTGCCAAATGAATGTTTTGCGCAAAACAGATAAATCAATTATTAATTTTAAAATCAAGCAGCAATGAAGAAGACAATTATTCTCATTCTCGGAGGGGCGGTAGCCCTCACTCTTTCTCTTTTCCTGAGTATCTGTGCGATATCTCAGAGTAACGCTGAATCTGACGGCGGACTTTTCGAAACCAATGTGGAAGCGTTGGCAGGTGTCGAGCATTGGGGAACATGTGGCACAGTAGACCCGTATTGCGATGCAATTTGTCCAAATTGTGGTAATGAGGTCTGGGCAAAAGGATATAAAGGACCTGGTAAACTGACCAATTGTACATGCTCTCAATCAGTAATTGAAAAATAATATCGGGCCTTAAACTGTATTTTCACATTTATGATATGGATGAATATTAGTAAGGGAACAATCCTAGTTCCCTTATTTTTCCTATTTTCATGTTCCGGTGAGGTATCTTTGTCCGTGACGTTCCCGACAGAACGGAAAGCCGGGTGGGAACTTGTCTCAGACGAGTTGTATGTCAATGTTGTATACGATTTGTGGGAGTACAAGTCTTGTCTGCTGGTACCAGTGGCGGACATGAAGACGGGGCACAATCTGTGGATATACGACAAAAATACCGGCAAGCGGATATGGTCCGGTATCAACGACGGCCGCGGGCCAGGTGAGACCATGAGTGGGCTGCAAAACACTTATTTTGCCGATGGCGTGCTGACATATTACGATGACATGAAGGGGAGCATACTCCGTTATCAGATAGATTCGATACTTGCCGGAAGTTTTCTGTACAGGGAGGAGCGGTATGATCCTCCTACGTGGACAATGAGTGTGGTGGAGTCTGGAGACAACAGGTTGTTTATGAAGAATGTCGGCTATTCAAGTCCGGACCTGCATGAGGTAAGCAGGTTTGAGCTCCAGGACCGCGCTGGACATACTCTGTGTCAGTACGATTATTCCCCGGTAAGCGACCCGGAGCTGCGTTTTTATGAGTACATGTATACGCCTTACTCCGCATCACCGGACAAGAGCCGTCTGGCTATAGGAACATTGCATGGGACTGTGCTGGAAACGTACGGCATCGGGCAGGACAGCATAGCTCCTATAGCGGTCAGAGTATTTGAGGATCCGGACATTGATGTATCCTCCGGCGGCTATGACTACAATGAGCGGACAGTCCTGGGATTCTATGACATATATGCTTTCGACGACAGGATTCTGGCAGCGTATGACGGGGAGGTCAATCCCTATTGGAACAGCGGTGACAGGCAGACTTACACCAAGATAGCGGTCTTCGACTGGGAGGGCAACCCTCTGGAGCTTATCCACACTGATTATAAGATAGAAAGGCTTTGTTATTCTGAGACTGAGAATACAATTTATGCTGCCGTGATGGACCGCGACGGCATAATGTATTTAGCGAAGATGGAGCTATAGGTCCCGGCTCTGTAGCAGCCATTTCCAGACGGGAAGTATTTCTATGGCCCTGCCGTCGGGGAGGGGGATGGAGCCTTCTTCGTCGCGGGTGACGATCTCCATCCTCGAAAGGCCCTCTGTCCGGTCCAGCCGGACGAGTGCATTGACCTCTCTCTCCTTTGTGTCGGGGTCGCTGAGCGTGACGCAGGCCTGTACGGCGTATCCGGCTTCCGGTATGTAGAAATCGACTTCGGTATTCTTGTGGTAGAAGTACAGTTTGTCGCCGTAGGTCCTGCTCAGGTGGATGGCGCAGAGGTTTTCGAACAGGGGGGCGGCAGTGTTGCTGAGGAAAATGCTCAGGAGGCCGTTGTCAATGAAGTAATGCTTCTTGACAGTCTCCCTTTCCGTAGATTTGGTAGCGTAGTTCTCAATGGGCAGGAGGATGTATGCGTCTTTGGCGGCTTCGACATACTGGATGACCGATGCCGGGGTAGTGTTGATTCCGGTGCTTTTTATCAGGTTGGCTATCCGGTTGTAGGCTATGGGTTTTCCGATGCTCTCGGCAAGTCTTTTGAACACCATCCGCAGGGCGGTCTCATTGCGGATCCTGCCTCTGACGACTATGTCGTTCAGCAGGATTTTCTCATACAGGTCGTTCAGCCACCTTCTCTTGTTCTTGAAAAGCATGAGCTCAGGGAATCCTCCCCACAGGAGATATTGGGAGAGCATTTCCATGACCTTGAATCTCTCCGAACTGTATTCCCATCCATGGCTAAGCACAATGCCCTGTGACTCAAGATACTCTGAAAAGGAGTAGGGATATACCGTCCCTTCCGTGTATCTGCCCCCGAGGGTCGTGTGTATGTCCCGGCTGAGCATTTTAGCGTTGCTTCCTGTGATGTACACCTGATATTTCCGGTTGGCAAGTCTCCGGGCGAAATGCTCCCAGCCCTCTATGTTCTGTATCTCGTCGAACATCAGTATCGGCTTTTGCCCGCCGGTGCTTCTGTATGCCTGGAGTATCGTGTCGAAGTCGCCGGCATCCATTCCTATGAGACGCTCGTCGTCGAAATCGATGTAGATGAATTCTTCCGGGAGACGGCCTTCGGACATCAGCTGCCTTGCTCGTTTGAACAGCATGTAGGACTTGCCTGCCTGCCGCACGCCTGTAAGGACGTATCGGCCGCTGCCCTCAAATTCGAACTGCCTGTCATACAGGTCAATGTCTCTGAGAAGTTCCTGTCCCTCGCTTATCAGTATCCGGAATGTATCGATTGTTGTTGCCATGTGCGGATATTTTGCTACCGCAAATATAGCAAATTTATATTGCTGATATATGAAAATGGTTAAATTTTTATATTGCCAATATAAAAATCAGTGCCGGGCGCTCATCTCGAACTCGAGGGTGCCGCCTTCGAGGATCTGGCCGATGGTGAGTTTCAGGACTCCGTCCTCTCCGGGCTGGAGCCGTGTGCCGTTGAGGCTGACGGAGCGGACGTAGCGGTTGCGGTCGGATACCTTGGGGGCCTTGATCTCGAGGGTCCGGCCGTTTTCAAGGTTGATCTTCATGTAGGGCAGGTAGGGGGCTCCGAGGATGTACTCTCCGCTGCCGGGACATACGGGGTAGAATCCCATGGCCGAGAATATGTACCAGGCGGACATCTGGCCGCAGTCGTCGTTGCCGCAGAGGCCGTCGATGTTGTTGCGGTACATCCGGTTCATGATCTCCCGCTGCCAGTACTGTGTCTTCCAGGGGCTGGAGGTCCATGCATAGAGGAAGGGGATGTGGTGACTGGGCTCGTTGCCGTGTACGTAGCCGCCGAGCAGGCCCTCACGGGTGACGTCCTCTGTGCCGGCGAAGAACTCGTCGGGCAGGTGCATGGTGAACAGGGTGTCGAGGTTGGCCTCGAACTGTTCCGGGCCGCCCATGGCCTCGATGAGGCCGGGTACGTCGTGGGGCACGTAGAAGGAGTAGTTGAGGGAGTTGCCCTCGATGAAGCCCTGGCCGTGGGTGTTGAGCAGGTCGAAGTCGGCCTTGAAGCTGCCGTCCTCGTGGCGGGGACGGGCGTGGCGGGTGACGGGGTCGAATACGTTGTGCCAGTTGCCGGAGCGTTTGAGGTACTCTGCGGCTATATCGCTGTCTCCGGCAGCTGAGGCCGTTCTGTAGACCGTCCAGTCATCGTAGGCGTATTCGAGGGTGACTGATGCGGAGCTGCCGGATGCCTCCATGGGGACGTAGCCGAGGCGCATCATCTCGCCGGTGCCCTCGTAATAGGGGATCGAAGAGCTGCGCACCATGGCTTTCAGGGCCCGTGCCGTGTCTGTCGGAATACCCGTGGCTATGGCGTCGGCTACGATGGAAACGCTGTGGTAGCCTATCATGCACCAGTTCTCGTTGGCGTTATGGCTCCATACCGGCAGGGCTCCGTGGACGCTCTGCTCGGAATGGGCGATCATGGATGAGATGATGTCATGGCTGCGCTGCCGCTGTATGATGTTGTAGAGCGGATGCAGGGCGCGGAATGTGTCCCAGGTGGAGAAAATGGTGTAGTTGGTGAAGCCCTCGGCACGGTGGATGTTGCCGTCCACACCTCTGTAGAGTCCGTCCGTGTCGCAGTAGACCGAGGGGTTGATCATTGTGTGGTAGAGGGAGGTGTAGAGCATGGCCAGCTGGTCGTCGCTGCCCTCCGCCTCGATGACCGCGAGAGCATTGTCCCAGGCCGCCTCAGCCTCCTGTGCGACCATGTCGAAATTCTTCCCGGCAGCCTCCGCCTCCAGGTTCTTCACCGCACCGGCGGTGCTCACTCCAGACAGGGCGACCTTGACCTCCAGCTCCCGTCCCTCCGAGGGGTCGAACCCGAACCAGGCCGCTATCTTCCTACCTCCGATTTCCGGGAAATTGTGCTCCAGGTCGAACTTGCGGTAGAAGCCGTTGTACAGCACCTTCCCGAATTCCTTGTAGCCGTACTCGCGTATTGGCCGGGAGAACGATATCGCGAAATAGGTGTAGTTGGTCCTAGCCCAGCCGTTGGTGATGCGGTAGCCGGTTAGCAGGGTGTCGTTCTCGACCCGGATCTGGGCCCAGAGCACCTTGCCGTCGTAGTTGTAGATGCCGTGTATCAGATCCAGGATGACCCGCTGCTCCGTGGCTCCCTCGGGGTAGGTGTACTTGTGGACTCCTGTCCTCGGGGTGGCGGTCAGCTGGGCCCGTATGCCGTAGTCCTCCAGGAATGCCTCATAGTAGCCGGGACGGGCCACCTCACTCTCGTGCGAATACCTCGACCGGTATCCCGCATCCGGGTCTGCCGCTGTCCCGGGCCGCAGTTTCAGCTCTCCGGTGACCGGCATCAGCAGCACGTCCCCGAGGTCCGAGTGCCCCGTCCCGCTGAAATGCGTGTGGCTGAAGCCCACTATCGTGCTGTCGCCGTACTGGTAGCCGGCGCAGTAGCGGTACGCCTCTGGCTGATACCTTCCGTCGATGTTGTGCGGCACCGTATCCGTGTCCGGGCTGAGCTGCACTATCCCGAAAGGATAGCATGCTCCCGGGAACGTATGCCCCATTCCGTTGGTTCCTATCATGGGATTGACCCACCTCGAGAGGCTGTCGCTGCCTGCCGCAGCCGCCCCGACCAATGTCATCGCCGTCATGGCTATTGTGCAGAGTTGTCTTTTCATGTATATGATTTAGTTATTTGTTTCTGAATCTATTTCTATTCCGTCAATTTGCGGCAGGGATGATGCCACGTCCTCGAATAATTTCTCGGTTTCGTATTGTGCAATGCCCATAGGCTGTGTAATGCCGCGCAGGGCGAATCTGGCCTTATTGTCGCTTTTGGTCCGGCACAGCAGCAATCCTATCGTAGGCTTGTCTTCAGGAGCTTTCACATATTCGTCTACAGCGGAGATATAGAAATTGAGCTTGCTTACAAATTCTGGGATAAATTCCACAGCTTTCAGTTCGACTACGACGTAGCAATGCAGTCTCAGATGATACATGAGTATGTCGATGTAGTAGTCGTCACCGTCAACAGAAATATGATACTGCCGTCCGACAAAGGCGAAGCCGCGTCCCATTTCCAATAAGAAGTCGGTTATCCTGGATGCAAGTGATTTCTCGATGTCCAATTCGTTCTGCAGAGCCACAGTGCCTATGAAGCTGAAAGTGTATGGGTCTTTAAATGCGTATTTTGCCATATCTGACTGCGCAGGGGGCAGTGTGATGTCAAAATTTGAGATAGCTTTCCCCTTTGTCTCTATATACCTGTCTGCAATATGCATCATCATGACGTCACGGCTCCATCCGTTTTGCGCAGTCTCGATGATGTAAAATGCCCTTGTGGCACTGTCCTTTATTTTGGCCATCAAGGATATGTGATGGTACCATGATATTTGTGCAAGCGGGACTTGCACAAATTCAGAGCCTTTTGCCCGTAAGCGGTCAAGAACGGTCTGTTCTACAGGCAGACAGTTAAATTGTGCAAGCGGGACTTGCACAAAAGGAAAGTCAGGGTATGCTTTTGCGAAAGCTCTCATATTCTTTAAATTACGGATAGAATATCCCCTGTCGTCAGGAAAACGTCCGGAGAGGTCTGCTGAAAGCCGGTCTATCACTTGGGCTCCCCATCCAAGGTTCTGCTGTTTCTCCAGAATATCGTGCCCGATAGACCAGTATAGCGACAGCAATTCCGCATTGACCCCCATAACTGCCTTGAGTTTGCTTTTCTCAATCAGTTCTTCAAGCTCTTTCCGCCACTTATCATATTCAACCTGAATATCTGCCGTCATGGCTATTGTGCAGAGTTGTCTTTTCATGCCGTAAAAATAGTAATTTTGCGGGAACATTAGTATCGGTAAAATTATGGAAAGGGATAATAAGGAAAATAGACCGGACAGGATCGAAGTGCGCGGGGCGAGGGTGCACAATCTGAAGAACATAGACGTGGATGTGCCGCTCGGGAAGATCGTCGGCGTTGCGGGGGTGTCCGGCTCGGGCAAGAGCTCGCTGGCACTCGGGGTGCTGTATGCGGAGGGGTCGCGCCGCTATCTGGAGTCGCTTTCGACCTATACCCGCAGGAGAATGACCCAGGCCGCCCGGGCCAGTGTGGACGAGGTGCTGTACGTCCCGGCGGCCTTGGCGATGCATCAGCGTCCGGCCATACCGGGCATACGCAGTACCTTCGGGACAGGTACGGAACTGCTCAACATGCTGCGTCTGATCTATTCCCGCCTGGCCTCCCACCGCTGTCCCAACGGGCATTACGTCCAGCCTTCGCTGAATGTTGCCGCCGGGATGGAGCTGGTCTGCCCGGAGTGCGGGGCGCATTTCTATGCCCCGGGGGCGGAGGAATTGTCCTTCAACAGCAGCGGGGCCTGCCCGACCTGCGACGGTACCGGGACTGTCCGTACCGTGGATGAATCCACCCTCGTGCCGGACGAGACTCTGAGCATCGACCAGGGGGCCGTGGCTCCGTGGAATACCCTGATGTGGTCGCTGATGACCGATGTCTGCCGGGCGATGGGAGTGCGTACCGATGTGCCTTTCAATCAGTTGACTCCGAAAGAAAGGGAAATCGTCTTCCATGGACCGGCCGAGAAGAAGCATATATTCTACCATTCGAAGAATACCAATCAGGCCGGAGAGCTGGATTTCACCTATTTCAATGCCGTCTACACCGTGCAGAACGCATTGTCCAAGGTCAAGGACGAGAAAGGGATGAAGCGGGTGGAGAAGTTCCTGAAGACCGGACCGTGCCCGGACTGCGGAGGCTCGCGTTTCTCCGAGGCTGCCCGTGCTCCGAAGGTCCGGGGCATTTCCATAGACGAGGCCAGCCGTATGAGCCTGCGGGAGCTGGTGGAATGGGTGCGGGGAGTGCCGGCCTCCCTTCCGGAGGAGATGCGTCCGATGGCGGAGCGGATCTGCGAGTCCTTCCTCGACGCTTCGGTGCGTCTGCTGGATCTGGGTGTGGGCTATCTGAGCCTCGACCGCGCGGCCTCCACCCTGTCTACGGGGGAACGGCAGCGGATGCAGCTGGCCCGGGCGGTGCGCAACCGTACCACCGGGGTGCTCTACGTTCTGGACGAGCCTTCCATCGGCCTGCATCCGGCCAACATCGTGGGACTGGCCGGGGTGATGCGGGACCTGATAGCGGACGGCAATTCCATTGTGCTGGTAGACCACGACATACAGATACTTTCCGAGTCGGACTGGCTGATAGAAATGGGGCCCGGGGCCGGTTCTTCGGGCGGACGGGTGATAGCCGAGGGAACGCTGGAGGATGTGGTGCGGAATAGTGCTTCGAAGATAGGCCCGTTCCTGAGCGGAGCTGCTGTGGTAAATGTCAGGAATCGTACACTCGGGACAGAACTGTTTGCCAATGGCCGCATTCACCTGTCCACCGGTCCAGTGCATACCGTAAAGCCGCTGGAGGTGGATATCCCAAAGGGCCGGCTGACCGTGGTGACGGGAGTCTCCGGCTCGGGCAAGACGACGCTTGTGCTGGAGAGTCTGGTGCCGGGCCTGCAGGCTATGGTCTCCGGTGGAAAGATGCCGGACCACGTGCGGGATATCCGCGCCGAAGGCATCCGTCACGCCAAACTGATAGACGCTTCGCCTATCGGAATCAATATCCGTTCGACAGTAGCCACATACGCCGATGTCCACGATGAGCTGCGGAAGGTCTATGCCCGGACTCCGGATGCAAAGGCCGGGGGCTGGAAGAACGGGGATTTTTCCTACAATACGGGACGGCTGCGGTGTCCGACCTGCGACGGTACGGGCGTGATAAGCCTCGATGTGCAGTTTCTGCCCGATGTGGACATACCCTGTCCGGACTGCAGGGGCTCGCGGTATTCCAGGGCGGCGTACAGGATCCGCCGGGAGAACAGCGAGGGAACGTACCATTCTCTGCCGGAGTTGATGGCCATGGATGTGGACGATGCGATGGTGGCCTGCGGAGACCTGCGGACCGTGCGCCAGAGGCTGCAGGTGCTCCACGACCTCGGACTCGGCTATCTTACTCTCGGCGAGCAGACTCCCGGACTTTCCGGCGGTGAGGCCCAGCGTCTCAAGCTGGCCAGTGAGATGGGCCGCGGCCAGGACGATTCGGTATTCGTGTTCGACGAGCCGACCATCGGCCTGCATCCGGCCGATGTACGGACCCTCCTGCAGGTATTCCAGCGGCTGATAGACCGTGGCGCGACCGTCATCGTCATCGAGCACGACCTGGATGTCATCCGCTCGGCCGACTACATCATCGACATGGGTCCCGGCGGAGGCGAGGACGGCGGCCTCATCGTAGCCACCGGCACTCCCGAAGACATCCGCCGCTGCCCTGAAAGCGTCACCGGCCGCTTCATCTGAAAGGAATTTGTAGAATCTGTTTAGGGATTTGGATATGGAATTGAGTGATAAGATTGTAATTTACCGTACCTCTGACGGGCAGACCTCTGTAAGTGTCAGAATGGATGGAGATACTGTGTGGCTTTCGCAAGCGCAGATGGCGGAACTGTTTCAGAAGGATAGGACTGTTATCGGGCGTCATATCAGTAATATATACAAGGAGCATGAGTTGGAGCGGGAAACCACATGTGCAAATTTTGCACATATGGGTAAGGAGGCTGACCAGACCTACCAGACAACTCTTTACAATTTAGATGTTGTTATTTCCGTCGGCTATCGTGTAAAAAGCCAACGGGGTACGCAATTTCGAATTTGGGCCAATAAGGTACTGAAAGATTATCTGGTTAAGGGCTATGCAGTAAATAAGGCCTTGACCGAACAGCGATATTCAGAATTGAAGCAATTGGTGGCCGTCCTGGGACGGACAATCAAATCACAGGAGGCATTGACTTCCAAAGATGCACTGGACTTGATAGAAGTCGTTTCCAACTACACTTATGCATTGGATATTCTGGACAGGTACGATTATCAGCAGTTGTCAATAGAACAAACCACCAGTGAAGAAAAGTTCCACGCCACCTACGAAGGAGCTATGAATGTTATCCGCGAACTGAAGGCAAAGTTCGGTGGAAGTAAGTGGTTTGCAAATGAAAAAGACGATTCGTTCAAAAGCTCCATAGGCCAGATTTACCAGACTTTTGACGGACATGATTTATATCCCTCAGTGGAGGAGAAAGCGGCAATGTTGCTCTACCTGGTCACTAAGAACCATTCGTTCACAGATGGTAACAAGCGCATTGCCGCAACTCTTTTTCTGTGGTTTATGGCGGAAAACGGCATCCTCTACAATCCGGACGGCACGAAGCGCATAGCTGACAACACTCTTGTCGCTCTTACGCTGATGATCGCTGAAAGCCGGGCAGAAGAGAAGGATACGATGGTAAAGGTGCTTGTAAACCTGATAAATAGGAGCAATTATAAATAATCTATGGAAATAATTGATAGAAACAATGGATACGCGCTGCTGCGGATAGGTCCGGAGCGCGGAATGTATGGAAACGAGGCTGCCGGACGGAGGCTGCTGGAGGAGGCGGTCAGGACCGGGGCGGCGATGGTGTACAGCGGCTACTGGCTCGTGGCGGCTGACGGAGGGCGGAAGGATGTCCCCGTCAATGACTGCCAGCTCGGAAGTGTCCGGGAGGATTTCGACTTCGGGGCTCTGGTGGCGGTCGATGAGGGTCTGATGCAGCAATGGGAGACGGAAGTGAAATGCTCTCCGGTGCGGTCTGCTGGCGGTTCAGTGCATGATATGCCGTCTCGGTCTGAGTGTCAGTCTCCTATTGGGAATGCTGCTGATGCCAAAGACTTAGGAAATCCGGCAGAGCCGTCCGCGCTGTCTTTGCGATACGGTCAGTGGTACTCGCTGCGGCTTTTCCTCTCACGGCATGGCGAGCTGCTGCATCTGCCTGAGCTGCTGTACGGTGTGGACGAGGTCGATGCCAGGGCTTCGGGACAGAAACAGTTCGACTATGTAGATCCCCGCAACCGGGAGGCCCAGATAGAAATGGAGGCGATTTTTACGGATCATCTCAGAAAAATAGGGGCGTGGCTGCCGCCGAGGACCCGGACGGTTGCGGATGATGGGGCTGCAGTGACGGAGAAAGCTGCCGCTTCCGGTACTGGCTGCCCGGACAGCGTTCCGGGGTCAGGTGATGATCCCTGCACTACCGTGGATGGCCTGGGCACTGTATCTGCCGGTATGCACAATGCTCGAGAAATGCCGGTCCCTGAGGTGTCGGTGATTATTCCGGTGCTCAACCGTGCCGCCACTATCGGGGATGCGCTCCGCTCGGCCCTCTCGCAACGGACGGATTTCCCTTTCAATGTGCTCGTGGTAGACAACCGCTCCTCTGACGGCACTTCCGAGCGGATAGAGGCCGTGGCCTCGGAGGACAGCCGTGTGGTTCACATCATTCCTGGGCCTGACAGCGGTCTCGGCATAGGTGGCTGCTGGAATCTGGGCATCAATCACCCGCTCTGCGGATGCTATGCGGTGCAGCTGGACAGCGACGACATGTACAGCGGACCGGATACCCTGCAGCGGATTGTGGACGTGTTCCGCCGGGAGCGGTGCGCCATGGTTATCGGCAGCTATGCGATGACCGATTTCGACCTGCGCCCGATTCCACCCGGAATCATTGACCACCGCGAGTGGACTGATACCAACGGCCACAACAATGCCCTGCGAATCAATGGTCTGGGGGCACCTCGGGCCTTCCACGTGCAGACCCTGCGTTCGGTCGGAGGCTTCGAGAACGTTTCCTACGGCGAGGACTACGGCGTGGCCCTCCGTCTGACCCGCGAGTACCGCATCTGCCGCATCTACGAGCCTCTGTACAACTGCCGCCGCTGGTCCGGCAACTCCGACGCCGCCCTCGACATCACCCGGCTCAACGCCCACAACGCCTACAAGGACTCCCTCCGTACCCGTGAGATTCTCGCCCGCCGGCAACTTTGCCGACTTGGTGAATGAAAGTCCTTCCCGCCAAATGACCCTGAGGCCTCAGAGTTTTTGAGAATTGCAGGGTAATTTGTAAACCTTTGATTACCAGGAGTGTGTAAAACGCTGTGCAATTTTCGACCGTTTCTGAGGGAGTGAGAATTGCAGGCTGTTTCGTAAAGGGCTGATTTATAGTTGCTTGAAAAACACCATGCAATTCTCAATTTCCTTCAGAACTTAGCGGAATATGTAAAAAGCACGCATTTTACATGTCATAAATCTTAGAACCCTCTGAGTGCAAACCGGCAGGTGACCGAGTAGGTGTACTTGATGGTGCGGAAGGCGTCGGAGGCCGAGGCGGCAGGGGCTGCAAGGGCGGCTTCAGAGCCGAAAGCGGCTCCGTCCATACGCATCTTGCTGTTCTGTATGACGGTGTAGTGGTCGGTACCGCCGCCGTGCTCTACGATGCTCAGTACCTGGCCCAGTTTTTCACCGAGGGCCCCGGCCATGTATTCGGCCTTATGCCTGGCTGCCAGTACGGCGTCCTTCTTTCCCTGCTCGTGGTATTTGAGGATGTCCTTGTGGCTCATGTCGCCGATACGCATGGAACTTACTCCCTTGGTGTCGATGACGGAGATAATGCTGTCTATCATGGTGAAGTCGTGCAGGGTGATGTCCAGGTTCTTGCCGATGAGGAAGTCCATTCCGCGCTCCCTCCAGTAGTCGCCTACCTCCTGGGTCCGGATATCGTTGTCACTGATACCGATGGAGTGCAGGGCATCCCGCATCTGCGACTCGATGGTCTCGATGCGGACTTTGGTCCTGTAGTCTTCCGGCTTGGATACCCCGTCGAACTCTTCCTCGAAATATTCCTTGATGCCTATGACGAAATGAATCTCGTCCGGGACTATCTCCACCTCTGAGGTGCCTGTGACCTCGATGTAACGGAATTTCTCAGTATAAGGTGCGTCCTGGGCCATGAGCGTGACTGAGGACATGATGACGGCCGCTGCAGCTGCCGTGAAAAAAGAAAAAGCTTTCATATCTCAGATTTGTTAGTGTTCCTGGATATGAAAGCTGTCAATTACCGTGCCATTCGTGACACTGGATTACGGATGCAGTCCTTTCGGTTCCTCAAGCTTGAACCGTACCCGCCAGCGTCCGTCGGCGTAGTCGTGGGAGATGATTCTGAACCGGCCTATCTCAGAAGTGTTTGCCACGTGTGCCCCTATGCATGCGCAGGCGTCGTAGTCACCTATGCGCACAATGCGGAGAGTGTCCGAGACGTTTTCAGGCAGTTTGCTCAGATCCACTATCGCGCCTGCCTCGGCCAGGGGAACGAACTCCACCCTTACCGGCAGACCGGCTGCAATGACCTCGTTGACCTTGTCCTCGATGGCCTGCACCTGTTCCGGAGTCGGGCATTCGGAGAGCAGGTAGTCGCACTTGCTCTTCTTGCGCTCTATATGGGCGTTGCGCGAACGGGGACAGCCGAACATCCTCACCATCGTCTGGTTCAGGATGTGTTCGGCCGTGTGCATCGGAGGGTATTCCTCCTTGTTGTGTGCGTTGAGCTGGATGTCTTCCATTGTTCCGACGTTTTACAAGGCTGTTACCGCCGTGCCGCTGACGGCCACCATGAGCATGGAGCCGCCCACGGTCTCATAGTCGATGTCCACTCCGATAATGGCGTTGGCCCTCATGCCCATGGCCTTGTCCACCATCTCCTGTATGGCTTCGTTCTTGGCTTTCTCGATGACTTCCTCGTATGCCCCCGAGCGTCCTCCGACTATGTCGCGTATGCCGGCGAAGAGGTCGCGGAATACATTGGCACCCATGATGCAGGTACCGGTTACTATTCCGTGGTAGGCTGTTATCTGCTTGTCCTGCAGTGTGCTTGTTGTTGATACTATCATGATGTTGAGTAGTTCGGGCAGTTTATTTTTCAGTGAAATTCCTGATGATGTTGAGGATGACCTCGGATGCCTTTTCCATGCTCTGTACGGGCAGGTACTCGTATTTGCCGTGGAAGTTGTGTCCGCCGGCGAAAATATTGGGGCAGGGCAGTCCCATGAACGAGAGTCTGGCTCCGTCTGTACCGCCGCGGATAGGGCGGATGTTGGGTTTCACTCCGGCATCCTCCATGGCCTTGACGGCTTTCTCGATGATGTGGTAGTGGGGCTCCACTTCTTTTCTCATGTTGTAGTACTGGTCCTTGATGTCCACAGTCACGACGCCTGCACCGTATTTGCCGTTGATGAAGTCGGCGCATTCCTGAATCATCTTCTTCTTGCGCTCGAAGAGCTCGAAGTCGTGGTCGCGTATGATGTACTGGATCTCAGCCTCTTCGACTACTCCGGAGAACTTGGTGATGTGGATGAAGCCTTCGTATCCGTCAGTATATTCAGGTCTCTGCCATACCGGGAGCATGTCGTTGAGCTCAGAGGCTATGAGGATGGCATTGAGCATCTTGTTCTTGGCGTAGCCGGGATGGATGTTGCGGCCCTGGATGTGCAGCTTGGCGGAGGCGGCGTTGAAGTTCTCGTACTCCAGCTCTCCGATAGCCCCGCCGTCCATGGTGTAGGCGTATTTGGCCCCGAACCTGGCCACATCGAAATGGTCTACTCCGCGGCCTATTTCCTCATCGGGAGTGAAGCCTATCCTGATAGGGCCGTGCCTGAATTCGGGATGCTCCATGATGTACTCGGCTGCAGCCATGATCTCGGCCACTCCGGCCTTATCATCTGCTCCGAGCAGGGTATTGCCGTCGGTGGTGATCAGGGTCTGTCCCACGTAGTCCTTCAGCTCCGGGAATTCCTCCGGGTTGAGCTCCATGCCTTTAAGTTCATTGAGCACAATGGGCTTGCCGTCGTAGTTCTCGACGAAGCGGGGCTTGATGCCGCTGCCGGGGGCATCGGGGGAGGTGTCCACATGTGCGACGAAGCCTATGGCGGGCACATCTTCCTCTATATTTGAGGGAATGGAGGCCATCAGGTAACCGTATTTGTCCAGCTCGACATTCTCCAGCCCCATGGCAACGAGTTCCTTGCGGAGCTGCTCCAGGAGGGCGAACTGCTTGTTGGTACTGGGCTGGCTCTGCGAGTCCGGATTCGAAGTGGTGTCGAAAGCCACGTACCTCAGGAATCTGTCAACAATCTTTTCCATATCAATTTGGTTTTAGTGTTTAAATCAAAATAATGCTTGCCGCCATTACCGCCATGCCGGCTATGACACCGATGATGGACAGGTGGTGATGCCCGAACCTCTCGGCGGACGGGAGAAGTTCGTCTAATGCAATGTAGGTCATGATACCTGCCACTGCGGCAAGTACGACTCCGTTCAGGGACTTGTCGAATATGTTCGAGAGCAGCAGGTAGCCGATGACACCCCCGAGAGGCTCGGCAAGACCCGACAGGAATGCGTTTCCGACGGCCTTGCCCTTCTTCTTCGTGGCATAGTATATGGGTATCGCCACCATTATGCCTTCAGGGATGTTGTGAATGGCAACTGCCGCGGCTATGGAAATGCCGGTCTGGGGATTCTCCATCGCGCTTACGAAGGTGGCCATGCCTTCGGGGAAATTGTGTATGGCAATGGCTATCACGGAGAAAAGTCCCAGGCGCATGAGCCTCGAACTGTCTGCTTCCGGCAGACATCCCTCCGGGGTGGGGGCGGCGGAATATTCGTGAGGGTTGTCGTTTGAGGGAATGACGTTGTCTATGAGGGCGATGAGTGCTATCCCCGAGAAGAATGCAAGCACGGTGTACAGCATTCCGGTCTTGTCCCCGAAGGCGGAGCCGAGGCTTGAACAGGCCTCGGTAAACAGCTCCGTCAGGGAAATGAACAGCATCACTCCGGCCGAGAATCCGAGGGCAAAGGAGAGGGTCTTCGTGCTGAACTTACGGGTGAAGAGCACGATTACGCCGCCCAGTCCGGTGGAAAGTCCCGCAATCAGGGTCAGGAGCAGTGCGATGGGGAAATTACTGTCGCTCAGCATCATTATTTTTCCTCAGCGACGTCTGTTTTCTTGCAGGCCCATATCATATAGGCTATCAGCAGGATGTATACTCCAAGGGCAACCCATACGGCTGGTGTGGAGGACTGCCATGCGGTGTTGACCAGGTTGACGTCCGCAAAACGCATGATTGCCGAGACTACGCCCATGAGGGCTCCGCCGGCGATGAATCCGGATGCCACGAGGGTCCCTTTCTCCTTACGGGCCTCATTGACAGCCTTGTCCTTGCTGCGGGAGCCTACGTACCATGCGACGGCTCCTCCTATCATAAGGGGAAGGTTGAGCTCGATGGGAATGAACATGCCGAGGGCAAATGGCAGGGCAGGGACCTTGAACAGGGTCAGGATGATGGCTATCGCCGCTCCTATGCCGTACATCAGCCAGGGTGCGCTGCCTCCGAGCATCAGGGGCTCGATGACTGCGGCCATGGCATTGGCCTGAGGTGCTACGAGGGCTCCCTCACCGGTGAATCCGAAGGTGTCGTTGAGGATCATCATCACTCCTGCTACAGTGGCGG
>HF990370.1:37077-40618 GCA_000432775.1 Alistipes sp. CAG:831
TGGCGGCTGCCACTATTGTCCCTAAGAATTTCCATCCCTCCTGCTTGCGCGGGGTGGTGCCTATCCAGTAACCGATCTTGAGGTCGGTGATAAAGCCTCCGGCCATGGAAAGGGCGGTGCAGACCACGCCTCCGATGATGAGGGCTGCGGCCATGCCGGAAGTGCCTTTGAGGCCTGCGGCCACGAGGATGATGGAGGCCAGTATGAGGGTCATCAGGGTCATGCCGCTGACAGGGTTGGTGCCGACGATGGCAATGGCGTTTGCTGCCACGGTGGTGAACAGGAATGCTATGACGGCTACTACAAGCAGGGCTATCACTGCGTGCCAGAGGTTGTCCAGCACTCCGAAATAGAAGAATACGAACATCAGGGCCAGGGTAATGACCAGACCGATGATGATAATCTTCATGGAGAGGTCTCTCTGGGTACGTGCCTCCTGAGCTCCGGTACCGTCTTTTTTGCCACGGAACTCCTTGCCTGCCAGACCGAGGGCGGACTTGATGATGCCGGCGGACTTGATGATGCCGATGATACCTGCGGTGGCGATGCCTCCGATGCCTATGTGGCGGGCGTAATTGGTGAATATCTCCTCAGGCGACATGGAGCCGACGGTGGCTGTCAGGCCGGAGCCCATCAGGTCCACTACGCTGTCCCCGAAGATGAGATTCATCAGCGGAATGATGATGAACCATACCAGGAAGGAGCCGCAGCATATAATGAAGGAATACTTGAGGCCGATGATGTAGCCGAGACCGAGGACAGCCGCTCCCACATTAACCTTGAACAGGAGCTTGGCGTTGGTAGCCACCTGTTCGCCCCAAGGCAGTACCCTGGAGGTGAACACTTCGGACCACCAGCCGAAGGTGGAGACGATGAAGTCGTAGAGTCCTCCGATCAGACCGCTGATCAGCAGGGTCTTGGCCCCTTTGCCTCCGGATTCGCCGCTGACGAGCACCTGAGTGGTGGCAGTGGCCTCGGGGAAGGGATATTTGCCGTGCTGCTCCTTTACGAAGTATTTGCGGAAAGGAATGAGCAGCAGGATGCCGAGGACGCCTCCGATGAGGGAACTGAGGAATATCTTGGAGAAATCCACAGTCAGTTCCGGGTATCTGTCCTGCAGGATGTACAGGGCGGGGAGGGTGAAGATGGCTCCTGCCACGATTACGCCGGAGCAGGCTCCAATGGACTGGATGATGACATTCTCGCCCAAGGCGTTCTTGCGCTTGAATGCGCTGGAGAGTCCGACCGCTATTATTGATATAGGTATGGCGGCCTCGAAGACCTGTCCTACCTTCAGGCCGAGGAAGGCGGCTGCGGCGGAGAAGATGATGGTCATCACAAGTCCGATTGTCACGGACCATACGGTGACCTCTGGATAGACTTTGTCCGGATTGAGAAGAGGCTGGTACTTCTCGCCTGGCTTCAGCTCCCGGAAAGCGTTCTCGGGAAGCGTTACTTTTTTCTTTTCTTCATTCATAAGTATCAGGAAGGTTTGGGTTCTAAGATAGCAAATTTAATAAGATATCCCGACATTGTCTGTCCTTTCGAGCAGAAATCTGTTCCGGTTTTTGTGGAATGGCCTGTAACTGTCGTTTACGATGATGTTGTTGTCTTTGAAAATCAGACCGTCTATGGATTTCGCGTAAAGTATGGGCATGTCGAATGTCTCGAAGGTGTTGCCGGTGATGGTGACTGCTCCCGGGGTGCCGCCGTGGAAGTACCCGGTCTGCATTTCCAGGTCGGGGATCTCGGGGTAGATGGAGATGACCGCCATAGTGAACTGGTACATGCTGGTGAGGGCATTGATGAAGCGGTTGCCGCGTATGAGCACGTCCCGGCAGGCCCCGGACTCGTACCAGCCGTTGCAGTCTCCGCATAGCAGGATTGCTGTGCCGGAGGTGTGGTCGAAGACGTTGTTCTCCACTACAGTCCTGCGCGGGGAACTGAAGAGGGCGCCTCTGGCCCTGTTGTTCCGGACCGTATTGTCGGAGAACACTACCTCAGGGGTGCGGCTGAGATTCTCCAGTCCCAGGTTTTTGTGGAAGATGCCGGTATCCAGCGGCTCTCTGAACGTGATGGTCAGCTCCTTCTGTCCGTGACAGCTTTCGTCGGGGCTTATGGATTCGATGTGCAGCGGAGTGCCGGTATATTCCATTACGTCTGCGTCTATTGTCCTGACCGAGTCACCGGCCTCTCCCCATCTGAATCCCCAGGCCTGGTCGTGCATGAATCTGGCGGTGACCGTGCGTTCCCCTGTCCTGCCTGTTATCTTAAGGTAGATTCCGTGAACATTGACGGCATCGTCCATCATCCCCTCATATAGCCCTCCCGAGGAGTGTATCACACCCTTGCACTGGGAGAAATGGGTCGCGTCGGCCTGTGTGGTGAAATATCTCGGGTCGTCTTCCCCCTTGAGGCATACGCTGAATCCGTCGAGAGTGATCCCGTCGCAGAACTGGGCGATCAGTCCCATGCCGAATGAGTAATGTACCCTGACATCCTTCAGAGTGGTGCCGGTATTGCCGTACAGGAATATGCCGGGAGCGGGCCTGTACCATGTGCGCATGGCCACTACGGTCCCCGGAACAAGACGGCTGTCCTGCCAGCGGGGTGCCAGCAGTCCGTCTTCTGTTTCCCTTACACCTTTCGTGTCGTAGAAAATGTCACCTGTGTTCCACAGGATGTGCCGCGTCTCCGGCTCGAAGGCAATGCCGGTGGACGGTCTCAGAGCCCAGCCCTCCCCGTATGTCTCCAGCACTGAGTCCTTGGCAATCCGGTATTTGACCCAGCTTTCCGGCTTGAATACAATGCCTCCGTCGCCTCTGTTCTCTACTATGCGGACCTGGGCAATCTGCGGGTTCTCAAAGTCTATGGACAGGTTTTTTACGGTACAGCCCCTGGAGTCCGTGACGGCCAGCGGAATCATGACGCCATGGAAAACCAGCTCGGCCCCGCGTCCGTCCAGGGTAAGGATGTCCCATCCTTCAAGGGCAATTCCTATGGCCTGGGAACCGGTCTGGTCATGATTTGATATATAATAGGTGCGCTGCAGGGCTTCGTCCGGGTGGAAATCGTATCGCCCGGGCATGAGCCTCAATGTGACGGAGTCGCCTTCCCTGCATTGCTTGCGGATAATGTCGAGGGCCGAGGCTATTTTTCCGGAAAGGTCTCCGGCGCCCGGGAGTATCCCGTATGCGTCGAGTTCGAATGTCTGCCCGAAGGACATGAGGCTGCTCATGGTGGAGAGCAGAATGATGAGAGTAATTCTTTTTTTCATGACTGTCTCAAAAATTCGTACAAATCTATGAAAAATTTTTAAAAAGTAATTCTTCTGATAATAAGTTGATTAGCGAAAATAAGAAAAATATTTTCAAAATTTTTTCAAAAATTTTTGCAGAAAAATTTGGTGGTTTAAAAAAACGCCCATATATTTGCAGCCCGTTTGAGAAAAAACGGTAGTTCATTGAAAAGACTGAGAGAGATAACGAGGTAAAAAGTATAGGTTAAGAAAGTCTGTTAAGAGTAAAATTTTAAGGGACTA
>HF990371.1 GCA_000432775.1 Alistipes sp. CAG:831
TGTTACCTGAATTGCACTTTGGTCGACAAAACGGAAGCAATGAATTTATGGAACTACGATAAACCGGCTCACAGTCCATGTCATTCAGCACTGCATCCATCACGTGTAATCGGAAGGTGACGATGAAATGCCGCTTTTGTCGGCACCTTCTGGAAGGGGGCACGGAGGTAAGGGCGTCAGAAGGACCTGCGGACGGGGGCCCACGGCTGCGGGTGCCGGAAGGTGACGATGAAATGCCATTTTCGTCGGCACCTTCTGGGCTGCCTTGGAATCAAACTGCGCACAGCAAATCTCAGAGGGTCGTCGACAAAAAGTTTTCCCCGGATTGCAAACCTACATGCGTGTCCCTGCTGTGTTTCTACTGACCCTAAATGATGCGGTGGACAGTCCTGGAGTTGGCATCGGTGAAGGTAATGGTACTGGGGTAATGAAAAAACCGGTGTCCGTTTAAAGTGCGGATCACCGGTTTCTCAGATGCGTAGGCTGTCGGTCGGGCTACTCTTCCTTGCGGCGGGGTGCTGCTGCAGCCATCTTGTTGTAGTCGTCCATGGAGGCGACGATGATGCGGTCAAACTCGCGCTGGCCTGTGCCGGCGGGGATGAGGTGGCCGCAGATGACGTTCTCCTTGAGGCCCTCGAGGGTGTCGACCTTGCCGCGGATGGCAGCTTCGCTGAGCACTTTGGTAGTCTCCTGGAAGGAGGCGGCTGACATGAAGCTGTTGGTACGCAGGGCGGCACGAGTGATACCCTGGAGTATCTGGCTGGATGTGGCGGGGATGGCGTCACGGGCCTGGACGAGCTTGAGATCCTGTCTCTTCAGCAGGGAGTTCTCGTCTCTGAGTCTGCGGGCGGTGACGATCTGACCGGGCCTGAGCTCGGTGGAGTCGCCGGCGTCCTGGACTACCTTCTTGCCGAACATCGAGTCGTTCTCCTCGTTGAACTCCCACTTGTCCACGAGCTGCTCAGGCAGGAAGCGGGTGTCTCCGGGATCTACGATCTGCACCTTGCGCATCATCTGGCGTACGATGATCTCGAAGTGCTTGTCGTTGATCTTCACGCCCTGCATACGGTATACCTCCTGAATCTCGTTGACGATGTACTCCTGCACCTTGATGGGACCCTGGATGGCCAGGATGTCGGCAGGGGAGACAGCACCGTCGGAGAGGGGCATACCGGCGCGGATGTAGTCGTTCTCCTGTACGAGAATCTGCTTCGACAGGGGTACGAGGTAGCGTTTCTCGTCTCCGCTCTTGGAACGGATGATAATCTCGCGGTTGCCTCGCTTGATCTTGCCCATCTGAACCTCACCGTTGATTTCAGCCACGATAGCGGGGTTGGACGGGTTGCGGGCCTCGAAGAGCTCGGTGACGCGGGGCAGACCTCCGGTGATATCGCCTGATTTTCCGATGGCGCGCGGAATCTTGACGATAACATCTCCGGCCTGGACTTCCTGACCGTCCTCGACTATCAGGTGTGCGCCCACAGGGAGGTTGTACTGCTTGACCTCCATGCCGTTCTGCATGATGCGTATGGTGGGGTTCTTGGATTTGTCCCTGGACTCGATGATTACCTTCTCGCGGTGGAGGGAGAATTCATCAGTTGCTTCTTCCCTGAAGGTTACGCCCTCGACGAGGCTGTCAAACGCCACAGTACCGGGCAGCTCCGTGATGGTGACGGCGTTGTATGCGTCCCACTCGCAGATGCGGTCGCCTTTGGAGATGTTTGCTCCGTCCTTTTGGAAGAGTTTGGCTCCGTAAGGGATATTGTGCTGGGAGAGGGTGATGCCGGTATTGACGTCGACGATGCGCATTTCGGCTGTACGGCCGATCACGATCTCGAAGTCGCCTTCGTCCTCATGCTTGGTCACTGTCCTGAGCTCCTCGAACTCCAGGCGTCCGTCATAGCGGGCTACGATCTCGGACTCGGAGGCGATGCTCGATGCTGTACCACCGACGTGGAATGTACGGAGGGTCAGCTGGGTACCGGGCTCTCCGATGGACTGTGCGGCGATAACTCCGACTACCTCGCCCTTCTCGACCATGCGGCCGGTGGCCAGGTTGCGGCCGTAGCACTTCGCGCAGACTCCCTTGCGGGACTCGCATGTGAGCACGGAACGGATCTCCACCTGCTCGATGGGCAGGGCGGATATCTTGGCGGCGATGTCTTCGGTAATCTCCTCGTTGGCGGGGAGGATGAGCTCTCCGGTCAGAGGGTTGTAGATGTCGTGTACCGATGTGCGGCCCAGGATACGGTCGTAGAGGGACTCAACGATCTCGTCCTTGTTCTTGATGGCTGTGGCGACGATACCGCGGAGGGTCTTGCAGTCCTCCTCGTTGATGATGACGTCGTGGGACACGTCCACGAGCCTACGGGTCAGGTAACCGGCGTCGGCTGTCTTCAGCGCGGTGTCGGCCAGACCTTTACGGGCACCATGGGTAGAGATGAAGTACTCGAGCACGGAGAGTCCCTCCTTGAAGTTGGAGAGAATGGGGTTCTCGATGATCTCTGCTCCGGTGGATCCGGATTTCTGGGGCTTGGCCATCAGTCCTCGCATACCGCAGAGCTGACGGATCTGCTCCTTCGAACCACGGGCTCCCGAGTCGAGCATCATGAAGATAGGGTTGAAGCCCTGCTGGTCGGCCTCGATGGTCTTGGTCACCATGTTGGTCAGACGGGAGTTGGTGGTGGTCCAGATGTCGATTATCTGGTTGTAGCGCTCGTTGTTGGTGATGAGACCGTTGTTGAAGCTGGCCTGAATCTCCTCCACCTGGTTGTAGCCGGCCTCTACGAGTTCGGCTTTCTCCTGAGGGATGATCACGTCGGCCAGGTTGAACGACAGACCGCCCTTGAATGCCATGGTGTATCCTATGGACTTGATGTCGTCGAGGAACTGGGCTGTCCTGGCCACACCGCAGACTTTCACCACTTTTCCGATGATGTCACGGAGGGACTTCTTGGTCAGCAGCTCATTGATGTAGCCTACTTCGGGGGGTACCACCTGGTTGAATATCACACGGCCGACGGTGGTGTTCTCGAAGATGCGGTAGCCCTTCGAGAGGTCGGTCATGTCCTTGGGCAGACGGATGGATATCTTGGCGTGGAGGTCCACACGTCCTTCGTTATAAGCAATGATGACTTCCTCGGGTCCGTAGAATGTCATGCCCTGGCCGCGGGAGCCTTCCCTGGGCTTGGTGATGTAGTAGAGACCGAGCACCATGTCCTGCGAGGGCACGGTGATGGGCGCTCCGTTGGCGGGGTTGAGGATGTTGTGCGAGCCGAGCATCAGCAGCTGTGCCTCGAGGATGGCAGCGTTGCCCAGAGGAAGATGTACGGCCATCTGGTCACCGTCGAAGTCCGCGTTGAAGGCGGTACATGCGAGGGGGTGCAGCTGGATGGCCTTGCCCTCTATCAGCTTGGGCTGGAATGCCTGGATACCAAGGCGGTGCAGGGTAGGGGCACGGTTGAGGAGGACGGGATGTCCTTTCATCACGTTCTCCAGGATGTCCCAGATGACGGGCTCTTTCTTGTCCACTATCTTCTTGGCCGAGCGGACTGTCTTGACGATACCTCTCTCGATGAGCTTGCGGATGATGAAGGGCTTGTACAGCTCGGCAGCCATGAATTTGGGCAGACCGCACTCATGCATGTGCAGCTCGGGACCTACGACGATTACCGAACGGGCGGAGTAGTCCACACGTTTACCGAGGAGGTTCTGACGGAAACGTCCCTGCTTTCCTTTCAGCGAGTCCGAGAGGGACTTGAGGGTGCGGTTGGCGTCGGTCTTTACGGCGTTGGACTTGCGCGAGTTGTCGAAGAGGGAGTCAACAGCCTCCTGCAGCATGCGCTTCTCGTTGCGCAGGATGACTTCGGGGGCCTTGATCTCAATGAGCTTCTTCAGACGGTTGTTGCGGATAATGACGCGGCGGTAGAGGTCGTTGAGGTCGGATGTGGCGAAACGTCCTCCGTCCAGGGGCACGAGGGGCCTCAGGTCGGGGGGAATGACAGGGATGACCTTCATGATCATCCACTCCGGACGGTTGATGTCCTTCGACTCACGGAAGGCCTCGATGACGCTCAGGCGCTTGAGGGCCTCGGCCTTACGCTGCTGAGAGGTCTCGCTCTCGGTCTTGTGGCGCAGGTCGTAGGAAAGTTCGTCGAGGTCCAGCTTGGACAGGAGGGTGTAGATGGCCTCGGCGCCCATGCCGGCGATGAACTTCTCGGGATCGCTGTCATCCAGGGACTGGTTGTCCTTGGGCAGACGGTCGAGCACGTCCAGGTACTCGTCCTCGGAAAGGAGGGCGAGGTCGCTTATATTCAGATCTTTTGCTGCTCCGGCCTGGATGACGATGTACCTCTCGTAGTAAATTACGGACTCGAGCTTCTTGGATGCGATGCCGAGCAGGCTGCCGATTTTGTTCGGTGTGGAGCGGAAGTACCAGATGTGTGCCACGGGAACGGTAAGGGTGATGTGTCCCATCCTTTCCCTGCGGACCTTCTTCTCAGTCACCTCCACGCCGCAGCGGTCGCAGACGATGCCGCGGTAGCGGATCCTCTTGTACTTGCCGCAGTGGCACTCGTAGTCCTTGGTGGGTCCGAAGATTCTCTCGCAGAAGAGTCCGTCGCGCTCCGGCTTGTAGGTACGGTAGTTGACGGTCTCAGGCTTGAGGACCTCTCCTGAGGATCTCTCCAGAATCTCTTCGGGGGAGGCAAGTCCGATGGAAATCCGGCTGAAGTTGCTTTTGATCTTATTGTCTTTCTTAAAAGCCATATCTTGGATAAATCTTAATTGTCAAATACAAACATTAGTCTAACTTGATGCTCAGTCCGAGTCCGCGGAGCTCGTGCAGCAGCACGTTCAGGGACTCAGGAATGCCGGGTGTAGGCATCGGGTCGCCCTTGACGATGGCCTCGTAGGCGCGGGAGCGGCCGGTGACATCGTCGGACTTGATGGTGAGAATCTCCTGGAGGACATTGGAGGCTCCGAATGCCTCGAGGGCCCATACCTCCATCTCTCCGAATCGCTGGCCTCCGAACTGTGCCTTACCTCCCAGAGGCTGCTGGGTGATGAGGGAGTAGGGACCGATGGAGCGGGCATGCATCTTGTCGTCGACCATGTGGCCGAGCTTGATCATGTAGATCACACCGACAGTCGCGGGCTGGTCGAAGTACTCTCCGCTGCCGCCGTCGCGCAGGAAGGTCTTGCCGTAGCGGGGCAGGCCTGCCTTGTCGGTGTACTCGCAGATCTGGTCCAGGGACGCACCGTCGAAAATCGGGGTGCTGAACTTCAGGCCCAGTTCCTTGCCGGCCCATCCGAGCACGGTCTCGTAGATCTGTCCCAGGTTCATACGGGAAGGCACGCCCAGAGGGTTGAGGACGATGTCCACTGTGGAACCGTCATCGAGGAAGGGCATGTCCTCGTCGCGTACGACCTTGGCCACGATACCTTTGTTTCCGTGGCGTCCGGCCATCTTGTCGCCGACGCGGATCTTCCTTTTCTTGGCCACGTATACCTTGGCCAGCTGCATGATGCCGGAGGGCAGCTCGTCTCCGATGGTGAGATTGTATTTGATACGCTTGAGTGTAGCGTCGTACTCCTTGTAGGCTATCAGGAAGTTGTTGATGAGGGTCTTGATCTGTTCGTTGGCCGTCTTGTCGGAGGTCCACTTGGCAGGGTTGACGTCCTCGTACTTGATATTCTCGAGCATGGCGCGGGTAATCACTGTTCCCTTGGGAATGAGCTCTGTCTCGTAGAGGTCTGAGATACCGTTGCTCTTGTGGTCCTTCACCAGAACCATGAGCTTGTCGATGAATAGCTTGCGGAGGGCTGTAGTCTTCTCGACGAAATCCTCCTCTGCTTTTACCAGCTCCTCTTTGGGAGCATTCTTACCTCTCTTGCCGGGTTCCTTGGCAACGCGGGAGAACAGTCTCTTTCCGATGATTGTACCGGAGAGGGAAGGGGAGGCCTTCAGGGAGGCGTCCTTGACATCGCCGGCCTTGTCTCCGAAGATGGCCCTCAGGAGCTTCTCCTCCGGTGAGGGGTCGCTTTCTCCCTTCGGGGTAATCTTACCGATGAGGATGTCGCCGGGCTCCACGTTGGCGCCGACTCTGATGATTCCGTGCTCGTCGAGGTCCTTGGTGGCGTCCTCGCTGACGTTCGGGATATCGGAGGTCAGCTCCTCCATTCCGCGCTTGGTGTCACGGACTTCCATGATGTACTCGTCCACGTGGATAGAGGTGAAGATGTCCTCGCGGAGAATCCTCTCGGAGAGGACGATGGCGTCCTCGAAGTTGTATCCTTTCCAGGGCATGAAGGCCACCTTCAGGTTACGTCCGAGGGCGAGCTCGCCGCCCTGTGTGGCGTATCCCTCAGTGAGGACCTGACCGGGATGCACCCTGTCGCCCTTGCGTACGATGGGCTTGAGGTGAATCGAGGTGCTCTGGTTGGTCTTGCGGTACAGGGGCAGACGGTAGACTGTCACGTCGGGTGCGAAGCTTACAAACTTCTCGGCCTCTGTCCTGTCGTACTTGACATGTATTTCACGGGCATCCACGTATACCACCTCTCCGTCTCTGGCAGCGACCACCTGGGTGCGGGAGTCGCGGGCTACGGCCCTTTCCAGACCGGTACCGACGATAGGAGCCTCGGGACGCACTACGGGTACGGCTTGGCGCATCATGTTGGATCCCATGAGGGCGCGGTTGGCGTCGTCGTGCTCGAGGAAGGGAATCAGGGATGCTGCGATGGATGCTATCTGGTTGGGGGCAACGTCCATGTAGTGTACCTGATCCTTGGTCACTACCGGGAAGTCGGCCTCATGACGGCAGCTGATGCGCTCGTCGAGGATGTCTCCGTCGTCGTCGAGGTGGATGTTGGCCTGTGCGACCATCTTGTCCTCCTCTTCCTCAGCGCTCATGTAGACGCATCCCTCGGGGGACATGTCTACCTTGCCGTTCTCTACCTTTCTATATGGTGTCTCGATAAATCCGAGATCATTGATCCTCGCATACACGCAGAGCGAGGAGATAAGGCCGATGTTCGGTCCCTCAGGGGTCTCGATGGGGCAGAGACGGCCGTAGTGTGTGTAGTGTACGTCGCGCACCTCGAAGCCTGCGCGGTCCCTCGACAGACCTCCGGGACCGAGGGCTGACAGACGGCGCTTGTGTGTCATCTCGGCCAGGGGGTTGGTCTGGTCCATGAACTGGGACAGCTGGCTGGTTCCGAAGAAGGAGTTGATTACCGAGGAGAGGGTCTTGGCGTTGATGAGGTCTGTGGGTACGAATACCTCGTTGTCCCTTACGTTCATCCTCTCCCTGATGGTGCGTGCCATACGGGTGAGACCGACGCTGAACTGGTTGGCGAGCTGCTCGCCGACAGTCCTGATGCGGCGGTTGCTCAGGTGGTCGATGTCATCAATGGCGGCTTTGTTGTTGATCAGCTGGATGAGATACTTGATGATCTCGATGATATCCTGTTTGGTCAGAACCCTGACATCGGAAGGGGTGGTCAGGCCCAGCTTCCTGTTGAGACGGTAGCGGCCCACTTCTCCCAAGTCGTAACGCTTGTCGGAGAAGAAGAGCTTGTCGATGACGTCGCGGGCTGTGGCCTCGTCAGGTGGTTCGGAGTTGCGCAATTGCCTGTAGGTGTAGAAGACGGCCTCTTTCTCAGAGTTGCAGACGTCTTTCTGAAGTGTGTTGAAGATAATCGTGTAGTCGCTCAGGTCCACGTCATCCCTGTGCAGGAGGATGGTGCTGACTCCGGCGTCTACGATGTCATCTATGTTGTTCTCGTCGAGAATGGTCTCACGGTCAACGACGATCTGGTTCCTCTCGATGTAGACAACCTCACCGGTGTCCTCGTCCACGAAGTCCTCGTTCCATGTCTTGAGGACGCGGGCGGCGAGCTTGGAACCGATATTCTTCGTAAGTTCTTCCTTGGTGGCCTGCACCTCACGTGCAAGTCCGAAGATGTCGAGGATGTCCTTGTCACCCTCGAATCCGATGGCCCTCAGGAGGGTCGTGACAGGGAGCTTTTTCTTCCTGTCGATGTAGGCGTACATGACATTGTTGATGTCGGTGGCGAACTCAATCCACGAACCCTTGAACGGAATGATTCTGGCAGAATAGAGTTTTGTTCCGTTGGCGTGGATGCTCTGCCCGAAGAATACGCCGGGAGAGCGGTGGAGCTGCGATACGACGATGCGCTCCGAGCCGTTGATGACAAATGTTCCCCTTTCGGTCATGTACGGAATGGTGCCCAGATAAACGTCCTGGATCGAGGTGTCGAAATCCTCATGCTCGGGGTCCGTGCAGTAGAGCTTCAGCTTGGCCTTGAGGGGCACGCTGTAGGTCAGACCCATGTCCAGACATTCGTCGACACTGTAGCGGGGAGGGTCGATGAAATAGTCTACGAATTCGAGGACGAAGTTGTTTCTGGTGTCGGTGATGGGGAAAATCTCCTGGAATACTTTGAACAGTCCTTCATTACGGCGGTTTTCAGGTGTGGTATCCAGCTGGAAGAAGTCCTTGAAAGACTTCAGCTGTACCTCCAAGAAATCGGGGTATTCGAGAAGAGTCTTAGAAGATGCAAATGAAATACGTTGATTGTTAAGGTTTTGCGCCATTGTGTCCGGTTTTGTTGAAGATAAACTTGAAAAACGACAAAAAGGTTTAGAGTCCTGGCGGACCCTAAACCTGAATTTTCCCGTCAGCGGGATGGAGTATGTTTATTTAACTTCAACTTCTCCGCCTGCTTCTTCGAGTTGTGCTTTTACCTGTTCAGCTTCAGCCTTGGATACTTTCTCCTTTACAGGAGCGGGAACCTTGTCAACGAGCTCCTTGGCCTCTTTCAGTCCGAGACCGGTAATCTCCTTAACGACCTTCACGATCTGGAGCTTGGCCTGGCCGGCTGAGGTGAGGATTACGTCGAACTGGGTCTGCTCAGCCTCAGCGGCTGCACCGCCTGCTGCGGGAGCGGCTACTGCTACTGCAGCGGCTGCTGCAGGCTCGATTCCGTACTCGTCCTTCAGTACCTGTGCGAGTTCTTGAACTTCTTTAACTGTGAGGTTTACTAACTCTTCCGCAAATTTCTTGATATCTGCCATGATTTCTAATTATTAAATTGTTTGTTTTATTTTTACTCTTTTTCCGATAAGGTCTTGACCAGTCCTGCGATCTTGCCGCCGGCAGAAGCCTGCAGAGCGGAGATGACATTGCGTGCAGGAGACTGCAGCAGACCGATGATGTCGCCGATGAGTTCTTCACGGGACTTGATGTTGACGAGAACCTCAAGGTTCTCAGCACCGACGTAGGCGCAATCCTGAACATACGCTCCTTTCAGCACCGGCTTGCCCATTTTCTCACCGTATTCCTTAATGAGCTTGGCAGGGGTGTTGGGGGTAGTGGTGAACATGATGGCGGAAGAGCCTTCCATGACAGGCTTCATGGCCTCTACGGCCTCGCCTTCCATCTTCTCGAGAGCTTTGATGAAGAGGGTGTTCTTCACAACCATCAGCTTCACTTCCTTCTCGAAGCATGCCCTGCGGAGGGCAGAAGTATTTTCCGCATTGAGTCCCGAGATGTCGGTAACATAGAAGTTGGGAGTCTCAGCAAGCTGAGCCGCAACCTGATCTATAATCTGTGCTTTTTCCTCTTTTCTCATGATACACTTGGTTGATTATTCAGCTGCGCTGATGGTTTTCGAATCTATGCATATACCGGGGCTCATAGTGGAAGAGATGAAGATGCTCTTCACGTATGTTCCTTTCAGGGACTGAGGTTTCAGTTTGATAATGGTGTTGAGGAGCTCGACTGCGTTGGCTGCCAGCTGCTCGGCGTCGAAAGACACCTTGCCGATGGCTGCATGGACGATACCGGTCTTGTCAACCTTGAAGTCAATCTTACCGGCCTTCACTTCCTTGACAGCCTTGCCGATCTCCATGGTCACTGTACCGGTCTTGGGGTTAGGCATCAGGCCGCGGGGACCGAGGATACGGCCCAGGGCACCTACCTTACCCATGACGGAAGGGGTACAGATAATCACGTCAACATCGGTCCAGCCGCCCTTGATCTTCTCTACGAACTCGTCCAGACCTACGTAGTCGGCGCCGGCCTCGCGGGCCTCGTTCTCCTTATCGGGGGTACATAATACGAGTACGCGGGTAACTTTACCGGTTCCGTGAGGAAGGGTCACAACGCCACGTACCATCTGGTTTGCCTTACGGGGGTCGACACCGAGGCGTACAGCGAGGTCAACGGAGGCGTCGAACTTGGCGTAGTTGCTTTCCTTCACAAGTTTGCATGCTTCCAGAAGCCTGTACTGTTTCCCGAAGTCCACTTTCGCTTCGGCTATTTTCTGGTTTTTAGTCAATTTACTCATAGCGTGCGATTATTTTACGTCTTCAGGGAATGTACCAGTAACTGTGACGCCCATGCTTCTTGCCGTTCCGGCCACCATCTTCATGGCAGACTTGAGGGTGAAAGCGTTCATGTCGGGCATTTTGTCCTGAGCGATGGCCTTTACCTGATCCCAGGTGAGTGAACCTGCCTTGCTGCGGTTGGGCTCTGCGGAGCCTTTGGCAATCTTGGCGGCCTCTTTGATCTGGACTGCTACAGGGGGCTGCTTAACGACAAATGTAAAGGATTTATCACTGTAAACGGTGATGATTACAGGGAGTACCTTTCCGGCCTTGTCCTGAGTACGGGCATTGAATTGTTTGCAGAAATCCATGATGTTCACGCCCTTCGAACCGAGAGCCGGTCCTACTGGAGGTGAGGGATTCGCGGCACCGCCTTTTATCTGCAATTTAATAAATGCGGCAATCTCTTTAGCCATAATTAATACTTGATTTATTCTTTAACTACTTGAACAAAATTCAGTTCCAGAAGAGTCTTGCGTCCGAAAATCTTGACCATCACCTTGAGTTTCTTCTTATCCTGAAGAATCTCCTCGATAGTACCGTCGAAGCCGTTGAAAGGACCATCGGTGATCTTCACAGCCTCTCCGACGATAAACGGGGTGATGTTCTCCTCATCCTGCTCGAGCTGCTCGTCCACGATGCCCAGTATCCTGTTGATCTCTGAGGGTCTGAGAGGGATAGGCTCCTTGTCCTTGCCCTGTCTCTCCGTGAGGAAGCCGGATACGTGGGGTACGTTGCGGATGATGTGCTGCAGCTCACCTGTCAGATGGGCCTCGATGAGAACGTAGCCGGGAAAGAAAATGCTTTCCTTGCTCACCTTCTTACCGTTGCGCACCTGAAAGATCTTCTCGGTGGGAATGAGAATCTGGGAAACGTAGTCGTTGAGACCGAGTGCTCTAATCTCGCTCTCAATGTACTCCTTGGCCTTTTTCTCCTTACCACCGGCGCATCGGATGACGTACCATTTCTTCTCAAGCTCAGCCATCGTCTTAGTATAATAAGTTATAGATCGTGGTCACCAGATGTCTGAACACGAAATCCATCAGAAATATTATAGCCGCGAGGATGACAGAAGCCACCATCACGACGATCGCCGAACTCTGAAGCTGGTTCCATGACGGCCAGCTGACCTTTTGGGTCAGTTCTTTGTACGACTCTTTTACGTAAACTGATATTCTGCTCATTTTTAAGTGTTTGTCGGCTTTTGGGCCGGAAGCTTGCCTTGAGCCGGTTGTTAAAATGCCGAGCCCGTAACAACTCGGTATCTTGCAGGGACAGAGCGATTCGAACGCCCATCAACGGTTTTGGAGACCGCTATTCTACCCTTGAACTATGTCCCTTTAAAAAGGGGGCCGAGTAGAAGGCCCCCTTGTATTGTTTCCCGTTGGAGAACGGTTATTCGAGGATCTCAGTTACCTGACCTGAGCCGACGGTACGGCCGCCCTCACGGATGGCGAAGCGGAGACCTGCGTTGATAGCTACAGGGTAGATGAGCTCTACGGTAATCTCTACGTTGTCGCCGGGCATTACCATCTCAGTTCCCTCAGGGAGCATGATCTCTCCGGTGATGTCGAGGGTACGGATGAAGAACTGAGGACGATAGTGGTTGTGGAAAGGAGTGTGACGGCCACCCTCATCTTTCTTCAGCACGTAGATAGCGGCTTTGAATTTCTTATGAGGAGTGATGGTACCGGGATGAGCGATAACCTGACCTCTCTTGATCTCCTTCTTGTCGATACCGCGGAGGAGCAGACCTACGTTGTCTCCAGCCTCACCCTCGTCGAGAATCTTGCGGAACATCTCGACACCGGTAACAACTGACTTCTTGGGCTCCTCGCCGAGGC
This sequence comes from Alistipes sp. CAG:831, assembly GCA_000432775.1. Lineage (GTDB taxonomy): Bacteria > Bacteroidota > Bacteroidia > Bacteroidales > UBA932 > Coprenecus. The sequence goes on from HF990371.1 coordinate 12,259, forward strand.
CGATAATCTGAACCTCGTCGCCGACCTTAACGATACCGGTCTCGATACGGCCGGTAGCAACGGTACCACGACCTGTGATGGAGAAGATATCCTCGATAGGCATCAGGAAAGGCTTCTCGTTGTCACGAACAGGCAGGGGAATGTACTCGTCAACTGCGTTCATCAGTTCCATTACCTTCTCAACCCACTTGGGCTCGCCGTTGAGGGCGCCGAGGGCAGAACCTGCGATAACGGGAGCGTTGTCGCCGTCGAAGCCGTAGAAGCTGAGCAGCTCACGAACCTCCATCTCAACGAGCTCGATCATCTCGGGATCGTCAACGATATCAACTTTGTTCAGGAACACAACGATTCTGGGCACGTTCACCTGACGGGCGAGCAGGATGTGCTCACGGGTCTGGGGCATAGGACCGTCGGTAGCGGCTACTACGAGGATAGCACCATCCATCTGAGCGGCACCAGTAACCATGTTCTTCACATAGTCAGCGTGGCCCGGGCAGTCTACGTGTGCGTAGTGACGGGTCTCAGTCTGATACTCGATATGGGCGGTATTGATGGTGATACCACGCTCCTTCTCCTCGGGAGCGTTGTCGATGGAGTCGAATGAGCGGACCTCGGAGAGTCCCTTCTCAGCCAGAACCTTGGTGATGGCTGCGGTCAGAGTAGTTTTACCGTGGTCAACATGGCCGATAGTACCTATGTTTACGTGCGGCTTGTCCCTTTTGAAAGTTTCTTTTGCCATAATGTCTGATTTTGTGTAATTAAAATTGAGCCGGTGATGAGATTTGAACTCATGACCTCTTCCTTACCAAGGAAGCGCTCTACCCCTGAGCTACACTGGCTTTTAATGGAGCGGAAGACGAGGTTCGAACCCGCGACCCTCAGCTTGGAAGGCTGATGCTCTACCAACTGAGCTACTTCCGCCTTTTTCGTTTTGAAGGGGCATCTTCTGCGTCACTGCTTCTCGCTCGCATCCTCATTTACAGGAGTAAACTCCGGTGCTCTCTCGTCGCGTTCCTTGAATCTGCCCCTTCAAAACGAAAAACCTGCTTCGTGTTGTGGGGCATTTTCTGCGTCACTGCTTGACGCTCGCGCTAATCAATGCCTCTTCGCTATGTGTGGGGAGAGAAGGATTCGAACCTCCGAAGGCGTGCGCCAGCAGATTTACAGTCTGCCCCAGTTGGCCACTTTGGTATCTCCCCGATAGTATGTTGAGTTACTATATTCAATGAACTTGAGCCGATAGAGGGATTCGAACCCACGACCCGCTGATTACAAATCAGCTGCTCTGGCCAACTGAGCTATATCGGCAGCGCTTATTTTTGGGACTGCAAAGATATATCATTTATTAAAATATCCAAAAGAATTTTAAAAATAATTGCAGATTGTTTTGAAAACAGTCTCTGTGTCGTATCCACATTCTGCCCTTAACTCCTTGACAGTCCCCTGTTCTACGAATTTGTCCGGAACTCCGAGGCCAATGACTTTTATTCCCGGGTGCCGTTCGGCAATCCAGGAGGCCACCGCATCGTGCAGGCCTCCGGCTGTCATTCCGTCCTCGACGGTGATGACGGTGACGGCTTTGGAGCAGACCTCTTCCATGATGCTCTCGTCCAGAGGTTTAAGGAAGCGCATATCGTAGTGGAGCGCCTCTTTGCCCAGCTCTGCGGCTCTGCGGACGGCCTCAGCGGCCCTGTTGCCTATCGGTCCTATGGAGAGCACGGCCACGTCCTTTCCGGAGTGGAGGAGCTGTCCGCGTCCGATGGGAATCGTCCCGAACTCCGCGCCTCTCCAGGGGACTCCCTCTCCCGTTCCGCGGGGATACCTTATAATAATAGGACCGTGGAATGACGGAAGTGCGGCGGTGTACATGAGGTTGCGCAGCTCCAGCTCATTGAGGGGGGAGGCGATGACCAGGTTCGGGACAGGGCGGAAGGCTGCCAGGTCAAATACTCCCTGATGCGTCGCTCCGTCCTCTCCGACCAGTCCTGCCCGGTCGAGGCATAGAATCACCTTGAGCTTCTGGAGGGCGACGTCGTGGATTACGTTGTCATAGGCCCTCTGCATGAAGGAGGAGTAGATGTTGCAGAACGGTAGGTAGCCTGCAGCGGCCAGACCGGCGGAGAATGTGACGGCATGCTGCTCGGCGATGCCTACGTCGAAGGTCCGCTCCGGTATCTCCCTCATCATGATGTTCATACCGCAGCCTGAGGCCATGGCGGGTGTGATGGCCACGATTTTCTCATTGGCCCTGGCCAGTTCCAGCAGAGTCTCTCCGAATACATCCTGGTAGCGTGCCGCTCCGGTGGCTGCGGGGGTATTGCGCTTGCCGGTGACAGGATCGAACGTCCCCGGGGCATGCCATACGATCTGGTCTTCCTCGGCGGGACGGTAGCCCTTGCCTTTCTTGGTGATGACGTGCAGGAGCTTGGGACCCTTGATGTTGCGCAGGGAGGCCAGGGTGGTGGTGAGCTGGCCTATGTCATGGCCGTCGATGGCTCCGAAGTACCTGAATCCCAGTGATTCGAAGAGGGAACCGCTTCGGAACAGGGCCATCTTCGTGCTGAACATGAACTTCTGGACTGAGCGGCGCAGTCGGGTGGAGCCTATCGCTTCCCATACGTGGTTCTTGATGCGGTTGTAGGTCTCGGAGGTGGAAATCTTGAGCAGGTAGTCGTGCATGCCTCCGCGGCCGTGGTCTATGGAGATGTGGTTGTCGTTGAGAATAACCAGAATGTCGGTCTTCATCACACCGGCGTTGTTGAGTCCCTCGAAGGCCATGCCTCCTGTCATGGCTCCGTCGCCTATGACGGCGACTATCTTCTCGTCGCTGCCGGAAAGTTTGGCGGCTATGGCCATGCCCAGGGCGGCGCTTACCGAGGTGGATGAGTGGCCGACTCCGAAGGCGTCGAAGATGCTCTCGGACATTTTAGGGAAGCCGCTGATACCGCCGTAGGTCCGGTTGGTCCGGAACTGCTCCCGGCGGCCTGTAATGATCTTGTGGGCGTAGGCCTGATGTCCCACGTCCCAGACTATCTTGTCGGTAGGGGTGTTGTAGGTGTAGTGCAGGGCAACGGCCAGCTCGACCGCGCCAAGGCTCGAGCCCAGGTGACCCGGGTTCGTGGCGCAACATTCGATCATGTACTGCCGTATCTCGCTGCAGAGGGTCTCCAGCTGCTTGACAGAAAAGCCCCGGATATCTTCGGGGCTGTTGACTTTCTCCAGCAGGGACATGGCCTATTTCCTGAAAATGGTCTCGTCCCTGTCCGGGCCGAGGGAGATAACGGTTACAGGCACTCCTGTCTGCTGCTCGATAAATGCGATATATTCCTTGAACTCAACGGGAAGGTCCTTCTCGTCGCGGATGCCGGAGAGAGGCTGTTTCCATCCTTTGAACTCCTGATACACGGGAGTTACTTCTGCATAGGTGTCGTAGGGTACGGTGTCCTGGGGCTTGCCGTCCACGATGTATCCTGTGGCTATCCTGATGGTGTCGAATGTGTCCATCACGTCGGCCTTCATCATGATCAGTTCTGTGACTCCGTTGAGCATCACGGCGTACTTGAGGGCTACCATGTCCAGCCAGCCGGTGCGGCGGGGGCGGCCGCCAGCCGGTGCGGCGGGGACGGCCGGTGGTGGCACCGAACTCGTGACCCTGGCGGCGCAGTTCCTCGCCTGTCTCGTCGAACAGCTCTGTGGGGAAGGGACCGCTGCCCACGCGGGTGCAGTAGGCCTTGAAGATGCCGTAGACATTTCCGATGGCGGAGGGGGCCACTCCAAGACCGAGACATGCGCCGGAGCAGATGGTGGTCGAGGATGTCACGAAGGGATAGGAGCCGAAGTCCACGTCGAGCATAGAGCCCTGGGCTCCTTCGGCGAGAACACTGTCTCCGTGGCTGAGACATCCGTTGATATAGTATTCTCCGTCTACCAGGTCGAAGGAACGGAGGTATTCGGCAGCCTCCATCCATTCCTTTACGTTGGTGTCGGGGTCGTAGGTGTAGTCAAACTGTTTGAGGAAGGCGATATGCTTCTTTTTCAGGGCCTCGAAGCGGTCCTGAAAGTCAGGGGCGAGGATATCTCCTACACGGAGTCCGTTCCTGCCGGTCTTGTCCATGTATGTGGGACCGATTCCCTTGAGGGTAGAGCCTATCTTGGATTTGCCCTTGGAAGCCTCGGAGGCCGCGTCTATGATGCGGTGGGTGGGGGTGATGAGGTGGGCCTTCTTCGATATGCGGATGCGCTCCCTTACGGGTACGCCCAGCTTCTCCAGATCCTCGCACTCCTGCCGGAATATGATCGGGTCGAGGACTACGCCGCCTCCGATGAGGTTGTCGGTGCCTTCCCGGAAAATGCCCGAGGGTACGGAGTGCAGTACGAAACTCTTCCCTCCGTGCTGGATCGAGTGTCCGGCATTCGGGCCGCCCTGGAAGCGGGCGATGATATTGTATTTCTGTGCAAGGACATCCACTATCTTGCCCTTGCCCTCGTCTCCCCACTGGAGGCCGAGTACGACGTCTACTTTTGCTGTATCTGTGTTCATGATATTTTCTGATGTTTAGGACAATATTTTAGAACGGAAGATCGTCTTCCCCGTCGGCTCCGCCGTCATAAGACTCAGCGGCAGGACTTTGGGCCGTCTGAGACGGTCCGGCCTGCTGCCATCCGCCCTGCTGGAAGTTTTGCTGGGGCTGCTGCTGTTGCTGCTGGGGCTGCTGCTGCTGCTGCTGCCATCCGCGCTGCTGGTAGTTCTGCTGGGGCTGGTAGGGCTGCTGGTAGCCGCCTCCCTGCTGGTATCCTCCGCCTTGTGCTCCCGGGTTGTCCGCCTTGCGGCCCAGAAGCTGCATGTTGTCGGCCAGGATCTCGGTTACATATTTGGTGTTGCCGTCCTTGTCGTTGTAGGAGCGGGTGCGTATGCGGCCCTCGATGAAGAGCTGGGTGCCTTTCTTTACGTATTTCTCAGCTATCTCTGCCAGATTTCTCCAGCACACGATATTGTGCCATTCGGTCTGTTCTCTCGTCTCTCCGGAGTTGCGGTCCCTGAACTTCTCCGTAGTGGCCAGGGAGAATGTAGCGTTCATCACTCCGCTCTCCAGATGTCTTATCTCGGGATCCCTTCCCGCATTTCCTATCAGTAGGACTTTATTCAATGACATAGTTGTTTGGATTGTTTTGATTTCGGACTGCTAAGATAGCATTATTTTTTGTACTTTTGACCCGAATTAATCCTAATACTCTAGACCAAATGCAAGAAAAAATGGCAAAAATGCTCAACGACAGTGTTGTAGCCCGTTGGACAGCGTTGATTCTGATTGCGCTGATGATGTTTTTCGCGTATATGTTCGTGGACGTGATGTCGCCCCTCAAGTCGCTGATAGAGTCGGCCAGGGGATGGGACAGCGGTGCGTTCGGAACATACGCTGCATCCGAATATATCCTGAACGTGTGCGGTTTCCTGATTCTGGCAGGAATCATCCTGGACAAGATGGGAATCCGTTTTACCGGAACTCTCTCCGCCTCCCTGATGGTGCTCGGCGCCGCGATCAAGTTCGTGGGTGTGAGCGAGTGGTTCCAGGGAACAGGCTTCAATGCATGGCTGGACAGCTGGTGGACAGCGATGCCCGGCAGCGCCAAGATGGCCTCCCTCGGTTTCATGATATTCGGCTGCGGCTGCGAGATGGCCGGTACCACAGTTTCAAAATCCATTGCGAAATGGTTCAAAGGCAAGGAGATGGCTCTGGCCATGGGACTTGAGATGGCCATCGCCCGCCTCGGTGTGTTCGCCGTAATGTGGCTGGCTCCCATTATCTCCAACAGCTTCGACCAGTCGGTGGTGGCTCCCGTGGGCTTCTGCACCGTACTGCTGCTCATCGGCCTTATCAACTACATCGTATTCTCGGTGATGGACTCCAAGTTCGACAAGCAGCTGGTTGCAGCCGGAATGGCTACCGAAGAGAAGTCCCCGGAGGACGAGTTCCATATCAGGGACCTCGGCAAGATATTCTCCAGCAAGATGTTCTGGCTGGTGGCCCTGCTCTGCGTGCTCTACTACTCAGCAATCTTCCCCTTCCAGAGATATGCTCCCAACTACCTGGAGGTGACCCTCGGGGTGGACAACGCCACCGCTTCCCAGCTTTTCAGCTTCTTCCCGATTCTGGCGATGTGCCTTACCCCTCTGCTCGGTATCTTCCTGGACCGTAAGGGCAAGGGCGCGACGATGCTGATGCTGGGTGCAATCATCATGATAGTGTGTCATCTGTCATTTGCCTTCATCCTGCCGGTCTATCCTCACAAGTGGCTGGCTGTTACTTTGATCGCCATACTGGGAGTAAGCTTCTCCCTCGTACCTGCCGCCCTGTGGCCCTCGGTGCCCAAGATTATTGACGAAAAGATACTCGGAAGTGCCTACTGCCTCATCTTCTGGGTGCAGAATATCGGACTCTGTCTGGTGCCCCTGCTTATCGGCAAGGTGCTTCAGTCGACCGGAGGGTACCTCGCGCCTATGATCATCTTCTCCTCGTTCGGTATCCTGGCCTTCATATTCAGCTTCCTGCTCAAGGCTGAGGACCGCCGCAAGGGATATGGTCTGGAGCTGCCCAATGTGGTGAAGAAAGAGGAATAGCGGGCTGGCATTTATGTTAAGGACAGCATGACCAGACTTTTCAGGACTTTGAAAGAGACGGGGGCCATCCGGTGGGTGGCCCTCTTGTGTCTCGCCCTGCCGATGTTCGCGTCGTATTTCTTCGACGACATCTTCTCGACGATCAACCAGGAGTTCGAGGACCCGTCGATGGTGGCCCTCGGCTGGTCCATGGCCGATTACGGTTTCTACCGCAGCGCCTATTCCCTGCTGTGCATCTTCGGCGGGCTGATAGTCTGCGGGATGCTGCTGGACCGCTGGGGAGTGAGGCTGACCGGCTCAATCTTTGTGGGGCTGATGGTCGGGGGAGCCGCGCTGATAACCTACGCAATCTCAGAGGGGTTTGCCGGCAGCAGGCTGTATGACTGGCTTTCCGGCGTGTTCGCCAAGCCGTCGCTGTCGCTGGCATACGCCGGGTGCGCCATGTTCGGACTGGGCAGCGAGATAGCTGGGGTGACAGTCAACAGGGCAATTGCCAAATGGTTCAAGGGCCGTGAGATAGCCTTCGCCATGGGACTGCAGCTCGCTCTGGCCCGTCTGGGAACGGCCGTGGCGCTGATAGTTGTGCCCCGTATCGTGGAACTGGATGGATACATACCGTATTCCGAGACTTCCAAGCCGGCAGTGGTCGGTATGGTGCTGCTGCTCGGTGCACTGGTGCTTTGGGGGCTGTTCGTGGCAATGGACTACAGGGCGGACCGCCGGGCTGCGACGGTGACGGCATCTGTTGCGATGGACGGGAAGCGTTCTTGCGATGTGGCCGGGAAGCGGGCTGGTGACGGTTCTGTTCCCGATGGTGTGTCTGTCTCTGGTGGCGTTTCTGCTAACGATGGTGTTTCAGTCCCTTGCGGCGTTTCTGTTCCAGATAAGGCTGATACCTCCTGCAACTTACCAGAGTCCGGTGATGACACGACTCCGGCCGAGGACCGCTTTCGTTTCCGGGATGTGCTGAAGGTCATCACCAACCGGCATTTCATCCTGATTTCCCTGCTCTGCGTATTCTTCTACTGCTGCGTGGTGTCCTTCCGGAAGTTCGCCACCGCCATTCTCATGCCCCGTTTCGGTATTGACAGCGATGTGGCTTCCGTAATGGTGGCCATGATTCCTTTCTTCACGCTGGTGTTCGCCCCCCTGTTCGGTGCGGTAGTAGACCGGGTGGGGCGCGGAACGAAAATCATGATTCTGGGTTCGGCTCTGATACTTTTCGCGCACCTGACCGTGGCCTTTGCGCCGGGAGTTCAGGCCTTCGGATTCATTGCCATAGGAGTGCTCGGGCTGGGCTATTCCCTCGTACCGGCCGCCATGTGGCCCTCACTTCCGAAGATAATCGCCGAGAGCAGGCTGGGTACGGCATTCTCCCTCGTCTACTGGGTGCAGAACATCGGACTCTTCACCGTGCCGATAGTGGTAGGGCATATCATAGACCGTGCCTCTTCGCCGGTGGTCGCCGAATACTTCTTCATTGGTCTGGCTGTCTGCGCCATAGTGGTATCAGTACTGCTCAGCCGTTCCTCC
>HF990372.1 GCA_000432775.1 Alistipes sp. CAG:831
CAGGTAACAGTAGAAATTTATCCCGCTGGATTTCTACTGACCCCTGTTTCTGTCAGGAGTCTGTAATCGATGAATGGGTGTATTATTCTGTAAACAAATAAGTTGTGCTAAAATATAGAAAACAGACTGAGAAAAGGGGTTGGGCAGAGTTGGGCAGATTTTGTCCAAGATCTATGTCAGGAAGCATTGTAAGGCAGGTGTGAGTCCAGGAGTGAGTCTGTCGGGTTCTTTTTCCCAGGCCAGTCTGTTTCGGTGTTTAGGTGCCAAGTGCTTGTAGGATAGTCATATGCATGAATTATAGTAAAACAGACAGGGACTTTGCACCGGCAGTCTGTTATACTGTGTGTCAAGTGAATCTACTTGTTTTCAATCACTTGTATAGTAAGTCGCAGAAACAGACTCATAGGGTGTCTGGGGAGCCTGGCAAGCCAAGCAAGCAATTTGAGTCGGGCAGGTCAGTTGAGACAGGCCGGCTGAATCAGGCAAGCGAATAAAAGGCGATGATGAGGTGCTCGGCCGAAGTGGTAACTTGCATACCGTTAAAGGGTTTTGCATAGAACACTCCTTCCGAAGGAGTCGCGTTTTCC
>HF990373.1 GCA_000432775.1 Alistipes sp. CAG:831
TATTTCTCGTCCTTCTTCTCCTCTTTCTTCTCATCCTTGTGCTCAAGGGTGACAATCAGTTCGTTGTCCTCATTGACACGTATCTTGAAATCGTCCTTGGACATGCCTGGAGCGGCTATCTCCACCTTGTACTCCTTGTCATTTTCCTTCACGTTGATGGCAGGGGACGAAGTCCTCATCATGCTGCCGAAGTGCCTGAAGTCATCATCGAAAAAGTCATTGAAAAATGCGGGCAGCCAGTTCTGCTGTGTTCTTCTGCTAGGTACCATAATGTTATCCTCCATTTTAATTGTTCTGAATAATGTTTTTTGAACGCTCCGGCCTTCGGATCAGGTTCCGGGTCCGTCTCCGGTTCCCGGCGCCCCGTTCCTCCGGCCCTTTCGGGGAGTCTTCCGAAGTCCCTTGCGGGGTCTCCGTTCCGCCCTCCCTTTCGGGCGTTCGATAGATGATATCGCAAATTGTGGACCAGGGGGCTTTGGCACGCGGAGGCTTGACGGAATGTCGCATTTTTCCGCCAAATTGTTGCGAAATCTCTGAAAATCAATAGATTAAGTGACAAATTGGCAGAAAAAGGATGTTTACAACAATGCCGCTTAGAGAGCGCACCTTCTTAAGGTGAGGCGGAAATGCGGGAAAATAGCTCACCTTCGGAAGGTGGAAGAAGGCAGTTGGGAGCGAAATCGCGTGTACAGACGCTACAGAGGGCTTCGGGCGATTGCGCACCTTCTGAAGGTGAGGCAGAAATGCGGAAAAACAGCCCACCTTCGGAAGGTGGGACGAGGCGGCTGGAAACGGAACCGCGGGAAACGGTGCCGTTGCGGTAGATTAGGTGGTGGAGTCGAAGACGAGATGCCCTACCCGACACTGCCCTCGAGCGAGACCTCGAGCAGCTTCTGAGCCTCGACCGCGAACTCCATCGGGAGCTTGTTGATGACCTCCTTGGTGTAGCCGCCGATGATCAGGCCGACTGCACCCTCTTCGGGAATGCCTCTCTGACGGCAGTAGAAGAGCTGGTCCTCGCTGATCTTGGAGGTGGTGGCCTCGTGCTCCGTTATGGCGGTGGGATTCTGGTTCTCCACTACGGGAAATGTGTGGGCCCCGCATTTGTCCCCGAGCAGGAGGGAGTCGCACTGGGAGTAGTTGCGGGCGTTCTCGGCCCCCGGCAGGATCTTGACCAGACCCCGGTAGCTGTTCTGGCTGTGGCCGGCGGAGATGCCCTTGCTGATGATGCGGCTGTGGGTGTTCCGCCCGATGTGGATCATCTTGGTGCCGGTGTCGGCCTGCTGGTAATTGTTTGTCACGGCCACGGAATAGAATTCCGAGACGGAATTGTCGCCTTTCAGTATGGTGCTGGGGTATTTCCAGGTAATGGCCGAACCGGTCTCTACCTGGGTCCAGAAGAGCTTGCTGTTCACTCCCTTGCAGATTCCCCTCTTGGTGACGAAGTTGAATATGCCGCCCCGTCCCTGCGCATCGCCGGGATACCAGTTCTGGACGGTGGAGTATTTGACCTCGGCATTGTCCAGCACTACTATCTCCACTACTGCTGCATGCAGCTGGTTCTCGTCTCTCATGGGGGCTGTGCAGCCTTCGAGGTAGCTTACGTAGGAGCCCTCGTCGGCTACGATGAGGGTCCTCTCGAACTGGCCGGTGCCCCTGGCGTTGATGCGGAAATAGCTGGACAGCTCCATCGGGCAGTGCACTCCCTTGGGGATGTAGCAGAAGGATCCGTCGGAGAATACTGCGGAGTTGAGGGCTGCGTAGTAGTTGTCGCCGTAGGGTACCACTGATGCCAGGTATTTGCGGACCAGGTCGGGATAGTCCCGGACGGCCTCGGAGAAGGAGCAGAAGATGATGCCCTTCTCGGCCAGCGACTCGCGGAAGGTGGTCTTCACCGATACGGAGTCGAATACGGCATCCACGGCGGTTCCGGCCAGTACGCTCCTCTCATGCAGGGGAATGCCCAGCTTGTCGAAGGTGGCCATAAGTTCGGGGTCTATCTCTTTTTTCTCAGGCGCTTTTTTTGGGGCCGCGAAATAGATGATGTCCTGGAAGTCTATCTCCGGGATATCCAGATGTGCCCACGTCGGCATTTTCATGGTCAGCCACTTGCGGTAGGCTTTCAGACGGAAGTCCAGAAGCCACTGCGGCTCGCCCTTCTTCTCCGATATCAGCCTGATGATGTCCTCGTTAAGTCCTTTCGGGATGAATTCCTGCTCCACCAGGGTCTCGAAGCCGTGCTTGTACTCGGCGGAGCCTATGTTTTTAAGTATGTCGTCTTTCTCGCTCATAATCAATCCTTGCTTTTTGCAAAAGTCGGACCGCAAAGATGATGATTTTTTCGCTATGTTTGCAGTGTTAACATTAAAATGTCGATATATGAAGAAAGTTATTGCTGCCTTATCCGTCCTGATTACGGCATCTCTCATGGCAGCAGCCCAGTATCTACCGCAAGAAGCAACCCTGTATTACAAGGCCGGCAACGTCTACACCACCGATGGCGACATCAAGCTGACCAAAGCCAACGCCCTGAACTATTTTTCGTCCCTGGACGACTACGAAAACTATTGGTTTAAAGGCAAGAGACTCTTCACTGCCGGCATTGTGGTCAGTTCTGTCGGAGCAGGTCTGGCTTTGGGAGGCTATCTTTTCGATGTCATCAACACTTCATTTTTCTGGGAAAATGACCCGGAGACTCCTCAGATGTATGTCCCCATTCTGTCGTTTGCCGGATGGATTTTCGGAGGAGCAATGTTAGTGGCAAGCGTACCTTTATATTGGGTCGGTACGGTAAAGCTGAAGAAGGCTGCGGCAGCAGGAGGCCCTGAAGGCCTGGCATTTGAGCCGGAGCTGTCCTTCGTCTCTAAGTCCGGCGGTATCGGTCTTGCTGTTAACTTCTGATCCGGTCAGGACCCTGCAGCCAAATTTTTGCTAACTTAGCAGACTGACAAATTCTTGAAAATGGCAACGGAAATATCATCAATCGGCAAGCAGGCCCTGATGTCGCGGCTCTTCGAGGGCAGCGGCTTCGTGAATGGGCGGGGCTGCGCGTTCTCCGGGGACGGGGACTTCGGCACGGTACACAAGGTGTTCATGGAAAAGGTGGATTTCGACTTGACGTACAATCCGCTGCGGCATCTCGGGCACAAGCTGGCCCTGAATGTCATCGGGGAGCTGTATGCGGGCATGTATTCTCCTGTGGGTATGGATGTGGTAGTGGCCCTGTCCAACCGATTCTCGGCCGAGGATGTGCAGGATCTGTGGGAGGGAGTCACCGCAGCGGCGAAGGAGCATGGTGTGAGGCATCTCTCCCTCGACCTGGTACCGTCCGCGTCGGGCATGGTGGTGAGCATCGCGGCATACGGCTCTGCCGGGAAGGAAGTGGCGCAGAAACGTAAAAAAGCTCAGTCAAAGGACCTTCTGGTCCTCAGCGGCGACCTCGGAGCGGCCTATATGGGGCTGCACGTGTTAGAGAGGGAAAAAGCTGCATTTGAGGGCACTCCCGGCGGAGCTGCACCCAAGCAGCCGGATCTTACGCAGTACAAATACATTGTAGGCGAATACCTCAGCCCTTACATCAAGCCGGGTATTCCGGGACGTTTCTCCGAGGCGGGAATTATCCCGTGCGGAGGATATTTCGTCAGCAGGGGCCTCGGGGAAGCGGCCAAGCGCATTGCCGCTGATACGGGCCTCGGAGTCAAGATCTACGTAGGGAAGATTCCGATTGCCTCCAAGACATTCGAGATGGCGCAGGAACTGAACCTTGATCCCATTACTGCCGCCGTCAACGGTGGGGATGACTACCGTCTTCTGTATATTGTCCCCCTCGAGTTCCACGAAACGCTCCGCCATGACTTCCAGGACTGGGACATCATCGGCCACCTCGCCCGTCCCGAAGTCGGAGAGGTCCTCGTCACCCCCGAAGGGGCGGAGATAGGCATCCATGCCCAGGGCTACGAACAATAATTTTACTGAAATACAATGAAAAAGCCGATTCTCCATATAGACAATGCAGAAATCAGCCTCCTTCCGTTGGGTCAGGAGGATTATATTTCATTAACGGATATGGCTCACAGCCAAATGCAGGAGCATATCATATTCCGATGGATGAGCCTTAAAAGCACAATTGAATACATTGGCGAATGGGAAGCATTGTATAATCCGGATTTTAATTATACCGAATTCGGTACAATTAGAAATAAACAATAGGAACTTATTGAAATAGTTACTGAAATACAATGAAAAAGCATCTACTGTCCATTGCGGTCCTGTCCCTGCTGGCAGTTGCCGCAGCCTCTTCTGCCTCGGCGCAGGAGAACTATCAGCCTTCGCCCGAGATTGTGGCGGCGCAGGAGCAGTTCCGGGAGAACCGGTTCGGAATATTCATTCACTGGGGTATTTACTCCATGTACGGTCAGGGCGAGTGGGCTCTGAACTACAACGGTCTGACTCAAGAGGAGTACAGCAAGATGGCCGGGGGCTTCTATCCTGCGGACTTCGATGCGGCTGAGTGGGTGAGTGCCGTCAAGGCCGCCGGAGCCAAGTACATCTGCATCACGACCCGGCATCATGACGGATTCTCGATGTTCGACAGCAAGTGTACGGACTACGACATCATGGACGCCACCCCCTTCAAGCGCGACATCATCGCCGAGCTGGCCGCCGAATGCGAGCGTCAGGACATGCCCCTGCATTTCTATTACTCGCTGATCGACTGGGGCCGCACCGATGCACCCCGCGGACGTACCGGTCAGGGTACGGGCCGTCCCGAGGCCACCGACCCCGACACCTATTTCGATTTCATGAAGTGCCAGCTGACCGAGCTGCTGACCCGCTACGGCAAGGTGGGCTGCATCTGGTTTGACGGCAACTGGGACCATGAGGAGTGGGAGCAGCCCTACGACTACCGTTACGATGAGCTGTACCCGCTGATTCATGAGCTCCAGCCCGGGTGCCTGATCGGCAACAACCACCACATCACTCCCTATCCCGGTGAGGACATCCAGATCTTCGAGCGCGATATCCCCGGCGAGAATACAGCCGGATGGCACAGCGGCGGAGTCAGCACGACCCTCCCTCTCGAGACCTGCCAGACCATGAACGGCTCCTGGGGCTACCGGATGACCGACCAGAACTACAAGAGCACGGATGAGCTTATCCGCTATTTAGTCTCAACAGCCGGACGTGACGCCAACCTGCTGCTCAACGTGGGACCTCAGCCGAACGGCAACATCCCCGCAGCGGCTCTCGAGCGTCTGGCCGCGATGGGCGAGTGGCTTGCTGTCAACGGCGAGACCATCTACGGCACCCGCAGCATCCTCGTGAAACCCCAGCCCTGGGGCGTGACCACCCACAAGGATGACCGGATGTGGCTCCACGTCTTCCCCGCCGACGCCTTCAAGGCCGCAGCTGACGGTCAGATCTACGTGCCCTACAAGGACGGCCGGAAAGTCGCCTCAGTCACACCTTACGGCTCGGATGTGAAGCTCGCCTTCAAACAGTACAAGGAAGGCCTTTTCGTCACCCTGCCCGAGGACATGCCCGCCGATGTGCCCGATTATGTTGTCGAGGTGACGTTCAAGTAGCCGCCCCGGCTGTCAGTCGCGGTGTTGCGGAGTACCCGCCAATAGTGCGCTCCCGAAAGCTCATTGCGAGGTGGCTTCGGGAGCGCATCGGCGCAGTATGCCAAACTGACTCAAAAGTTCAGCGCGAGCCCTATCCCGCCTGACTGGGTCACGAAGGACAGTTCAGGCATGTATGCCAAGGAGCCTGTGCCTCCAGCGTGGGCAGCCTTCTTCAGCCTGACCGTGCCGACCCAATACAGCGGAACACTCACTAAAATCAGCGTACCTCCTACTGCGGCGCCCATCCATGCCAGGACGGGGAGGTGCATCTCCGGAAACTCAGGATCGGCGGAGATGCCGTTCTGGATTATGGCCTCTCCAATGAGGCTTCCCAGCACGATGCCCGCTCCGACCGAGCTCGTCACGATACCGGCGGTGAACAGCCTCTTGCCGCCGAGCCAGTATCGCTCGTAGTCGTCGACGGAACTGAAATAGTTGAGGGCGTTGGCCTTTGTCAGCTTCACGCCGCCGTCTGCGGTATAGACATTGCCCGCCCTGTAGTACAGCGCTCCTCCTTCGCGGGCGTACTGCGCGTCAGCGGAATAAAGGGATAAGGCCGTCAGGACGGCGATGAGTAAGGTTGCTTTAAGTGTCTTCATATAAAAGAATTTAAGATGTAGCAAATATAATTCTTTTTCACCAAACCGATTTGGTTGCGATTCCTCCGTAGACAGTCAGGTTTGCAGGGTCATAAGTAGGTATTCCAGACTTAGTGCCATCATAGAGTTCTGCAATGAGGCAGTCCAGATTATCCAGTGCCTCCTCCGGCGTGATGGAGCGTGATACTGCGTCAAGTGGTTCCTGTTCGAGGACAGCTCTCTCCTCAAGTGCGGTGCACGATGCAGCCGCCATGGCTGCCAGTGCTGCCATGTAAATGATTGTTTTTTTCATTTTTAATTAATTTAAGGTGTTTTGGGTTAATTTATTTTATTATTGAAAAAGTACCATAAGCATACGCAACAGGAGATTCTATGATTAGAAAATAGTTGCCTTTAAGAGTTGGCCCATCAAGTTGTACGGACGATGGTTCTTCACTGAAATAATGCGAAGTATAATTTATGGTATTGCCAAATGTATCGATAATATATATCTGAGCAGTTTTTAAACCATAACATTCGATAGTAATGCATGATTCTAGGCAGGAATGGTATGCGAATATGCTATATATGCATGTACGATCTTCAGCTGTTACGGTTTGTTTGTCAATGGTTAAATCAATACACTCAGTGTCTTCTGTCGCATATAGGTTGAACATTGTTGTCGAGATGACCAAAGTGAGTAGAAAGAGTTTTTTTAACATGATATTTTAGTATTAAACGCAACAAAATTAACACTAAAATACTTTGGCTCAAAGCATTAAAGTTTAACAATCACTTTTGGAATTTGTTTGTGAAACAATATGTTACAGAATTGAAATTTTGAAAAAATCTGATTGTTGTTTTAGAAAGTTTTACATAACTGATCCCTTAGAATAAAAAGATAAAGTCCAATATTAGTGTCGTGCTCAGTTAATCCTAGTTTTTTTCGAATATCACTGCTAATGGAGTAGTGGCGGGACAGATTGAGATAGTTGCCGATTTCTTTACCGCGTAGACCTAGGAGATGTAAGTGGCAGATATCTATTTCCCGTTCTTTTAATCCTTTATCAACAAGGTATGAGGTGAAAGAAGGATACATAACGGAGAAGTAATTTCTTAAGTTCTTTAAAAGTGTTTCTCGGTCGGCGACGAGTGAGTTAAGTTCTTTTTCTAAGGATTTGGAAAGTCCGTCATTTGTGATATAAGAAGCAATCAGCTTGTGAAATAGTGATATTCTGCCTTCTATTTGAGTGCGTAATTCATAATTCTTTAATTCTTTTTGATTAAAATCTGCAAGGACGTTTGCGTATTTTATAGTAAGATTATCATTCTCACTTTTTAATAATTCAAAAGAAGTTTCAAGATTCTGTGTAATGTCTTGTAGGGTTGCGTTGGTTTTTTCCAGTGAAACATTTTCTGCCTCAACAAACATTCTCCTTTTCTTTATCTTTCTAATAGCAAGTATAGAGACCAACCCAATAATGATTGTGCTTAGAACTGTGACGATTAACGTAAATATTAGTTTCATACTTTTCAACTCTGCATAGTATCTTTCGTCCTCATACTTTGTCTCGTCATTATAAATAAGTTGTCGTTCGAAAGTGTCGGTGTCAATATATTGGAGTAGGTAGTCGTATGCTTTGTTTATTTGTCCTTTTTCTTTGTATATGTGTGAGCATAGAAGGAGGTAGCGTTGCTCGTTCAAGTAATTGGGGTTACTGTAAGGGTATAGCGCGAGGGCTTGTAGAGCGGAATCCTGCTCATTTTTATAGTAGTATGCTTTTGCAATAGACAGCCAGTCTATCAAAGAAGTGTCCTGGACTGCATTTGTATAATCTTTGATTATTCTGGATGTCAGGTTTGTTGAGTCCTTGGCAACAGCATCAAGATAGGCATTGTAGTAAACGCTCTTGGCCGAGGTATTCATGAATGTCGTCAGTGTTTTTAGCGTGTCCAGATACCGGAGAGTGTTGGTAGTGTCTCCAAGAACCTGGAAAATATTCACGGCATTGGACAGCTCTTTAGCATAGCGGGACATATCATTCGCTTTTTTGTAGTGCTCTGCTGCTTTTAAAGCATTGTCTTTTGCTGTATGGAAAAGATTCAATCTGTAATAGATACCTTTTTTAGCATTAAAAAGTCGCCCTGACATCAGGTGATTATCATTGTCATCAGCATATTTTTCTGCCTTGATGTAGCAGCGCATAGCGCCCTCATTGTCTCCTGCGTTTTTCTTTATCCTTCCGAGGTAGTAGAGCGTCTTGAGCTTGTCCTCCGCGCTGCCGTGATGCCTGTAGTACTTGACGGCCGGGCGGATGATGCTGTCGGTGGCCAGGTCGATGTAATTTTTGTCCAGGGCCTGGGAGTAGAGCAGGGCATAGTGGGCTCTTAGGCGTCTGGTGTTCAGTTCTTCTGTGTTGATGCTGTCCAGCATGGTGTAGACCACCGCCGGGTCCTCTGTCTCCATTACTTCCTCGGCCTTGTCGAGAACGGCCTTAATATGCGGCTTGTCCGTGCAGCTGATGAGGAGCAGGCTGGTGGACATGAACAGGAATATCAGAGTATAACGCAGATGTTTCATGCGGCAAAGATAGCGGATTTCCGCCAACTACAGCAGGAAGTCCTCGATGTTGTACGGAGTGATGACTTTGAGGTTGCTGCCGGGGTAGGCTTTGAGGAAGGAGGAGGGAGTGCGGTGCCGGGCACCGGGATTCCATTTGAATTCGAAGGCGGACAGGTTTCCGTCGCTTTCCTCTATGTAGTCTATCTCTGACTGTTCTTTGGTGCGCCAGAACCAGGAATTGCACCAGTGACAGGTGTAGGCGTTCTGTTTCACCCTTTCGGAGATAGCATAGTTCTCCCAGAGGGCACCGATGTCCCGGCGGCTTTCGGCCTGGGAAAAATCTGCGATTATGGCATTGCGGATGCCGTTGTCATAGAAATAAATCTTTTTGCTGCTTTTCAGCTCGTTCCTCAGATTGCGGCTGAATGAGCCGAGGCGGAAAACGACGAAGCACTGTTCCAACAGCGTTATGTATTTCTCAACGGTCTTGGCATCCATGCCGCAGGTCTGCCCCAGTTCGTTGTATGAGACTTGCGAACCGACTTGATAGGCAAGGGCCTGGAGCAGTGTGGTGAGTCCGGATGATTTCTTTATATTGTCCAGCAGCAGTATGTCTTTATATAGGTAGCTGTCGCTGAGCATCATCAGCAAGTCTTTCTCCTGGCCGGGATGTGTCACTACTTCAGGGTAGCTGCCGTATACCAGCCTGTGCGGGATAAGACGCTTCTCTTCCAGCAGGCCGTGCTCCTTTACCATTTCGCCGAATGAGAGCGGGTACATCCTGTATTCCCATTTTCTGCCTGTCAGCGGTTCATTTACTTTACTGGCCAGCTCAAATGAAGAACTGCCTGTGGCAATCAGCCGGACTTCTGGAATATAGTCAGTTATCAGTTTTAGTTTCAGTCCTATGTCCTCTATCCGCTGGGCCTCGTCGATAATCAAGGTCTGCTTGTCTCCGATGACGGCTTTCAGACGGGTAGATGTGATGTTCTGAAACAGCTGGCGGACATCCTGTTCCGCTCAGGAAGAGAGTTCCGCTGTCGTTTCCGAACAGGTCCTTAAGCAGTGTGGTTTTTCCCACCTGCCTCGGCCCCAGAATGATTACGGCCTTTCCGTCATTAAGTTCGGCCATTATCCTGCCGGTAAGAGCTCGTGTTATCATATCGTCTGAATTTTACACAAAATAGCAACTTTTCGGAATGTAATCCTAAAAAGTCGGGTTTGCTCTATGCGGATTTCCGCCAATTACAGCAGATCCGCCATGTATACAGGAAGGCAGATAACATCCTTGTCTTTGCGCAGGTCCTTAGTGTAGAGAAGATACCGGTTGAGAATCCTCGCTGAAAACTTATGCTGGAACATATCGAGGGATTTATGTGAGTTGTAGCCTGATGACTTGATCTCGACAGGACAGATCTTGTCTTTGCGCGAAATGAGAAAGTCGATCTCGTAGTTGCGGACTTCCTCCTTGAATGTATAGTAAAACACTTCATTGCCTGCACTTTTCAGCATCTGGGCGATGACATTCTCGTAAATATATCCCAAGTCAGCGGGGAGTTTGTCGGAAAGGAGTTTCCGGTATATCACATTGTCCGTGTAATCGCGGTCCATGAATGCAAGAGTGACAAAAAGCCCGGTATCAGCAAGGAACATCTTGAAGTAATTGTAGTCGGCATGAAGGGAGAAACCAACACCGGGGTCATCGGCGTGGTAGGCAAAGTTCACTGTCATGGAGTCTGCCATGTCCATCAACAGTTCACCGAGTCTGGCTGCCGTTGCATTTTCAATTACGCTTCCTATTTTGTAGCGGGTTGTATTGCGGGAGAGTTCTGCGGGAATGGAGGCAAACAGGCGGGAAGCGCGGCCTGACGGGTCGATTTTTCTGAAATCATCGATGTACAGTTCCAGGATGTTCCGTTTTACTGCGTCTATGGCCGAGAAATCATTGGATTCCAGGTAGGCACTGACAGCCTGTGGCATACCTCCTATGAGCATGTACAGGCGGAAAAGGCGCATAAGGTCGCGGTTGACGGCATCTCCAAGTGACTTGAGATTCTGATAGGAGTATCTGATCAGTTCATATGGCTGAGGCCTTTCTATGGCCCATAAAAACTCTTCGAAGTCCAGCGGATACATTGCAATACGTGTTTCTTCGCTTGGTATCACGATGCCTTTCACATTCTTCTTTATGGATAGCAGCGACCCCGTCTCAATGTAGTCATACCGGTGGTCTTTTACGAGGTGTTTGATTGCCTGCCGGGCTGGGGGACAGAGCTGGACTTCATCGAAAACGATAACCGATTTACGTTCATACAGCGAAACATTGAACAATGACTGAATCCTCAAAAAGAAGTAATCCAGATCGGAAATATGAGAGAACAACTCCTTGACAGCATCATCCGCTATCGAGAAATCAATGATTATACATGACTTATATTCCTTGCGGGCGAACTCCTCCGCGATGGTGGATTTCCCGATCCGACGCGCTCCTTTTATCAGAAGTGCCGTCTCTCCGTTGCTTTCCCGTTTCCATCGGAGCATCCTTTCGTAAATTTTGCGCTTGAATATTTTTCCAGACATGTCCAAAACCTTTATTTTCATCAGCAAAGATACGTCTTTGTCGGAAAATGCAAAATGTTTTTGCGGGAATTTGTCGGAAAAAGCAAAATGTTTTCCCTGGTTTTTGTCGGAAACAGGAAAATGTTTGCTCAGTCGATGTGCAGGTCGCGGATGAGGGTCAGTTCGGTGGACTGCTCTCCGGTCCAGCCGCCCTTGGCCTGTACTCCGCACTGTATCTTGACGAAATCGATGTAGGTCAGGTCGGCGGGCTCTCCGTCCCAGCGGACTGCGTCGGAGATGCGGAATTTGTCGATGTCGGGATCCGTCCCGCTCCAGTTGTCGGCGTAGCCCCAGTCGAAGGGGTGACCGATCCAGAGGGAACCGTTGCCGTTCTCGTCGACGAGGCGGTCTTCGAGACGGGTGCCGCGCAGGGTATAGCTGTCAGCCGTAATCCAGAGCGGGAAATAGGTCTCCTGACTGTGGTATGCGGGGATATAGTCCACGGTGCCTGAGCTGCCCCTGTTGTCCGTCCATTCGATGCTCGTTCCGTTGGAAGAAGGCCGGTAGTAGGTGACGGCATAGTCCTGCCATGTCTCCGGTTTGCCGTATTCGGAGCCGCGCAGCTCGTACCAGGTGTCGTCGGGCAGACCATTGCCGTTCTCATCCTGGCTTACCCAGATGATACCCGGCTCGGATGAGGAACTGTGGGCGTTGCCGGTAATCTGCAGATCGAAGCCTCCGTCCGTACTGCTCTCCACACTGTGGTCGAAGCCTGCGGTGAGGTAGCCTCCGAAGGCCCCGAGGGAGACGAACTGACCCTGGGACAGCCGCTCGAAAGCGTAGGAGCAGGCTTCTTCCTGGGTGGTGAGGGTGACTCCGTCGTTGATGAACTGTCCCGGTGCCGGGGTGTATTCGTAGACTTTGGATATTGACGCATTGCTCGAGGCGTCAGCTGCCCGGAAATACGTCCCTTCGGCAGGCAGTACTGTCACCGTCAGGTCCTGTGAGGCGGCTGTATAGGAGTTCCGCATGGTCACGTTCACGGTGTAGGAGCCTTCGGCGGTAAGGTCAAATACGTATTCGGAGCTTTCCCCGCTCTGCACCTCAGTCCCGTCCACACTCCAGGTGTATACGGCATCGAAAGGGTACTCGATATCCTGCGGCCGCAGCAGCAGGCTGCGTCCGGAGCTTATCCCGTATTCCGTCCGGTCGAATGTCCAGGAAAATGCCTCTCCAGGACTCATCACCTCTACGGTAAACTCTATTTCGTCCCGGCCGTCCCGGTTCTCGACGCATAGTCCGGCTTCGAAAGTCCCTGTCTCCCCGGTAGGGAATGTGTACACCGAATCAGTGGAGACAGTCTTCCCGTCTATGGTCCAGGAATAGGTTACGGGCAGGGCGGAAGAGATCTCCGGCGCAAGCACCAGCAGGGAGTCCTGCAGTACGGAAAATCCGCGCGCAGCTCCCGGCAGGGAAATCTCCGGCGGCATCATCCCGTAGACATCGATGCGCAGCTCGGCCTTGTCCTCGCCGGCGGAATTGCTGACGGTGAGCATTATGTAGTATTCGCCTGCCTCATCACTGGTAAACGTCAGGGACTCTTCTACGGACAGGGTCTCCCCGTCGCAGGTCCACAGCCATACAGTTCCCTCCCCGCAGTTCTCGTATTCAGGAGTGACGGTCACCGTCTCTCCCACGACAGTCTCGTACAGCTGCTGCTCAAGCAGAATTACCGGAGGCAGGGATTCGCGCTCATCCCTGCACCCGGTAACACCAATAACTATTAAAAATATGAATGCAGAAAAATATTTTCTCATCAAGTGCGGTTACATTCTTACGGTCACGTCGTCGTATGCGAAGTATCCTGGAGCGGCCATGCCGTATTCGTTCTGAATGGAGGAAGTGATGTCAAACTCGACCTTTACCGGCGATCCGAGTCCGGTGAGGTCCCACAGTGTCCAGGCATTGATGCTCTGGCCGTTCTCAGTAAGGTAGAACTCGCTGGTGCCCGTTACGGTCCCGGCAGCATCGTAGCCTGTCGCCGTTACTTTTGTCCAGTCGTCAGCCCCTGCCAGAGCCTCTACTGTGCCGAGATAGTAGGAGGTGTTGGTTACATACATGCTCTCGATGACGCGTCCTACGCCGTCCTTGAAGTAGAAATAACCTACGTTCTTGGAGTATTCGCTTTTAAATCCGTTGTGCACGCAGAAGTTGCTGCCGGAGTGGCCTCCGCTCAGGGGAATGGCCAGCTGGAGGGTGTAGTCGGTGGTGGCCGCCTGGTCTGTGTAGTTGGAGACTGCGTGGCCGCCGTTCCAGTAGATGGTGCTGCCGTTGCTCTCGCAGAGTTCTGATGCCAGTTCCGTATTGCCCTGGTCGTACCAGCTGTAGTCGGTACCGGTCACCATGTCGCCGTAGAGCAGCTCTCCTCCGTATTGGGGATCATCTACGAGTGCGTCCCATGAACTTCCCTCAAAGCTGAGGGTTTTCAAAGTGTACTCAGGTCCTTTCTCGCATGATGAGGCGAGGATGACAGCGGCTGCTGCAGCAAGGGAAATTTTAAGAATTTGTCTCATGTTATAAAGATTTTAAAGGTTTGCTTGTGAATGCTATGTGGGCCGGGATGTCGCCGGTGGTGGCCGACCATTTCCGGACGCCGTCCTGCCCGTAGCAGTGGATGCGGCCGGGGGTGACATGGTCCTTGGCGTCGGTCAGGAAGATATCCCCGTTGGAGGGGTTGACGGCGATGCAGTAGGGGGTGGTGATCTCCTCCTCCGTGCCGTCGGTGACGAAGTTGCGTGTGACGGTGATGTCTTCACGGGTGTCGAATATGGCGTAGCCGGTACTGTAGTCCAGGGAAACATTGCTCCAGGAGTGGGATATCACATAGAGCGAGTCGCCGTAGACTGCCATGTCGCTGTTCTGCAGCAGCTGGAGCTCGCGGACCACCTCGTCCGTCGAGGGATCGACTACCCAGGTCGAGGACTGATGCCCGTAGTAGTCCCCCCGGGAGGAGATGTAGAGCATCCCGTCACCGCCTATTTTGATCTGATGCAGGTTCGGAGCCACCTCTATCTCATTGCATACCTCGAAGGTCGCCAGATCGATGACCGATACCGTGAGGTCGTAGTCCGGAGCCATGTAGCCCCCGGAATTGGCCACGTAGAGCCGTCCGTCCACCACCGCCATTTCCTCCGGCTGGTAGCCCACTCCGCAGGTGTCCACCACCTGCATGGTCACTGTGTCTATCTTGGCTACGTAGCCCCTGCGGTATTCCGGATCGAATTCCACCGCCCCGGCGTAGGAACTTACGTATGCGTAGCCTCCGTCGAAGGCGATGTAGCGGCAGTTCGGCAGGGGGATTTCCGCCACGTGCACGGCAGTCTCCGCCTCCATGACCTCCACGAGGTTGGAGCAGTTGATGACAGCATAGAGCTTGCCGCCGTAGATGCCGAGATCATTGCCCACATCCCCGAGCTCGAGGGCCACTCCCGGATTGCGCTCTGCGAATATGTTGCGGGTGTAGACCCCCGTGGCATAGTCGAAATAGTCGAGAGTGGCCTTGTTGCTGCCCATGTTGCCCTCGTTGAGCAGGAAGAAGCCCTTGACCTCTCCCGCATCCGAGCCGTCGGTGACCTCATTCCCGGTAGAGGGAGTGATTTTGTCTTCTTCCCGGCAGGAAGAGACAGCAACGGTCAGACACACGGACAGCAGTCCGAAAAGAGTATATGCAGTATTTGTTCTCATAGGATGAAATTGACTTTTATCATGAAATTTGTCCCGGGCATCGGGTAGCACTTGACTACCTCGTACTGCTGGTTGAGGATGTTGTTGACCAGGGCCGTGGCCTGCAGCTCCCATCCGTTGAAGAGGAAGGACTTGGTCAGGGATATGTCGTGGGTGTACCATGGCTGGGCGTAGTTCTCGGGGATATTGGCCGAGGACTCGTACCGCTCGCCGGTGTAGATGAAGCTGTAGTTGAAGGACCAGTCCCTGTAGGCGGCGCCGAGGGTTACCGAACAGCTGTGCAGGGGGATGTAGGCGACCTGTCCGCCGTACCATTCGGAGTCGGGGTCGCTCAGGTCACGGGCCCTCTGGAAGGTGTAGCTGACCCTGGGGGACACATCTACAGGGCCGAAGCGGAAGTAGCCCTGGGCTGCCGCGTCTATCCCGAGAATCTCCACGTAGCCGAGATTCATCATCGTCCAGCGGAACTGGTTGGAGGTGGGCATGGCTACGATCTTGTTGTCTATCTGGTTGAAGTACACGTCGGCCTGCACGTCCACACCTCTGAACCAGCCTTTGCCGCGTATCAGGTGCCAGGTCGCCCCGAAGTCGTACTGGGTGGTCTCCTCCGGCTCCAGCCAGGATACACCGGTGAAGGTGTAGTAGAGGTCGTTGAAGGTGGGCATGCGGTAGTTTTTCTTGTAGAATGCTCTCAGCTCCAGGTCGATGGCCCGGAAGGGCTTCCATGAGGCAATGACGGCAGGGGACAGCTGGTGCCTGTCGTCCATCTCAGCCTCAGAGGCCCTCAGCACATCGTGAATGTAGGTGTACAGGACGGAGGCCGAGAGTTTCAGCCCTCCGAATTCGAAAGAGGTGGCTGCCGCCCCGTAGCCGGCGTAGCGCATGGGATAGACGAAGTCCCGCAGGTCGGCGTCGAGGCTGTTCCACTGGAAGTCGGTAGCGAGGGACAATGCCCACCACCGGAAGGGCTTGAAGCGGTGGGCGGCCGAGAAGTAGGCTTCCTGCTGGCGGTAATGGTTGTCCACGTACATGGCCGTCACGTCGAGGCGGGGGTCGGCGAGGTAATGAAGGTAGTCGTAAGCGTATTTGCCGCTCAACTGCAGGGAGTACCACGGGGTGAAATCCTTCTTGAAAGAGCCCTGGGCGAAGAAATTG
>HF990374.1:0-4996 GCA_000432775.1 Alistipes sp. CAG:831
AGTCCGTCACGGCAGGAGTCAGCCGCTGCAGGAGTCTGTTGCAGCAAGCAGATGACTATCGCAGCAGGAAGGCTAGGGGAATGTGCAGGCGGGCTGCCCAGTCCTGTTCGAGGTGGGCTGAGCCTGGGAATACGGGACTTATCCAGGTGTATGTGGGGCAAATGGTGTCCTGAAGGCCTGTCTGGTCTTCCGATGCCGGTGTGGAGAAGGATGGGCCGGGCTGCCAGCCGCGTTCGGTGAGCAGGCTGTCAAGGCGGTCCTGGAAGGGAGGGTAGAGGGCGTCCAGAGTGGAATCTCCGCGGTCAGTGTAGAGCAGGCAGGAACCGGGTGATGGCAGGTGGTCTGCCAGGTAGCGCATGAAGGCCTCGAAGACGGTCTGTGAGATGTCTGCTGCCCCGGCGTAGTCAGCGCTGGGGATCATGGGCAGGTGGGTGGACATGCAGGCGGTGCCGCCGAACACATCGGGGTATTCGCACATGGCATAGAGGGATATGAGGCCTCCCATGCTGGAACCGGCGATGAACGTGTGCTCCTTGTCGGACAGAGTGGAGTAATGCGAGTCGATGAAGGGCTTGAGTTCTGAGGTCAGGAAACGCAGATATTCGTCGGCCTCGTATATAGTCCCCGAAGACAGCATGTAACTCAGGGCTGAGGCGGGAGCGGAGGCCTGTCCTGCGAGGATTTCACCGGCGGTTCCGTTTCCGGCTTCAGAAGCGTTGCCTGTCAGCGTGCGGTCTGTCATGCCGCCGGACGTACCGCTGCAAGGGAATTTCCATCCGCCGGTCAATGAGTCAGGCACTCCGCCCAGATACTCCAGCACCTTTTCCGGAAAATATTCCCCATATCTGTTGTTTCCGTTGGCGATGCCGACCACTATCGCGGGCGGAACCTTTCCCTCTGCGATGAGACTTCCCAGCACTTCATCCACCTGCCATTCCTGGCCGTTCCAGGTCCAGGTGTCGTCGAAGAGCATCTGGCCGTCGTGCATGTAAAGCACCGGATATTTTTCCCGCGCGGAGTAGCCGTCAGGCAGCCAGACATAGACCTGGCGCGGGCTCATATATGCAGACTCGAACTGTGGGTACTCATCTACATGTCCGTAGGCTGTGTTTATTTCCGAACCGTCCTTGAGCAGGTCTATGGCTCCGCCGTCGTGGATGAGGTATCCGCGCAGGTCACCGCGGGAACCGATGAACCGTGCTGCAGCATCCTTGCCCAGCACCATGCAGTATGTCGCGTATGCGTCTGACAGGGCGCCTGAACGGGCGGTGTCAATGGATATGACAGTGGCGCTCAGCAGGTCGTGCTGGACTGGATATCCGGTCACTGGATTGATGGAGTGGGCGTATTTCTTGCCGTCGATGACGAAGAATTTGCGGTAGTTGCCCGAAGTGGTGATGCCGCAGTCCGTCAGATCCAGGTATCTCTGTACATTCTCTCCTGCTGTCTGAGAACCGTCGACAGGCGCGTCAATGCCTATTCTCCAGGGCTTGCCGGAGGCATTCAGTCCTTTGCAGACTATTTCCATGCCTACCTCTACCAGATAGTTGTCCGCTCCCAGACTGTCCAGCAGATCTGCCAGGACATCGCAGGTGTATCCCTGGGCTATGGCGTTGAAATTAAGAGTTGTCCGTGGATCTTTACGAATTATCCGCCCGTCTTCCAGACTGAGCAGGTCCATGCCTGTGAATTCCAACAGAGAGTCCACTATATGTGCCGTGCGGTTGTCATTGCGCAGACTGTCCAGTCCTGAGGGATCCTTGAAGCCGAACCCCCAGAAGTCGAACAGCGGTCCTCCGCTCACGTCGAACAGACCTCCGGTCTCTTCCCACAGTTTCATGGACATCCTGAACAGTTCGAGGAAGTACCGGTCCGGGACTATGTCTTCCCCACGGTTGAACTTCGACAGGAGCGAGCCTTTGTTGTATCCGGAGATGGAGAAGTCTATATCCTGCAGCCGGCGTGAAACCAATGATACCACGGTGTCCTCGTCCGTCCCGGACGCGGGTGTTGAATATATTATGTGGAATGTGCCTCCCTGAGCGTAGCCCTCGATACGGCGGTATTCCGGACCGACGGAGCATGAAACGGAGAATATAAGTGAGGCGGTCAGTAGAAATGCTGTGGCGTTTCTCATGATGGCATGATTTTAGTTAAAAATAATATCTGTTTGCAAAACTAAGAAAAATTGATGCATATTTGTAGTCCGAATTTACTAAATAGACTGATGATATGACAGGAAAGTGCACGAGAATGCTTCTGATTGCCGCCGCCGTCCTCATGGCTGCAGTGGGATGTAATAATGACGATGAAGAGGACGACAGACTCTATATGTCGGGTACCCTTAGCTTTGATTTTCCTTCCTATGCCGTAGTGGGGCAGGAGGTGGAGTCGTATGTGTCGGGTATTACCACTCCCTCCGGTTCGGATCTGGAGTATTACTGGGTGTCGTCGGACATGGATATAAGTGACAACGATACAGTGGTAGGACAGTCTATAAGCTTCACTCTGCCGGCAGATCCTGGCGAATACAGTATAACAGTCTATGCAAGGTCAATTTCCGGAGAGTATTATTCCAGCAGCAGTACTGCCAGTGTCCAGGTGATAAGCACTGACGCCGACGGTGTGAGCGGATGGACTCCCGGAACCGACCGGTATACGGACGTGAGGGACGGGGAGATATATCATTACCGCACGTACGGCAGTCTGGACTGGTTCACCCAGAACCTCCGTTACAGCGGAGCGGATGCCGATACCCTTCTCGGCCGTCCGTACGATGATTCAGAGGGTATAGACCAGATATTCGGCAGACTGTATTCATGGAACGACGCAACGGGAGGTGTCTCCGGCAGCGGTCTGGGGGGCGGTCCTCAGGGGGCGTGTCCGGAAGGATGGTCTGTGCCTACGGTTGAGGACTGGGAGGATCTGGCTCTGGCGGTAGGCGGATCGGCTCTGGATTTTCTGGATCACTGGGCAGGTATAGGAGAGATGGTTTCAGCCCCTATAACTCTCAACGGCTCGGCCATGTGGCCCTATTCCCCGGATAACCTCCATACCAATACAGGGGGCTGGAACGGTTTTCCTACGGGCAACTCAAGGGACCATTACGGTGAGTATGAGAATATTGCGGTGTACGGTATGTGGTGGGCTTCGACGGAGAATGCCGACGGTATGGTGCCTTACCGTTTCATCTTCTACAATACCGATACTTTCGATGTATATTACACGGATAAGGAAAGTTACGGTGTGTCAGTGAGATGCGTGAGGCTTTCCTCTCAGGGGCAGTAGATGTAATCAATAATCAAAAGAAATAGATTTTATGAAAATTAAACGCGGTTATGTAACGCTCATCGTCATTGTGGCGGTGGTGCTGGTTCTTTTCTTCTGGATCAAAGGAATGTACAATTCTATGGTCCGCATGGACGAGACCGTCTCCCAGGCCTGGGCTCAGGTGGAGAATGTCTATCAGCGCAGGGCAGATCTGGTCCCCAACCTCGTGGCTACGGTCAAGGGCTATGCAGAGCATGAGTCGTCGACTCTGGAGGCAGTAGTTGAGGCCAGGGCCAAGGCTACTCAGGCAACAGTAGACCCTTCCAGTCTTTCAGAGGATGAACTTGCCCGCTTCATGAGCGCCCAGAACGAGCTTGGAACTGCCATCGGACGTCTGCTCGTATCGGTTGAGCGCTATCCTGACCTCAAGGCCAACCAGAATTTCCTGGAACTGCAGGCCCAGCTGGAGGGTACCGAGAACCGGATTACCGTCGAGCGTCAGAAATTCAACGAGGCGGCCCGCAATTACAACGTGGCTATCCGCCGCTTCCCCAACAACATCTTTGCCGGTATGTTCGGCTTTGAGAAGAAGGGCTACTTCGAGGCTTCCGAGGGAGCAGAGCAGGCGCCCGTAGTCAGCTTCGAGTGATGACTGCAGGAGATCTGCTCAGCAAGGAGAGCAAGGAGGCCCTCGTAAGGGCCATCCGGACTGCGGAGAAGAATACCTCCGGCGAGATTCGCGTGCACCTCGAGCAGGTGTGCAAGGGGGATCCCTGTCTGCGTGCGGCATATGTATTCTCCAGGCTGGGGATGTTCAGAACCAAGGACCGGAACGGGGTACTGATCTATCTTGCACTCAAGTCCCACAAGTTCGCAATCATCGGGGACTCCGGGATCAATGAGAAGGTCGGCGCCGGTTTCTGGAATGAGGTCAAGGACGGTATGGCCGCGGATTTCCGCTCGGGTGACTTCATCGGCGGCATGTCCAGGGCAGTGCTGGCGGTGGGGGAGAAGCTAAAGGCGTTTTTCCCGTATCAGAAAGATGATGTCAATGAACTTCCGGACGATATTTCCTATGAGGACAATCAGTAGAATAATATACAGGTTCATCCCGGTACTTACCGCAGTCATGATGCTGACGGTGAGAGCAGAAGCGCAGATTCCTCCCAAGCCGTCGGTGCCCAGGGCGGTGAATGACTTCGCAGGTGTGTTCTCCCGTTCCGATGCGGAGTATATGAACCGGGTGCTGGTGGATTTCGCCGACTCGACCTCCAACCGTATCGTAGTGGTAACTGTCGAGGACCTGGGCGGCATGGAACCGGCCATGTTCGCCTATGAGATAGGGGAACAGTGGGGCGTGGGCTCGGGTAAATTCGACAATGGGGTGGTGGTGCTGGTCAAGCCGAAGACCTCCCGTTCTTCCGGTCAGGTCTATATTGCAGTGGGGTATGGTCTGGAGGGGGCGATTCCGGACGCAGTGGCCAAGCGCATAGTGGAGAATGAGATGATTCCCCGTTTTCAGGATGGAGACTATGCCTCAGGTGTGGCGGCGGCCCTGAACGTCCTGATGCGGCTCGCTGCGGGTGAGATTTCCTATGAGGAGTATGAGGATTCACTCGGCGCTGGAGGGTCGGTAGCGATGATAGTCTTCGGGCTGCTGTTTGTTCTGATAATTATTGGAGCGCTATTCGGGCACAACGGTCCCAAAAATCTAGGCAGCGGCGGC
>HF990374.1:5019-23166 GCA_000432775.1 Alistipes sp. CAG:831
CGGCAGCCGTACCTCGTCGTTGGGGGATGCCATCTTCTGGACTTCGGTCCTGGGCGGCAGTCACGGCAGCGGTTTTGGCGGCAGCAGCAGCGGCGGCTTTTCCGGCGGCTTCTCCGGCGGTTTCGGCGGAGGAAGTTTCGGCGGTGGTGGAGCCGGCGGCAGCTGGTAGTTCCTATGCTTCCTCTACCTTTTCGAAAGCCTTGATAATCTTGGTTACAAGCGGATGGCGCACCATATCCTCAGTCCCGAAATTGATGACAGCCACCCCCTTGATATTCTGAACTAAAGAGACTCCCCGCATCAGCCCGGAGTCTTTTTTATTGGGCAGGTCTATCTGCGTTGCATCTCCTGTGACTATGAACTTGGCATTGCTGCCCATGCGGGTGAGAAACATCTTCAGCTGCCCCAGGGATGTGTTCTGTGCCTCGTCCAGTATGACGAAGGCACTGTCCAGGGTGCGTCCTCTCATATAGGCCAACGGAGCGATCTGTATAATGCCTTCTTCCATCAGGATCTGGAGCTTGCGCGGGTGGATCATGTCGTGGAGGGCATCGTACAGAGGCTGGAGGTACGGATCCAGCTTATCCTTCATGTCTCCGGGCAGGAATCCCAGTCTCTCACCGGCTTCCACTGCCGGGCGGGTTAGGATCAGTTTTTTTACTTCCTTGTTCTTCAGGGCCCTGACGGCGAGTGCGATGGCTGTGTATGTCTTGCCTGTGCCTGCAGGGCCGAGGGCAAATATCAGGTCATTGCGGTAGTATTCGTCCACCAGGCGGCGCTGGTTGCGGGTGCGGGCCTTGACGATGCGGCCCTCATTGCCGTAGACGATGTTGTAGTATTCTTCATTGTGTGCCGGCTCCCTCTCCTCCAGTTCAGAGGGGTAGGTCTGCCAGTCAAGCATCCTTTCCAGGTCGCTGTCACTGACTGCGCCTCCTCTGCGGAGGATTGCCGTGAGGGCCTGTATCCTCTGAGCGAGCAGCTCCACCTGCTCCTCCGGCCCCTCGAGCCTGATGTCCGTTCCCCTGGCGAGGATTCTCACTTCGGGGAAATAATGCCTCATTCTGTCCAGTTTCCGGTCGTTGATTCCGTAGACATCAACGGAGTCCAGACCTTCGGTCGATATTGTCTTTTCTGTCATATTCTATTGTTCGAACAATGGTTTCAGTCGGTTGTACGTTTCTATCATTTTGTCGTAGTTCCAGCTGCCGAGGAATTCTTCCTTCCGGTTGATAAATTCCTTGACTGGGAGTATGGTGTATTGTTCCCCATAGCCTCCGGGCCGGGAGCACCACAGCGGCAGCGCCTCCCCTCCGGCCACGTAGGCCAGTCCCCAGAAGGTGACGGCGATGTCCAGGCGGTAGGCCAGGCCGAGTTCCGTGTTGCGGAGACTCATGTTGGATATGAGATTGCCCAGAGAGTATATTACCGGGAACTCAGCCTTCTGTATGACATGAGGATGGGTCCCTATGACGGCATCCGCCCCCCATTCCAGCAGTCTGCCGGCCCATTCCTTCTGCTTGACGGAGGGTTCCGTGACATATTCCGGACCCCAGTGCGGAAGGGCTATTATGATGTCGGCTCCGGCCTCCTGTGCCCTGAGGATGGCGCTACGGACGGCTCCGCTCTCCATTTTATTCACTACGAAAGGGGAAGGAACGCTCACTCCGTTTGTCCCGTAGGTGAAATTGACGAAAGCCACTCTTGCTCCGCCTATATCGGTGATGAAGGGATTGTCCGACGCTTCTGACAGGCTGTCCCTGTAGATGCCGGTGAAGGGAACTCCCAGGGCCTCATAACGGTCAATGGACGAGGCAAGTCCGCGGCGTCCCCTGTCGCAGATGTGGTTGTTGGCGCACAGGAAGAGATCCACTCCGGCGTCAGCGGCCTCCTCTGCCAGGGACTCGGGGGCTGAGAATGAGGGGTATCCTGTGTAGGGAGGGCCTCCCAGGCAGAATTCCATGTTGGCAACGGTGAAATCTGCCGCGTCAATCATAGGCTGTATGTGGCGGAAATAGGAGGAATAGTCATAGGAGGCGGACTGGAGGGTGTCGGAGCCGGGTATGAGCGCGGAATGAAGCTGCTGCCTGTGCTGCATGATGTCCCCCAGGAAGAGGACCGACACGGTGTCGACAACAGCCAGCAGTAAACTCAGGGACGGCATCGGCTACTGCTGCAATAATTTGACATTCTCGAAGTCCAGGCGGACTGTGAGCCACTTGCGCAGTTTCTCCATATTCTCCTGGGATATTCTGTTTCCGGCCTTCAGGATGATGATGATCTCCTCGGTCCTGCCCAGGGAGTCAGTGCTTATCGAGTAGCCGCGGGTGAGGGTGACATCCGAGAGAGAGGGGTATTGGGCGATGAGCTCGTTGGTTATCTGCTCGTAGGGCAGCTCCTTGGACTTGTAGGCCTGCAGTTCCTTCTCCATGGATGATATGATGTGCTCGCGTTTCTGTATCTCCTTGTCGCTGCGCTCGTAGATGCTCTGGATGGCCACTCTGTCGGTCATCTCGCTCTGGTCCGTGGCAGCCCTCTGGGTGATGATGATCTGGTCATCGGTCAGCCCGTACTTGTGGGCCGAGCGGTATATGGCGCTTATCTCTTCCTGGCGCAGAGCCTCGCCGGCTATGTACAGCTCAAGTTTCGGAGGTTTGCTGTGGGAGTAGATGTCGTAGTCGTATATGTAGCTGCGGGTCAGTTCCTTGTTCTCCGATATAAATTCTTTGGCGGTATGACTGAAGTTGTTCTCCCGTATCATGATTACGGCCGAGTAGACGCTGGGTATGATGATGATGACGGTAAGTGCAGCCACCCACCTGCTGACTCTTTTCTTCCGGGCCGGGTCGGTAAATGTGGCCATGGGAAATTTCAGATACTTGACTGTCAGGAAAGTGGCTATGGCGATGAATATGCTGTTGATGGAGAAGAGATACAGCGCGCCGACAAAATATTTGAGGCTTCCTGAGGCCAGTCCGAAACCTGCTGTGCAGAGGGGAGGCATCAGGGCTGTGGCGATGGCGACGCCCGAGATGACAGTGCCCTTGTCCTTGCGGCTGATTTCTATGATGCCTGCGAATCCGCCGAAGAGGGCTATAAGGACATCGTATATGGTCGGGTTGGTCCTGGCCAGCAGTTCGGTCGGGTTCTCGAGCTCCAGAGGTGATACCAGGAAGTATATGCTGGAGGCCAGGATACTGATGACGACCATGACCAGCAGGTTCTTGAACGCTGTCTTGATGAAGGAGGTGTCATTGGTGCCGAGTCCGTAGCCGATACCGAAGATAGGCCCCATGAGGGGAGATACGAGCATGGCTCCGATAATTACCGGTATGGAGTTGGTATTGAGGCCGACGGATGCGATTACGATGGCAAAGGCCAGGATGTATGCGTTGGGTCCCTTGAATTCGATGTTGCTGCGGATATACTGTGAGGCTTTCTCGGTATCGATGTGTTCGTTGAGGTTGACGATGTTGCCGATATGGTCTCTCAGACTGCTGAAAAAATGCTTTAGACTATTATCCATCCGACATTTTTTAAATTTACGCGGTAAATATACATTTTTTTTTGCGGCAATGCTATTAATTCAGTACTTTTGTTGGATATATTGAGATTGTATAATTTAATAATTGTCAGTAATGAAAGCTTTTAGACTTATTTCTACCTTGATGGTCGCCCTTATGCTGGTGACCGGCTGCGACTTTTTCCGTTCACTGGTAGGCAAGCCCACTTCCAAGGAACTCGAGCAGATGAAGCGCGAGGCGGTGGAGCAGGCCCGCAAGCAGAGGCAGCTGGACTCGATCAAAAAGGCCAAGGCGCTCGCACTGGAGCAGGCTAAAGCGGCAGAGGAGAATAAGAACCTGCTGGACGAGAGTGCCGGAAGGTATCATGTCATTCTCGGCAGCTTTAAGGTAGAGGGCAATGCTGAGAAAATGTACGCTCTTCTGGAGAAGAACGGCTACACTCCCAAGGTCATTCTGTTCAATAACGGTTTCGAGGTGGTGTCCGTGGCAGCCTACAACAACTACCGGGATGCCCTCAAGGCCATGAACGATGTCATGGAGTATGAGTTCTGCCCCGAGGATGTCTGGATTTATGACATCAACCAGAACCTGCATGCGAAAAAGTAAATCAACAATAAATAACGGACAATAACACAGCAATATGAAAACCACAGCTTTTACTCAGAAGCACATCGCTCTGGGCGCTAAGATGGTGCCCTTTGCCGGATACAATATGCCGGTGGAATATGTAGGTATAACCGAAGAGCACAACACCGTGCGCAACGGTGTCGGCGTGTTCGACGTCTCTCACATGGGTGAGTTCTGGGTCAAGGGACCCAACGCTCTCGCTTTCGTTCAGTATGTGTCTTCCAATGACGCGTCTGTTCTCTATCCCGGCAAGATCCAGTATGACTGCTTCCCCAACGGAAAGGGCGGTATTGTGGATGACTTCCTGACATACTGCATCGACGGCCAGACCTATCTTCTGGTAGTCAATGCCGCCAATATCGAGAAGGACTGGAACCACCTCTGCGCCATCGCTCCCAAGTTCGGCATTACTCCCGGCAAGGAACTCTACAACGCTTCCGACGAGATCTGCCAGCTCGCCGTCCAGGGTCCCAAGGCCGTTCAGGCCATGCAGAAGCTCTGCGACCAGGACCTCATGGGCATGGAGTACTATACCTTCAAGAAGGTGATGCTCGGCGGAGTGAGCGTAATCTTCTCTATCACCGGATATACAGGAGCCGGCGGATGCGAGATCTACGCAGCCAACGAGGATGCTGACAAGCTCTGGAACGCAGTATTCGAGGCTGGTGAGGAGTTCGGTATCAAGCCTATCGGCCTGGGTGCCCGTGATACTCTGAGACTCGAGATGGGATTCTGCCTCTATGGCAACGATATTGACGATACCACATCTCCTCTGGAGGCCGGTCTGGGCTGGATTACCAAGTTCACCGACACCAAGGGTGATTTCATCGACAGGGACTACCTTCTCCAGCAGAAAGCCGAGGGCCTCAAGCGCAAGCTGGTGGGCTTCGAGCTCATCGACCGCGGAGTGCCCCGTCACGGTTATGAGATCTGTGATGCCGAGGGCAATGTGATAGGCCATGTGACATCAGGTACGATGTCTCCTTCGCTGAATATTCCTATCGGCATGGGATATGTCAACACTCCCTACAACAAGGTGGATACCGAGATCTACATCAAGGTCCGCAACAGGCTGCTCAAGGCCAAGGTAGTGAAGGTCCCTTTCTATAAGGCCGCAAAATAAGGTGAAGCGGGCTGCCTCCATTGCCGCTCTTCTGGTACTTGGCATGATTGCGTATACGCAGTATGCGGAGGCTCAGGAAGTGGCCAAGAGTCTTGAAGACCACGTAAAATACTTGTCATCCGTCTCATTGGAGGGCCGCAAAGCCGGCTCTCCTGGGGAGACGGCGGCCGCGGAGTACATGTTCGACTGCCTGAGCGAGGCCGGCGTCACCATGCTGACGCCCAGGTCCGGCCAGGATTTCTACATCGTCGCGGAAGAAGGGACGGACACGGTCTATTCCCGCAACATTGTCGGTATTGTGGAGGGCTATGACTCTCTGCTGAGAAACCAATACATAGTAGTGGGGGCCAATCTGGACCATATCGGACTCAATACTCTGACCATAAACGGCAAGCCTGTGACGCAGATATTCCCGGGAGCGAACGACAATGCTTCCGGGATTGCTTCTGTAATAGAAGTTGCCAAGAGGGTGGCCTCCTCGGCTTTCTTTTTCCGGCGCTCAGTGGTATTTGTGGGTTTCGGCGCCAAAGAGGAGGGGACGGCGGGATCATGGTATTTTGCCAACCGGGCCTTTCCTGAGATCGACAGCGTTTCGATGATGCTGGACCTCCGGATGCTGGGCAAGTCGGGCCCTGTAAACCCATTTACCTATTATACAGGAGTTCCCAATCCTGAAATCAACCGTATGGTTTACGGTCTTTCGGAGACCGGTGCTTTCTACGTCCCCTATGCGGGGGAAGGCGTGATGCCTTCCGGGGACTATCTGCCCTTCTACGAGAAGCAGATACCCGTGATGCTGCTTACGACCGGACCGGACCGGAATAACCGGACAGTCAGGGACGGGGCGGATTTGCTGGATTATGAGACAATGGATTATATTTGCGACTTCGTTTACCATCTTATCCGCGAGGCTGCCAATACGGACCTTATGATAGAGAGGCCGCTGGCGGTGGAAGAAAAGGTGGAGACGGGAGTCTCTTTGCAGGGAGAGGAGCGGGTTTATTCGCCGTATGAGGTGGATGAGGAGCCGCAGTTCTTCAAGGGGGATGCCGGCACATTCCTCAATGAATGGGTGTATACCTACCTGCGTTATCCTGACATACCGCTCAGTCAAGGTATTCAGGGGACTGTGACGGTGGAGTTCGTGGTGGAGAAGGACGGCAGTGTGACCAATGTCAGGGCCGTACGTGGAGATGACCAGTATCTCGAGGACGAGGCTGTCCGGGTGATATCGGCCTCGCCTAAATGGAAGCCCGGAGTGCTCGGAGGACAGAAGGTAAGGGTAAAGTACTCTGTGCCTGTCGAGTTTAGATTGAGAATGAGGAAATAACTGAAAAACAAGATATGTCGACAGATTACAATTTTTCGGAAATAGAGAGGAAATGGCAGAAGTTCTGGGCAGAGAACCGGACGTTTCAGGTCCGGGAAGATGAGAGCAAGCCCAAGTTCTACGTGCTGGACATGTTCCCGTATCCTTCGGGAGCAGGACTGCATGTCGGTCATCCTCTGGGCTATATAGCAAGTGACATCTATAGCCGCTACAAGCGTCTTTGCGGGTTCAATGTCCTGCATCCCATGGGATTCGACGCATTCGGCCTGCCGGCGGAGCAGTATGCGATACAGACCGGACGTCATCCGGCCAAGACTACCGAGGAGAACATTGCCAGATACAAGCAGCAGCTGAACCGCATCGGTTTCTCATTCGACTGGTCGCGCGAGGTGCGTACCTGCGATCCGGCTTATTACAAGTGGACGCAGTGGGCGTTCCTGAAGATGTTCGGCAGCTGGTATGACAATGCTTCGCAGAAAGCCCGCCCTGTGGAGGAACTGGAGGCCCGTTTTGCGGCCGAAGGCTCTCATGGTGTGGATGCCGCATGCTCCAAGGAACTGCACTTTACTGCTGCCGAGTGGAACGCCATGGATGAGAAGCGCCGTTCAGAGGTCCTGATGAATTACCGGATAGCATATCTGGGCGAAACTTCCGTCAACTGGTGCCCTCAGCTGGGAACAGTCCTGGCCAATGACGAGGTCAAGGAGGGGCTCTCTGTCAGGGGCGGATATCCGGTGATACAGAAGAAGATGCAGCAGTGGCAGCTGCGTGTCTCGGCTTATGCTTCCAGGTTGCTGGAGGATCTGGACAGCCTGGAGTGGAGCGATTCCCTCAAGGAGATGCAGCGCAACTGGATCGGCCGTTCCGAGGGTGCCGAGATGATATTCAAGGTTTCCAACGGAGAGCAGACCTACGACATGACCATTTTCACTACCCGTGCCGACACTGTTTTCGGAGTCACCTTCATGGTATTGGCACCCGAGAGCGAGTGGGTGGCCCGCCTGACTACCCCGGAGCAGAAGGCACAGGTGGAAGAGTACCTTGCTGCCGCCGCCAAGAAGACAGAGCGCGAGAGAATAGCCGAGACCCGTCAGGTCACCGGTGTGTTCAGCGGCTCCTATGCCGTCAATCCCATGACCGGTGAGAAGGTTCCCGTGTGGATTTCCGAATACGTGCTGGCGGGCTACGGTACAGGAGCCATCATGGCGGTACCTGCGCATGACAGCAGGGACTATGCCTTTGCCCGGCATTTCAACCTGCCTGTGCGTCCCCTTATCGAGGGCTGCGATGTCTCGCAGGAGAGTTTTGACGCCAAGGACGGAATTATGTGCAACTCCGGATTCCTCAACGGGATGACCGTCAAGGAGGCAATACCGGCCGCTATCCGCAAGGTAGAGGAGATGGGTATCGGACGGAGGAAGGTCAACTACAGGCTGCGCGAT
The DNA here is from genome assembly GCA_000432775.1 of Alistipes sp. CAG:831. GTDB lineage: Bacteria > Bacteroidota > Bacteroidia > Bacteroidales > UBA932 > Coprenecus. The sequence goes on from HF990374.1 coordinate 13,063, forward strand.
GCCATATTCTCCCGTCAGAGATACTGGGGAGAGCCTTTCCCTATATATTATAAGGACGGTGTGGCGACTCCCATGGACTTCTCCGAGCTGCCGCTTACCCTGCCAGAAGTGGACAAGTACCTGCCGACCGAGAGCGGAGAGCCCCCTCTGGCCCGTGCTGCCGGATGGGAGTATCGGGGCTGGCCCATAGAGAAGAGCACCATGCCCGGATTTGCCGGCAGCAGCGCTTACTACCTGCGCTACATGGACCCTCATGACGACTCCGCCCTGGTGGACCGCGCCAAGGATGAGTACTGGAGGAACGTGGATCTTTATGTCGGTGGTACAGAGCATGCTACCGGACATCTGATCTATTCCCGTTTCTGGAACAAGTTCCTCTATGACCTGGGCTATGTATGCGAGAAGGAACCGTTCAAAAAGCTTGTCAATCAGGGCATGATACAGGGCCGTTCCAACTTCGTGTACCGTATCAAGGGTACGAATACCTTCGTATCCTTCGGTCTGAAGGATCAGTACGACACTACCGAGATACACGTGGATGTCAACATAGTGCACAATGACCGCCTGGACACGGAGGCCTTCCGGAAGTGGATGCCGGACTACGCTACGGCCGAGTTCATCCTCGAGGACGGTGAGTATATATGCGGCTGGGCCATCGAGAAGATGAGCAAGTCTATGTTCAATGTGGTCAATCCTGATAACGTATGCGATACATACGGGGCTGATACCCTGAGACTGTACGAGATGTTCCTCGGCCCTGTGGAGCAGTCCAAGCCCTGGGATACCAAGGGTATCGACGGAGTTCACCGTTTCCTCAGAAAGTTCTGGCGCCTGTATTACGGCAAGGACGGAGCGCTGTTTACCGACACCAAGGCCTCGGCCGCCGAGCTGAAGGTGCTGCACAGGCTCATCCATAAGGTGTCTACGGACATTGAGAACTTCTCGATGAACACCTCGGTGAGCGCCTTCATGATAGCTGTCAATGAACTGACAGAACTGGAATGTACCAGCCGGGAGATACTCGAGCCGCTGGTTATCCTGCTCTCACCCTTCGCCCCTCATATATGCGAAGAACTCTGGAACAGGCTCGGTCACGCGACGTCCGTATCAGCAGCCTCTTTCCCCGAGTATATCGAGAAATACACGGTGGAAAGCACTTTCGAATATCCGGTGTCCTTCAACGGCAAGATGCGCTTCAAGCTCGAGCTGCCCAAGTCCGTAGCTCCCGAAGAGGCGGAGGCGGCCGTGCTCGCCTCTCCCAATACGGAGAAGTATCTCGGCGGAAAGCCGGTCAAGAAAATCATAGTAGTACCGTCAAAGATTATCAATGTAGTATTCTGACATGAATCAGACGACAAGAAAGATTCTGATCACTTTCAAGGAATATGTGATCATAACGCTGGGACTGGCAATGTACTGTTTCAGCTGGACATCGTTCCTGATTCCCAAGGGAATAGTGGGCGGTGCGATTCCGGGTCTGGCTACATTCGTCAACTATGCGACGGGCGGTCTGATACCGGTGTCTGTCACTTATCTGTCGGTCAACGTAATCCTGATAGTCCTGGGCTTCCTCATCCTGGGCCGCGGATTCGGATTCAAGACGATATACTGTATCCTTCTGAACTCGGTCCTCCTGCAGGTGCTGCCGGACCTGATTCCGTGGGTGTCAACCATTGAGGAACCTTTCCTGAACGGTCTCCTTGGAGGCTTCATAGGTGCGATAGGTATTGTCATGATATTCAATCAGGGCGGAAGTACCGGCGGTACAGACATAGTCGCGCTCATTCTTGCCAAGTACAGGGAAATCTCTCCAGGCAGGGTATATCTTTTCTGCGACCTGGTCATAGTGGGCTCCGTGCTGCTGCTCCCAGGCAAGACCCTCTCGGATGTGGTCTACGGCTATATGCAGGTAATCGCCTTCTCTCAGGGTGTGGATCTGCTTTTGACCGGCAGCAAGCAGTCGGTGCAGGTCATGATATTCTCGCAGAAATACAATGAGATAGCTGATGCTCTGATCAACCAGCTGAAGAGAGGAGTCACAGCTTTCGAGGGTATAGGCTGGTATACGAAGGAGGCGCATCAGGTGCTGGTGGTGATTGCCCGCAAGCACCAGCTGAACGAGATAAACAAGATCGTCAAGAACTATGACCGATCGGCATTTATGTCAGTTACCTCGACCATGAGTGTGTATGGCCGGGGATTCGATGAATTAAAAGGACCAGAGAAAATAGAATGGAAACGCAAACAAAAACAACTACAAGGACAAGAAAAGTCTTCTCAGTCGTAAATGACTACCTGATCATTACCCTGGGTCTTCTCTGCTATACCGCAGGATGGAGTATCTTTATCATCCCCAACGGTATCGTCGGCGGTGGCGTATCCGGTATCGGTGCCATTGTCCAGTACGCCACCAATGGAACAATTCCGGTCAGCTACACCTTCTTCGCAGTCAACCTCGTGCTGCTGATCATCGGTATCAAGACCCTTGGCAAGGCTTTCGGAGCCAAAACTGTCTATGCGGTCTTCGTGGCATCCCTGCTGTTCCGTGTCCTGCCGGAAGTGATTCCGCAGACATTCATTGACGAGCTGGCGGTTGCCAACGGCAAACTGTTGTGCGCTCTCATAGGCGGGTCGATGTCCGGTTTGGGTATCGGACTGGCTTTCAGCCGTGGAGGCAGTACAGCCGGAACGGATGTGATAGCTCTTATCATCAGCAAGTACCGCAACATACCTCCCGGAAGAATTATTCTCCTCTGCGATATCTTTATCGTCGGCTCATCCATATTCCTCCCTTCGGATCTTAATTTCGGGGCGAGAATAGCAGGCATCATGTACGGATATCTGGTAGTGGCTTCCTGCAGTTATGTGGTAGACCTCTCGGTAGCCGGTAACAAACAGTCTGTCCAGCTCTTTATCTTCTCCAAGCAGTATCAGGAGATAGCCGATATGATATCGGGCTCCATGCACAGGGGAGTGACGGTGCTCGATGCTCAGGGCTGGTATACCAAAAGCAGTGAGAAAGTCCTCCTGGTGATGGTACGTAAGGTCGAGGCCAATTACCTTCTCTCGATGATCAAGCAGATAGACCGTCAGGCATTCATATCCATGGGCAGTGTCATGGGAGTCTACGGCCAGGGTTTTGACTCGATTAAAGCAAAAAAGAAAGTTAAAAAAATATAAAAACGTAAAAATAAAGTCAGGTTTTTATATTTCCCTGACAATATAAAGTCTCTGTCGTAACTTTGAGCCATGAAAAACTCAAAGCAATGATAGAGACTTTTTTAATACTGGCCATGTGCTCAGTACCATGTGCGGTGTACGTCACCCTTGGTGTATTTATGATTATCAGGTACAGAAGAACTGAGAACCGGACTGATGCGCCTGTCCTTCATGCCCGTAGGGATTTTATTATTTTTCTCTTTGCCGAGGCTGTGTGCTTCGTCTCCGGAGCGGTGACATGGATATGGGCACCGGATTCGGACCTGTATCTGACAGTGGACCTTATTGTACTGAAACTTTACCTGGTATCGGCGGCGGTCCCGTGTCTGCTGTTGCGCCGTATGGCATTCAAGGACGGGCCGTGGGTGCAGTTCTACGTTTTCACCGCTCTGGTGGCGGCGCTCTATATTTCCTCCGATGTCCTTATAAGTCTTGGGTACGGAACTCTTTCCAGAAGCATACTTTGCCGAGGGGCAGTGACAGTCAACCTTATTGTCTTTCTGGTCAGCCTCAGATATGCCGTCGTCTTTATGAATAGGGAGGACGAAGCTCTGCGGGGCCTTGGCCGTGAGCTGCAGACCAATCTTATGGCTCTCAGCCTGTACAATTTCCTCTTCCTCCTTTATTCATTCCATCTCCATATAGTCCTGGACTACTTTATTCTTGTGACAGGATTCGCAGTTATTCACGCCACCATGACCGTGTATATATCTCAGGGTAAAGCGGTGTTGACGGACATTATGCCTTCTCCGGTCAGCGTGGCATCAGTGCCTCAGGAGCAGGAGAACATGCGGGTGCCAACGGATGGGGACCGGAATGACAGCCCCGCTGCAGTCATCGAGGACACGGCGGCGTCTCTTAAGGACCGGCTGCTGGGATATTTTGAATGTGAGAAGCCCTATCTTTCCAAGAACCTGACAATGGAGGAAGTGGCCATGCGTCTGTTTACCAACAAGACGTATCTCTCGAAAACCATCAACGTGGAGATGAACAAGAACTTCCGCGAACTGGTAAACTATTTCAGGGTCAAGGAGGCGATAAGGATTTTTCACGAGGACAGCACCCTTTCTATGAGTGAGCTGAGGGAGAGATGCGGTTTCAATAACAATGCATCTTTTACCAGCGCGTTCAAACTCAATACAGGCTATACTCCGGGAGAGTGGTGCCGGGATATGAAAAGCAGGATGAGTAAGACTGACTCTGTCGGGGAATGAGATGGAGTGTTTCAATGTGGATGAGAATGATCGGGACTGGATCCTGGATATCAAGTTCCGTCGTCTGGACCTGAAAGTCAGGAGAGATGAGCTCTTTCTCGATCCCGATATTACGCTTGCCGGGATGGCCAGGCTGTCGGGCACCAACAGGACCTATGTGTCTGAGGCAGTAAGGACACGCTTTGTCTGTTTCAGGGATTATCTTAGAAGCCTTAGGCTGGAGAGACTTCTCAACGATATCCGGGACGGGAAATGCAGCGAGCGGGTGGAAGGGGACTGGGATGATTTTGCCCGAAGTTATGGATTCAGGACCAAAAGGAGTATGAACGCGGCATTGATGGGACTGACCGGGTGCAATTATTTCAGGTTGGTAAGGAGGAGGAATGGGTGGCAGTCCTCAGGCAGAAAGAATCTTGCCGATGAGTTCGGTGAGAAGTTCTCCCTCGGACGCATTACCTCCGGAATTGCTTTTGCTTCGCCAGTCGCACTCGCGGATCCAGGATATGATCCGCATGGTCCCGCGGAGGCTGTAACTGCGGACGGCGGAAAGGTAGGGACCGGCATAACTGTAGTAGACTCCGGCTTTGGAGGCCGCATCCTTGGCGGATATTCTGTCGCGGAGCATTATGGCGTGGATCATTTCCACCTTGGAGAAGAAGAAAAACAGGAAGCCGAGTGTCATCTGCAGGGGATACTGGCGGGGGGATTCTCCGAAGAACCAGGCTATCCGGAAAGCCTTGTCTCCGTCGCGGACAGCCAGGGCTGAAGTGAGTTCTCCGGTGTTGAACTCGCGGCTGATGCCTACGTTCTGCTCTATGTCTGCAGCTGTTATCGTTTTCTGAGATTCGGGTACGGCTTTGAGCAGCTTGTCGGCCTCTATCGAGATTTTGCGGAGGTCGTTGCCGGCATATTCGGCCAGAAGCATGGCCCCCTGAGGCTCTATACCCCGTCCGATGCTCCTGAACCAGGACTCTATCCAGCGGGGCATGGCCTCCTCGCGGATCTTGGCCGACTCAAAGATGACGCAGGACTTGGTGGCTTTCTTGTAGAATGAGGTACGCTTGTCCATGTTCTTGCCGGAGAAGAGCAGGACAAGAACAGTGGTGGGGGATATGTGGTCCAGGTATATCCCGAGTCCCTCGGGCTTCTTCAAGGCTTGGGCCTCGCGTACTACAACCAGGGTTCTCTCAGCCATCATGGGGTATCTCTCGCAGATGGATATTATGTCCTCTGCAGAGGTGTCCGCTCCGTAGAGTATGGTCTGGTTGAAGTCCCTCTCGTGCGGCTGCAGCGCCCGTTCCATAATCAGGGAGCACAGTTTCTCTGGATAGAACGGCTCCTCACCCATGAGTATGTACACGGGCTTGAAGTTGCCTGATTCTATCTCCTTGCGCAGGCTCTCGTATTGTCCGGCAGTATCAATTTTGGCCATGACTGCAAAATTAGCATTTTATCATTAACTTTGCAGGCTATGGATACTATTTTCGACCCCCTGCGCAGGATAGACGTCGCCCTTACTCCGGAAGAGCGGGTGCGTCAGGATGTTATATCCTGGCTGCACGGTCAGTTGGGTGTCCCGCTGGTGATGATGGCCTCGGAATACGCATTCAGCTACAATGGAAGGCAGTACAGGGCCGATATCGTTGTATTCGGAAAGGATGCAGCCCCGCTGCTGCTGGTGGAGTGCAAGGCTCCCGGGGTCCGGATTGACCGCGATGTGATAGAGCAGGGGATACGCTACAACCGTGTCCTGAATGTGAAATATATGATGTTTACCAATGGCGAGAAAATGTATTTCTGCGAGAAGTCCGGAGATGGCCCGGAATACAGGTTCCTGCCGCAAATACCCGATATAAAGATTTAAGATGATACTCGACTGTTCAAAACCGATATTCGGAATTATTTCCGAGGAGGCCCGCAGGATGGGTGTACGCGCTTATGTGATAGGAGGCTATGTCCGGGACCAGATTCTGGGACGGCACAGCAAGGACATAGACGTGGTGGTGGAAGGGGACGGTCCGGCTCTGGCACGCAGGGTGGGGGAGAGGACCGGCTCGCATGTGGCTATATTTGCCCGTTTCGGGACTGCGATGATACATTCCTCCGAAGGGGAGGAAGTGGAGTTCGTGGGGGCGCGGAAGGAGTCCTACTCGAGCGACTCGCGCAAGCCAAGCGTGAGCCGCGGAACCTTGAGGGACGACCAGCTCCGCCGCGACTTTACGATCAACGCCCTTTCATTTTCCCTGCAGCAGGAAGACATGGGAACTGTCTACGATCCTTTCAACGGACTGGATGACCTGCGCAACGGATTGATCCGTACTCCGTTGGACCCTGATGCCACTTTTTCCGACGATCCGCTGAGGATGGTGAGGGCCATCCGCTTTGCGACGCAGCTGGGATTTACCATTGTACCCGAGGCTCTGGAGTCCATACAGCGCAACAGGGGAAGGATGTCGATCCTGTCCCCGGAACGGGTGAGTGAGGAACTGCACAAGATACTGATGTCGCCGAAGCCTTCGGTCGGATTCGACCTGATGGACCGGACAACGCTGCTGGAGCTGATCCTGCCGGTTATCAGCGCCCTCAAGGGGGTGGAGACGCAGGAGGGGCGCGGGCATAAGGACAACTACCGTCATACCCTTCAGGTGGTGGACAATATTGTCCCGCATACTGACAATCTCTGGCTTAGATGGGCGGCCCTGCTGCACGATATCGGCAAGCCGGCCACGAAGCGCTACGAGAAGGGCACCGGCTGGACTTTTCACGGGCATGAGGTGGTGGGGGCCAGGATGGTCTACGAGGTGTTCAAATATCTCCGCATGCCCTTGAATGAGAAGATGAAGTATGTTCAGAAACTGGTGTTCCTGCATCTGAGGCCCATTGCCCTGGTACAGGAGGAGGTGACGGATTCGGCGGTGCGCCGTCTGCTTTTCGACGCAGGGGATGACATCGACGATCTGATGACTCTCTGCGAGGCGGACATCACTTCGAAGAATGACAGGACGGTGGCCCGGCATCTGGCCAATTTCCAGCTGGTGCGGCGTAAGCTGCAGGAGGTTGAGGAGAAGGACCGGATCCGCAACTTTCAGCCTCCCGTGACCGGTGAGATGATTATGGAGACCTACGGTATTCCTCCCTGCCGCGAGATAGGTGTCATCAAGGAGTACATAAAGGACGCCATCCTGGACGGCCGTATTCCTAACGACCGTGACGCCGCGCTCGCCCTCATGCGCGAAAAAGCCTCTGAACTCGGTTTGAAAGAAATATAAAGCAGTCGAAAAGACCAGGCCCTCCCACCACTGCGTGGCGGGCCCCTCCCTCTAGAGCCGAGGGCGGCTAGTCTTTTCTCGTTGCTTTATATTTCTTTCAGGCTTACTGTGTGACTAATGCAGTGATACTCCGATCAGCCGCATGAATTCACTTCTGGTGCGCTCATCCTTGAGAAAACCGCCTGTAAACGCCGAAGTCGTGGTGATTGAGTTCTGTTTCTGGACACCACGGATCTGCATGCACATGTGTGAGGCCTCGATGACCACGCCCACTCCGAGAGGATGCAGGGTGTTCTGGATGCAGTCGCGTATCTGGACGGTGAGACGCTCCTGGACCTGAAGACGGCGGGCGTAGCACTCTACGACGCGGGCAATCTTGCTGAGCCCGGTGATATATCCGTTGGGGATATATGCCACATGAGCCTTGCCGTAGAAAGGCAGCAGGTGATGCTCGCACATCGAGTAAAGCTCTATGTCCTTGACCACCACCATCTGACGGTAATCTTCCTTGAACATGGCCGAGCGCAGAATCTCCGCTCCGTCCATGTGGTAGCCCTGGGTCAGGAACTGCATGCTCTTGGCAACCCTTTCCGGGGTCTTGAGCAACCCTTCGCGCTCAGGGTCTTCCCCGAGCAGACGCAGAACCTCTTTATAATGTACTGCAAGCTCTTTGGTGGCCTGCGGATCGTACTCCTCTATTTTCTTGAATGCCATTTCGGTATAAATTTTGAGGCGCAATATTAAGGAAAATGTTGTAGACTGCCAATAAATTATTACATTCGAATCCGGAATCATTAAAATTCTACGATATGGAGAAAGCAAGCGAGATTATCAGACTCGAGGATATCCGCAGGATATACCGGGTCGGGAATCAGGAGGTGAGAGCTTTGGACGGGGTCTCGCTTTCTGTTTACCAAAACGAGTACGTAGCAATTATGGGCCCTTCGGGCTCGGGAAAGTCCACACTTATGAACATTCTGGGCTGCCTGGATTCCCCCAGCGGCGGCCATTACATCCTCAATGGGGTGGATGTAAGCGAGATGGAGGATGGTGAACTGGCTGATGTCCGCAACCGCGAGATAGGTTTTGTCTTCCAGTCCTTCAACCTGCTTCCCAGGTACAATGCCCTGGAGAACGTCGCATTGCCGATGGTGTATGCGGGAGTGCCTGCCAGGGAGCGCATGGAGAGGGCGGCGGCAGCCCTGGAGAGTGTCGCCCTGTCGGAACGGATGGACCACAAGCCCAACGAGCTGTCCGGCGGTCAGAAGCAGAGGGTGGCTCTGGCCAGGGCTCTTATCAACGATCCTTCCATTATCCTGGCGGACGAGCCTACCGGCAATCTTGACACCCATACCTCCATAGAGATAATGCGGCTGTTCGAGGAGATTCACAGCCGGGGCAATACGGTGATAGTGGTTACTCATGAGGAGGATATAGCGGCCTATGCCCGCCGGATTATCAGACTCAGGGACGGAAGGGTGGAGTCGGATATGGAAAACAAGGACTATACTAAAACCTTTAATTGACAATAGTATGAAAATTTACACTAAAACCGGCGATTCCGGTGAGACCTCCCTGGTGGGAGGCAAGAGAGTATCAAAGGCCTCCCTTAGAGTCTGCGCCTACGGGGATATGGACGAGCTTATCTCCTATATCGGTCTGCTCCGCTGTGAGATACCGGATAGTGACGCATTTCTGCGCAAAGTGCAGGCTGTGCTTATGACCGGTTCTGCCCATATCGCATCTGAGGTGGAGAATCCGCGCCTGACGCCCTTCCCGTATGAGGAGATCCGTACGCTTGAGGATGAAATAGACCGCTTGAGCGCGCAGATGCCTCCAATGAAGTCGTTTGTCCTGCCGGCAGGTCCCGCCGCTGCCTCGCATTGTCACATCGCCCGATGTGTGTGCCGCCGCAGCGAGCGCTCGTGTGTGGCACTGGGCGACCACCGGCCTGACGTGCAGGATGTGATACGCTATCTCAACCGCCTGTCCGACCTGCTTTTTACGCTTGGACGGTATCAGTGCCTCGCACATAACATTCCGGAAGATTTTTGGACTGAGTAGGATTATTTTCACTATATTTGCCGCCCAAAAATAAACAAAGAAAACATTTAAAGTACAAGACGCTATGTATTGGACACTTGAATTGGCCTCAAAGCTCGAAGACGCTCCCTGGCCTGCAACAAAAGACGAATTGATCGACTATGCTACCCGTTCCGGTGCACCACTTGAGGTTATCGAGAACCTCGAAGATCTGGAGGACGACGGGGAAGTATACGAAAGCATAGAGGAAATCTGGCCCGACTATCCCAGCAAGGAGGACTTCTTCTTCAACGAGGAGGAATATTAGTGCAATTTTAAGCGCAAAAACTACTATTAAATCCCTGTCAATCAATAAGATT
>HF990375.1 GCA_000432775.1 Alistipes sp. CAG:831
AATACCTCAGAAGGGAATTCTCCTACTCCCACTTCGAGCAGGCTCTTCTTCTTCCCGACGACATCAAGAAAGAAGAGATCACTGCCGGCATGGAGCACGGTGTCCTGAACATAACTCTGCCCAAGAACACCGAAACCCCTGTCACACCTAAAGAAAGGCTCATCGAAATAAAATAACCGTCCAAACAGCTTTCGGTACACAATCCAAAGCTGCAACACTTCAAAAGCCGTACTTCGACACCGTTCGGAGCACGGCTTTTTTCGTGCCAAGCGAGAAGCCCGAACCTCCCGCAGGAACGGGAAGGGAAATGCAGGAAAAGCCGACTCCTTCCGAAGGAGTGAGAAGGGACTTCCGGAAAGCCTAAGGAAGTAGCATTGAAAGACTGCCGATGGTATGCCATCCCAACTGTCAATCCACAGTTTTTTGTATTTTTGCGGCCGTTATGGACTGGCTGAACTACACACTCTTCACTTTCAACGGAGACACTCCGGTGCTGCTGATTGACCTCATTACATCATTGGCGGGACTGACGTGCGTGTTCCTGGCGGGGCGCAACAGCAAGTACAACTTCTGGGTAGGCTACCTGTATTCCGCCCTGCTCTTCCTCATGTTCTGGAACAAAGCCCTGTGGGCCAACATGCTGCTGCAGCCCATATCCTTGGGCATCAACATCCTCGGACACTACCGCTGGACCCATCCTAAGCCGGAGGAGGTGAGTGAGAAAGACGGCAGGTCCCTGAAGGTCTCCATGCTGTCCTGGCCGCAGAGGGCGGTGTCCGTAGCGGCAATATTCGCACTCGGCTGGCTCTGGGGCTGGCTCCTCGAGACCCTCACACACGATCCCGTGCCCTACCTGGACGCCTGCGTGACCGCCCTCATCCTCGTCGCCCAGTTTCTCTCGGCCCTCAAGAAATGGGACTGCTGGGTGGCATGGCTGGCAGTGAACATCACCCAGATCATCCTGCACATATCCGTCGGGCACGTATTCATGCCGATAGTCTGCGCCCTCTACCTGATAAACGGTGCGGCCTCCATCATCAACTGGTGGCGCCTTTACCGTGAAAAGGCATAGCAACATCCGGAAAATATTGTATTTTTGCACTCCGCACAAAACAGAAAGACTATGGCAGAAAACAAGATACTACTCGAAATCAAAGACCTGCACGCCAGTGTGGGCGACAAGGAAATACTCCGCGGCATCGACCTGACAGTCCGCGAAGGCGAGACCCACGCGATCATGGGCCCCAACGGTTCCGGCAAATCCACCCTCTCGGCAGTCCTGGCCGGCCGGGACAGCTACACCGTCACCGCCGGAGAAGTCACATTCAACGGCCGCGACATCCTGGACCTCACCCCCGAGGAGCGCTCTTTCGAAGGCCTCTTCCTGAGCTTCCAGTACCCCATCGAGATACCCGGCGTGACCAACGTCAACTTCATGCGCACCGCCGTCAACGAGCACCGCAGGCACAAGGGCCTCGAGCCCCTGAACGCCGCCGACTTCCTCAAGCTCATGCGCAGCAAGATGGAAATCGTGGAGATGAACCCCTCGTTCTCCTCCAGAGGCGTCAACGTAGGCTTCTCCGGCGGTGAGAAGAAGCGCAACGAGATCTTCCAGATGGCCATGCTCGAGCCCCGTCTGGCCATCCTCGACGAGACCGACAGCGGCCTGGACGTGGATGCCCTGAGGATAGTGGCCACCGGAGTCAACAAGCTCAAGAGGCCCGACAACGCCGCCATCGTCATCACCCACTACCAGAGACTCCTGGACTACATCGTCCCGGACGTGGTGCACGTGCTCTACAAGGGCCGCATCATCAAGACCGCCGGCAAGGAACTCGCCCGGGAGATCGAGGAAAGGGGCTACGACTGGATCATCAACGGATAACGGGGAGGCAGGACAATGACAGAGAACTACATCTACGCTCCCGAGCACAATATCGAGGGAGGCTTCCGCTGTAAGGTACCTCTTCCTGGCAGCAGGCAGATATTCATGATTGACGGAGGCGTACAGGGTACGGGCCGCCCGCTGGACATCCGCTTCGAGAGAGGAAAAATATACGGGGAGGCCCTCCAGGTCATCAGCATCCGCACGGAAAAGCATCCGGAGGACATCAGCACCCGGGAGTCCTTCCACTTCGAGGAGGGCAGCAGTGCCCGGCTCATCCTCTGCTCCCACACCTTCGCCGAGAACCCCTTCCACACTGAAGGAAATGTGGGCATCACCCTGGAAGCAGGAGCCTCTGCCGACATCGTCATCATGCAGAACGAGCACAACCGGGCCACGCACAACACCCGGTTCGACATCCACATAGGCGAGGGCGCATCCCTCAAGGCCGTCATCCTCACCCTCCACGGCGGAGTGATCGACAATAACATCACCGTCAGCCTCGACGCCCCTCACGCCTCCTGCGACATCAGCGGCCTCTACCTGGTGGACGGCACCCAGAAGGTGACCAACACCCTCAAGGTCCGGCACCGCGTCCCCGAATGCCACAGCCGGGAGCTGTTCAAGGGCATCCTCGATGACAGCGCCTCCGCATATTTCTCCGGCCTGATCCACGTCTTCCCCGACGCCCAGAAGACCGAGGCCTACCAGGAATGCCACAACCTCCTGCTCAGCCGCGATGCCCGCGCATTTGCCCAGCCCCAGCTGGAGATTTACGCCGATGACGTAAAATGCTCGCATGGAGCCACAAACGGCCGCCTCAACGAGGACGAGCTCTTCTACATGCGCTCCCGCGGCATACCCTTGAAAGAGGCCCGGGTCCTTCAGCAGCTGGCATTTGCCTACGCCGTCCTGGACAAGATCAGTTCCCCGGAGCTGAAAGAGCGGATGGCCTCCCTGACCGAGAGGAGGCTAAGAGGCGAATTCACAGACTGCAAGAGCTGCTGCCGCAACTGTTGTTAAAAACTCCGTTGATAACTTCACCCATTCCCGCTTTGCCGCTGACGTAATTAGTCCTAACTTGCAGACCATTTTCGTTAGAAAACTAATACGTAACAGCATGGATAACAAGACTTACGACGAAGCACTGCGGGAAAGCAGAGAGTATTTCCGCGGCGATGAGCTCGCTGCCTCGGTCTGGATCAACAAGTACGCCATGAAGGACTCCTTCGGCAACCTGTACGAGACCTCACCGGACCAGATGCACTGGCGCCTGGCGAACGAGTTTGCCAGGATTGAACAGCAGTACCCTAACCCTATGACGGCAGCAGAGATTCACGAGCTGCTCCGGGATTTCAAGTACATCATCCCTCAGGGAGGCCCGATGGCGGGCATCGGCAACAACTACCAGATAGCCTCCCTGTCCAACTGCTTCGTCATCGGCAACAAGCATGAGGCCGACTCCTACGGCGGCATCATGAAGATAGACGAGGAACAGGTGCAGCTGATGAAGCGCCGCGGAGGAGTGGGCCACGACCTTTCCCACATCCGCCCCACCGGCAGCCCGGTGCTCAACAGCGCCCTCACCTCCACCGGCGTGGTGCCCTTCATGGAGCGCTATTCCAACTCCACCCGTGAGGTGGCCCAGGACGGACGCCGCGGAGCCCTGATGCTGACCATCTCCATAAAGCATCCCGACGCAGAGAACTTCATCGACGCCAAGCTCGAGAAGGGCAAGGTGACCGGAGCCAACGTCTCCGTAAGGATAGACGACGAGTTCATGCGCTGCGCCCTGAGCGGCAAGCCCTACGTCCAGAAGTACCCCATCGACTCCGACCACCCCAAGTTCTCCAAGGAGATCGACGCCTCCGCCCTGTGGAAGAAGATCATCCACAACGCATGGCAGTCCGCCGAGCCCGGAGTCCTCTTCTGGGACACCGTCATCCGCGAGTCCATTCCCGACTGCTACGCGGACCTGGGCTACAAGACCATAAGCACCAACCCCTGCGGCGAGATTCCCCTCTGCCCGTACGATTCCTGCAGGTTGATAGCCGTAAACCTCTATTCCTACGTCAATAATCCGTTCACACCTCAGGCAGAGTTCGACTTCGACCTCTTCAAGCAGCATGTAACCAAGGCCATGAGACTGATGGACGACCTTATCGACCTGGAAATGGAGAAGATAGAGGCCATCTTGGATAAGATAAAACAAGATCCTGAGGACGATGATGTTAAACGCACTGAATACGAGCTTTGGATCAAGATACGCGAGAAGTCCCTCGGAGGACGCCGTACAGGACTCGGCATCACCGGAGAGGGCGACATGCTCGCAGCCCTCGGTCTGACCTATGGCTCGGACGCGTCCATAGACTTCGCCGTGAAGGTGCAGAAGACCCTGGCCCTCGCAGCCTACGGTTCTTCCGTGACCATGGCCAAGGAGAGGGGCGCCTTCCCCATTTTCGATGCCAAGCGCGAGGAGAACAACCCGATGATCGCCCGCATCCGCAAGGAGGATGAGGAGCTCTACGACAATATGGTCCGCTACGGCCGCCGCAACATATCCATGCTCACCATTGCCCCGACCGGAACCACATCCCTGATGACCCAGACCACCTCCGGCATCGAGCCCGTCTTCCTGCCCTTCTACAAGAGACGCCGCAAGGTCAACCCCAACGACCTCAACGCCGTCATCGCCTTCAAGGACGAGAACGGAGACTGCTTCGAGGAGTACTATGTCTTCCACCACCACTTCCTCACCTGGTGCGCTGTCAACGGCTACGACGTGGAGCAGGTAAAGCAGATGAGCGAGGAGGAGATACAGGCACTGGTCAAGAAATCTCCCTACAACAAGGCTACGTCCAACGACATAGACTGGGTAGCTAAAGTAAAGATGCAGGGCCGCATGCAGAAATGGGTGGACCACTCGATAAGCGTTACCGTCAACCTTCCCCACGACATCAAGGAGGACATGGTAGCCGAAGTCTACCGCACCGCCTGGGAATCCGGCTGCAAGGGCGTGACCGTCTACCGCGACGGTTCCCGCACCGGCGTGCTCGTATCGGCCAAGGACGGAGCCGGAGTCATCAAGCCCAAGAAGAGACCCAAGTCCCTCGAGGCCGACGTAATCCGCTTCAAGAACGGCAACGAGCAGTGGATCGCCTTCGTCGGCAAGCAGAACGGCAAGCCCTACGAGATCTTCACCGGTATGGTGGACGACTCCCGCAACCTCCCCACCGCCATCACCACCGGCCGTATCGTCAAGGAGAAGACCGAGGACGGCACCAGCCGCTACGACTTCCACTACACTGACCGCTACGGCTATCCCGGAGTCCTCGGAGGCATCTCCCACATGTTCCGCCAGGAGTTCTGGAACTACGCCAAGCTCATATCCGGCGTCATCCGCAACGGCATGCCCATCGTGGACATCCTCAACCTGGTCAAGGGCCTCAACCTCGACGACGAGAGCATCAACACTTGGAAGAACGGAGTGGAACGCGCCCTGAAGCAGTACATCCCCAACGGCACCAAGGACGAGACCGGTCAGAAATGCGAGAAGTGCGGCTCGACCAACCTCATCTACCAGGAGGGCTGCCTGATCTGCCAGGACTGCGGCCACGGCAAATGCGGTTGATGCCATGAATATCGTCCTCTACCCTCGGCCGAAGATCAACATCGGCCTCAGGGTCACCGCCCGCAGAAGCGACGGCTACCACGACATAGAGACACTCTTCTTCCCTGTGGACAACTGGAAGGAGGATATCCTGGAAATCATCGAGGCGGACTCCGTCTCGATGAATTATTATGGACTCCCATTCGAACTGCCGGGCGGGGACATGGAGAAAGAGCTGTGCGTAAAGGCCTACAGGCTGCTGCAGAAAGAATTTGACCTGCCGCCGGTAGGCATCTACCTCTGCAAGAACATTCCCGTCGGCGCGGGAATGGGCGGTGGGTCCTCCGACGCGGCCTGGACTCTCCGGGGGCTCAATGAACTCTTCCGCCTCGGCCTGAGCGACGGGCGTCTTGCGGAATACGCCGCCCGCCTCGGCAGCGACTGTCCCTTCTTCATCTACAGCAAACCCATGTACGGCAGCGGACGGGGAGAGATTCTCACCCCCTGCGACTCACCCGCCGTCGCACAGCTCAGGGAGAAATACCGCATCAAGGTCATTGCCCCCGGCATCCACGTCTCCACCGCCGAAGCCTACGCCTCCCTCACCCCCGACCCCTCGGGCCGCGGCCTGAGCGACCTCCTGGAGACCCTCCCGGTCGAAGAATGGAAGGACCGTATCCTCAACGACTTCGAGACCACTGTATTTGCCCTGCATCCGGAGCTGGCCCGCATCAAGCAGTCCCTCTACGACGAAGGCGCCGTCTACGCCTCCATGAGCGGCAGCGGCTCGGCCGTCTACGGCATTTTCAGGAAATCCTGAAAGAGGCAAAGGAAGATACATCGATATTCCGCCGCTGGATGACCGGCCTTATGATTCGCAATCTCCGCCACGACATTGATGCATTCCTCAAGTCCGTCAATGAAGAGATAAGTAGGGAGAAAACCAAAAAAGGTGGGGAGAAAAAGCAAAAAAGTAGGGAGAAAATCATTGAACTGCTGTCCGTGGACGGGAGTCTGAGCGCAGCATCCCTTGCAGCCCTGATAGGCATTACTCCAAAAGCCGTAGAGAAACATCTGTCCCGCATGAAAGCAGAAGGGATACTCCGGCGCATAGGGCCGGACAAAGGCGGACACTGGGAAGTCATATAGAGCAAGCGGTACTTTTCCGTATTATTACTATTTTTGTAGGAAAATACGGAGGACACGGCCATGATGAAATATCCTATCGGAGTTCAGAGTTTCGAACATATACGCAATGACGGATACGTCTATGTGGACAAAACGGATTTGGTGTACAGACTGGCCAAGGGCGGTAAAATATATTTTCTGAGCCGTCCGAGACGGTTCGGGAAGAGTCTGCTCGTATCCACGATCGAGAACTACTTTCTGGGACGGCACGAGCTGTTCAAGGGACTGGCCATAGATGCTCTGGAGAAGGAGTGGCTGGAGTATCCGGTGTTCCATATCGATTTTAACTCCAGCAACTTTACGGAAGGAGGCGTTCTGGACAGGAAGATCGAGGCGCAGGTGGCGGAATGGGAAGAAGTCTACGGCAGACCGGCAAGGGACCTGGACGTGGGCGGCCGCTTTGCGGAGGTCCTGCGCAGGGCCCACGAGGCCACCGGAAGGCGGTGCGTGGTGCTCGTGGACGAATACGACAAGCCGCTGCTGGACGTGATGGATACGGACTACACGATCGAGGTGGGCGGCCAGCGCAGGCCGCTGGAGGACTGGAACCGGGAGGTACTCAGGGGTTTCTACTCGGTGTTCAAGGCGGCCGACAACGACCTGCAGTTCGTGCTGCTGACGGGAGTCACGAAATTCGCCCAGGTGAGCGTGTTCAGCGGATTCAACCAGCCGCAGGATATCAGCATGGACGCACGGTATGAGGCCCTGTGCGGCATCACCCAGGAGGAGATGGAACGGTATTTCGCCGAGCCTATAAAGGAGATGGCAGTAAAGTTCAAGACCGACTGGGATGGTATGCTGGCCATGCTTAAGCGAAACTATGACGGCTATCATTTCTGCGAGGAGATGACCGATATCTATAACCCGTTCAGCCTCCTGAACGCCTTCGCCCAGCTCAACATCAGGGACTTCTGGTTCGCCAGCGGCTCCCCGGAATACCTGCTGAGGCTCCTCGCACAGTCCGATGAAAACCTGGACGAACTCACTGGGAAGTACTACATGCCGAGGGAGTTCGTGGACTACAAGGCCACGGTCGAAAAGCCCCTCCCGATGATTTACCAGAGCGGATACCTCACCATCAAGGACTTCGACAGGGACTTCGGTTCTTTCCTGCTCGACTTCCCGAACAAGGAGGTACAGCAGGGATTCCTGTCCCTCGCAGCGTCAGGATACTTTGCATCCAAGAAGGATGCTGACGGTACTGTCAGAAGCATGGTCATGGCCATGAGGGACGGTAACACAGACAGACTGAAGGACATTCTGACCGCATTTCTCGCGGACATCCCCTATACAGCGCGGCGCAAGGAAAACGAACGGGAGCGGGAACGCTACTTCCAGTACACATTCTACCTGATATTCCGCCTGCTGGGCACCTACACAGTCCGCGCCGAGCACCACTCCAGCCAAGGACGGGCAGACTGCATCGTGGAGACCCCGAAGTACGTCTACATCTTCGAGTTCAAGCTCGACGGCACGGCGGACGAGGCCCTGGCCCAGATAGAAGAAAAGGGCTACGCAAGGCCGTACGGAGCCGACGGACGCCAGATCATTCGCATCGGGGCCTCCTTCTCCTCGGAGACCGGCACCGTCGGGGAATGGAAAACCGTCAGCGGCACCCGGGACATCTGAGCCTGCACGGCACAACGGCATCTTATCTCATAGCCGGGCTATCACAATTCCCGAAAATATCTTACATTTGCGCAACATTAAACCTACAGAACAACAATTATGCGCAGACTTACATTCCTTTCTATCGCAATGCTGGTCTTCTCTGTCCTCGGAGTGCAGCTCCAGGCCCAGGAGGCCACGCTGGCGGACCGTATCGCTGCCCTGCCCCACGTCAAGGACGTGCAGGAGATGGAGAGCACCCGGTTCGCCGAGAAATATTTAGTGATATTCGAACAGCCCATCGACCATGAGAACCCCGACATGGGTACATTTACCCAGAGAGTCTACGTGTGCGCCGTACATCCTGACAGCGCCACGGTGGTAGTGACCGAGGGCTACGGAGCACAGTATGCGGCCAGTCCCCGCTACCGTGACGAGATCTCGGCTCTGTTCAACACGAACAACATCGTGGTCGAGCACCGCTACTTCCTCGAGTCTACCCCCTACCCCGGCAAATCTCCCGAGGAAGTCAACTGGGACTACATGAACGCCCCCAATGCAGCCGCTGACCTGCACGAGGTGGTGACCTCCCTCAAAGGCGTATTCGACGGCAAGTGGATATCCACCGGCATCAGCAAGGGCGGACAGACAACAATGCTCTACAGGGCCTACTATCCCGAGGACGTGGATTTCTCAGTGCCCTACGTAGGCCCTCTGTGCCGTGGTGCCCAGGACGGCCGTCACGAGCCGTTCATCGAGAACTATGTCGGAACTCCCGCTGACCGTGAGGCAGTAAAGAACTTCCAGATCGAGCTGCTCCTCCGCAAGGACCGTCTGATGCCCATGTACGATTCGCTGTGCAAGGCCCGGGAATTCGAATTCCGCGCCCCCGTGGACGAGATCTACGACTACAGCGTACTGGAATTCTCCTTCGCCTTCTGGCAGTGGGGATACCCTGTATCCGAGATACCCGGCAAGGACGCTTCGGACCGCGAGGTATTCGACTACATGATGAAAGTCAGCTCCCCTGACTATTTCGTAAAATGGAGCGTCACCTCGCCCTTCTTCGTACAGGCAGCCCAGGAACTGGGATACTACGGCTACGACATGAAGCCTTTCAAGAAGTACCGGAAGTATTTCAGCATCAAGAATACCGACAATTACCTTACACGGCTTATGCTGCCCCAGAACCGTGAGTTCCCCTTCAGCGACTATCTCTACAACAAGATCTCCGCTTTCCTGCTCGCCACCGATGCCCGCATGCTCTTCATCTACGGACAGTTCGACCCTTGGTCAGCAGTAATGCCCGCTGACCCCCACAAGGACAACATCAAGTTCTTCATCCAGCCCGGAGGCAGCCACAGAGCCCGAATAGCGACTTTCGATGAAGCGACCCAGAAAGAGATCAAATCCATCCTGAGCCAGTGGCTGTATGAGTAATCTTCCACAGTTCAAGGACATAGAATTAAGTGACAAGGAGTGGGCCGACCCGCTCCTTGCTGTTTCAGATTATCGGGCCACGGAGTACTGCTTCACTTCGCTGTATATCTGGGCCCGGTTCTTCGGCACACGTATCGCGAGATGGAAGGACTGGCTGCTCATCCGCTCCGACGGGGAGGAGGGCTGTGCCAATTATATTTTCCCGGCAGGCTCGGGCGACATCCGTGAGATTCTCGGAATCATGGAGGAGGATGCCGCAAATATCGGGAGGCGAATGGTCCTGTGGACGACCGCCGAGGTAAGGGACAGGATAGAGAAGGTACTGCCCGGACATTACGGATTCTCCCCCATCCGGCGCTCATTCGACTATATCTACGAGACCGGGAAAATGATCTCCCTGTCAGGGAAAAAATACCAGCCCAAGCGCAATTTCATCTCCCGTTTCAAAACTCAGAACCCGGACTGGACCTACGAGAGCATCTGTCCGGACGGCGACCCGGAGCTGTGCCGCCGGCAGCTGGAGGAATGCAGGACAATGACCGACGAGTGGTGCGCCCTCAACGGCTGCATCCACGACGAATCGATGCAGATGGAAGCCTGCGCGGTGCGCAAGGCCCTCGAGGACTTCATCCCGCTGAAGCTCCGCGGAGGGATGCTGCGGGCCGGAGGACGGCTGGTGGCCTACACTCTCGGCGAGCGGATCAACTCCGATACATTCATAGTGCATGTCGAAAAGGCTTTCTCGGATGTTACAGGGGCATACCCCATGATAAGCCGGACTTTCCTGGAGCACGAGGCGGCCGGTCTTCAGTATGTCAACCGGGAGGATGATGCCGGAGACGAAGGGCTGCGCAAGGCCAAGCTGTCCTGGAATCCGGCGTATATGTTGGAAAAATATTTGGCAGTTCCGCAATAAGTGCTTTTCTTTGTACCCTATTTTTAAAAACCGATGGGTCTATATAAAAGAGAAAAATTAGAAAACGGGGCGGAGATCTGTGTCTGGGAGATTTCCGAGGACGAGGATGACTTGCGCCGCCTGTGCGCCCCCATTCCAGCTGATGAACTCGAAGAACTTGAAATCACCAAGAGTCCTGCACGGCGTAAGGAGAAACTGGCCGTAAGGGCTCTGCTCAATGAGATGTTTCCCGAAAAGCTCTATCTCGGCCACCATGACAACGGCAAGCCCTATCTGCAGAACTGCGCCGTGGAGATAAGCATCTCCCACTGCGCCCGGTTCGCAGCCATCATCGCACACCCCGAGGAGAGCGTGGGCATCGACATCGAGAGCCTGGACCGCGATTTCTCGGCAGTCGAGCGCAAGGCTCTCTCCGAGGATGAGAAGGACGACCTCTCGGACCACAATACCAACCAGCAGCTGGCCATCTACTGGTGCGCCAAGGAAGCTATCTACAAGCGCATGTCCCGCAACGGCGTGGACTTCGCCCGCCAGATAGAGGTGGAGCGCTTCACCCCGCGCGATGAAGGCGAACTGGAAGCCACATTCATCCACCGCGACGGAGAGGAGGAGACTTTCGAGCTCAACTACGAGATCTTCGACGGGCACGTCATGGTATGGCTTGTCGGCTAACTTGCAGACTGAACCGCTAAATCAGTCTGCTATGTTTCATCGTCTTACAAATCTTTCACTCAATATAGTCGCCACGATGGCGATGCTGTCCGGATTCCTTCCGATGCTCTCCTGGTCCCGCCTGGAAGGAGTCCCGGTACCGAACCATTTCAACCTCCATGGAGTGGTGGACGGAGTCGGAGACAGGGGCATCCTGCTCACCCTCGCCCTCATCGGACTCGGCATCTACATCATCATGGTCCTGATCCAGTGCTTCCCCAATATGGTGAACCTTCCCGTTCCCGACCGGAAAACCGAAGCCGCCAGAGCCGCCAAGACGGACCTGGCCGCACAGATGAACCTCCTGCTCTGCCTGCTCCTGTCCTTCGGTGCCAACTCCACCCTCTCGGTGGCCGCCGGCAGGAGCCAGACACTGAACGTATGGTTCATCTGGGGGATTGTAGCCCTGGCTCTGGTCTGCATCGGTGTTGCCATTTTCCGCATTTGCCGCAGATAACCTATTTTGAATAAAAATAACTACCTTTGTGCGGATATTCAAAAGCAAAGCTGTTATTTTCATACGATGAAGAATTTTATCGAAGACCTCAAATGGAGAGGCATGATTCAGGACATCATGCCCGGAACCGAAGAACTCCTTTCCAAAGAGCAGTGCACGGCTTACGTAGGCATCGACCCAACTGCTGACTCACTGCATATCGGCCATCTGGTCAGCGTCATGATGCTCAAGCACTTCCAGGACGCCGGCCACCGCCCCATCTCCCTTATCGGCGGAGCTACGGGCATGATAGGCGACCCTTCCATGAAATCCCAGGAGCGCAACCTCCTCGACGAGGACACTCTGCGCAACAACCAGGAGTGCATCAAGGCCCAGCTCTCCAAGTTCATCAACTTCGAGAGCGACGCCCCCAACGCCGCCATTCTGGTCAACAACTACGACTGGATGAAGGACTGGAGATTCCTCGACTTCACCCGCGAGATAGGCAAGCTCATCACCGTCAACTACATGATGGCAAAGGACTCGGTCAAGAAGAGACTCAGCGGAGAGGGACGCGAGGGCATGTCTTTCACCGAATTCACCTACCAGCTGCTCCAGGGCTACGACTTCACATACCTCTACGAACACTACGGCTGCAAGCTACAGATGGGCGGCAGTGACCAGTGGGGCAATATCACCACCGGTACGGAGCTTATCCGGCGCAAATTGGGCGGAGAGGCATACGGACTGACATGGCCCCTGATGACCAAGTCCGACGGAGGCAAGTTCGGCAAGACCGAGAAAGGCAATATCTGGCTCTCACCGGAGTACACCACACCCTACGCATTCTACCAGTTCTGGCTGAACGTCAGCGACGAGGACGCCGCCAGATACATCAAGATATTCACCACTCTCAGCCGTGAGGAGATAGAGGCAGCCGTGGCGGAGCATGCCAAGGCCCCTCACCTGCGGGAGCTCCAGAAGCTGCTCGCACGCGAGATCACCGTCATGGTACACGGGCAGGAGGAATACGGCAAGGCCGTGGACGCATCCCAGATCCTCTTCGGCAAGTCCACCTCCGAGACTCTCCGCTCTCTCGACGAAAGGACCTTCCTCTCGGTATTCGACGGCGTGCCCCAGTACAGCCTCAGCAAGGACGCACTTCCCCAGAATGTCATCGACCTGCTGGCGGTAACCACCGACGTATTCCCCTCCAAGGGCGAATGCCGCAAGATGATTCAGGGAGGCGGGCTGTCCATCAATAAGGACAAATGCGACAGCGCGGACCGGACCATCGACAGCGCGGATCTCATCGACGGCAAGTACATCCTGGCCCAGAAAGGCAAGAAAAACTACTACATCCTCAAATTCGAGTAAACCGCTATGGAAGGAGAAAGCACCCGCCAGCTCAAAGTGGCCAAGGAGCTCCAGAGACATCTGGCCGAGATTATCCGTTCCAGGGGCATGGCCGCCTGGGACGGAGCCCTCGTGTCAGTCAGCGGAGTGACCATCAGCCCTGACCTTGCTGTGGCCAAGGTCTACGTCAGCATTTTCCCCTCAGCCAAGCAGGAGAAGGTCTTCAGGATGATACAGGAGTCGGGCAAGTCCATGCGCGGGGAGCTGGGCCGCCAGATGGCCAAGCAGCTGCGTATCATTCCGGAGCTCATCTTCTATGTAGACGACTCTCTGGACTACGTGGAGCACATCGACGAGCTGCTCGCAAAGTAGTTCATGAACCTGTCCTACTTCATAGCCCGGCGTTACCTCTTCGCCAAGAAGTCGCACAACGTCATCAACATCATCTCGCTCATCAGCGCGATAGGCATTGCCGTAGGCTCCTGCGCCCTGATCATGGTACTGTCGATATACAACGGCTTCGAGGACGTGGTGCGCGGCATGTACGACCGGGCCATGCCCGACATAGCCGTTACCTGCGACTCCGCAAAATATTTCCGCACCGACACCGAAGCCTTCCGTACCATCCGTTCCATGCCGTCCGTCACCTCCTTCACTGAGAGCATCGAGGAGACTGTCTTCCTGACCTACGACCGGGAAGAAGGCACGGCCATGCTGAAAGGCGTGGAGCAGAGTTACACCGAAGACCCGGAGATACAGTCCTGCATCGTGGACGGAGAATTCACCCTCATGCACGGAGAGGTCGCACAGGCAGTCACCGGCCGCGGGCTCGCAGTGGAAATGGGCATCATGCCCCGGTTCCTCGACCCGATAGAAGTGTATTTCCCCGCCAGGGACAGGGACATCTCGCTGCTCAATCCTGCCGCCTCCCTCAACAAGGAGACATTCTTCCCCATCGGCACATTTTTCTCCGGCAACGAGGGATACAGCCACACCCTCTTCGTCCCTATCGAAAGGGCACGCAGGCTTATCGGGCTGCAGGACAATGAGGCCGGGAAAGTGGAGCTGCGGCTCACCGGAGACGCCGATGTCAGGCAGACAGTAAAGGAAGTCAGCGGAATCCTCGGTCCGGGCTTCACAGTCAAGGACAAATACATGCAGAATGAGACCGTCTACCGCATGATGAGGATTGAAAAGGCCGTCATCTTCATGATTCTCCTGTTCATCATCATCGTGGTGTCCTGTAATGTGTTCGGCTCGCTCACCATGCTCATCATCGAAAAGCGGGACGACATAGCCACCCTCCAGCACCTCGGGGCACGCCCGGGCCTCATACGCCGCATCTTTTTCAATGAGGGCTGGATGATTATTCTCCTCGGGGCAGTCATCGGCCTGGCTGTCGGCATCATCCTCTGTCTCATCCAGCAGCACGTCGGTGTCATCCGCATGCCGGGCAGTTTCGTCGTCGAATACTATCCCGTCGTCATCAAGCCCGGCGACATTATCCTTACCCTCGGAGGCATCGCTCTCATCGGCCTGCTCATCACCGCCCTGCCCACCCGCCGGACCCTTTCAAAAATTTTATAAAATTTTTCATTTTCCGTGCAACAAAAATGACAGCACCTGCATCTATGTAATAGGTTTAGGTTTTAGTACACAAGGAAGGGGTACCTATTGTAGCAGAGGGGTGCCTCTTTTTTTATATATTTGCCTGAAATTTTGAAAAGCCATGACTAAACCCAGAATCTCAATCATCCTCGCAGCAGTGGCGGCCTGCCTTATGGCCACTTCATGCGGTATCTCCTACGAGAACACTAAAAATGCCAGCCTGTGGCAGACAAACATACAGCTCAACAGTGATAATTATCGGATAGTCAAGCAGATATCAGGAGAATCATCCGCCACATACATCTTCGGAATCGGAGGACTGTCCAAAAAGGCCCTCACTGAAAGCGCAATATCGGACATGCTCGACAATGCCGGACTCACAGGCTCCCAGGCCATCATCAACACTACCTATTACGTAAAGACCGTCAATATCGTCTCTCCGATATACTTCAAGCGCACAGCCTATGCGACGGCCTACGTCATAGAATTCGTTGAGTAGACCGGTACCGCATCCCGAGACGGAACTGAAAAATACGCCATGCAGACTTTCTGTACCGGCGTATTTTTACTTTTATACCCCCTGCTCGTATATCAGATAAAAACACAAACAGACAGCTAAAATATGGACTCTGCCGACAGACAGAAGGAATTTATCCTGACAGTGAAAAAATACCGCGACATGGTATGGCGCATCTGCTTCCGGATGCTGGCCGACCGGGAAGAGGCCCGGGACGCAGTGCAGGAGACATTCGTCAGGGCATGGCAGACACTCCACAGATACGACTCCAGATACAGCATGGCCACCTGGCTCGGGACCATCGCCTGCCGGCTGTGCATAGATGTGCTGCGCAAAAGGAGACTCCGGATTAAAATAGAGACGGAAACTGCCGGCAGTAACGTGAATACCTCACCCGACCCGGGAGCGTACACTGAACGCAACGAAATCGAAAATCTGCTGCAAAGGACTGTACGGGCTCTGTCTCCCATGCAGAAAGCGGTATTCATACTGCACGAAATCGAGCAGCTGCCCGCATGGGAGATACAGCGCATATCGGGACTGAGTGCTGTGCAGATAAAGAGTAATCTCTACATCGCCCGGCAGAAAGTACGGAAAGCATTGATTAAAGAAGGAATACAATATTGAGAACTATGGACGTATACAGGAATTTCATCGAAAGGGTCAGGAACAATCCTCTCCCGACACCGGAGCCGGAAGCTCTTACCGGGGAAATACTGGAGGCCGTGGAGAGATGCGGGGCTCCGGTCCGCCACCACTCCACAGCCATATATACAGCGGCCAAGGCCGGTCTGGCGGCAGCGATTGCAGCCGTCTGCATCCTCACGGCGGTCACGGCCACAGACGGCCCCGACAGACATTATACTGAGATCAGTGCGCTTGCCCAGGCTCCGGAAAAGGAAAAGACCTCCACGGACCGCAAGACTGCATATCTGGACAATTACCGCAAACACAGGAAGCGTACCGCGATGTATCAGGAGATCATTGCACGCTCCACAAACACATACGACCATGAAAACCGTTAATCAAGCAACGAAAAGAGCAGTCATGACAGCTGCTGTCCTGAGCGCCGCATTCTTCTTTCTTCCCTCCTGCGTAACCTACTACACAGTCATGCCGGAGCTCAACTCCGACGGCAGCATGACTAAGACTGTCTATGCGCAGGCCGACTCAGCCTGCCTGGCCGGTGACACCTCCTCCCACCCCTTTCTGTTCGAACCCGGAGACGGGTGGACTGCGGAAGCACTGCCCCGCACAATAAGTACATGGTGTCTGGATGATTCAGCGACTTACAACTACTATGCTGTCCGGACATTCCGGCGCGGGGACACAACCATCCGGGACATACCGGCCTCCGATGAATATGCCCGTCTGCCCTACCTGCAAGGCAAGGAGAGGTGGAACCGCCGGTGGGGACTCTTTTTCAACACCTATACCTACTCCTGTACATTCCCCGGCATAGGAAACATCATGCCTGTCCATCCCGGCAGCTGCATGACTGAAAACGAACTCCGGCTGTGGTTCGGCACCTGTCACGGATACCAGGGGATGAACGGAGTCGAGATATACAACGTAATGCTCAGCCCGCTGTTCGACAAATTCACACATTGGGTCAACGAATGCTACCGGCAGCATATCTACACGACAATCTGCAGTGCGGCAAGCCTGGAACTCACGCCGGAGCAGAAAGAAGAGCTGATGGAGTGGATGGGGAAGAAATATGATTTCTATGATGACATGCTCTCTGACGGAAAATCGGACTGGTTCATAGAAACAGCACGCCGTATGAGCGGAATATCAGGAAATCAGGCCTTCCTGCAGACTGCCATGGTACAGGCACCGAAATGGGAACAGACTATGTCCGCCCTGGAAGAGGAACTGACAGCCCCGTTCTGCTATGCACTCATGTACAAGGTCAGAATGCCAGGCCGCGTCACATCCGCCAACACCGACCTTACCGACAACGGACTGCCGGTATGGAAGGTGGACGGATACAGGCTGCTGTGCGGAGACCTGACAATAGAGGCCACCTCCCGCAAGGCCAATCCTGCCGGATTCATCCTCTGCGGCGCAATTATCCTGCTGTGCTCTGCCGTCCTCCTGAGGCGCCGCAGACGCAGATAAAAAACGGTATGCCGGAATAGGCAATTTACCCATTCCGGCACACATTAATGAATGTACGGTTACTTCTCCGACTATTCTGCCAGTTCCTTCAGCACCTCGGCGATGGCGGCATCCAGCTGGGGATCCTTGCCATAGAGCCTGTCGGTGAAGGTGTTCTTGACATAGATGTCCGGCTTGACACCGGTAGATTCGAGGTCTTCTCCTTTGAGGGAGTAGCAGCCCCAGGCCGGCATCCTGCTGTAGGAACCGTCCATGAACGACACTCCGGATGTGAATATTATCCACCTGTATGTCTCAGTTCCCACTATCTTGGCTATGCCGAGAGTCTTGATACCGTTGGAGGTCACTTCGGCATCACTCAGGCTGCGCTCGTTGACCAGCACTACTATCGGCTTGTCACCGGGGGTCACGTTGGGATGGGAGTTGGGAGTGAAATCCCTGTAGCTCCAGCGGAAATGCTCCTGCTGGCGGAGGAAGTCGAGAACCTCCTTGTGCACGTTGCCGCCGTTGTTGTAGCGCAGGTCGAGAATCAGTGCATCCTTGTTGACCACATCGGTATGCATGGCCATCAGGAACGGATACAGCGAACCGTCTGTCATGTCCCTCATGTGGATATATGCCACACGGCCGCCGGTCTTCTCATCCACCATCGCCTTACGCTGGTCCTCCCACTCGGTATAGAGCATATTCTTCAAGGTGCCATAGGCTATCGTATGCAGCTTCACATCGAAATCCCGGCCTCCCCTGTCCAATGTAAGGGTTATCTCCTCCACGGGCAATGACGAGGTGAAATAGCTCTCCCTGTTGGCCTTTTCGGAGACCTTGACGCCATTGACAGCAACGAGCCTGTCACCGGGACGGATGTCGGTGTCCACATTGTTGGCAGGAGCATCCGTAAGAATACGGTCAATAACATAGGGGTCCTCATTGCTCCAGATAATACCGGTCTCGGCGGTTGTGGTCCTGACCTTGGGACGGTTCTCCTCATCTCCGTTGGTGGTGAATCCTAAGTGGGAGGAGTTGAGTTCGCCCAGCATATCGTTGAACAGTGTACGGAAATGGTCCCTGGTCCTTACATAGGGGAGGAACGAGGCATAGTAGTCCCTCTTGGCCTTCCAGTCAGTGCCATGGAAATCCACATCGTAGAAATTCTGGTCCATGACGGCCCAGGCCTCGTAGAATATCTGACGGAATTCGTCATCCAGGTCTTTCTCCACATCCTTGGACACCGACACCTTGTCGGCACTCAGGCGGCTGAGGCTGATCTTGTAGATGTCGCCTCCGCTGATATAGTAGGGAGCTGCATCAGAGCATGTAAAGTATCCCCAGCGTCCTTTGGCATCCCTTATCTCCTTGGGCTCTGACTCCGGATCGGAGATCTTCAGGGCCTTAACGGTACCGGATACCGTATAAAGCAGCCATGATTCCTCCCCGTCGACGAACGCGTAGGGAGAGTTGCCGTTCTCGGGCATTTCCTCCAGACGGCGGAACACATCCTTGTAGTCAATCCTGACTTCACCCACAGCCGTGCTGTCCTTCTCCTTTCCGGAGAACAGTCCGTCATAGATATCCGACTCGAAAGGTTTCTGGTCGTAGCGCTCCAGCGGCAGACGGTACAGTTGTCTGCGTCCGCCTCCGCGAGGGAACGAGGAGCCGTAGATATTTGCTGCCAGATACAGGTTCTTCCCGTCAGGGGAAAATACCGGACTGCCCTCGGACGATGCCGAATTGGTCAGGTTGTACAGCTTGCCGTCCTTGAAAGAATAGATATAGATATCGCCCTCGAAGAGATTCATGGCCTCGAATGCCAGGTGCGAATCATCGAAGGAGAAATTCATCCCATACCCTCTGAACGACCAGAACTGGGCATCGGCTATCTTGCGTACCTTGTCCTTTGCCGTATCGAGGACCATCACCTTGTCACTGCCGCTGATGAAGGCTATCATGTCTCCCTTGTGGGACTTTGTGAGGGACTGCACATTGGCCTCGGTCTGATATATGGCCTTCTCGCCTTCGGTACCGTCAGCCTTGATTTTGAACACGCCTACATATCCCTTGTCGGTACGGGTATAGTAAAGAGTCGTGTTGTCAGTCCATACCACTTCCTCCACCCTCTCGTCCACCGGAGTTTCCAGACGGTGAAGGTATTTGCCTTCGGCATCCGATACGTAGAGCAGTCCCCTTATAGCCAAGGCCAGCTTCTCCCCGTCAGGAGACACCGCCACGGATGACGGCTTCTGGTCCTTGAATGCACGGGTGATTCTTACATCGTTGTCGGCTATGCTTATCTGAGGCTCGGAGACTTTCCCGGTCTTCGTGTCGAGACACTGGATCTTGTACTCGAGCAGAAAGACTATCCTGGAGCCGTCATAGCTGATGGAGGGATACTGCAGCGACTGTCTGAACTTCGTCAGCTGCTGCGGCTCACCTCCGGGGACATACTTCGCGATGTTGGACTCCTTGTTGTAGCGGTCCGTCACAAAGTAGAGATTGCCGTCACGGTCTACCATCGGCCAAGTATCCTTGCCCTCGTAGTCCGTCAGCTGGCGGAACTCGGAAGTGGCCGGATTCCAGCATTTGATATCGGGGTTATGCTCTCCGACATACCTCTTGCGGGTAGGGAAATTGATGCTCTCGGCCGATTCGTTGAAATACATCTCGCCGGTAGCGGGGTTCTCGACCAGATTGCTGACTGTGTTGAAATACCCGTCGAACAGCCGGTAAGGGGTTCCGCCGTCCACACTCACGCGGTAGGTAGTGCGGATGTTGGCCCGGTTGCTCTCGAAGTAGACGCTTTTGGAATCCGGGGTCCAGCCCACGGGCATGTCATTGGCCTCATGCCAGGTCAGACGGGTCACCTCACCGCCTGCAACCGGCACGATGTAGACATCGTTGTTGCCGTTGATGTCGGACGAGAACGCCAGCAGCTTACCGTCCGGCGAGACCGTCGGATAGTTCTCATTGCCTCCTAAAGACACCAGACGCATGGCCGTGCCTCCGTCAGCACCGACACGGAAAATGTCGCCGTCATAAGAAAAATATATGTCCTTTCCGTCCGGAGACAATGAAGGGTTGTAAGGGAAATGAAGGGTCTCTGCCTGTGCGGTGGACGCACCTGCGGCAATGGCCGCCAGCGGCAGTAAAGACAATAGGAGATTGATTTTTTTCATGGGTCGCATTTTAATTTACATTCAGCACATCAAATTTAAACATAGTTTTGAATTTCTGAAACAGAAATCGACTTTTATCGTGTCCATCCGCCTACATATTGCAAAAAGAAGAGGACGGCCTGAGAGTTTCAGGCCGTCCTCTTTTATCAAAATATGGGAGTTCCTTCAGCTGATTACATCATGCCGCCCATTCCGGGGTTCATTGCGGGAGCTGCGGGAGCGGGTTCCGGTTTGTCAGCGATCACACACTCGGTGGTGAGGAACATGCCGGCTACGGAAGCGGCGTTCTGCAGAGCCACACGGGTAACCTTGGTCGGGTCGATGACACCGGCTGCGAGCAGGTTCTCATAGCGGTCTGCGCGGGCATTGTAACCGAAGTCGCCCTTGCCCTCGCGGACTTTCTGAGCCACTACGCTGCCCTCGACACCTGCATTCTCGGCGATGGTACGCAGAGGAGCCTCGATGGCCTTGGCCACGATGTTGATACCGGTCTGCTCGTCCTCATTCTCGCCTTTCAGTCCCTTCAGGGCCTCGATAGCGCGGATGAATGCCACACCGCCACCAGGGATAATACCTTCCTCGACTGCTGCACGGGTAGCGTTCAGAGCGTCCTCTACCCTGTCCTTCTTCTCCTTCATCTCGACCTCGGATGCTGCGCCTACATAGAGGACTGCAACACCGCCTGCCAGTTTGGCCAGTCTCTCCTGGAGTTTCTCGCGGTCATAGTCGGAAGTGGTCTTCTCAATCTGCTTGCGGATCTGGGCAACACGGTCAGCAATGGCTTCCTTGTCACCTTTACCGTTGACGATGGTAGTGTTCTCCTTGTCGATGGTCACCTTGTCGGCCTTACCGAGCATGTCGGGAGTGGTGTTCTCGAGGGTGAAGCCTCTCTCCTCGGATACTACCTGCGCACCTGTCAGTGTGGCGATATCCTGGAGCATCTCCTTACGGCGGTCACCGAATCCGGGAGCCTTCACTGCGGCAACTTTCAGAGTACCGCGGAGTCTGTTGACTACCAATGTGGTCAGAGCCTCTCCGTCAACATCCTCAGCGATAATCAGCAGGGACTCGCTGTTACGGGCGATGGGCTCGAGGATAGGAAGCAGGTCCTTCATAGAGGAGATCTTCTTGTCGGTGATGAGGATCTTCGGGTTCTCGAGCACGGCCTCCATCTTGTCGGGGTTGGTCATGAAGTAAGGAGAGATATAGCCTCTGTCGAACTGCATACCCTCTACGACCTTGACCTCTGTCTGGGTACCCTTGGCCTCCTCGACTGTAACGACACCCTCTTTCTTCACCTTACCCATTGCCTCTGCGATGAGCTTGCCGATGAAAGCATCGTTGTTGGCGGATGTGGTGGCGATCTGCTCTACCTTTGCCATGTCCTCACCGACTTCCTGAGTCTGCTTCTTCAGGTCAGCCACAACTGTCTCTACGGCCTTGTCGATACCGCGTTTCAGGTCCATCGGGTTGGCGCCTGCGGTCACGTTCTTCAGACCTACGCTGATAATCTCCTGAGCGAGGACTGTAGCTGTGGTAGTACCGTCACCGGCCTGGTCGTTGGTCTTGGAAGCAACCTCCCTTACCATCTGAGCACCCATGTTCTGGAAACGGTCCTCAAGCTCCACTTCCTTGGCCACGGTAACACCGTCCTTGGTCACCTGAGGGGCACCGAATTTCTTGTCGATAACCACGTTGCGTCCCTTAGGACCGAGGGTTACCTTCACTGCATTTGCAAGAGCGTCCACGCCTTCCTTCATCAGGCTGCGGGCTTCCATATTGAATTTGATTTCTTTTGCCATAGTTGTACGATTTTAAAAGTTAAACAAAACAGAATTAAAGAACTGCGAGCACATCGGACTGACGCATCATCAGATAGTCCTTGCCGTCAACGGTAATCTCGGTTCCGGAATATTTTCCGTAGAGAACGGTGTCACCCACTTTCAGTTCCATGGGCTCATCCTTCTTGCCGCTGCCTACAGCGATTACCTTACCCTGCTGGGGTTTCTCTTTTGCTGTCTCAGGAATATAGATTCCGCTTGCTGTCTTGGTCTCAGCTTCTTTGGGCTCTACGAGCACTCTGTCTGCTAAAGGTCTAATGTTCATATCTTTTAAATTTTAGTTGTTTTCAAACTGTACTGACCCATAAAACAAAATGGGTGCCAGTCATTCCTTTCTGCCAAAATGTCACCCGCCTGCATGTTCCCACATCATCTCTGCCACTTTCAAGTAGGAGGACATGGATTTGCCGTTATAGAGAGTTTTCCTATCTTTGCTCTGCTATTATGACAGACTTTGAGGAATACATAAGGCAGGGCGAGCCGTCGAGGGCGGAGCGGGCGCAGGCATGGCGGACGGCCATCGGACTTCAGGACGTGGACGGACTGAAGCCTTCGGCATACCTTATAGATACCGCACGCGAGCATATCGAGGGAAAGATCACGCTTCATGATGTCAGGCAGCGCATAGAGTCCTATTACGAAAGCCGCACCGCGAGAGAGACCACCGATGATGAACGTACAAAAGAGGCCGACACAGTCTCCTACAGGATAACGGAACTTCTTGCCGAACAGACTTTCTCCATGTCTCCTGCGGAACTCATCCGCATCCACCGGTATCTTTTCACCGGCATATACAAGTTTGCAGGCCACATCAGGGACTACAACATCACAAAAAAAGAATGGGTTCTGGACGGAGGAACGATCATCTATGCCGGCGCAGGTCTGATAATGGACACCCTGGAATATGATATTTCCATTGAAAGGAATTTCTCCTACGGGGGGCTGTCAGCGGATGAAGCCGTGAGCCATATCGCAAGATTTATCTCCGGTCTATGGCAGATTCATCCGTTCGGTGAGGGCAATACCCGCACAACCGCTGTATTCCTGATAAAATATCTCCGTAATTTCGGATTTAATGTGGAAAATGACACTTTTGAGAGGCACTCGTGGTTTTTCCGCAATGCTCTCGCCAGGGCCAATTACAATGACTTGAAAAACGGAATAACAGCCACTACAGAACCATTGGAGAGATTTCTGCGGCACCTCATTCTCAACGAGAAGGCAGATTTAAGAAACAGGACACTGCACATAAAAGCAGACAAAAATGAACCTTTAAACACTGACTTAAAGGTTCAAAATGGACCTTTAAATCATCTCGCAGGAAAGGTCTCTTTGGTAGAGATGGCTGTTTTACAGCTTATTGCCAATAATCCGTCTATCAAGATAGAGGACATAGCAACCAATACAAAAAAATCGCGAAGCACTATAAAGCGGGCTATTGACCGGCTTCGGGAGAAAGGCATAATAGAAAGGAGCGGAGCGAAGAAGAACGGCTCCTGGAAAATATTGAACGACAGACAATGAACACTGACCACGAAAAATACATGCGCGAGGCCCTGAAAGAGGCCAGGCGGGCCTGGGACGAAGGGGAAATCCCCATCGGAGCGGTTGTGGTGTGCGAGGGACGCATCATCGCCCGGGCACACAACCAGACCGAGACCCTCCACGACCCCACTGCCCATGCGGAGATGCTGGCCATGACGGCCGCCACATCCTACATCGGCGGCAAATACCTGCCCGAATGCACTCTGTACGTCACAGTCGAGCCATGTCCGATGTGCGCCGCCGCCATGGCCTGGACGCAGGTCGGGGCAGTGGTCTACGGTGCGGACGACCCCAAGCGCGGTTACACCCTGTTCTCCCCGTCCCTGCTGCATCCGAGGACAAAGGTCAGCAGCGGCATCCTTTCCGAAGAGTGCAGTTCTCTGATGACAGAATTTTTCAAAAAGATAAGAAGGTAGGACAATGGATCTGGAATTTCTGCTCGACCTCGGCTACATCGGCCTGTTCATCGGCACCTTCATAGCGGCCACAGTCGTCCCGTTCTCATCGGATTTTCTCATCGTAGGCATCCTCATAGCCGGAGGGGACCCGCTGATATCCTGGATCTGCGCCACTGCCGGCAACTGGCTCGGCGGCCTGACATCCTACTGGATAGGACGCATAGGCAAATGGGAATGGATAGAGAAGTGGTTCCGTGTCAAGGAGGAGACCCTGCTGAAACAGAAATCGAAGATAGACAAATACGGCTCCCTGCTGGCCTTCCTGACCTGGCTGCCCTTCGTAGGCGACGTATTTGCCATAGGTCTCGGCTTCTACAAGCTCCACTTCGGCCGCTGCGCCCTTTTCATGCTCATCGGCAAAGGCACCCGCTTCGCCTTCTGGCTCGCCCTCTACTACATTTTCGGGGACAGTCTGCCGACGCTGAACAAGTAACATGCGCAAGTTTTTTTGTAATTAAGTATTTTTTTATAACTTGCGAATATTTATTAACCAATAAAACTTAAATCATTATGAAACGAAATCCATTTCCTATTGCTAGGGTTATAGTAGTTTCGATAATCAGCATTTTTTTGATGACTGGTTGCATTATAAAAGATCGAGTTACTGTTACCTACTTGGGACCAAAAACAGTGACTAATGAGAAACAGGTCGCTAGTTTTACAAAAAATTATCCTAGTGAAATTAACATCCATAAAGTAGACTATACAATCTATGACATGGAGTGGAACTCTATTGAGTCCGGAGCATTGGAATATCATCCTGACGGCGATTACTACGCTATTGAATGGGCAAAAGTACAGAGAATAAAGGGCGAAGAAAATGATACGGTTCTTGTCTATTTCGAGAATAATGATACAGAGTATATGAGGGGGATATACGTTGAAATGAAACCTTATGGACAAATGGACCCAGGGATACATGTGAGACAACTACCCGCAGGGGTCGATGAATTGCCGGAATGATGTAATTTCGAAAAAATTATTACCTTTGCACCCAGGTATTGACCTATGGTGTAATGGTAGCACTACAGATTTTGGTTCTGTCTGTAGAGGTTCGAATCCTCTTAGGTCAACAACAGCACAATGATAAAATCTTTTTTCATAACTTTACTTTTTTTGACAATTACACCCCTGTTTTTCAGCGGGTGTAATTTTCATTATAAGACCATGGAGCGCGGGCCTCAGCCCTTTCCGACCGTCTCCGTCCCCTCCATGCTATCAGGACAGGACGCGGCGGAATATGCGGCGGAACATTTCTGGAACAGGTATTTCGACTCCACGGCATCATGGTCAGGCATCTCCGACACCCTTGTCGGCGGCGTAAGGGAGCAGGATATGACGGAAGCCGCAAGAGAATACCTTCTCGCCCTCTGGTCCATACCCTACGACCGGGCCTTCAAGGCTCAGGCACATCTGATGTCCCTGGCCGAGAAATCCTTAGAACGGGACACCAGCGGACACATCTACGACTGGTTCACTGCAACGATGGAATCCGCCCTCTGGCATCCTCTGTCTGAGATGCGCAACGAGGGGCTCTACATACCGGTAATCGAAAGCATACTGAAGACCAGACGTACCGGGGAACATTACAGCACCTATTATCAGCAGCAGCTGGCCTCCTGCAGGAAAAACAGCCCGGGCAGCGCCGCCGCCGATTTCACTTTCACTGATGCCCAAGGCCGGCTTCACAGCCTATACGGCACCTCCGGAGAATACACCCTGCTGCTGTTCTCCAATCCAGGCTGCCCTGCCTGCCGCGAGATTGTCTCAATGCTGAAAAGCAGCCCCCTGATAAGCCGTATGGTACAGGATGACCGCTTGAATCTCCTCAGCATCTACATCGACGAAGACCTTGGCGAGTGGTACAAAGGCCTGTCCGACTACCCCGCAGAATGGATTACCGGCTACAACCAGGACCTGACCATCCGCGATGCCCTCACCTACGACATCCGCGCCATCCCCTCCCTCTACCTCCTCGACAGGGACAAGAAAGTCCTCTTCAAGGACATCTCACCCTCGATGCTGATGCTCCAGCTCGAAACATTTTAAAGATACTCCCGCCCGGAGAGGCCGCGCCAGAGGGCGTAGTACTTGAGGGTGGACACGGGCTTTGTCGCCACCATCTGGTAACGGAGCGAAGGTCCGCAGTTGAAGTACATGGAGCGGGAGAGGAAGGTGCCGTAGCCGGTTATCTCCTCTATACGGAAAACCTCACGGACGTCCCCATACGAAAGTTCCAGTCGGTCACCGTACATGGCCACGGATGCACTGTCCGAGAGCGTGGTGAACACCCCGTCCTTTTTCAGCGTCAGCCTGAAGCACCCGTCATCATGCACTATCGGCCCGTCCGTGCGCTGTCTCAGCTCGGCACAGTGCTCATGCACCCAGCGTTTCTGAAAGCGGTTCCATTCGGCGAAATTGCCAAACGGCATGTAATTCCCCTTCTCGAACCATCCGGTCTCCAGACATTTGGCCGTCAGACCACAACTGCATGACAGCCAGTTGCCCCTGGTCTCGACCGTCCCGAAACGCAGGCAGTGCGGACAGATATAGGCGGCATACTGCAGCCCCTCGGCAAGGGCCTTCCCGCGGTAAAGCGCACCCGTTGCTGCCTGAGCCTCGTACGCATTGACCCTCAGGTCCCGGCAGATGGCGGCATATATTTCCTCAACTGTCATCCGGGAAATCTCTTCTGCAGTATACTCATGAACAAGTTCTCCCCTCATAGGCCCCTTCCGCTTATGGTCTGCCCAACGGGGCCGCAACAGGTATCCTCCGGTAAAACGGTAAGTAAGCAGAGCCACGCCCGTATCCTTCACCAAGGCGGCGGTGCGGGGCGAAATATACTCGGTCTCCCCGTCCCAGCTGCGGTTGCCCTCCGGGAACATCCCGACGGAGACTCCCGCCCGCAGGTTGGCCTCTATCAGGGCAATGGCCGCATCCCCCTTGGCGCCCTTCTCGCGGGGAATGATACCGAAAAGGGGGTTGAGGAAGAATCCGGCAATACCCCTTGTCAAGGAGGCATTGGCCACGAAGCGCATGTGGCGGCGGGTACCGATGACCATCAGCGCCGGGTCCAGGTTCTGGGTATGGTTGCCCAGGCACAGAAAGGTACGGCTCTGCACCTTACAGGGCCTGTAACTGATATGCAGGATTATATTGACGAAAGGGCCGATGAATGTACGGCAAAAGGCGTAGACTCCGCGCTGGAAGCCTACGCCTTTTGTAATCTTTGAACGGTCTGACTGCATGCCGGCTTATTTTTGGTCAGCTGCCTGGTTCTTCTTCGCCTCCTCCTCTTCGAGCACGCGGTAGGCCACCTTGCCGACAAGGGTCTTGGGCAGCTCGCTGCGGAACTCGATGTCATAGGGCATGGCGTACTTGGCAATGTACTTGCGGCAGTAGGCCAGAAGCTCGTCCTTGGTCTCCTGCGTGGGTTCATAGCCGGGGCGGAGCATGACGAATGCCTTTACTTTCTGCATCTTGTAGGGATCGGGAACTCCTATGATACAGCTCATCTGCACCTTTTCATGCGCATCGAGGATATTCTCGAGCTGAGCCGGATATACGTTGTAGCCGGAAGTGACTATCATCCTCTTGATCCGGCCCCGGAAGTAGACGAATCCCTGGTCGTCCATGCAGCCTAGGTCTCCGGTATAGAGCCAGGTCAGGCCGTCAGCATGCCTGCGGAGGGTCCTGGCTGTCTCATCGGGCTTGTTGTAGTAGCCGAGCATGACTGTGGGGCCGGAAAGCACGATCTCACCCTCTTCTCCGTAGGGCAGCTCCTCTTCGGTATCCGGTTTCACTATCTTGAAATATGTGTCGGGGAAAGGTATGCCGATGCTGCCCTCCTTCTGAAGCTTGACCGGAGTCAGGCAGCAGGCGGTGACGCACTCGGTGGTGCCGTAACCCTCGCGCACCTTGATGGTGGCCTTATGGTCTGCAAGGAACTTGTCCATCTTCTTCTTCAGCTCTATTGACAGGGAGTCTCCGCCGGAGAATACGCCCTTGAGGTGGGAGAAGTCGGCTTTCTCCATATTGGGCAGACGCAGCATGGCCTCGTATAAGGTGGGCACGCCGGCGATAAAGTTGCATTTGTTCTTGGTTATCAGCTTGGAGTAGCTCTTGGGGGTGAAGCGGGGCACGAGAACGCACCTGCCGCCCTTGGCCAGCATCGTGTGGATGCAGACTCCGAGGCCGAAGCCGTGGAATACGGGCATGGCGGCCAGCATCTTGTCCCCGGGGCCGAACATAGGATTGGTGGCTATGACCTGCTCGGCGAGGGCATTGAAATTGCGGTTGGTGAGCATGATACCCTTGGTGGTGCCGGTGGTGCCGCCGGAGTAAAGGATGACGGCGGGATCATTGTCGTCGCGTTCCACCTTATAATTGTAGAAACAGCACTTCGAAAGCTTCATGAAGTCCTTCCAGGTGATGACCGGAGCATCCTTAGGTATCCTGGCTATCTTGTAGCCTTCGGTGATCATATAGCCGGTCTTCAGGGGCTGGGCCAGCTCGTCCTTTATGCGGGCGAGTATGACGTTGACGATGCCTGTATTCTTGCGTATGGCCTCTATCTTGCCGTAGAACTGGTCGAGGGTGATGACCGTAATGCTGTTGGATTCGTTCAGATAGAACTCTATCTCCTTCTCGCTCGAGAGAGGGTGTACCATGCTGGCAATGCCGCCTACCAGGTTGATTGCATAGAACATGTAGATGGCCTGGGGGCAGTTGGGCATGGCGATGGTCACACAGTCACCCTTTCGGATGCCGATAGTCTTCAGAGCCTTGGCGCACTGCTCTATCTTCTTGATCATCTTCGCATACGTGGTGGATTTGCCCATGAAGTCAAAGGCCACGTTCTTCGGGTAACGGGCAGCGACAGAAGCTACCATGTCGAACATAGAGCCCTTGAAATAATCCAGATGCACGGGCACTCCCTCGGTGTAGGGATACCACGGTGTTTTTACGGTTTTGTTTTCAGACATATAGACAGGTTATAGGGTTTTATTGTCGCGAAGATAAACAATTATTTCCATCGCAAAACTATTTCAGCACCAATTATTTGCATTATGCAGACATAGTTTTCGGCAAATACGGAAGTTCCAATCACTTGCGGCGTGGTGCTATTCTTCAGTACCTGAGACCCCTAATTGACCTCGACCAGCGCCTCCGACACATTGATGGCGAAGTCCCCGACCCGCTCGCATTCCGAAACGAGGTCCATGTAGTAGACTCCGCGGAGATAGCCGCTCTCCTCGGACTCTATGTGACGGAGATGCTCCTCCTTGAGGTTGTCGCGGTACTCGTTGATGTCGTGCTCGGCATCCTGGGCGTTGGAGATGTTGATGATATGGTTGAAACCGGACTTGAGGTTGTCGGTCATGCTGGCGATGGCCACATCCACCAGATCAAGCATGTGGTTGAGTTTCTTGACGGTAGACTCTTCGAATTTCTGACCGTGAAGGTTCTTGCGCTGGAGGATACGCCCGATGTTGTAACCGGAGTCGCCCATGCTCTCCAGCTCACTGATGATCTTGTACATGGCGTGAAGCTTGTTGTTGCCCTCCTGACTGAGCTCGCCCTCGGCTATGTTGTTGAGATACTTGGCTATCTCGAACTCTATACGGTCGGTAATCTGCTCGTAGTGCTCCAGTTTCTTGAACAGGGTATCGAAGCGGTTCTCGTCATCGGCCTCGTTTACGGCCTGGCGGGCATAGAC
Source organism: Alistipes sp. CAG:831 (assembly GCA_000432775.1). Classification (GTDB taxonomy): domain Bacteria; phylum Bacteroidota; class Bacteroidia; order Bacteroidales; family UBA932; genus Coprenecus. The sequence goes on from HF990375.1 coordinate 30,136, forward strand.
ATACTGTCTGCGGACGATGTCTGCAAAGTGGACTATCTCCTGCTCGGCCTGCTCCAGGGACAGTTCCGAAGTGCTCATCATACCGCCCTGAATGTATCTCAGGCGGAATACCTCCTCCTCGTCCTTATGACCCTTGATTATCCAGGTCACCAGCTTGACTATCTGGGGTGTGAACCATATCAGGATGCAGGTGTTGGTGATATTGAACAGGGTATGTACTGTCGATATTGCGTAAAGCAGGGATGCGGAAGAAGTGAAGGGATCCTCGCCTCCGAGGCCCACCACTATCCTGGCCACCAGCCAGAGGAAGGGCTTGTAGAGGGCCAGCACCCAGATGACTCCGAAGACGTTGAATACCGTATGGGCCAGAGCCGCGCGCTTGGCGGAGATATTGCCCACTGACGCGGCTATGTTGGCAGTGATGGTCGTGCCTATGTTCTCACCGAGCACCATCGCTGCGGCTATCTCGAACGGTATCCAGCCCTGGCTGGCCATGACCAGAGTCAGGGCGACAGTGGCGCTTGAGGACTGCAGGATAATGGTAAGGACCGTTCCTACAAGGACGAATATCAGCACGGAGAAGAATCCCCAGTCGGTCCATCTCTGGATAAATGCAAGGGCCTCAGGGTTGGCGCCAAGGTCCGGCACTGAATTCTTGAGGAAGGTCAGTCCCAGGAATAGGAGGGCAAAGCCTATGATCATCTCGCCGATGCTCTTGCGCTTCTGGGACTTGAACATCATGAAGGCAAATCCGATACCGATCAGGGGAATGGACAGGACAGATATGTCGGCCGTAAATCCCAGCAGGGAGATGAGCCACGAGGTGACCGTAGTTCCGATATTGGCTCCCATAATCACGCCGACAGCCTGTGTAAGGCTCAGCAGCCCGGCATTGACGAAGCTGACAATCATCACGGTAGTCGCACTTGAGGACTGGATGACGGCAGTAATCAGGGTTCCGGTGAGGACGCGGGTGAACGAGTTGGCCGTCATGGCCGAAAGGATGGAGCGGAGGCGGTTGCCGGCAACCTTCTGCAGACCCTCGCTCATCAGCGTCATGCCGTAAAGGAAGAGTCCCAGAGCCCCGAGCAGAGTCAATATCTGGAATATGGCACTCATATTTCTGCAAATTACTTCAAAATTATGCAAATATAACTATCTTTGCCACATGTTGAACAGGATACCAATTATTTTATCAGCCATCCTGCTGATGTCCCTGCTGTCACAGCAATCACTCCGGGCGCAATACTATACTGCCGGAAACGACCCCACCAGAGCACGGTGGAGAACCATAAGCTCAGAGCATTACAGGATAATCTATCCGGAAGAAACCGATTCAATAGCAAGAATCTACCTCTATACCCTCGAGCAGGTGAGGCCAATGGTAATGGCAAGCCTCAACATCGACCCCAGGCCTATTCCCGTCATCCTTCACCCATACACTACCCAGAGCAACGGAGTAGTGACATGGGCTCCCAAGCGGATGGACCTCTTCACATCCCCTGACCCTTACGGCTCCAATCCCGACTCCTGGATCAGGCATCTGACCATCCACGAACTCACTCATGTGGGACAGATAGAACACTATACGAAAGGCATATACAATGTTTTCTACTATCTCCTCGGAGAGCAGGTCACCGGCCTGGGCCTCGGGCTGTTCGCAGGCAGGTACGCCCTTGAGGGAGGGGCCGTCATAGCCGAGACGGAACTTACGGAAGGAGGCCGCGGACGCAACGCGGATTTTCTAAAATACTACCGGGCGATGTACCTCAACGGGGATTACCGCAACTGGGACCGCCTGTATTTCGGTTCCAATAAGTACTACACCCCCAATGAGTACGTATTCGGATACCTGAACTACAGCTACAGCCGGTATCTGAGCGGCATGGCCGACTATGCCGGCAGATATTTCAGGACACCTGCCGGGAAATGGTACAGTCCGCTCGACCTTATCGACCCGGACCGCAATGTGGACGGGATGGGGATGTCGGAATATTTCCGTATGTCGCAGGCCGCATTCACCGAAATATGGCGGACCGACTGGCTGTCCAGAGGCCGCTTCACCGCAAGTGAGGACCTCAGAAAGCGCAACGACAGGCTCTACGCCGAAGTCACTGACCCTGTACGCATAAACTTCCGCCAGTCCCCCTGGCACGGCTCGGTCATAGCCGTGAAAGAAGGCATGGAGACTGCCCGCAAGCTCGTACGTATCGACAGCACGGGCAAGGAGCATTTCCTCCGCTTCTTCAACCCGGTCTCCTCGCGGCTCACCTACGACGGACGGAGCCGGATATACTGGAGCGAATCCTTTTCCAACGACGCATCCTCACTCGAGGATTTCTCCGTAATCATGTGCCTGGACCTCCGCAACGGTAAGGTCAGGAACATAGGAGGACACAGGACCAAATATTTCAACCCGGCACCCTCCTCCACCGGCGATACACTGGCAGCGGCCGAATACCCTGTAGGCGGCACCACCAGGCTGGTTCTGCTCTCGGTTCCGGACGGCAAGGTGCTGCTGACGGCCGAAGCCCCGCACAAAGGCCAGATAAGGGAATCCGTATTCATAGGAGGCGACATCTACTGTTCGGTGATAACCGATGGAGGCATAGGTCTGTTCAGATACTCCGCGGACAGATGGACCACCGTCGTAGAACCGCAGTCCAGGAGCATATCGGGGCTGAAAGAGTACGGAAGCAGCCTGTATTTCTCCAGCGACCTGGACGGAGTCCTCAACATCTACCGTCTCGACCCGGTTTCCTGCAGACTTACCCGCCTGACCAATTCCGAATACGGAGCCGACTACCCCTACTTCAGCCCGACAGACGGCAGGCTCTACTACAGCGAATACAGTCTGGGAGGCTACAGGCCGGTAAGCCTGAGCGCGGACTCGCTGCGGCATGACTCCGTGAGCTTCAGCGCCCCTTACAGGCATCCGGTAGCCGAAATGCTGTCGGCCCAGTCAGAGGAGCTGCTGGAAGAAAGGGGCATACGGGACACTCTCAATTCCGGGGACTTCATGGATCCGGAGAAATACCCCTCGAAGAAATACTCCAAGTTCCTGCACGCATTCCGCATCCATTCCTGGTTCCCGGTCTACGCCAATGTGGACCGCATCCGCTCCTTCAATTTCGAGAACTTCACCCAGGCGGCATCCCTCGGTGCTACCATTCTGTCCCAGAACTCACTGGGGGACATCGTATCCAGCATAGGCTACGGATATGTCAGGGACGCCTCGACCGGCAAGTGGTTCCACTCCGGCCACGTATCGGTGGACGCCAGGATTATAGGAAACCTGTCAGCAGAGCTGCGCTTCGATGTCAACGACAGGAACACCAGGACATACATGTACGACCTGACTATGGGCGGGCAGGTATCAAGGGAGAACCTTCACGACCCGCTGCTGTCCGCCAGCGCGATGCTCTACTGGCAGACGGATTTCAACAGCAGGGGCTGGTACAGGAGCCTTACCCCCTTCGTTTCCTGGAATTTCGCCAATGACAGGTACTATGCCTACACCTACAATTTGCTTCAGGGAGACATGAGCCCTCTGGAGGGAGAGCAGTACATGAGGCATCAGCTGCAGTACGGCATCTCCTACGGACAGGTGATACCCACGGCCACCTCCCAGATCTATCCGCGCTGGGGCTTCGGAATCACAGCCAGGGGAGTTTCCTCCCTCGGGGCCGGCATGTACTTCGGGCACCTGGCATACTTGAACGGATATGTGTATTTCCCCGGCATCACACGGCAGCAGGGGCTGAAGATAGGATTCTCCTTCCAGAAACAATTCTCGGACGGGAAACTGCTGTACACGTCCATAGCCCAGCTGCCCCGCGGCTATGACAGCTACAGCTTCGCGGATACGTACCTCAACATTACAGCCGACTACGCCATCCCCATATACCTGGGAGACTTCCGCATAGGTCCGGTATTCTATTTCAAGAGACTCCAGTTCATTCCATTCTTCGACTATGCCCTGGAGGCAGGAGCCGGTACAGGCATAAGCGGAGCTTACTGTTCCTACGGAGCCGACCTGATGGTGGACTTCCACTTCATCCGGCTCGGCTTTCCGCTGAGCATGGGTGTCCGCTACTCACGTACGACCGCACCGGCCAACGGCACGCAGAACCACTTCAGCATGCTGTTCAACATCTCGTTCTGATACTGCCCGCACCACGGGCCGTTACGACTTGTCCAGAGCAAACCACTCGAAAAGGGCATCCGCAGCCTTGCGGCCGATAACATTGACCACCTCGCGGTACGGGGCTTTCTTGATTTTGGATACGGTCCTGTACTTCGCCACCAGCTTCTCGCGGCTGATGGCTCCCACCCCCGGTATGCCGTCCAGGTCAGAGACCAGAGAGGATGCGCTCCGCCGGTTGCGGTGATGGGTGATTCCGAAGCGGTGCGCCTCATCGCGGATGTGCATCAGCACTTTCAGCGAAGTGGAATTGCGGTCGATGAAATAAGGATACGGGTCCCCCGGAACAATAATCTCCTCCATACGCTTGGCCAGCCCGATGAGCTTGACCTTCCCTATCAGGCCTATCTCGTCCAGAGCCTCATAGGCCGCATTGACCTGCCCCCGTCCACCGTCTATCACTATCAGCTGAGGCAGCTCCTGTCCCTCGGCCAGCAGACGGGTATAGCGCCGGTTGACCACCTCCTTCATGGACGCGAAGTCATCCGCACCCACCACGGTCTTGATATTGAAATGCCTGTAATCCTTTTTTGACGGAGAGCCGTCCCGGAACACCACGCAAGAGGCCACCGGATTGGTTCCCTGGATATTGGAATTGTCGAAGCACTCTATATGCACAGGTGGCACATCCATTCCCAGATCCTTGCGCAGATTCTCCACGATACGGGCCGAATGTTCCTCCGGATTGACGAACTCCTCGTGCTTGAGCCGCTCGAACTTTATGGCCGCCGCATTCTTGCGTCCGAGCTCCAGCAGGGCCAGCCGGTCCCCTTTCTCAGGGACGGTGAACGTCACCCCGGGCAGGGCTTCGGGCATATCCGGCATGAACGGCACCACTATCTCACGGGGACGCTCCCCCGCATTTTCCCCATACTCCGCCAGCTTGTCATATACCCCGGAGATGAATGAGCCCAGCACCTCCGGTCCCTCCTCCTCGATGCGCATTTTTATCTCCAGGTTCATAGACTGTATGATGCCGCCGTCATGCACCCGCAGGAAGCTGCCGAAAGCCTCTGTGCCCTCGAAGATGATGTAGAACACATCCACATTGATACCCTTGGCATTGACTATGAGCGACCGGGCATAATGCTTCTCCAGCAGTTCCATCTTTTCCTTCCACTCCTGGGCCTCCTCGAACCTCAACTGCCCCGCGCACTCTTTCATACGCCGCTCGAAATCCTTGATAAGGGACCAGGAATTGCCTTTGAGTATCTGGGTGATGGCCTCTATCTGCGCTCCGTACTCCTTAGCGGACATCTGCCCTATGCAGGGACCGGCGCATTTACCCAGATGATAGTCCAGACAGACTTTGAACTTGCCTTTGGCAATGCCCTCGTCAGTAAGCGGGAGCCTGCAGGTACGGAGCCTGTAAAGGGAGTTGATAAGGGACAGCAGGTTGTGGGCATGCATGGCGGAGCTGTAGGGTCCGAAATACCTGGAGCCGTCCCGGACGAAGCGGCGTGTGACCGTGACGCGGGGAAAAGGCTCGTTGTGCAGACATAACCACGGATAAGTCTTGCCGTCCTTCAGCAGGATGTTGTAGCGGGGCTGGAACTGCTTGATGAGGTTGTTCTCCAGCAGGAAGGCGTCCGACTCAGAGCCGACCACTGTATGCTGTATCTCAGCTATCTTGGAGACCATGACCTGAGTCTTGCGGTTCAGGCCGTTAGGACGGAAATACTGCGACACCCGGTTCTTGAGGTCCTTGGCCTTGCCCACGTATATGACAGTGCCCTCCCGGTCCAGAAAACGGTAGACTCCCGGACTGTGGGGCAGCATTTTCAAAATAATGCCTATATTTGCAGGATGTATTGACATGGTATGGCTACACTCAACTCCGGCACAAAGTTAATCAATAAATCGGATATCCGTAAGGCCCTTCCCGTCAAGGGGCCGCTTGGAGCTCTGATTGCATCCTGCGCCATGTCCCTCTTGGGACTGAACCGCATCAACCGCCTCTATCCGCAGTTCGGGGCATACAAGGGGCGCGAGTTCACCAAGGAGGCCATGAAGACATTCGGCATCTCCACGGACATCCTTCCCGAGGAAGTGGAGTACATACCCAAGGAAGGCCCGTTCATCATCGTCTCCAACCATCCGTTCGGAGGATGGGACGGGATCGTCCTCTACAATACGGTGGCCGCCGTCCGTCCGGAATTCAAGATACTGACCAACTTCATCCTGTCCATGATCCCCAACCTCCGGGACAGTTTTCTGGCCGTGAATCCTTTCTCCGACCGCAAACAGCTCCGCAGCAGCCTGCCCGGGCTGAAAGCCGCCATGGAGACAATAGAGCGGGGAGGCTGCGTAGGCATCTTCCCCGCCGGAGAGGTCTCCACGTACTACAAGGGACGCAGATATCCCGCCGACAAGGAATGGACGCACACCGTCATGAAGCTGGTGACCTCCTGCAAGGTTCCGGTACTGCCGGTCTACTTTGACGGAAGCAATTCCAGGACATTCCACCTGCTGGGCCGCATCCACCCTATGCTCCGCACTCTGAGCCTGCCGCGTGAGCTGCTCCGCCGCAGCGGAGGTACCGTGACCATGCGCATAGGCCGTCTCATACCAGCAGGGGAAATCGCCCGCTGGAGTGATCCCAGGGAACTCGGGCGTATGCTGCGCAACCGGGTATATGCCATGGAGGCCAATGTCCCCCGCAACGAGGAAGGACAGCAGATTTCGGCGGTACAGGAGCCGCTGATGCCTCCCGTCCCGCTATCGGAACTGCGCAGGGAAATGGAAGCCCTCACGCCTCTCTTCGAGGCTTCCAGGTATCAGTGTTTCCTGGCCGATACAGCACAGATTCCGTTCATGATGCAGGAGATAGGCCGCCGCAGGGAGGAATCTTTCCGCCAGGTAGGCGAAGGAACTGGAGCGGAAATAGACACTGACAGTTTCGACACATATTATAAACACCTGATTCTATGGGATAACGAAGCCGGGCAACTGGCCGGAGCCTACCGTCTCGGCATCGGAAGGGAGATAATGGAAAAGTACGGCGTAAAGGGCTTCTACACCCACACCCTCTTCAATTATTCGGACCGGTTCACCGCCCTGCTGCCGGAGTGCATAGAGCTGGGCCGTTCCTTCCTGTCTGTGGATTACAAGAAAGAAGCGCTTCCTCTGATGCTGCTGATTAAAGGACTGTTCTATACCGTACTTAAATACCCGGACTGCAAGTATCTCTTCGGACCGGCCAGCATAACCAGCTGGCTGCCCCCGTTCTACCGCAGTCTGATAGTATTCGGGCTTACAGAGACGGCTGCCCGCAATGAATCCGCAAAAGGCCTGGTGACTCCCCGGACTCCGTTCAAGTACGAGTTCCTGCGCACCGACCCGGAACTGCTGCTTTCGGGCCGTATGGACACCATAGACGCCTTCGACAAATACATCCAGCGCCTGAGCGACGGCCGTTTCCGCATACCCACCCTTATCAAGAAATACGTCAAGCTGAACGCCGACATACTGGCATTCAATGTCGACAAGGATTTCAACTACTGTGTGGACGGCATGATATTCCTCGACATGGCCCGCGTCCCCGCCTCGGAGATAGAAATGCTCACCAAGGGCAGCGAGGACAGGGATGCCCTGATCGAACAGTTCTGGCTCAAGCGCAACTAATCCTACTGCCTGAAACTAAGTAGTCATGAGGTGCTGTGTCAAAATGAAAGTTTGACGCATCGCCCAGTCCTATATCGCGTTGTTCAGAAAGTCTCCCAATGTCTTGGAGTATTCCTCAGTCTTTTCAGGATCTGCCGTGCGGATGATGTCCAGGCAGTACTGATAGAGCTGGAAGTTGTGCTGCAGGTCGGTCTGAGAAAGCACTGAGCCGCGGTACGGCTGTGCAAACAGTCTGATGGACTGCATGGTCTCTTCCAGGAAGCGTTCTGCCATGGCCATACCCTTCTCCTTCTCCCCGCACTTGATGTACAGGTCTATGGCATAGAGCACCATCTGCTCGTTGACATACATTACCGCCGCCGAGGAATTGAAGGGGAAGTTGCGGTCAGGGTAAGTCTCCTGCATGCGGTCGAGCACCTGTATCACCTTCTCTTTCTCACCCTTGTCATACAGGGCGATGGCTGTCTGTACGAACATGAACCTCTGGGCGGCCACCCCGTTGAACGTAGACAGGTTCTGATAGTCCACAAAGAAGTCCTTGGAGAAACTGTCGAGGCGGTACACATTCATGATACGGTCATACATGGCGTCGGTATCCACCTGCTCCACTGAAGTGAAAGTCGTACGGCTCTTGATAGGCACGAACTTATAGGTGAAACCGTCGAACTGGAGATAGTCCTCGATACCTATATCAAGACTTCCTCCCTGTGTCATGAAGTAAATCGGACGCTCCCAGTCGTAGTTGGCCAGCATGTCCAGAATCATCAGCTCAGGCTTTTCCAGCAGGTTGTCCCTGTCGAGAGGTATCTCCAGGCATAGAGTATCGAGTATCTTGTCGTAATCCTCCTCTGGCACGATATGATTCTTGATGACATTCTCCTTGTTGACAGGAATAAGAAGCTTCGATGCCGGTATATAGCTCTCCTCCCGGCCGTAGAAATTGACCTTGACACGGGGGTCATTGAAGAGGGCTATGGCGTCCTTAAGCAGAATCGGCCGGTTAAAGCGGTCTATCACCTGGACGTAGTCATTGGTACCGTAGAGGTAGTTGATGCGGGGGGTGGTGAAATGTATCGGCTCTGCATCATACTGTTTCCACTGCATCTGGTCGATGTACCAGTCAATGCCCAGCAGCGAGGTGTTCATTACCCTGGCGTCGAGACGGGTGCCCTCCACCTCCTGGATGTACCAGAGAGGGAATGTATCGTTGTCCCCGTGAGTGATGAGTATCGCCTGGGGGTCGGTGGACATGAAGTAGTTGTAGGCCATGTCACGGGCAGTGTAGCGGTTGCTGCGGTCGTGGTCGTCCCAGTTCTCGGCGGCCATCAGCACAGGTACACCGAGCAGCAGGACGCTGACGACAGCCGCCGTAGCCTTCTCGGGCACATGAGCCTTGGAGGCAGGCTTGCGGAGCCAGTCGTACACGGCCATCACTGCCAGTCCTATCCATATCGAGAACATGTAGAACGAGCCGGCGTAGGCGTAGTCACGCTCGCGTACCTGATACGGCGGCTGGTTGAGATACAGGATAATGGCTATGCCGGTAAGGAAGAAGAGCAGGAACGTGATCCACCAGTTCCGCTTGTCCTTGGCCAGCTGGTAGAGCAGACCGACAATGCCGAGCAGGAGCGGCAGCATGTAGTAGTGGTTCTTGGCCTTGTTGTTCACTATGTAGTCCGGGCCTTCGGACTGGTCTCCGAGACGGGCACGGTCAATGAATCCGATTCCACACTCCCAGTTGCCCTTCACCGGATCCCCGGGAACCTGTCCGTGCAGGTCGTTCTGACGGCCGGCGAAGTTCCACATGAAGTAACGCATGTACATGTAGTTGAACTGGTAGTCGAAGAAGAACCTCATGTTGTCAGCGAAGGTGGGCATCCTGCGGTCAGTGCCGGGGATTACCTTGCCCCTTCCCTGAGTATAGCTCTCATAGAAACGGATATGCGAGGGATCCTTGCTGTGCATTCTGGGGAAGAACATCTTGCTCTCCGAAGGATAGATGACGTCTGCCGGGCCGGGAGCCTTGTAGTAGACACTGTCCATCTTGGTATAGTAGTCCTTTATCCTGTAATCGCTGTAGACGGAAGCGAAGGTCTGGCCGTAGACCAGGGGATTCTTGCCGTACTGCTCGCGGCCCAGGTATTTTACCAGGGCGAAGGGATTGTCGGGCTGACCCTCGTTGGTCGGAGTATTGTTGGCCGAACGGATGACTACCATGGCAAAGGCAGAGTAGCCTATAACTATCATGGTAAAGCACAGCGTAATGATATTCCATACGTGCGAACCTTTGCGGTAAGTGAAGTAGACTGCAAGGAAGCAGAGCGCCAGCAGTAATAAGAGGAAGAAGGCCGCACCGCTGTTGAACGGCAGGTGGAACACATTGACGAAGAGCAGGTCGAACACTGCCGCTATCTTGGGAAGATAGGGGATGATGCCCCAGAGCACAACGGCGAGGATGGCAGCGGAGACAGCCAGTACTCCGACGCAGCCCCATGTGGTCACCTTGGAGGCTTTCTTATAATAGTAGACAAATGCTATGGCCGGGATGACCAGCAGGTTCAGCAGATGGACTCCTATTGACAGTCCCATCAGGAAGGCTATCGCCACTATCCAGCGGTCTGCGTATTCGGTATCGGCCTGTTCCTCCCATTTGAGAATCATCCAGAATACTGCGGCGGTAAACAGGGAGGACATGGCGTACACCTCTGCCTCTACGGCTGAGAACCAGAAGGTATCGGACCAGCAGTAAGCGAGGGAACCCACCACGCCGGCACCTATGAGGGAAATACCCTCTCCGACCGAGAGCGTGCCGCCGTTGCCATTCTTTTCTATTATACGGCGTCCCAGATGGACTATGGTCAGGTATAGGAAGAATATGGTGAATGCGGAGCAGAGAGCGCTCATGACATTGACGGCCATAGCAGCATGCTCAGGCGACGCGAACATGGTAAATACCCTGGCTATGAGCTGGAAGACTGGATTGCCGGGGGCATGGCCGACCTCCAGCTTATAGGACGATGCGATGAACTCGCCGCAGTCCCAGAAGCTGACAGTGGGCTCTATGGTCAAAAGATATGTAATGGAAGCGGTCAGCAGCACTATGACCGAGAAGATACGGTTGAGGAATTTAAACTTTTTCTGCTCCATCTGTTGTCAAATGTTATCAAATTCGTATGTATAAGCCGCAAATATACTAAATTTGCGAAAAAATTACCCTTATGCCTCTGGTTTACTCAACAAATCCCGATTTTAATCTCCCCTCCGAGGAAGAGCGGAAGGTGGAGACCCTTCCTCCTTCAAAGCAGAAACTCACTGTATACCTGGACAGGCGCAACCGGAGCGGGAAGACAGTCACTCTCGTCAAGGGCTTCGTAGGCAGTGACGGGGACCTGGCTGAACTCGGACGCAGGCTCAAGAGCCGCTGCGGCACCGGAGGCAGTGCCAAAGACGGGGAAATACTCATTCAGGGCGACTGCAGGGACAAGGTAACAACACTACTGACCGATATGGGCTATGCAGCTAAGCGGGGCAACTGACAGTCTCACTGTCGGGAATCTTCTGCCCGGCTCCATCCTCCAGACTTACAACGTCGGTGCGGAGGCGGCATCCGCTATCCAGGGTGCCGGGTACTTCGTATGGGCAGTTCTTTTCATCATTTTCTTTGCCTTGATTTTCAAAGGACAGACCGGGATTTTCATTGCCTGGGCGGGAGACTTCATCCGCTTTCCCGCCAAACGGACCTATTTTACCACTTCCTCTGCCGTGAGTGTCGGTCTGCCTCTGACCGTCCTGATGTTCCTGCCTCTGGCAGCCTGCCTGGTATATGGTCCCTCTGCGGTAGTGGCTCCATACTGGCTGATTCTGGCAGTCATGGCAGGATATGCCGTACTGAAGGCCGTAGTCCTGGCCGGGATCGGGTATGTCTCCGGAGAAAAAGAGGCCATGACAGCTCTTGCACGGGCCAACGCATTGTTTTTCATCATACTGACCCTGATGCTGTCCATCCTTACCGTAATCTGGATATTTCTGCCGGACGTACCTCCCGTGGTAGTGGGGGCCGTCGCTGAAACACTTACGGCACTGCTCCTTCTGATATATGGCGTGATGCTGGTGAGAATATTTTTTGCTTTCAGGGAACCTCTTTTACTGACTATTTTGTATCTTTGCACGCTTGAAATTATGCCTATAGCGACAGCTGTAGTGACGGTTTTTAAATATTAACACACTGCATAAGACAATGACAATAAGCGATATTCTGGTTGCACAACCCGCTCCCGGGAATACTCAGTCTCCGTTTTCGGAGATTACCTCCAAGTTCGGTGTCCATGTGGACTACTATCCTTTTTTTCACATTGAACCATTGACTGCCAAGGAATTCAGGGCCCAGAAAGTGGCTATTCTCGACTACACCGCCATATTCTTTTCGGCCAAGTCCTCCATAGACGCATTCTTCGCCGTATGCGAGGCCATGAGGGTCACTGTGCCGGAGACCATGAAGTACTTCTGCACCACTGAGAATATCGCACTCTATCTCCAGAAGCACATCGTGTACCGCAAGCGCAAGATCTTCTTCGGCAAGGGTACAGTGGATTCGGTTATAGACACCATCGGGTCCAAGCATAAGGGAGAGAACTTCCTCATAGCCTCCACTGACAGCACGAAGCCTGAGGTTATCAAGGCCTTTACCAAGGCCGGAGTGAAGTTCGGCAATGCAGTCTTCAGCAAGACAGTATACAGCGACCTGGCCAAGATCGACCTGGCCAAGTACCAGATGGTCGTTTTCTATAGTCCGTCCGATGTCAAGTCCCTTCTGAACGCCTATCCGGAGTTCCAGCAGAACGGACTGCTCTTCGTCACTTACGGGGCCTCGACCGCAAAGGCCCTCAAGGATCACGGCTATGCCGTAGAGGTGGAGGCTCCTACGCCCGAGGCTCCTTCCGTATCCAAGGCTCTTCTGCTCTATCTCGAAAAGATGAAATAATGCGGCGGCCGGGCTACATAGGCCTGTTGTCGGCCATGCTCCTGGGTACGTTGTGCGCTGCTTCGTGCAACCGGGAGAATCCTGCCTACAACCGCGAGAACATCAAGGCCACCTGGCTTGTCCACAGCCTCGACGGCAACCTGCTCGACGAGCGCAACTGTACTGTCATGACATTCACTTCCTCCAGTACAGTCACCTGGGCCGGAGTACTTACTCTCGAGGACGCCAATTACCAATGGGGCGAGAATACCCTCCTGTACGATATTTACTGCTGTGACCTCTCCATCTCCGGGACCTTCAATGGATTGTTCGGATACCTTACACCGCTGGAGACGGCCCAGGAATACTCTTTTATACACAATGAGGACTCCCTTATGACCCTTGGAGTAGAGAGGTGGATGACGGGAGGAGAAGAGGTCACTCCAGAGTTTACACAGATGACCATGCGCAAGCTCCCGGCATCATACGCGGCTACCGACACTATCGCCGGGGTATGGCAGTTCATCTCCCGAGGCGGCGAGGACTTCTCTTCCTACAGGATCCAGTTCGCTTCTGACGGAGGACTGACCGTATCGTCCCGCTCCGGAGAGAATTCATGGACTCCGATGGGAGGCGGAGAGGATTACTACCGTATCTATGATGATTTCCTGGCCCTGACACTCTATGACAATTCCGTTTTCGGCACACCAGCCAAATGGGACGTCAAGTGTTTCCGCATCAACAGCATCTCCGACTCCACCGCGACGATGTCGATGAGCTCGGCCGGGGAGACATTCAACCTGTCATATATATCCTCCAACTGACATGAAACTGGCTGAGAAAATCCATACCGGCGGGCGTAAGTTCTACAGCCGGCCTTATCGTGTCTATTATCTGGATATGTCGGACGGAGAGACTCAGACTGTTATTATCTCCGTGCCTAAGAAACTCTTCAAGAGAGCAGTCAGGCGCAATCTCATACGCCGGCGTACCCGCGAGGCCCTGCGCCTTATGAAGGAAGAATACCCCGCCTTGGAGGGAAGGCATCTGATGCTGGTCTATACCGCAACTGAAATACTTGATTATGCAGCAATCTACGAAGGACTCGGCGCAGCGCTGGGCAAGATTCCGCCGCTTTCTTAAGAAGGCGCTCATCTTTCCCTTTGTGCTCCTGATACGTTTCTACCAGGTGTGCATATCCCCGTATACCCCTGCGGCATGCCGTTTCACCCCCACATGCTCGGCCTATGCCCTGGAGGCCTTCCGCAAGCACGGTCCCATAAAGGGCCTCTACCTGTCTGTACGACGCATCCTACGCTGCCATCCCTGGGGAGGCAGCGGCTATGATCCGGTGCCTTAACGGTGGAAATTTCTACTCAATAAGCATATTGCATCCGCGACGCTCGGAACCCTGAAGGCGTCCTTCGACTGTGAAGGTCCCGTCAGGCCAGGCACGTCCGGTATCCTCGGTCTCAATGAACGAGCAGGAGTTCCGGTTCGCAAGATCGATGATATGTATGATGCCCCTCTCTCCCGGGGCTGATTCCTTGAATGGATTGTTGATTTCGCGGATGAGAACTTTCATCCACGGGGGAGTGCGGAAAACGCCGTCTCCAGCCGAATATGCCTGCGAGAGCAGCTCGCACATCCCGTACTCGGAATGCAGGGAACTGAGGCCGAATCCCGCACTCAGGCGGCGGTGCAGTTCCGCGCGGGTGAGTTCCTCGCGGCGGCCCTTCATTCCTCCCGTCTCCATGACGGTGAGCCAGGAGTCATTAGGTCCTTCTATCCTGTATTTTTCCGTAAAATCCAGAAGAGCGAAGGCCACACCCAGCAGGAGAGTTTTCCTGTCCCCGCGCCGCAACTCCGTCAGCGTACTGAAAAGACGGTCGTGGTCATAGAGGTAATAACCGCTCTCCGGATGGCCGCTCTCCTTTATAAGACGATCGGCCATATATACCAATGATGAGCCTTCACGCTCCAAATAAGCAGGCAACAGGGCGAGGATGACGTATTCTTCAGGCGCTCCGTAAAAATGTCGGAAACCGGCCAAAAAGCTCTTTTCGTAGAGGCTCAGGTCCGTAACGCAATGCCGCGACGGCATCTGGCCCGTAGTGGAACTGCTGAAAAAAATCTTCTGCGGAACCACGTCCGGCTCCGCAGAAGAAATGATATCATACTGTTTGAAGAAACGGATAGGCAGGAATGGTATGTCAGCGACATCCTTCACGGTTTCGGGAGAAGCCTCCATCAGGCCGGCGTACTGACGGTACTGTGGACAGAGGGCATACTGACGGCGGAATGTCTCCAGGGCACACTCCCTGAAAGCCTCCTGCCCGTCTATCCCGAAAATTCCTGCCGCTGCGTCTTCCATCGGAAATACTATCTGTCGGCTTTCTCAAGCTCGATGGTGAAATGCCTCATGATAGGCAGCTCCTTGACGATCTTGTATCCACGGGTGATGGACTCGCGGCGGTCATAGACGTTCTTGGCTGCGGCAGCGATGTAGTCCATGTGGTTGTTGGTGTACACCCTGCGGGGAATGGCCAGACGGAGCAGCTCAAGGGCGGGATAGCGGTTCTCGCGGGTGACAGGATCACGGTCGGCCAGCAGGGAGCCGATCTCCACGCCGCGGATACCGGCCTCGAGATAAAGCTCGATACCGAGGGTCTGGGCTATGAACTCCTCCTTGGGCAGATGGGTCAGGATCTTCTTTGCATCGAGGAAGATGGCGTGACCGCCGGCAGGCCTCTGGTAGGGCACACCGTACTCGTCGAGCTTCTTGCCGAGGTAGGCAACCTGGTTGATGCGGGTCTCCAGATACTCGAACTCTGTACCTTCCATCAGACCCTGGGCCAGAGCGTTCATGTCGCGGCCGGCCATACCTCCGTAGGTCAGGAAGCCTTCGTTCATGATGGTGAACATCTGCGCCTTGCGCATGTCCTCCTCACTGCGGAAAGCCACGAAACCTCCTATGTTGACGATAGCGTCCTTCTTGGCGGACATGGTCATGTAGTCAGCGCCCTCATACATCTCGCGGACAATCTCGCGGATAGACTTGTTCTCATAGCCCTTCTCACGGGTCTTGATGAAGTAGGCGTTCTCCGCGAAGCGGGCAGAGTCCATGAGCAGTTTCACTCCGTACTTCTTGCAAAGTGCCGATACGCCCTTGATGTTCTCCATGGACACGGGCTGTCCTCCGGCCGTATTGTTGGTGACGGTCAGCACTACGCAGGGTATCTTCTCGCGGGGGGTCGTCTTGAGGACTTCCTCAAGTTTCTCCAGGTCCATATTACCTTTGAAAGGTATTTCCAGCTCGGTGTCGGATGCTTCCTTGATGGTGCAGTCGAGAGCCACGGCCTTGCGGAACTCTATGTGTCCCTTGGTGGTATCGAAGTGGGAATTGCCCGGAAGAATGTCTCCCTCCTTGATAATGCTCGAGAACAGCACGTTCTCGGCGGCACGGCCCTGATGTGAAGGCAGCACGTAGGGAAGGCCTGTAAGCATCTCTATGGTATCTTTCAGTCTGTAGAACGAGCGGGCTCCTGCATAGCTCTCGTCGCCCTCCATAATGGCAGCCCACTGCTTGTCGCTCATGGCTCCGGTACCGGAGTCGGTCAGCAGATCGATGAACACATAGTCGCTTTTAAGAAGAAAGAGGTTGTACTTGGCTTCTTTAATCCATTGCTCGCGCTGCTCGCGAGTACTTTTCCGGATGGTCTCCACCATCTTGATTCTGTAAGATTCTGCAAAAGGAAGTTCCATAATACTATCAGATTTTAAAAATTTTCCTCAAATTTAAGCATAAATGTAATACAACCTCCCAAAAATTCATTCATTTTTCTCAACTGCAACATTCACGCGCCTTGAAACAAAATTCCCGGAACAAGCCTGAACCTGTTCCGGGAATCTTTAAACTTCGGTATTACGGCTATTTACCGCTACCGGCTGTCTTGAGCTTCCTGGCCTCCTTGCGCGCCTTGCGCTGGTACAGGTCGTACATGATAGGAGTACCTACGAAGACGGATGAGTATGTACCTACGAAGATACCTACGAGCAGAGCCACTGCGAAACCTCTGATCACCTCACCTCCGAAGATGGCGATGGCAAGCATCACTATGAAGGTGGTACCGGAAGTGTTGACGGTACGGGCCAGAGTGCTGTTGATGGCGTCGTTGATATTCTGGTACAGCTCACGCTTGGGATACAGGCGGCGGTACTCGCGGATCCTGTCGAAGATAATCACGCTGTCGTTGATAGAGTAACCGATGATGGTCAGCACGGCGGCGATGAAAGTCTGGTCGACATCGAGGGTAAACGGCAGGATACCTGAGAACAGGGAGAAGAAGCCGACTGTGACGATAGCGTCATGGGCAGTAGAAACCACTCCTCCGAGACCCCATGTCCAGCCTTTGAAACGCACTGCTATGTAGGCGAAGATAGCAAAGAGGGCTATGGCCACTGCTATCAGGGAATCGCGCTTCATGTCGTTTGCAATGGTAGGACCTACCTTGTCGGACTGGATGATACCGTTGGGATTCTCAAGTGTGGATGTGAACTCGTCGTATGTCAGAGGAGTTGCGAAGAAGCCTTTCAGTGCCTCATACAACTTGGTGTCCACGAGCTTGTCGGTCTCGGTGCTCTGATCCTCAATCATATAGGTGGTGGTAATCTTCATCTGGCTGGCGCCTCCGAACTGCTTGACCTCAACGCCCTCCTCGAACTCATTCAGTACGGCCTCCCTGATGTCCTCGGCTGTCACGTCCTGGTCGAAGCGGACAACGTATGTACGGCCACCGGTAAAGTCAACTCCGTAGGAGAAGCCCTTGAAGATGATGGAAGCGAAGCAGATTACCATGAGGACCGTAGAGAAGATATAGGCATACTTACGTATCCTGACGAAGTCGATATGGGTATTCTGCAGGAAGTTCTTGGTGAAATGGGTGTAGAACGATATGTTCTTGCCGCGGCTCAGACGGGCCTCGAAGATCAGCCTGGAGATGAAGATGGATGTCAGCATCGAGGTAATCAGACCGATAACCAGTGTGGTGGCGAAGCCCTGTACAGGACCGGAACCGAAGAAGAAGAGCACCAGACCGGTAATGATGGTAGTAAGGTTACCGTCGATGATGGCCGAGTAGGCATGCTTGTAACCGTCGGAGATGGCCAGACGGAGAGCCTTGCCTGCGCGTATCTCCTCCTTGACACGCTCGTAGATGATCACGTTGGCGTCCACTGCCATACCGAGGGTCAGCACCAGACCGGCGATACCGGGAAGGGTGAGGACGGCTCCGAAGGATGCGAGGGCACCGAAGAGGAAGAGGACGTTGCACAGCAGGGCTGCGTCAGCTGCCACACCGGCTCCCTTGTAGAAGAAGAGCATGTAGAGCAGTACCAGGACAAAGGCAATTGCGAAGGAAATCATACCTGCCTGGATGGAAGCGCTACCGAGGGAGGGACCTACCACCTGTTCCTGAACGATGGTGGCGGGAGCGGGAAGCTTACCGGAGTTGAGCACGTTGGCAAGGTCGGTGGCCTCCTCGATGGTGAAGTTACCCTCGATGACCGAGCGGCCGCCGGTAATCTCGGCGTTCACACGGGGGAAGGAGTAAACCATACCGTCGAGCACAATGGCAATGCACTTGCCTATGTTGTCGGCTGTCAGACGGGCCCATGTCTGGGCGCCCTCAGCGTTCATGGCCATGTCTACCTGAGGCTGTCCGCCCATGTTGCTGTAGGATACACGGGCATCGGAAACCACACCTCCGTCCAGAGGAGCCTTGCCGTCACGGGTATTGACCTTAATGGCGATCAGCTCATAGTAGTTGCCGCCGGGATACTGTGAGGAGGCTTTCACTGTCCACATGGGAACGAGGTCGGCGGGCAGTGCTGCCTTTACCTGAGGAAGGTCGAGCCATGCATTGATCTTGGCTGTATCCCTGTAGTGAGCGACGCCGATCACAGGACCGGGCATCAGCTGACCGTTGTACATCGAAGGGTTGAGGGCGTAGAAGAAGGGATTGTTCCTGGCATAGTTGAGCTCGTCGGCAGAGAGAGAGTCCTCCTGCTGTGCCAGTTCGGCCACGAGATCATCGGAAGTGCTGCCCTCGGCTGCGGGAGCTGCCTGAGCCCCGGTCTCAGCGGGCTGTGCCTCGGCTGTCAGACCGTCCTCCTGAGCCACATAGTCTTTTACGATGGTGTTGACTTCCTGGAGATAGCGGAATACCTCGGGATTCTCATAGGTAGTCCAGAACTCGAGGGATGCGGTTCCCTGAAGGAGGTTGCGCACACGCTCAGGCTCCTTGACACCGGGGAGCTCGACGAGGATACGGCTGGAGTTGCCGAGTCTCTGAATATTGGGAGAAGTCACACCGAAGCGGTCGATACGGTTGCGCAGCACGTTGAAAGAGTTGGCCACGGCACTCTCGGCCTGCTCGCGGATCACAGCGATCACCTCGTCGTTGGTACTCTGGGCATTGACCCTGTCCCTGAGGTCGATGGTTCCGAATATCTGAGCAAGTCTCTGGTCAGGAGCCACCTCATTCCATGCCTCGTAGAAGAGAGTGATGAAATCGGTGTTGCCGCCCAGGGCCGTCTCTCTCTCCTTGGCGAGGGCAAGGGCCTGATTGAACTGGGGAGACTCATTGTAGTTGGACAATGCCCTCACCAGGTCGCTCAACTGTACCTCCAGCATGACGTTCATACCGCCCTTGAGGTCCAGACCGAGATTGATCTCCTTCTCCTGCACTTCCTTGAAAGTGTAGCCCAGGTAGACCTTCTCAGCTCTCACCGAGTCGAGATAGAAACTGTTTCTCTCTTTTCTAATAGAATCCAGATAATAAGCCTTATCCAGATCAGACACCTCCGCGAAGGAGGGTTTCTGCTGCTCTGCTGCCACAGCCGCCTCCGCATACTTGTCCGCCTTGTTCTTGATAATGGAGGACACGCCTGTGAAGGAAAGCTGGTAAATGCAGGCCAGAGCGATCAAAACCGCCAAAAAAGTAATGGCTCCTTTACTTTGCATATCAAATTCCTTTTTAAAATTTGCGTAAAAATTGAGGGTACAAAAGTACTATTTTTTTCTTATTTGTAAAGTATTTAGTAATTTTGTTGACTATATTATTCGAATATGACTGCCCTGAACAGATATTTTACGACAGTTGCCGTCCTTTTTCTCACTTGTTTTCCCATCCTGGGACAGCAGACAGGCGGCAGCTCCGGGAACGACGACCTGAGAAAAGCCGGGACACTCCACTATGCATATGAGTTCGCACAGGCCCGGGAATACTACAATAAAGCCCTCAAACTCACCACAGACTCTCTCGAGCAGATAGCCATCATGGACCGGATACTCCAGTGCCGCAACGGAGAGAATCTGCTGCAGTACATCGTCCGTCCGACAGCCATAGCTTCCCGGACCGTCCGTACCGAAGACTTCTACCTTTATCTGAACGATTTTGACAACCGCTCCTGGATTCCCATACCTAACCCTTTCGTCAAGATTTCCGACAGCGGAAAGCATCCCTACTATACCGCCATGTACATGCCGGTCAGCGAGGATAGAGTAATCTATTCCGCTCCAGACGGGAACGGAGCATGGAACCTCTACACTTCCAGCCGCAAGGACAGCATCACCTGGAGCATTCCGGAACTGCTCAGTGAGAATGTCATATCCGGTCACAATGAGATATTTCCCGTCCTTAGCCGTAACGGACGCACCCTCTACTTCGCCTCCGACGGAATGCCCGGAATGGGCGGATACGACCTGTTCTACAGCCAATTGGACGATGAGACAGGAGAATGGAGCGTGCCGGAGAACATGGGATTCCCCTACTCATCCACCGGAGACGACCTGCTGTACCTCGAGAGCCGCGACGGACATTACTCCATCATCGTTTCCAACAGGGAGACATCCGGCTCAGACTCGGTGAAAATCTATGTCACAGAATACATTCCCACTCCCGTGAAGACACCTCTTGAAAAAGGCGAGTCCCCTGTTGCCATAGCTTCCTTCATCAAGGAGACACCTCAGCCGGAAGCCGTGACAACCCCCAAGACAGAGGAAACGACTGACATGGGCGGAGATGCCCGCATGGAGGATTACTCGAAGCTGATGCATCAGCTCCGCAGACTGCAGGAGGAACATCAGGAAAAACTGGACAAGATAGCCGAAAGCCGCAGAATCTATGAGACAGCCTCAGAGGAAGACCGGAAATTCCTGGAAGGGATAATCCGTGACGTGGAGAAAGAGGCCCTGCAGATCCGCCGGCAGATGGACGCTCTGTCGGAGCAGATACGGCAGATAGAGCAGATGTTTCTGGCAGAAGGCATCATACCTGTAGTTCAGGAAGAGAAGGCTCAGGAAACACCGGCAGCACAGGAGCCTGCTGCAGAAGAGACTCCAGAATATACATTCAGCAGGCATGCCATGGGCAAGATTCCGTACATCATAGTGGAACAGCCTGAGCCGGAGTTTGACTATACATTCAAGATACTGGGGCGCAACGAGGGGCAGTTCGTCGAGGACAATACCCTTCCGGAAGGAATAGTCTACCAGATACAGTTCATGGTCCTGTCCAACCACGCATCGGTAAGGGATATCCGCGGCATGAGCCCCGTGTTCGTCACCAGGATGAAATCCGGCAAGTACCTGCATACCGTAGGACTGTTCTCCACTTATCAGGAGGCCCAGTCATGTCTGGCACGTGTGCGCGGCAACGGCTTCCGGGACGCTATCATCATTGCCTACAATAACGGAAAGAGTATCCCTGTAAAGACTGCGAGAACCATGGAGAACGAAAGGGTTCTCAAAATGCCGGCTTCCGGAAACCGCAGTACCGGTTCCGCCTCACGCCAGTCTGCGTCAGCCGCATCAGGGGAAATGTCCTACCAGGTGGTGCTCAAGGGCTACGGCCCCTCCCTGCCATCCAGCGTGCTGTCGGCAATAAGAGGCGCCACCACCAAAGACCTCACCAAGTCGGGGTCGGATGAGGCGACTGTCTTCGCAGTAGGGCCTTTCTCCGACCGGAAGGATGCCGAGTTCGTACTCAAGATACTCGAGGACCTGGACATCAAGAACGTAAGTATAGAAAGCATTAAACTATAAATTCAGATGGCACTTATCATCTCCCTGTCTATTCTGGGGCTTCTGCTCATTATCGCTGAAATCATTCTCATTCCTGGCATTTTCGTGGCCGGCACACTTGGGCTGGTTTCAATCGGAGCAGCATGCTGGCTGGCATTCGACGGTTTCGGGCCGGACGCCGGTTATATAACGATAGCGGCAAATGCAGTGCTGGCTATAGCCTGCGCGGTGCTCTCGCTCCGCTCTAAGACCTGGAAGAAGCTCTCCCTGCACACCGAGATTGACAGCCGCACGGACTCGCGCCCCGAGGACAAGGGCATATCCGTAGGCTCGCAGGGCGTTACGATTACCAGACTGGCACCCATGGGCAAGGTCCTCTTCGGTGACACCACGGTGGAATGCTCAGCCCGCAACGGCATCATCGATCCCGGACAGCAGGTAGAGGTAATCCTCATAGATGACAATAAAATATTTGTAAAACCTTTATAAACAAACATCATCTCTTCTATTATGATCTCTTCATTAGGACTCGTCATTATCTGGATAGCCGTGGCCATCGTGGCCCTGATTATCCTGCTCTGGTTCTTCCCGGTGACCCTGTGGTTCCAGGCCCTGATATCGGGAGTGCGCATCTCGCTCATCCAGCTGGTGCTGATGAGGTGGAGAAAAGTTCCGCCGAGCACCATCGTGATGGCCATGGTCACAGGTACCAAGGCCGGTCTGAAACTGGACGCCAATGCGCTTGAGGCCCACTATCTGGCGAAAGGCAACGTGCCCAATGTGGTCAATGCCCTGATTTCCGCGGACAAGGCCAATATCAACCTCGACTTCAAGATGGCTGCAGCCATCGACCTGGCCGGACGCGATGTATTCGAGGCCGTTCAGATGTCGGTAAACCCGAAAGTAATCAATACTCCGCCCGTGACTGCTGTCGCCAAGGACGGTATCCAGATGATAGCCAAGGCCAGGGTAACTGTCCGGGCCAATATCAAGCAGCTCGTGGGAGGTGCCGGAGAGGAGACTGTACTCGCCCGCGTCGGAGAGGGTATAGTATCCAGTATCGGTGCTTCGGAGTCGCACAAGGATGTGCTGGAGCATCCCGACTCGATTTCCAAGGTAGTGCTGGCCAAGGGTCTCGATGCCGGTACTGCTTTCGAGATTCTCTCGATTGATATAGCGGACATCGACATAGGCAAGAATATCGGTGCGGTGCTGCAGATCGACCAGGCCAACGCAGACAAGAATATCGCACAGGCCCGTGCCGAGGAACGCCGCGCAATGGCTGTTGCCCTCGAGCAGGAGATGAAGGCCAAGGCTCAGGAAGCCAGGGCTCAGGTAATCGAGGCCGAAAGGGAGATTCCTCTGGCGATGGCGGATGCCTTCCGCTCCGGCAATCTCGGTATCATGGACTACTACCGGATAAAGAATATCCAGGCTGATACTGACATGCGCGAGAATATCGCTAAGGAAAGCGTATAAATTACGTACGCAGGAGATACCACGCAAAATAAAAGTACTACCCCTCTGAGGTCCTTCCCACTTCGTGGGCCCCTTCCCTACTCGGGAGCCGACGCCTCAGAGGGGTAGTACTTTATATTTTGCTACTGAATACGGGCATAATAAAATTCCCGGACAGCCTTAGGAGCTTGTCCGGGAATTACTGTTATTCTATTAGAGGTTTGATTAGAGAATCGTTCCGTCGGAGGTGATGCGTATGTTCTTCTCGCTATCGCCGCGGCCTTCCAACTCGATGAGGTAGTACTCGCTTTCGGGGGTCTGGATGTACTCGGCGTCATCGATACGATAATCCGGATATTCCTTCGAAAGGGTGTCTGTCACTTCTTTTGGCAGCTCGCTGATGCGGACATCCCACTTGGAGCGGACCCATTCGCCGGCTCCGTTGAAGTAGATGTCTTTTTCCTTGTTGTCGTGCCAGATCTCCACTTCCAGGTAGCCGTCGTCCCAGTCCTGCTCGAGGATGCGGGCTCCGGGGTATTTGTCTGCGATGAACTCCTCGATGCTGCCGCCTACCATGCCGCCGCTGTTGTCCCCGCCTCCGGGATTGCCGCCGTTACCGGTGACTGGGGTGACGGTACCGTCTGCGTAGACATCTACCTCGATGTCGTCATCCCTGTATTCCAGTTCGAAACGGTAGAACTCGCCTTCGGGTGTCTGGTAGAAATCCACGTCGTCCATCCGGTAGTTGCCGTACTCGGAGCTTCTGAGGTAGCCCAGAATATCCTCAGGCACCTGACTGTGGCGCAGTTCTGTACGGGTCAGCATCCAGTTCTGGGAGGAGTCGAAGAAGAGCTCGCGGCACACGCGGCCGTCTATGATCTCCACCTCTGTCATGCCGTGCTCTATGTCTATCTCGACTATCCTGGCATCGGGATAATGGGTTGCGATGTACTCCTGAATGCTGCCTGAGGGGGTATCGGGAATAAAATCGTTGTAGTCGTAGTCCTCCTCGGCGTCTACAACGGTCTTGACCAGCACTCCGTCCTCGGAGAAGTAGAGGTCGACTTCCTGATGGACTCCATCAGCAGTGGTCCCTTCAACTTCAATGATGTAAATGGTCTCAACTCCTCCCCTGCGCAGCATATCGATGTCGTCGATACGCCAATCGGCATATTCGGTGGCGTCAAATGCGGCCCAGACCGCATCCGGAATCATGTACTGAGGCAGGTCTTCCTCGGTCATCTGCCACTGATACTGTGCGTCAAACCATGCGGAATAATTGACCAGATCTCCGTTATCTGAGCGGACCTCCGGAGTCACACCTGCCGGAGCCTTGAAGTCTGCTACATAGTAACTGTTTTTCTGCGACCACTTTACATCCTGCGCCTCGGGATAAAGGTCGAACAGCGCAGCCTGAAGCTCCGGTGTGGCTTCAATGTTCTGGAGGTTCTCCGGCCTCTGCTTATTGCAGGAGGCTGCGGAGAGCATAAGGGACAGAATGCACCCTGATACAATAAGATTAAAATTCGTCTTCATAAAAGTGATTGTTTAAAAATTAGACATTCGGGGCTTAATGCCATACCTTGGATTGTGTGACAGCTTTCAAAAAACGAACCCTGCGGCATTAGCGGCAGAGTCCGTCCTTGAGTTATACAATATGGTCTGTCACATTTGGTTAGTCATCCATGTCGATAAGATTGTAGTAGAGGTCGAAGGTAAGCTCCAGACCGTTTGTGAGCTCCACCTCGATATCACGACGGTCACGGTCGATGGAATGGACCTGTACTCCGGGGAAGTTGCTGTTGACATAAGTCATGATCTGCTCAGGCACTATACCTGCGGGAATTACTGAATATTTGCAGTTTACCTCCTTCCACTGGCCGTCCTTGTAGAACTCGATCTTGATGGAGTTGGTGAACATCACCTCATAGCGCACCTCCATGAAATCGCGTTCCTCCTTGGCAAAAGAGACTTTCTGATCGGCAAAATAAGTGTTGACAAACTCCTGTGCCGCTACTGGCAGCTGATTGAACTGAATCGGACGGTCATGGTCCGCGCGGGCAGAGGTTACCGAGAAGAGCAGCATGGCGGCTGCAAGAATCATAATCTTTTTCATATTCTTTACTTTTTTAAATTAATACTGTTCCTTTTGTTTTACGATGCAAAGATTACCCCCGATTCTGAAATGAATTTAAAATTATCCCCATTTGACAGAAAAAACATGCTTTTTTTCCTCAAATCTGTATTTGACCTCCAGACCGTAATACCTCTGCACAGCTCCGACTATAGCCAGACCCAGGCCCAATGAGCCCTCCCGGCCTCCGCTCTTGTAGAAACGGTCGAAGATATGGTCGGCGTCAAGCGGCTTATCTCCGGTATTGGCTATCTCCAGGCTCCGTCCCCTAACGGTGATCCTTATCTTCCCGTGCGCGGGAGTATATATAAAGGCATTCTTGAGCAGATTGCCGGTCAGAGTCCGGGCCAGAGACTCATTCATCCTCACTACCAGATTGTCCGGGTGGGGGAAATCGACCTCTATCCCCTTGTCCTCGTAGATTTCCGAGAACACCTCCACACTTTCCTGCACCAGGGCCGGAATATAGACATCGGTACTTTCAGGGAACTGGCCGTTGTCTATCTTGGTAAGCAGAAGAAGAGTCTTGTTGAGGCGCACCACCCCGCCAAGAGTTCGCTGGATTCCCAGCAGCTCCCCTATCTGCTTCTCGTCCAGATCGGTGTTGTCAAGCAGCCATTCCACACGGTTGCCCATCACTGCCAGGGGTGTCTGAAGCTCGTGGGAAGCATTGCCGATAAACTCCTTCTGAGCCTCATAGGCCTCGTCGTACCGTCCAAGGGCTTTTTCCGTAGCCTCGTTGAGTTTCTGGAACTCTGTAATGTCCGTATTATTGTCCAACGGAGGATTCTTCCCTCCCACTCTATAGCGGTCCAGCCAGTCCAGAAGACGGTAAAGAGGACGCATATTGCGGTAGAAGACCAGAATCGTCACCAGCATGACCGTGAGCAGCAGGGAAAAATACAGGATGACAATCCACACCAGAGTGCCCTGCATCAGCTCCTGCTTGTCTATCGTCGGAGTATAGGCCTTGAGGAGGTAGTAATTGTCGCTGTCGGTGCGGAAGACTGTGGTAAGAACACGTGCCGGCTCACGGCCTATCGAGGGAAAATATTCATCGTTGAAATAGTAACGTATGGAAGGATGATCCTGCGCGAACTGCACTCCTATCGGAATGATGTCGTAGAGGATGTTCGCCCCGACATTGGAGGGCAGTTCCTGACCGGAAAGCATACGCGCGATGACTTTTTCGGCAAACTCGTCCAGGGCATCGTCCGTCTCGTCATTGACCTCGTCCAGAGTCTTGAAATAGAAAAGACCCGCCCACACTGCTATCAGGGGCAGGAGCACCAGCGCCAGACGCATGGCTATGCGGTACATCAGCTTCATATCACTTCACCAGCTTGTATCCGAAGCCGTACACGGCCTTTATCTCGATATCCGCTCCGGCAGCCTGAAGCTTGCGGCGCAGGTTCTTCATCTGGGCATAGACGAAATGATAGTCGTCAGCCTGATCCGCGTGGTCACCCCACACGGCCTCTGCCAGGACCGACTTGTCCACCAGGTGATTGGGCCGCTGCATGAAGTAAAGCAGTATATCGAACTCTTTTTTAAGAAGTTCCACCTGAGCACCAGCCACCTCTACATAGCCGTTTTCGGGCTGGATAGTCACATTGCCGTACTCTATGGAAAGATTGCCTCCAGTGCGTCCCCTGCGCAGCACACTGCGGATGCGGGCCTTGAGTTCGGCCATATGGAAAGGTTTCGGCAGGTAGTCGTCGGCCCCGTGCTCCAGTCCGTAGACCTTGTCGTCCAGGGAGTCCTTGGCTGAGATTATGATGACATTCTCGCGTTTCTGCATTCGCTTGATATGGTCCAGCAATTGAAGGCCGCTTCCGTCAGGGAGCATGATATCCAGCAGAATACAATCATAGGTGTAACCGGCGGCCTTGGAATCCGCCTCACTGAAGGTGGAAGCGGTCTCAACCACATAGCCCTCCTCGACGAGAGCGCGCCGCATCAACTCTCTAAGCGATTGATCATCCTCTACAATAAGCAGTTTCATACGTATGTCCTTTCAGAGTAAGGCACAAAATTATAAATCAATTCTGTAAAGAAACTGAAATTATCAAAAATAAGCCTATATTTGCAGCTCATTCAATCGGGGTGTGGCGCAGTTGGCTAGCGCACCTGCTTTGGGAGCAGGGGGTCGAAGGTTCGAGTCCTTTTACCCCGACTACAGGGCCAGAGAGCCGAAGGTCTTCATGAACTGAACCCTCTCATACATGGCGGGGTCAGGAATAGTGGAGTAGCTCAGACGGCCGCGGATCTGTGAGATGCTTTCCACATTGTTCTTCTCGAGGAAAGCCGCTATCTTCCCGTTGAACTCCTTGATAACTGCAGGACCGTGCTTGTAGATCACCGAACATACCTGGACGGCGGATGCTCCCGCGAGTATCTCCTTGATGGCGCTCTCAGCGCTGTGTATACCTGTGGTGGCGGCTATGTCAATCTTCACGGCTGACGACAGAATCGCTGTCCAGCGCAGGATCTCGGCATATTCACCCTCGTGGGAAAGAGGAGCGGCCGGTACGAGGCAGAACTTCTCCAGGTCAATGTCCGGGGTAAAGAAGCGGTTGAATATCACAACTCCCTTAGCTCCGGCTGCGGCTATACGGTCCACGAAATTGACAATGCTCGTGAAGTGAGGACCGATCTTCACGGCTACGGGAATCTTCAGTTCCGAAGCAATCGAACGAACCACGTTCACATAACCGTCCTCGATGGCAGCAGGCGAGGTTCTGGGATCCATGGCCATATCGTAAAGATTAATTTCCAGAGCATCGGCTCCGGCAGCCTCTATCTGACGGGCATATTCCACCCACTCTCCGGGACTGTAACAGTTGATGCTGGCGATGACGGGTATCGATACGGCCTGCTTGATATTCCGCACTTTCTCCGTGTACTGCGCGATGGAGTTGGAACGGATGTAAGCATGCAGATAGTCGTCCATCTCCGGGTAGGAATGACCGGCAGAGGCCATGAACTCCACCTCACCGCGGATCTGCTCCTCGAAGAGGGACTTCATGACCACGGCTCCGGCACCGCAGATTTCCATTTCCTTAACTTTGTCGACATCGGCTGTCAGCGAGCAGCTGCTCACCACTATAGGACTCTTGAGATCCAGGCCGAGATACTTCACGTCTGTTGTTGCCATAGCTGTAGTTGTTTGTTATCCTATTTTGTTCAATTTCTTTAAAACTGTGCTGAAATCAGTCCGCTCGCGGATGATGCCGCCGACCTCAGCTATAGGGATGCGCTCCTGGGACATGGTATCACGGTCACGGATAGTCACGCAGTTGTCCTCGCGGGTCTGGTGGTCTACGGTGATGCAGAAGGGCGTACCGATGGCATCCTGACGGCGGTAACGCTTGCCTATACTGTCTTTCTCATCGTACTGGCAGTTGAAGTCAAACTTCAGGTCGTCGATGATATCACGTGCTATTTCAGGAAGCCCGTCCTTCTTGACCAGAGGCAATACTGCAAGTTTCACGGGTGCCAGTACAGGAGGAATGCGGAGCACGACTCTCTCCTCTCCGTTCTCCAGCTTCTCCTCGCGGTATGAGGCTGAAAGCACGGCCAGGAACATTCTGTCCAGTCCGATGGAAGTCTCCACGACATAGGGAGTGTAGCTCTCGCCGGTCTCGGGATCGAAGTACTGTATCTTGCGGCCGGAGAATTTCTGATGGTTGCCCAGATCAAAGTCGGTACGGGAATGGATTCCCTCGAGTTCCTTGAAGCCGAAGGGGAACTCGAACTCGATATCGGTGGCTGCGTTGGCGTAGTGCGCCAGCTTCTCGTGGTCGTGGAAGCGGTATTTCTCATCGCCGAGTCCGAGGGCCTTGTGCCACTGCAGACGGGTCTCCTTCCATTTGGCGAACCATTCGAGCTCCGAGCCGGGACGCACGAAGAACTGCATCTCCATCTGCTCGAACTCCCTCATGCGGAAGATGAACTGACGGGCCACTATCTCATTGCGGAAGGCCTTGCCTATCTGGGCAATACCGAAGGGAATCTTCATGCGCCCAGTTTTCTGGACATTCAGGAAGTTGACGAAAATACCCTGGGCCGTCTCGGGACGGAGATATATGATGCCGTCCTCTCCTGAGATGTTGCCGAGCTGGGTGGAGAACATAAGGTTGAACTGACGCACCTCGGTCCAGTTCTTGGTACCGGAGATGGGGCATACGATACCGCAGTCGATGATAATGTCGCGCAGGGCCTGGAGATCATTGGCATT
>HF990376.1 GCA_000432775.1 Alistipes sp. CAG:831
GCTTTGGCACTGAGCCGCCTTACCTTTGAATGCGTTTAAATGAAATAGAGAAATGGAAAAATTAAACTTGTTTAAAAAGGAAGATTATTCAGAAAGAATGAAAAAGATTCTTGATGAGGCATGGTGCGTGTTCCAGCACCAATTTATAGCTGGAATGATAATGACTGAGACAAAGAATGAGGCTCTTTTTCAGTTTCATTTTGCCTCAATTATAAAAACTGTCGGGAATTTGTATGCCTTTTCTGATGAAAGGTTCTATGTTGATCTGGAGACAAAATGGGAGGGAGAGAAAGGGAAGAAATTTATAGACATAACCTGCGGTTTCAAAGAGAATGATGTAATCCGGTATGCATGTGCCATAGAACTTAAGTTCAAACCCAGACGTGAGGATTCCAAGAAAACTGCCTTCCCGAACAATATGTTCCGTATCTACCGTGATTTGGAATTTCTTGAAAAAGAGGTCGGAATCGGTCTTGAGAAGAAGCCGGAGGAATGTAGTCTAGGGAAACAAATTTATTCGGAAGGGAGATTTTATTTCATAACCGACAACAAGAAGTTCCTTGAGACCAAGGCATATAATCAGAAAGAGAATGAAGATGGAAGGTATCATGCTTTTGGTTTGACAGAGAATTATACGGAAAAGAAAGTAGTGTATCATCCAAAGAAAAATGAGACAGAAGACAGGTGCGTGAATTTGTCAAAACCGTATCCGATAAATTGGAAGGAATATGATTGTGCGAAAGATCAAAATTCTTGGTATTTTCTTGAAATAGATATTTCTGAGTGACACGCTTTGGCACTGAGC
>HF990377.1 GCA_000432775.1 Alistipes sp. CAG:831
TCGCCTTCTCCAGACTGGAGATACCGGCAGCGAACATCACCGAATTGCTGTAAGACATTACGAACCATCTTCATTATTCCTCCCAACGACAATACCGCCTCGTTGGAAATCTCCCGCGACGATATGTACCGCTTCATCCAGCTTTGGGGCGGCGAGTGGGAGGAGCTGTAGAGAAGTCATAGCCCTGAAAAGCGTAATCGCCCGTGATTCCGTGAACGGGAGGGGCCCACTGCCAAGCAGTGGGAGGGATAGCGCGAAGCGCGTACTTTTCAGGGCTATGCCTTCTCTACAGCTGATATGTTTCCGAAAATAAGGTCAGACAGCGACCCAATCGATATGGATGCCGCGCCGCTCCATGCCCCGGAACCAGGTCATCTGCCTTTTCGCGAACTGGTGGATGGCAATGGCCAGGCGGCTGCGCATCTCGTCATAGCTCATCTGACCGGTAAGGTACAGGGTCACGAACTTATACTCCAGGCCGTAATAGATAAGGTCGTCAGGCGAAAGGCCGCTGTCCAGCAGGCGCCGGACCTCCTCGATCATGCCCTCCTGCAGGCGGGCGTCCAGACGGCGGTCGATACGGGCATTGCGCTCGTCCCGCGAGACGGACAGCCCGATGTAATGCACCTCTTCCGGTGCAAAACTGGCCAGGGAGCCTGAGTTCTCACCGCCGGCATTGTTCTTCCCGAATACCCCCGAATCCTCCGGATGCTCCTTCTGATATACCGCTATCTCAATGGCCCGGATGAGCCGTTTGCGGGTGTCGTAGTCGGTAGTATTGTGCGGGACTGTCAGCGACTTGAGCATATCTATCAGATATTCGTCCGAATACTGTTCCAGCTCTGCGCGGAGAGCCGGATTGGAAGGAACCTCCGGTATCGCATAGTTCCGCGTCACCGACTCGATGTACAGCCCGGAACCTCCGCAGAGAATCACCGGCCGGCCCCGGGAGACGATATCGTTGTAAGCCGCCGCGAAATCCCGCTGATAGCGGAAGATATCATACCGGACTCCGGCATCCACGATGTCTATCAGGTGATACGGCACAGGCCGGCCCCCGTACACGTACTCGTTCAGGTCCTTACCCGTACCGATGTCCATTCCGCGGTATATCTGACGGGAGTCCGCCGAGATAATCTCAGCTCCTGCCTCCCCTGCCAGCTGCACCGCATAGCGGGTCTTGCCCGAGGCCGTCGGCCCTAAAACCACAGTCAGCCGGTATTTGTCCAGATCACTACTCATTGCACTCATATCTATTTGCGTGAAGCCCGGTACTCCTTGGGCGACATTCCGGTATTGCGCTTGAAGAAACGGCTCATCGAAGTATGCTCGGGGAAATTGAAATATTGGGCTATCTCGCTCACGGACAGCAGAGGATTGTCCAGCTGGACCTTTATCTCCGATATCAGCTGCTTGTCGATCAGCTGTTTCGGCGTCAATCCTCCGAAATTTTCGGCGACGATATCCCCCAAATATCTTGAAGATATGCAGAGTCTGTCGGCATAGAACGGTACCTGATGCTCATGAGCGCTGTTTTCCCTGATAAGGCGCACGAACTGGTGGCAGAGCACCTGCCTGCGGCTGATCTCCCTGGAGCCGACTATCTCCCTATGCGGAATCCTATTGTACAGGTACATGAGCATGCTCTGCAGGAAATTCTGTTCAATCTGCTTGCGGAAACTGGGCAGAGCCCGGCCGAACAGCATACGGGCCATGTCCATCCACTGCATTATGTCACTCCACTCATCATCCAAGGCGCCGGGTCTGAGGTGATCGAAGAAAGGATATTCATGAATATAATTGAGAAATGACGCATCGAGCGGAAGCAGTGCCTTGAACACCACATCCTTGGGATACAGCAGCATCCTCGCCCTGAAATCCCGGCTCATGCCGCACACCTGCACCAGGCTGCCTCCGAGCAGAAAGAGTTCCGTTCCTGTACGCATGGTATAGCTCTGTATGCCGGTGGATATCTCAGCGGTCCCGTCAGTGCAGACTATCTGAACATCGCAGCCGAACCTGCATGGATTGCGCATGAGCTCGGACATGTCCGTCTCTCCGTACTGCACGCACGGTGTATCTGAATAGAAGGCTTTATTCATCGTTATTCTGTTTCGGTCACAAAACTAATGTTTTTTGGCAAAAAATCCGCAGTTGATTCTCAAAATGCACAGCACCGGACTTTAAAGCGCACAAGGATTACGAACATATTCAATACTTTTGCGGCCACAAAAACAGCAAAAATATGAGAGAAAGATACAAGTCAAAAGCATTCCTGCTGATATTCCTCGGGACCCTGACCGCCTTCGGTCCTCTGGTCACCGACATGTACCTGCCCACCCTGCCGGAGATGACCGGCTATTTCTCCACCTCGTCATCCATGGTCCAGTTAGGCCTGACAACCAGCATGATAGGACTGGCCGCAGGACAACTCCTCTTCGGTCCGGTCAGCGACAGATATGGCCGCCGTCCGCCGCTGATTACAGCCATGATCCTGTTCCTGCTGTCCACTCTCGGGTGTATCTTAGCGCGCGACATCTTCCAGTTCGTAGCCTGGAGGCTGGTCCAGGGTGTGGCCGGGGCCGGCAGTATCGTCATATCCCGGTCGGTAGCAGCGGACAAATACCGCGGGCAGGATCTTGCGAAGATGCTCGCAGTCATCGGTGCCATCAACGGGGTCGCCCCTGTGGCAGCCCCGATGATAGGAGGAATGGTGAGCGGAAGCTGGGGATGGAAAGGCATTTTCTGGATTCTCATGGGCTTAGGGACAATATTGCTCGCGGGAAGCATCCATTTTTCAGAGTCCCTGCCTGCCGCACAAAGGGTGAAGGGCAGCTGGAAAAATGTATTCCGGAGCGCAGGCTCCCTGTTCCGGAACAAGGTCTACGTCTGGTGCGTCCTCCAGTTCGCCTTCGCACAGGCTGTCCTCTTCGCCAACATATCATCCGCGCCCTTCATAATGCAGGAGCACTTCGGATTCACTCCGATGATGTTCAGTATCTGTTTCGGGATCAATGCGGTTGCCATCGTGGTGGCGGCAGCTGCCTCGGTAAGGTTCAGGACTCCGGACCGGGCACTGCGATGCGGCAGTATAGGAATGGTGGCCGCATCCGTCCTCCTCTGCACGGCTATGGCCCTCGGCTGCGGATTCTGGACCTACGAGATACTGCTGATTGCCCTTCTGGCCTCCCTCGGACTGACATTCACCGCCTCCAACACCCTTGCCATGGACGCCGGACACGATAATGCCGGCACAGCCTCCGCCCTCCTCGGAGCTCTCGGTTTCGCTGCCGGCGGCATAGTCTCCCCCCTCGTAGGCCTGGGCAACATAATGAGCACGACAGGCATCATCTTCGCGGCAGGTTCAGTCTGCTCCTACGTCTGCACCCGACGCGCAGCCTCGGCATAGCAAATAAATTTGCTCCGCTCCCGGCTTCTCGCTATCTTTGCCATACTATGGAAATTTACGATGACAGATATCACCGGCCGATATACGTCGAAAGGCGTACCAACGGCCTCGGGACAGCGGGCTTTGTCCTGGCTGTCCTGACGATAGTCCTGGGCTGGGTACCGGTCTTCGGATGGTTTACCTGGGCCCTCGGACTGCTCTTCTCCTTCATCGGCATGTTCAAGGCCCCGAGAGGTCTGGCCATTGCCGGATTCGTCATTTCCCTGCTGGGCCTGATAATGATTCTCTTCGTGTTCGCAATGATAGCGGCCGCGATAGGCGTGGCAGGTGTCTCCTCAGCGATTGTCGCTACACTTTTCTAACCACTTAAACTCCGACATTATGAACACACAGTCCAGAGCATTTCTCTTCCTTGCCGACGGCTTTGAAATCACCGAGGCAATGGCTCCCGCCGACATCCTGGTCAGGGGCGGCATCGAACTCAACACCATCTCCATCAGCGACAGCCACATAGTGACCAGCGCCCAGCGCATCAGTGTCAATGCTGAATTTACCTTGGACGAATACCCTCTGAACGATATCCGGACAGAGGACATCATGATTTTCCCCGGCGGTATGCCCGGCTCGACCAACCTCGCCGCCTGCGCCCCGCTGGTGAACCGCATGCAGCGCCACTATGCCGAAGGCGGTACCGTAGCCGCCATCTGTGCGGCACCGGCTGTTGTACTCTCACTGCTGCCTCTCGAAGAGACAGTACGCGCAAGAGGCGGTCTCAAGATGACCTGCTACGAAGGTTTCGAGCCGTACCTGACAGCCAAAGGCGTCACGGTAGTGGACCAGCGCCAGGGCGTCGTAGCGGATGCGGGCATCATCTCGGCCAGCGGTGCAGGTCACGCTGTAGATTTCGGTCTCAAGATTCTGGAGCTGATCTCCGGTGAAGGCACTGCCCGGAAAATCGCACAGGCAATCATGCTGTAGACTCTGAGCAACGAGCAACTCAACCCCGGGCGTCAGCCTTCGGAAGATGAAGTGATATCCGCCAGTTCGGCTGTAATGGCCTGCTGGCGGTTTTTATTATATTCGAGGGTAAGGTCGTCGGAGAGTTCCTTGGCATTGTCGGTTGCGGTCTGCATGGCTACCATACGGGCCGCATTCTCTGCGGTTATGCTGTCGAGCAGGGCATTGTACAGGATAATGCGGATCGACGAGGGCAGCAGGGCGTCCAGCAGCGTATCGGGACCGGGCTCGAGGATATAGTCGACGGCAGTGGTGCGGTCCACGTTGGCACGGCTCACGCGGTTGAAGGGCAGCAGCTGCTCACGCATGGGCACCTGTCTTCCCATCGAGTGGAAATGGCACCGTGCAATGCATACCCGGTCGCACCGTCCGGCCAGAAAGTCGTTCATCAGCATATCCGCAAGGGGGATTATCCCGTCAAATGAGTGTTTTCCGACCAGAAAGCGGAAATCCGTACAGACATCCACCGGACAAGCAGGCATCTCCGACCCGGAGGCAATATCGGCATCACGGCCTGAGCCGGAGGGACCGGACGGGCCGACTGCCGGTTTTTTCCCGTATGCCGCGACATACCGGCTCATTCCCTGCACCATCTTCTCGCCTATGGGATAGACCGTAACCCGGGAAAATCCTTCGGCGAGCAGTTCCTCCACAGCCGCCACGGCCTCTCGCAGGGCATTGGCATTGAAAGACCCGCAGAGCGAGCTGTCCGAGGCGAGAGCCACGAGACAGGCCCTCCGCTTCTCCCCGTGATCCAGAGTCAGCGGCGAGGCAACCTCCACATCAGGGTCGCTGACCAGAGCCGCCACGATATCGGAGAAACGCCTCTCATATTCAGCCAGAGCCTCCATCGATGACTGTACCCTCAGCAGTTTGGCCGAAGCGACCATCTTCATCGCCGAGGTAATCTTCAATGTGCTCTGCACGGAAGCGATACGCTCCTTCAACTCTTTCAGCGCAGCCATGACCTTTACGAGATTTTAAGGGAGGCGGCCACCTCTGCGGCAGCTTTCTCTATAGTCCTGCACGCATCTTCGGTAAGTCCTGCGGAGACGAGGGTCTCAAACACTCCGGCAGGCTTGAGCGACTCTATAAGCAGCCGCTCGAAATCGGAGACATGCTCCAGCGGCACATCCTTCAGCAGTCCGTGGGTACCGCAGTAGAGCACTGCTATCTGCTCGCCCACAGGCATGGGACTGTACTGGGGCTGTACCAGCAGGCGGGTGTTCTTGCGCCCGCGGTCCAGCACTGCGGCTGTCACCGGATCCATGTCACTGCTGAACTTGGAGAATGACTCCAGCTCCCGGTACTGGGCCTGGTCTATCTTAAGGGTGCCGGCCACCTTCTTCATCGCCTTGATCTGGGCATTGCCGCCGACACGCGAGACGGAGATACCCACATCCACCGCCGGCAGACTGCCGCTGTTGAAGAGGTCCGTGTCCAGGAATATCTGTCCGTCGGTAATCGAAATCACATTGGTGGGGATATATGCCGACACGTCCCCGGCCTGGGTCTCTATGATGGGCAGGGCAGTCAGGGAGCCGCCTCCGCGCACCTTGTCCTTCAATGCAGGCGGTATGTCGTTCATCTGTCTTGCCACCTCCTCCTGGGCAATAATCTTGGCCGCTCTCTCCAGCAGGCGGGAGTGCAGGTAGAAGATATCACCGGGATAGGCCTCACGTCCGGAGGGCCTGCGCAGTATCAGCGACACCTCGCGGTAAGCCACGGCCTGCTTCGAGAGGTCGTCGTACACCACCAGCGCATGCCGTCCGGTATCGCGGAAATACTCTCCTATCGCGGCCCCGGCAAACGGAGCGTAGTAACGCATCGCGGCCGAGTCGGCAGCCATCGCCGCCACCACCACCGTATAGTCCATCGCCCCGTATTTCCTCAGGGTATCCACCAGCGCAGCCACAGTGGATGCCTTCTGCCCGACTGCCACGTAGATACAGTAGACAGGCTCTCCCGCCTCATAGCAAGCTCTCTGGTTGATGATTGTATCCACAGCTATCGCCGTCTTTCCGGTCTGGCGGTCACCGATAATCAGTTCCCTCTGTCCGCGTCCGATAGGTATCATCGCATCTATCGCCTTCAGGCCTGTCTGCAGCGGCTCGCTCACCGGCTGACGGAAAATCACTCCAGGGGCCTTGCGGTCCAGCGGCATCTCCACTTTTTCACCCAGTATTTCCCCGCCTCCGTCAATCGGCTCTCCCAAAGGATTTATCACCCTGCCGAGCATAGCCTCGCTCACGTCTATGGAGACAGTACGGCCGGTACGCCGCACCATGTCGCCTTCCTTGACCAGATCTGTGGGTCCGAGCAGCACGGCACCCACATTGTCCTCCTCAAGGTTCATCACCACGGCCTTCATACCGTTGTCAAACTCCAGCATCTCGCTGGCCTCGGCATTGCGCAGCCCGAAGATGCGCACCACTCCGTCACTCACCTGGAGCACAGTCCCGACCTCGGAATACTGGGCCTCGAGGTCGATGCCCTGCAGTTCGGAGAGCAGTATCTGAGGCACCTCCGAAGGCTTTATCTTATTGGGTTTATCACTCATGTCTATATGGTTTTCAACAGATTCTACATTATATTTTCCTAAGCGGCTCCGTCCCCAGCCTCTTGCGCAGCAGCTTGATCTGGGAGGCGGTGCTGGCGTCTATCAGAGTGTCTTCCATACGGAAAATGAAACCTCCGATAATGGATGGATCCACCTTGCGGGTGATGACTGCCGTACAATGGTCCACACCCCGTGCCCGGGTCCTGATAATGTCCTCGACATCCTTTCCGAGAGGCACGGCCGTCGTCAGCACTGCCTCCTTGAGGTTATGCCTCTGACGGTAAAGGGCAAGGAATGAATGGAGCATGATGAAGAAGCAGGACTCCCGGTGATGGCGCAGCACAAGATACACGAAATCCCGCAGGGAACGGCAGGGTTCCTCCTTGAGCAGGCCGAATATCACTGCCGCCTTCTCATCATCGGGCAATGCCGGCGAGAGAACCGCCTCCCTTATCCGGGGGATGTAGTCGAACTGTCCCGAAAAAGGATGCAGCTGCTCATACACAATATCCTCTTCTCCGAGGGAAGCCGCATACTCCGCCAGGGCCTTGGCATAACGTCTCGATATCAGTCCGGTATCCATAGACTCTACTTCTTTTCAGGGTCAATCTCCTCCAGCAGGCGCTCCGCGAGGGCGGTCTGGCTCCGGGTGTCGGAAAGCTTCTCGCGCAGCAGGCGCTCGCTGACAGCTATCGAGAGCAGGGCCACCTGATGTCTGGCATCACGGATGATGGCATCGCTCTCCAGCCGGGCACTGGCCTTGGCCGCGGCGATTATCTTCTCTCCCTCCTCCCCGGCCTTCTTACGGGCCTCGGCGATCAGTTGCTCACGGGTCTGTACCGCCGAGCGGAGTATCTCCGACTTCTGCCTCTCGGCGTCCATGCGTACGGCTTCCATCTCCAGTTGCAGGTCATCCAGCTTCTTCTGTGCCTCACCGGCGGCAGCCAGAGAGGAGTCAATATACTCCCTCCGCCTTTCCACCGACTTCCGTATCACAGGGAAGCCGAACCTGGCCAGCAGGATGAACACGACAGCGAAGGCCAGCGTCATCCATATAAGCAGTCCCGGTTCCGGTTGCAACAGTCCCATGACTCAGAAATTTTAGAGGGCCATGAAACAGATTACGACCGCGAAGAGGGCCACTCCCTCAACCAGTGCGGCGATAATAATCATATTTGTACGGATCTTGCTTGCCTGGTCCGGCTGGCGTCCTATGGCCTCCATGGCCGAAGAACCTATTCGTCCGATACCGATACCAGCGCCGATGGCGGCGAGTCCCGCTCCGATGGCGGCTCCGAGAATTGCTAATTCTGACATAATTCCTAATTTTTAAACGTTTTTATATTTTTTCAGTTTTTTCGATTTTTTGCCCTCCTGCGCAAGTCCTATGAACACACCGGAGAGCATGGTGAACACATACGCCTGCAGGAAGGCCACAAGGACTTCCAGACAGTTCATGAACACGGTGAACAGCACCGAGACCACAGTCATCGAGGCATTCATCGCCGCTCCCATACCGGCTGTGACAAACACTATGCACACCAGGC
The DNA here is from genome assembly GCA_000432775.1 of Alistipes sp. CAG:831. Lineage (GTDB taxonomy): Bacteria > Bacteroidota > Bacteroidia > Bacteroidales > UBA932 > Coprenecus. The sequence continues at coordinate 8,534 of HF990377.1, forward strand.
AGAGAATAGCCGCATGCCCGCCGACCATGTTGGCAAAGAGTCGGATCATCAGGGCGAACGGTTTGGTGAATATTCCGATGAACTCAATCACGGGCATGAAGGGCACGGGCACCTTGAGCCAGGTCGGCACGTCGGGCCAGAAGATGTCCTTCCAGTAGGCACGGCCTCCGAAAATATTGATGACCAGGAAGGAGGCCAGGGCCAGGACAAACGTCACGGCTATGTTGCCGGTCACGTTGACTCCGCCCGGGAAGAACGGAATCAGACTCATGAAGTTACATACGAGAATAAAGAAAAACACTGTCAGCAGGAAGGACGAGAACCGCTTCCAGTTCTCTCCGACACAAGGTTTTATCAGGTCGTCCTCCAGTCCCTCGATGGCCATCTCCATAAAGGCCGTGAAACCCTTCGGATGCTCCTTCACGTCCCGGTGACGGCGGTACCACCCGGCCGGTATGAGTATCACCAGCAGGACTATTGCGCTGTTGAGCAGCAGGGCAGCCACTGTCCGCGTAATGGACAGGTCGAACGGGCGGACCGTGCTGCCGTCGGGCAGAGTCTCCACTATCTTTCCCTCGTATTGTCCTTCCGCGGCAATGCTGAAGCCCTGCCATGAGGCTCCGTCAGCCAGATGACGCGAGGAGAAGCAGTGCCAGCCGCCCCCTTCCGCCGAAGAGCGCACGATTACCGGCAGGTAGAGGGATACGCTGCGCTCTCCGAAAGTACCTATGTGCCACCAGTAGCTGTCATTCAGATGCTCCAGGACAATGGCCTTGACATCCACCTCCTCCGCAGTATCCGCGGCGGCGGAAGTATCCGTCCGGGGCGCGGCCGGCGGCATCGCCGAAAGCGTCCGCAGCGGCATCATCACGAGGAAGACCGCCACGACAGATGCCGTTATCATCCTGTATATCGCTTCCCTATTCATTCTTTTCAGCCTCCTTCTGAACTTCCACGCATGCCTCCACATTGTCATTGTGGACCCTTACACAGCCGGCGCGGACCTGCACCGAGCCGGAATTACCGTCCGCGGCAATCCACTCTATGGTCCCGGGAAGCAGGGAGGAGATGAGAGGGGCATGCTCAGGATAGACCGTGAAAATCCCCTTGGCCCCCGGAAAGGTGACCTTCTCCACCTGAGCCGAGCACAGGAGTCCGCCGGGCGATATGACGGTCAAGGCGATCATGATGCTGTGGCCGCAAGCATTTCCTGGCCCTTGCGGATGGCCTCATCTATGGTTCCTACGTTGAGAAATGCCTGTTCGGGGACATTGTCCACCTCTCCGTCCAGAATCATCTTGAAGCCCCTGATGGTCTCCTCGATGGGCACCATCTGGCCCGGGACTCCGGTAAACTGCTCTGCCACGGAGAAGGGCTGGGAGAGATATCTCTGGACGCGGCGGGCGCGGTTGACGGTGGTGCGGTCCTCCTCGGAGAGCTCGTCCATGCCGAGAATCGCGATGATGTCCTGCAGCTCCTTGTTGCGCTGGAGGATCTGCTTGACCCTGCGGGCCACGTCGTAGTGTTCCTCGCCGACTATGTTCGGGTCCAGAATCCTCGACGAGGACTCCAGCGGATCGACTGCGGGATAGATACCCAGCTCGGCTATCTTACGGCTGAGCACCGTAGTGGCGTCGAGATGCGAGAACGTCGTCGCGGGAGCGGGGTCGGTCAGGTCGTCGGCCGGCACGTACACCGCCTGCACGGAAGTGATGGAACCGTACTTGGTGGAGGTTATGCGCTCCTGCATCTGTCCCATCTCGGTGGCGAGGGTAGGCTGATAGCCCACTGCCGAAGGCATTCGGCCCAGCAGGGCGGACACCTCGGAACCGGCCTGGGTAAAACGGAAGATATTGTCGATGAACAGCAGGATATCCCTGCGCTCGCCCTTGTCCCGGCCGGCGTCCCTGAAGGACTCGGCTACGGTCAGGCCCGAGAGGGCCACCGAGAGACGGGCTCCGGGCGGCTCGTTCATCTGCCCGAATATCAGTGTGGCCTGGGACTTGGCGACCTCATCGTAGTCCACCTTCGAAAGGTCCCAGTGGCCCTGTTCCATGCTCTTCTTGAACTCTTCGCCGTAGCGGATGACTCCGGATCCTATCATTTCCCGGAGCAGGTCGTTGCCCTCACGGGTTCGCTCGCCCACACCGGTGAATACCGAGAAGCCGTTGTGGCCTTTGGCGATATTGTTGATGAGTTCCATGATCAGGACTGTCTTGCCCACTCCAGCCCCTCCGAAGAGGCCGATCTTGCCTCCCTTGACATACGGCTCGAGCAGGTCTATCACCTTGATGCCCGTATAGAAGACCTCCTGCGATGTGGCCAGGTCCTCGAACTTGGGAGGCTCCCGGTGAATGGGAAGTTCTCCGCTACGGTCCAGCCGGCGCATGCCGTCGATGCTCTCCCCCACCACATTCAGCAGGCGGCCTTTTATCTGGTCGCCGACCGGCATTGAGATGGAGTGTCCGGCCGCCGTCACCGGCAGATGCCTCTGAAGTCCGTCCGTGGATTCCATGGCAATGGCCCTGACCGTATTCTCCCCGATGTGCTGCTGCACCTCGAGTATCTGCTGCTTGCCGTCGGGACGGACAGCCGTCATGGCCTCGTGAATGCCTGGAAGTTTGTGCTCATCGCCGAGTTCCGGAAAGTGCACGTCCACTACCGGGCCTATAATCTGTGAAATATATCCTGTCAACTGCATAATCTGACTGAAAATTCAAAACCGAAATATACTTCCAACAAATGTGCCATTCCTGCTGTTTTCAATGTGCAAATTCGTTACAGAAATAATAAAAATGTTTCCCGATTTTAATAACTTATCTGTTTTTATTTTGTACCTTTGCGCGGTCACATAAACTTATGATTTTTATATGAACTTCAGAACTTCAGGGCAACTGCTGCTGACAGCAATGATTGTCCTACTCACACCGGCCACACTGCCGGCACAACCGGATACGGAAGGCATTCACGAACGCTCTTCATTTTCCATCAGCAACGATTACAGCAACATGAAAATCAGCAAATTCAGCGTCATCTACCTGAGTGAGGACCACATGCTGTACAATCTGATGAACCGCGCAGTCTACGACAGCCCCGTCTATGACTTCAACATCAATCCCACGGGAGCATCCATTGCAGTGGTCAACAAGAATGCCAAGAACATTGTAATCGTATCCAACAGGGAGAAAAACGTCATCCTGGCCACCATCAAAGGAGACAAAAAGACCGATCCGTTCGACGAGAAAGGACGCAATGGGACTCCGTCCGTCACTGCCATGACCTACTCGTCTGACGCGAGGGAAATCCTGGCGGCAAATGACTTCGGCGAGATCATCACTTACTCTACCGACGGTTACTGGACAGCCTCGGTCATCGAGGCCGGCAAGATATACGACCACATCGCCGTCAGCCCCAACGGTTATTACATAGCCGCCGCGCACGGCAGCGAGATGGATATCTGGGACGTAGATGCGGCGGACATCAAGAGGATAGTCCGTTTCGCCGGCAAGGTCAACCATGTCACTTTCTCCCCGGACTCCCGTGAGATAGCCGTCAGCTGCGACACTTCCGGACTGCAGATCGTCAATGCCATAGACCACCACAGGACTGAAGTCACCAAAGGTATCCAGAATGTCCGTCAGGCCTCTTTCCATCCCGACGGCAAATACATAGCCTACGCCAAAGCCGACTCGATAATAGTCTACAATCTCATCAACCACCGGAGAGCCTTCAGCGCCGGTTCCATTAGAATTAAAGGAGAGCCTCTGGACATCCCCATGTCCGATATCATGGCCCTGAACTTCCATTCCAACAACTCTACCACGACACTGAGCCACAACACCGGAGACAAGGTCGTATTCTGGGACATGAGTTCTCTCCCTCCCCTGTACCGTTCCAAACTGAGCGAGGAGGTAGACAAGCTGATGTCCGACTGGATCCGGCAGATGGACGGTGAGTCCCTGGAAGAATACCGGGTCAGGGTAACGGATGACAACGCCGCCCGCCAGAAGGCAATGCTCCTGGACCAGGCCGCAACCGCCATAGCCACCCAGGTCATCGCACTCGAGGATCCCTTCATATCCGAGGAATACGACATGGAGAACCACACTATCGACATCAAGTTCGAACAGCTGGACGCCATCAAGCTGGAAGTGCCGGAGGAAGAGTTCCAGGAAGTGCGTGAGGGAGACCTCTCCTATGAGAATCCTATCTACACCCTGGACGACATGGATGAGTTCCAGCTGGTCTACCTTGAAGTGGTCAACCGCACCACCGACAAGACCTACATCTTCGACGAGCGCGACTACATCATTGAGGACATCGAGTTTGAGGACGACGACATAGACTTCATACCGGTAGCCATGCTCCAGACTGTAAACATGGAGATGGAGATGCTTCAGCAGCAGACTCAGGAAATCATGGAAGAGAAGAAGCAGGAGAACGTCATCACCGACAAGACAGCCATCACCATCGATACCGAGATAGAGAGCGACTTCGACTCCGACGGCAACAAGATATACAACTACAACCTCGGCTACCAGTACGACGTCTCGGAGGGCTTCTCCTACCAGGAGGACTTCGGCCCCGGCAAATTCATTGTGACTGAGTCCAATGCCGCCATGACCATGCTTGAGGCAATCCGTACGGCCCTTGCCGGAGACATGAAGAAGTATGTGGACCAGGCCAAGTCGATAGAGATAACCATTACAGGCTCCGCCGATGCCATCCCCGTAGGCCGCATCCTCTATGACGGCAGCTGCGGAGAATATGTGGAGACTCCATACTACGCCAAGGACGAGCTCTCAAGCATGACCGTAACCGACGAGACCGACATCCGCAACAACGAGCAGCTCGCCTTCATCCGTGCCGCCAGCGTCAAGGTATGGCTCGAGAACAATGTGGAGGAGCTGAGGGCCAACAGCGCCAAATGCGTATACAACTACCGCACGGAGGTCAGCGATGTCCGTGGAGGAGAGTTCCGCAGAATCATCGTCAATATCAAATTCAGGGATGCAATAAAATAAACGACAATAAAACACACAGCATGAAACAGCACACAATATTATTGACGGTATCCCTGCTGCTGGCAGTATCATCAGCAGGATACCCCCTGAGCGCACAGAACAGCCAGGAAGTCCTCTCCAGGGCCAACCAGCAGTATGTTCTCTACGAGAGCGCGAAAGGTGACAACAGCACGGAGATGTACGATCATCTCTACCAAAGCTACACCCTCTACGCCAGTCTGCTCGACGCCTACACAGACCCCAACGCCATGGAGGCGGCACGCAACAGGCTGACACAGATATACCCTGCGCTTATGAACGCCGCCATGTTCTTCTCCAACATGAACGACACCCAGATGGCCCACAAGTTCGGAATGGCCTATATCCTCCTTCCCCGTAACCAGGCCTTCACCGGAGGGGGACTTTCCCGGGACGAGGTATATCCACAGATTGTCTACAACACAGGTATCTCGGCCTATAAGCTGCAGAAACTGGATGACGCCGTCATCTGCTTCAACGAGTACCTTGCCACAGGAGAGGCCGACCGGGCCAAGGACTGTATCGTCTTCCTCAACATGATCCACATGTCGCGGCACAACTACGCGGAGCAGGAGAAAATCCTCCAGCGCGCCATCACCGAGTACCCCAACACGATGGATTTCTACTACAACCTGATCAACCTCTACATCTCCACCCAGAACCATAAGGAACTCATGGCCACGATTGACAAGGTCCTGGCCGTAGACCCCAATGACGTCAATGTACTTCCCATCAAAGCCCGTATGGAAGAGGCGGCCGGAAATGTGGAGGAGGCCCTGGAACTCTACCGCAGACTGCTCTCGTTCTTCCCCGAAGACCTGGCCATAATGAAAGGGATTGCCAAATGCAGCTTCAAGATAGGCTCCGAGATCAACAACCAGGCCTACGCCGTAGTAGACGAGGCCGAGGGCATGGAACTTCGTCAGAAAGCCTACCCCTACCTCTACGACGCCCGCATATACTTCGAGAGAATCCTCGAGAAAGAGCCTACGTCGGCCGTATATATGAAAGGTCTGGAAGAATGCTACAAGTTCATGAATATGACGGCCGAGGCGACTGTCCTGCTCAGTCTTATCGCTGAAGGCGGCTCCTATGCCTCGTTTGACGAGGAACTGCAGAAATACCGCCGGCTCGCCACAGAAATCGGCATGGAGGACACCGTAAGCACCTCTGCTGTTCTGGCCGGAGAACCTCCCCTGCTGACCACCCTCATCACCGGATTTACCGAGACCAATGCCAATAAGGTAATCGACGCCGGCGAGAGTTTCTCCATAGAAGTATCAGTACGCAACAGCGGTATGGGAGATGCCCACAACGTCAAGCTGATGCTCTCCGAGAACAGCGGCATGGACCGCTTCTTCGAGGGAAACAGAGAGATTGACGCAGGTATCATCAAGGCCGGTGAGACCCAGAACTTCACATTCCGCTATACCCTGAGCGAGACAGCACCTACCGCAGCAGCCAACATCACTGTCTACACCCTCGAGGAAAACGGTATGGATGCGGACCCCTCCAGCCTGCTCGTCAATATCCAGGAGATGGCCCGTCCCCGCCTGCAGATAGCCGACCACCAGTACATGTCCGCCAGAGGTACATCCATCACACTCGGAGACAGGGGCCAGCTCATCGTAGCACTCCAGAACGTCGGACGGCTTCCAGCCAAGAACACTAAGATTACCTTCGAATGCCCGACCAACATCATCCCTACCGATGAGATCGAGATCGCCATCGACTCGATTAAGCCCGGAGAAGTGGTGCCTCTCACATTTGACTTCCTCGTCAACAAGAGATTTGCCCTCGACTCCATACCCATCGGCGTGAAAATATCCGAGGGCTCCACCTTCGCCTTGGTCCAGGACGTATTCAAGGTCAAGCTCGGGGAATATCTCTCCACGGCCAACAAGATAGTCATCGAGGGCAAACTGGACGAGCGCCCGGCCATCAACACGGATTTCTCCCTGACGATGGAGTCTGAACTGCTGGAGAACGTACCGGCCGGCACCCTGCATCCCAACCGCTACGCCCTCATCATCGGCAATGAAGACTACTCCATAGTTGGAGGAAGCGCCGAAATCAACGTACCCTTCGCCTGCAACGACGCCATTGTATTCAAGGAATACTGCATCCGCACCTTCGGCATACCCGACGACCACATCCGTTTCATAGACAACGCCACCGCCGGCATCATGCGCGAATCCATCGACTGGCTGATAAACATCGGCAAGGCCAACCCCGATGCCGAGCTGTTCTTCTACTACTCCGGCCACGGCAGCAATGACGAGGCATCCCGCGAGCCGTACCTCCTTCCTGTCGACGTCACCGGAAAGTACATCCAGCTGGGCATTTCCCTCAACGAGATGTACGCCAAACTGTCCGAGGTGCCCTGCCAGGGCTCGTATGTGTTCCTGGACGCCTGCTTCAGCGGCGGCTACAAGAGCAAGGAGCCTCTCGTGGCACAGAAAGGCGTGCGCGTAGTACCCAAGTACTCCGTCATGAGCGGCAAGCTGATATGCTTCTCCTCCAGTTCCGGAGAGCAGACCTCCAGCGTCTTCTATGACAAGCGCCAGGGTTACTTCACCTACTACCTGATCAAGAACATCCAGGACGCCAAAGGCAATATCTCGCTGGGAGACCTCTACAACAGGACCCGGGAGAAGGTAGAGGCCGCCACGGCCGTATCCGGCAAGCTGCAGACCCCTCAGGTACTAGTATCGCCCGACTGGACCGACTGGAACACCAAGGTGCTCAAGTAGTAGAATTTTTACTATCTTTGCCGCCCTTATGGGAAAGGCCAGGAGCAAAATAGAGATACGCAACAAGAAAGCCTCGTTCGAATACGAGTTTCTGGAAAATTATACCGCAGGAATAGTCCTTACCGGCACGGAGATAAAATCCATCCGCGCCGGCAAGGCTTCTTTGGTGGACAGCTGGTGCTATTTCGCCGGCGGTGAGCTCTATGTCAAGAACATGCACATAGCCGAATACTGGTGGGGTACCTTCAACCGCCACGACCCCAAGCGCGACCGCAAGCTGCTGCTCACCCGCAAGGAGCTCCGCAAGCTCGCCCGCGCCGTCAAGGAAAAGGGCCTGACCATCGTCACCCGCCGTCTCTTCATCTCCGAGACCGGCTACGCCAAGCTCGACATCGCCCTCGCCCGAGGCAAAAAGGAATACGACAAGCGCGAGTCCATCAAGGAAAAGGACCTACGCCGCTACTCCCCTGAATAAGAATTACAGGAACTTTGCAACTGAGTGATTGTTGGTGATGTACTTAATCAGGAAAATCTGCTCCCCCTCAACCTCGTAAACATTGTAAAAGACATACCAGCGGGTAGCAGCACTTGACTTAAATACAGAATACAATAATCTCTGCCCGTACTTTTCGAAATAAGCAGGAGCAGGTATCTTCACCTTTAAATGAAGATTATCGCGAATATCGTCAAGGTGATCCTCGACATAACAGAATGCACTGTCTTTAAAGCCAAAATATCCTCTTTCATACAGGACATCCACCAGTGCATTAAAATAACTTAAAACTTCCGGGGCAAAAATCACACTCATTGCTGCTTCCTTTCATAAAGTTCCTCCACATGCCTCAACGCTCTTTCCTTGAACTCGTCGAAAGAAAGTGCCCGCGCATATTCTGCATCAGGCTCCATAAGATACTCTCTGCTGACCAGAACATCCTCTTCAGACACCGGGACAATTCTGTAGCTTCTGTTTTTTCCTCTGTGTATCAACAACTCCTGTCCGGCATCCACCATATCCAGATAATTTTTCTGATTGGCCCTGAACTCTCTTGATGAAACTACTAACATAATGCTTATCTTTGTGTGCAGAAATGGTACACAAAGATAAGCATTCTCTGAAATATTCTTATACCAGACGGCTTATTTCGTTCGGGTGACGGTGTGGAGCACCTTGCCGTCCTTGTCGAGCATGTGCAGGCAGAGGGAGTCGGCGGAGACGGTCACGAGGGACCAGCCGGACTCGGGGCTGCAGAAGACGGTGCCCTCTATGGGCTCCACGTCGCGGCTCAGGGAACCGGAGGTGTTGACCACGTAGTCGATGTCACTGCCTTCCTTGCGTATGTGCTGGAAGGTGTGCAGGTGACCGCAGACATACATGTCCACATTGTCATGCCTGAGCAGCACGGTATTCACGCGCTCCTGCATGTCGGTGCGCTCGCTCTCGTCCTTGTCCGTGTAGGCATAGATCGGATGGTGGCCCACCACGATCACCCAGTCCTCATCCGCCTCCGACAGGGTTCTGTCCAGCCATGCCAGCTGCTCGCGGTAGTCGGACTTGGAAGCATCGGCATACTTGTCGGTCTCCTCGCGGTACTTGTCTATGAGCGGAGTGGTGTCGATCATCACGATACGTATCTCCACGCCGTCCTCCTCCTTGACGAAGGTGTAGTAGCGCGAGGGCATGTTCCAGCGGGCGCTCACCTGGCTGTAATCGATGCAGGCCTGGGTATTGCTGCGGTACTCGTGGTTGCCGCAGATGGCATACCAGGGGGTCATCAGGTCGGGATGGGAGTAGATGAGCTCGTAGTTGGTCATCCACAGAGGGTCGCTGACACTCTGCACGCCCTCGAAGTGATGCACGTCTCCGGCAGCTACCACAAACTCGATGTCAATGGTCTCGGCCATCCTGCCCATAGTCTCAGCAATCGGTTTCTGGTCATAGTAGCCGTTGCGGCCCAGGTCGTTGGCAATGTAGAAATTGAGCGGCTGCTCGAGAGCCTTCCACTCCTGGGAGCGGTCCTCCGGCACACTGGAGGACACACCCGCGGAAGTGTTGCAGGACACCGCTGACATGGAGAGTACTGCAGCGGCGGTAAGGGTAAGGAAGTTGATTCTTTTCATAAAGCTGTCTTGCTATAAAGTTTAACCTGTGTCTATTATTCACCGTATGCACCGAACCAGTTGCCGATGGCGGGAGAGGTGTAGGTCTGCCCGTTGACCTGGAGTCCGGATGTTCCGAAATAGGGCTGGCGGCCACCGGCGGTATAGGTCTTCGAAGCATCGAGGGCAGGAGAACCGGCCTGGAGATGGAAGTCCCAGCTGTCGTTGAAGGTATAGCTTGCAGGGTCCATATTGAGGTCAAAATTGACAAACCTGGGGTCGAGGGACGCGGCTTCCTCAGCATTCCTGGCTATCACGCTGTGTGCGTCCACCTTGTCGTTGTCATACCATTCGTGGTCGAAGGCATAGCCCTCGTAGGGGAATCTCACGCCGGAGTAGAGCAGTGTCTCACCGTCATCCTCGTATTCACCGCTGAATACTATAGAGCTCTCTACAGTTCCGGAAGCATAGTAGTTGTAGTCAATAAGAGAATGTTCTCCGTCATAGCAGTCCTCGGAACCGGGCTCGTCCCATGCGGGAGTGGTCGCGCGGAACTTGCAGTTCACCAGCAGGTTGTTGAACACCCCTGCATCGGCATTCTCCTCAGCATAGATTCCGCCGCCCTTTTCTCCGTCGCGTCTCCAGCCGGAACCGATAATGGTGTTGTTGTAGGCCTGAATCTTAGCCTGGTGACGCACCTCGCTCTGGTCGGAGCTGGAGAGTTTCAGACCGTTGGTATTGGCGCTGAACATGATGTTGCGGGCCACGTCCACCGTGCAGCCGGACTTCACATTGACAGCCTCGGCCCCGTCGTATCCGATGGCGCTGAAGATATTGCCGGCGATAATGGCATTGCCGCCCATCATGTAGATGGCGTCGGACCAGCCGTTGCGCAGGATGGAGTTGGTGATGACGTAGCGGCCGTTCACGTTGTTGGTGGTAATGTGGGGATAGGCGTCGTCACCGGCGGTGTAATAGCCGTTCTCGGCTGCGGGCGAGCCCTCGATTACCTGGCCGCCGCAGTACTCTATGATGGTGTGGTCGATAAGCATCTCCTCACAGGTGGCACCGGCAACGATACCGCCCCAGAGACCTGCGAATGTATTGTCGGCCGTTCTGAGATCCTCAGCCACTGTAAGACGTACAGGATTCTCCTCTGTTCCGAGACAGTACAGGTTGCCGTCTACGGAAAACTCGATGGCAGTATGGTTCACACCTACTCCGGCATCACTGAAAATGACGGTCACACCCTCCTCGATGGTGAGGCTCTCACCTTCGGGAACTACAATATGACCGTCAACATAGACCGTTGAACCGGCTTCCCATACTCCGGACACTTCTCCGGCGGCCTCTACAGGCTCCGTCTCAGTCTCTTCTTGTTGACCAGGATTTTTCTCGCAGGATGCGAGAGAAAATACCATTGCCGCAGCAATGACAAAAATTGCTTTTGTTTTCATGTGTGTAAATACTGATTATTGGTTATTCTTATTCTATTTTTCCTTGAAATTGTACCTCAGGCCTATCATCAGGGACTGCCCGTGCCACTCCCTGCGTTCGATGACACCGCCGTGATAACGCTCGTAGTCCTTGAGATTCTCCGTTCGGGGATTGTCGATGATGTAGCGGAGCACCGGAGTATCCAGCAGGTTGTTGGCCTTCGCGTAGACGGTTATTCCACATTTGAAACTCTTCTCTACCGATGCATCGAGCTGGACATAGCCGGCTTCCCAGATGTCATTGTCCACCCAGTTGGATATCTCGCTCAGCCTGCGGCCGGTGTAGCTGCCGGAGACCTGGGCCTCCACCCCTGCCTTGGCGAACTTGAAGAGGAGCGACAGATTGGCCACGTGGGCAGCCTGACCGTACAGGGGACGGGTCTGCTCAACCGTCACTACCTCCGTCCCGTCCATCTTTCTCTTGGTGGTGGTTATAGAGGAGTGGGTATAGGTGTAGTTGGCCTTGATTCCGAACCAGTTGAAATATTTCATGAGGTCCACCTCCACTCCCGCGTTCGTGGCGTTGCCGAAGTTCATAGGGGTCAGATAGGTGGCCTGACCCTCGGAGATAAGGCCGTACTCTATCGGGTTGTAGAGTTTCTTCCAGAAGAGGCCGACCATCACCTGCTCGGAGGACTTGGGGAAGAACTCGTAGCGCAGGTCCACATTGTCGGCCGTCGTGTGCTTCAGGTCGGGATTACCCTGCTCGTCGTAATCCTCGTTCAGGATGGTGTAGGGCACTATCTCGAAGAATCCGGGACGGTTGATCGAGCGGCCGTAGGAAAGGCGCAGGAATGCGTTCCGGTGCACGTTGTACTTGAGGTGTACGCTCGGCAGCAGGTCGGTGTAGACCTGGTGGCCCTCGCCGTCAGTCTGTCTCGGGAAGACCAGCGTATAGCCCTGGTCGGTATGCTCCACGCGGAGACCGGCAATGACCTCGAGACGGTCCCAGTCGTAGGTACCCATAAGGTAGGCGGCTCCTATCCTCTCAAAGGCGTCGTAGTTGAGAGGGTCGCCCACATTGCCGTAGCGGCGGGGCTTGAGCAGAAGCTCGTCGAAGTTGGTCCAGTCCTCCCCGTATATCTGGAGGTCATATATGCCCGTAGGGGAGTCAAATGTATACTCGTTGAAGAGGCTGCTGCGGACCTTGTCCCGGTACATGCCCCCGGCCTGGAGATTCAGGGACGAGCTGTTGGCAAAATCGAAGCGGTACGAGAGGTTGATGTATCCGGCGATGTCCCGGTCGCTGTTGTGCTCCCAGCGGCGGTCGGCCGAATCCGTGTTGTAGAGATGGTCTCCGTTGATATAGATCCTGGCGTTGTCAGGGGTGGTGCTGTAGGCTTTCGAGAATACTCCCGTCCAGTCGAGTTTCAGCCGGTCCGCATTCAGGAACGAGTGCTCCCCCTTGAGGGTAGTGTTGACGATGTACTGGTGGTTCCACTTCATCCGGACCGTGCGTTCCTGGTCATTGGATCCGTCGCGGACCTCCGTCTCCTGCAGGTCCATATACCCTGCGTAGAGCATCAGTTTATGCCGGTTGGAGATACGGTAGTCAAGCTTGGCATGGCCTCCAAAGCGGTTCTGTTCCTCGGAGTAATACCTGTTCTCCGTACCCTTTCCGGAAGAGCCCGGGATGTAGTAAAGGGAAGCATCCTTGCCCCGGAAGAGGTTCTGGTAACTTACTGCGGCCATCACGCCAAGCTTGCCTCCGAAGAAACGGTCACCGTATGAAAAACCGCCTACAATGTCCGGACGGGGACGGCTGGCGGTCATGTGAAGATTTTCCATAGTGAAATCGTCCGCTGAGACCGAGTAGTTCTCATCGTGCAGTTCCGGACGGCCCATCCTCTCATTGGGGGAAAGCTTCTGTATCGCCCTGCGGTTGAATGTCTGGAAATCCCTGTCCAGGAAAAGGGCACTGTAGCCTGTGGAGAGGTTGGCGGTAATCTCCATACGCTCAGGCGCATCCTTCATCACCAGATTGACAGCTCCTCCGATGCCGTCCCCCTCCATATCGGCGGTAAGGGACTTTGTAACCTCAATCCGGTCCAGAATCTCGGAGGGGAAAATATCCAGAGGCACGAAACGGTTCTTGTTGTCCGGGCTGGGAATCTTGACGCCGTTGACCAGAGTATAGTTGTAACGCTTGTCCATACCGCGGAGAATGGCATACTGGCCCTCGCCGCTGCTGTTGCGCTCCACGGTCACTCCCGACATCCTCCTTATCACGTTGGCCACCGTAATGTCGGGAGAGAGTTCCATGGCTTTTGCGCTCATAACATTAACAACATTAACTGAATTCTTCTCAATGTTTCTTGCCGCGACTTCCGATCTGCCGCGTCCCGTAGCCGTCACCACCGCAGCCTCCAGCATTACGACATCCGGCTCCATCGAAATCCGCAGTTCCTCCACCGGAACGGTGAAGTTCACCTCTATATCCTTATAACCTATAAGGTTGCAGACCAAAATCCCCGACGGGACCTTGGCATCTATCTGAAAACTGCCGTCCAGGCCTGTCACAGCCCAGCGGTCCGTTGTACCTTTAAGCAATACCGTAGCACCTATAATTTCCTCACCCGTAGAAGCATCTACGACCTTGCCCTTGATTATCGGCTCGGCCATAAGCACGGAACACTGCAACAGAAGTGCTGATGTCAATAGAAATACTTTCGCGTTCATACCTTTTGTTTTCGGCCGCAAAAGTATTCCGGCACTATTTCATAAATATTACAACAAGTATGATTAAGTATTAATTTCCTGTTAAGATTCGGCTACTGCAGCAGCAACTTCAAATTCTATACAGAATCATTACATGTGCCCGGAAGTCCAGAAATGACTACATCATACTACTTCCGAAGGTGAACCGTTTTCCTGCATTCTAGGTACACCTTTGCAGCATCGGACGTTCCTGACCATTGCCACAGCTCCCGTATCGGCGTTCCCGGTACTGCCCAGTTGCAAAGGTGAACCGTTTTCCCGCATTCTGGGTACACCTTTGCCGTGCCGTGCGGCCCGGAGCATTGCCACAGCATCTGCAGCGGCGTTCCCGGTACTGCCCTACCGCAAAGCTGAACCGTTTTCCCGCATTCTGGGTACACCTTTGCAGTGCCAGGCGGTCCGCCCATTGCCACAGCGTCTGGAGTGACGGTGGGCAGGTTTCACCCCTTCCGAAGAAGTAAAAAATCCCGGTCACCTTCTGCATGTGACCGGGATTCGAGATATATCTCCCTGGAAAGGGTTATTCCATCAGGGATTCTGTGGCTGCCTTGAGCTGTGCGTCATAGCCGCGAAGCACATCAGCCGGATCATTGTAGATAAGGATATCGGGCTGGAGCTCTACATTCTCCATATACTCCTGGTTCTCGATGTCCCAGCAGCCGACCTGAGGGATACCGAAGACGATGGTCGGGTCGATCTGGTTCTCCCACCATACGGCTGTCATGGTACCGGGTACCGGAGCACCGACGAGCTTGCCTACTCCGAGGTGCTTGTAGACCCAAGGAGTGCCGTGAGCGTTACTGTAGTTGTCCTCGCACACGAGCATGCAGGAAGGTTTGAGCCACTTGTTGAACGGGTCGCTTCCGATATACTGTCCGCGGGGTCTGAACTGCTGGTACTCCTTGCCGGAGAGCAGGGTCACCACATCATCGTGCAGCCATCCGCCGCCATTGTGACGGGTATCCACCACTACGGCGTCTTTCTGACGCAGACGGCCCAGCAGCTCGCTGTACAGAGTACGGAAGCTGGGGCTGTCCATGCCCTCGATGTGCACATAGCCGATCTTTCCGCCCGAGATAGAATCCACGATAGCCCTGTTGCGTTCTACCCAGCGCTGGTAGAGTATTCCGCTCTCCGAGCGCAGTGCCTTGATTGTCACGTCATAGCGTTCCCCGTTCTGAGGGTCGTAGATGGACAGGCGCACGTTCTTGCCGCCCTTGCCCTCCAGCAGAGGGAAATAATCCTGACCGGCCAGGACAGCCTCGCCGTCAATCTTCTCGATGATGCAGCCGGGCTTTACGTCGGACTCCACGAGGGTCAGAGGGCTGCGCTTGATGATTTCCTTGATTTTCAGACCGTCTCCGGTGTAGGTGTCATCGTAGAATACTCCGAGGTAAGCCGTGGGATAAGCCGCTCCGGAAGCATAGTAGCGGGCTCCGGTGTGCGATCCGTTGAGCTCTCCGAGCATCTCGCCCAGCATCTCAGCGAAGTCGAAGTTGTTGGTGATGTAGGGCAGGAACTTCTCGTATGTGGCCTTGTAGCCCTCCCAGTCGATTCCGTGAATATTCGGGTCATAGAATTTCTCCTTGACCTGTCTCCAGGCATGGTCGAACATATAGGCACGCTCGGCATATGGCTTGTACTCGAAGATTCCCTCCATCTCGATAGGAGTAATCTGACCTGATGCCACATCTATCTTCTTGATCATACCGGTGTTCATGAAGATGCTGGAACCGTCGTCCGAGAGAATCAGCGAGCCGTAGCCCACGCCCTTGGACAGAATCTTGGTCTCGTCCTCCTTCAGGTCATGTACCCAGAGGTCCATACCGCCCTCGAACGAGGTGATGTAGTAAAGCTTGCTGCCGTCCTTGCTCAGAACTGCGTCCCCGAGGTTAGAAGAGTTGACTGTCAGACGCATCACGCGGTACTCGGCATTCTCGAGATCCAGCTTGAGGGGCTCGACGGCATCCTCGTCCTTTTCGGACTCAGCGTCTTTCTTGCTCTTCTTGGAAGCCTTCTTGTCCTTCGCAGACTTCTCAGCCTCAGCCTTTTCCTCCTCAAGAGCCGCCTTCTCCTCCTCATAGAGAGCCAGCTCCTCCTCGCTCATACGGAATTTCTCGTATGCCTCGAGGTCGAAGAACATGATGTACACGTCCATCTCCGCGCCCCAGCTGCCGTGGCTGCGGTAACCGGCACGGTCGCTGAACCATATCATAGCCTTGCCGTCAAGCACCCACTTGGCATTGCCGTCAGTGTAGCCGCTCTTGGTAAGGTCGTACATCTCACCATTTCCGGAGGCATTGATCAGAGCCACGTCCTTATTGTTCCATCCGCCGATGAAGATGCAGTTGGACAGAATCCACTTGCCGTCGGGAGACCACTGATACCACTGGTCTCCGTCGGAGTAGGAATACTCGTACTTGCCGTCCATCACTGTACGCACCTCCTTGGTGGCGAGATTGATCACACGGATAGCAGTACGGTTCTCCAGGAAGGCTATCTCCTTTCCGTCAGGACTGTACAGAGGCTGGAAGGACACCTGGTCGGAGTTGGTCACCCTCTCCTCCTTAATATCGGTAGCATAGGGGAAAAGCTTTTCATCCTCGTTGACAATCGAAGCCATGTAGACCTGCCAGAGACCGTCGCGCTCGGAAGAGTAGATCAGCGAGCGTCCGTCGGGAGCGAAGTCGAGGTTGCGCTCCTGCTCGGCGGTATTGGTAATCCGCTTGGTAGTCTTATAGTCGGTCATGGTCACATACACATCGCCCCTGTAGATGAAGGCGACCTGCTTGCCGTCCTTGCTGACAGCTATGTCCTGCGCATAACTTACAGGCTGCTTGATCAGGTCGCGGTCCTGCTTGTCGGCGATAATCTCCACAGCCACTTTCCGAGGCTCTGCACCCTCGGTCACGGTGTATATCTCTCCATCATAGCCAAAGCACAGGGTACCGTTCTGGGCGACAGTGAGGAAACGCACGGGATTGCCCTTGAAATGGGTAATCTGCACGTCCTCGCCACCTTCCAGAGAGTGCTTCCACACGTTGAAGGTCCCGTCCTGCTCGCTGAGCCAGTAGAACGACTTTCCGTCAGCAGCATAGACCGGATTACGGTCCTCCCCGTCAAATGTGGTGATCTTTGCGAACTCCGCGCCGTTGACATTGTCACCCTCGAAGGAGCAGCTCCAGATGTCACGGGTGATGGAAGAAGTATGATGCTTGCGCCACTCATCCTCATATCCTTTCTTGTCGTTGTACAGCAGTGTGGTTCCATCGGGACTGAAGGTGATATTCTCCAGAGGCAGAGAGGAGAACATCACAGGGCGTCCGCCTTCCGTACTTACAGCGTATATCTGGGAGAAAGTAGAGGAAGGGAACTGCATGCTCTCGGCCGAAGGCTGGATGTAGGCAGAATAAAGGATTGTAGAGTCATTCCTGAAGACAATGGGGAACTCGTTTGCTGAATGGGTGGTGATGCGCTTGGGTTCTCCTCCGTCCCTGGAGACAATGAAAACATCGGCGCTGCCCATCCTATAGGAGGCAAACGCAATCCGGCTGCCGTCCGGGCTCCATACCGGACGGGAATCAAAGGCGGAATTGGAGGTGATCTGACGGGCCTGGCCGCCGGTCACGGGTACTGTGAATATATCGCCCTTGTAGGCAAATGCGATGGTGCTGCCGTCCGGAGAGATAGCGCTGTATCTCATCCAGAGGGGTCCCTCGGAAGGTTCCTGAGCCACAGCCGTCAGGGTTGATGCTGACAGCAGCATGGCCGCACCCAGAAAAGTTCTAAAAATCCGTTTCATTTATATAAAATTAAAAGTTTTTATCATTTACGCAGAAGATGTCCCTTTCCAACAGCCTCTTCGGGAGTTACTTACATACCATAATATTCAATATCATCTCATCAGTAACCTGCATCCCCTTCGACCCTATGGTCCCGAGATTACGTATGGATTTCTCCACATCGTCCTCGATGATGCCGTCATTGCCGGTCACGCAGTGGTTGTCCAGTGCAAGGACAGCCGACTGCACTGCTGAGGAGACGCCGGAGGCCACCTTGAGGGCACAGCCCACTTTGGCTCCGTCGCATACCATGCCGGTGATGTTGCCGATCATGTTCTTGATGGCGCTGCACACCTGGTCGAAAGTGCCGCCGCTGAGCCATACGATACCGCAGGCCGAACCGGTGGAAGCCACCACGCAGCCGCAGAGAGCGGAGAGTTTCCCGAGATATCCCTTGATATGGATAGCTGTCAGATGACTGAGGGTCAAAGCACGTATAAGCTGCTCCTCGGAAGAGCCGAACTGTTCTGCGGCAGCCACCACGGGCATAGTCACGGTGATGCCCTGATTGCCGGAGCCGGAGTTGCTCATGGCGGGAAGGGTGCATCCTGCCATACGGGCGTCCGAAGCCGCGGCGGTCATGGCCATGCAGTGGGTCAGCAGCCCCTTGCCGAACACATTGCGGTGGATATTGTCCTGAATGGTGCGTCCCACCTGCAGACCGTACGGACGGGCCAGTCCCTCCTCAGCGAGGGCCCGGTTCATCCTGGCGGCATCCAGCAGGAAGGCGATGTCCTCCAGCCGGGCCTCCTTTGTGGCGAAATCGAAGATTTTCCGCATATTCAGGTGATAATCCAGAGTGGTCTTGTGCGAGACAGCTTCCTGACCTGAAGCGGCGTTCTCTCCCTCCGCCTCCGATGTCATATTGTCCAGCAGCACCTCGGCGTCCTTCGATACCAGGACTATGGCATCATGGTCGTCCTGTATGACGGTCCTGGAGCGGTGTTCAGGATTCTCCACCGGCCCGTAGAGGCATTCGGCGTCGATGTAAAGCTTCTTGGGGGTATTGGCCAGGGATATCTTGACACGGCCCTCGGAGGCATAGGCCTTGGCCTTCTCCACATCGGCGGGGGTCAGGTCCTTGAGCACCTCCAGACCGTAGTCCGGGTTGCCGCACTCCATGGCCAGGGCCACGGCGATGTTGAGACCCACCATGCCGGTGCCGGGAATGCCGACGCCCATGGCGTTCTTCAGGATGTTGGCGCTCACCTGCACGCATATCCGGGAGGGACGCAGAGGTCTGTGAAGCGAGCAGGCCTTGGCTACGGCCAGAGCAACCGCTATAGGCTCGGTACAGCCCAGAGCCGGCTTAACCTCGCGGTGCAGAAGTTCAAGTATGTCTGAATAAGTTTGGGTATCCATAGGCTGTTATGTGTTACTGTCTGTTTTCGGCTAAATACTTTTCGGCGTCCATTGCGGCACGGCATCCGGAGGCGGCTGCATTGATGGCCTGACGGTAAGTCGGGTCCTGCACGTCTCCTGCCGCAAAAATGCCGGGACGGGAGGTACGGGTGCTCTTGCCCTCGGTAATGATGTAGCCCTCGGCATCAGTGTCCACCCACTCGCGGAATACGTCCGAATTGGGATGATGTCCGATGGCCAGGAAGAAGCCGTCGATATCTATCTTCTTCTCCACACCGTCGTTACGGCGCAGCAGGGCACCGGTCACGCCCATATCGTTGCCCAGAATCTCCTTGGTCTGATGCTCCCAGAGCACTTCGATGTTGGGAGTGTTGAATACTCTCTCCTGCATGGCCTTGGAGGCGCGGAAGACATTGCGGCGCACGATCATATAGACCTTGCGGCAGAGGGATGCCAGATAGGTGGCCTCCTCGCAGGCGGTGTCGCCGCCTCCGACCACTGCCACATCCTTGCCCCTGTAGAAGAATCCGTCGCAGGTGGCGCAGGCTGAAACGCCCTGGCCTTTGAATTTCTCCTCGGACTCGAGACCCAGATAGCGGGCGGTGGCGCCTGTGGCGATGATAACCGCCTCTGCCTCCACCCATTTCTCATCGTCTATCTGAACCTTGAAGGGTCTGGCGGAGAAGTCCGCCTTAGTCACGATGCCGAAGCGGATATCGGCCCCGAACCTTTCGGCCTGGGCACGGAAATCATCCATCATCTGCTGTCCCTGCACACCCTGGGGGTAGCCGGGGAAATTCTCGACCTCCGTAGTCTGGGTCAGCTGGCCTCCGGGCTGGATGCCCTCGTAGACCACCGCCTTGATATTTGCGCGGCATGCATAGATAGCCGCAGTATAACCGGCAGGACCGCTGCCGATAATCAGTAACTGTATTCTTTCGTCTGCCATAGTATATTGTTTTTATTGTTATTGTTTATCCTTATTAGCCGTACTGCCGCTGTGGACATGGGTCAGAGGGACCTTCTCCTTCGGTTTCCCGGACACCTTATCCCCCGAAGCCCCCTGCCGCTGCCCTCCGCGGGCGGAGCCGTTGCTGCCCTTGCCATTTCCGGAGAGAGCTGTCTGAGGCACGTGAATGGCAGCCGGACCGGCCTTGGTCAGACTCCACACGAGCAGCAGTATGCCCGCGATGATGAACGGCACGCTCAGCCATTGTCCCATATTGAGAGTCATACCCTGCTCGAATGCCACCTGATCCTCCTTGATGAACTCTATCAGGAATCTCATGCCGAAAAGCACGATCAGAAAGATGCCGAAGATGGTACCCGTGCGCAGCTTGTCCAGTCTGGTACGGTACATCCAGAGCAGTACCAGTCCCAGTATGCAGTAGCTCAGAGCCTCGTAGAGCTGGGTCGGATGATGGGGCAGGCCGTCTCCCATGGGATCGCGGGGGAATATGAAGCCCCACGGCAGGTCCGTCTGCACTCCGTAGATTTCGGAGTTCATCAGGTTGCCGAGACGGATCATCATGCCGGCGAAGCAGATAGGTATCACGAGACGGTCTATGAGCTGGATATAACCGAAGCCGTACTTCTTGCCGTATTTGTGGACATACCACCAGATCGCCAGCAGCACGCCGACAGCACCGCCGTGCGAGGCCAGCCCACCCTCCCAGGTCATCAGTATCTTCCAGGGATGGGACAGATAGTAGACCGGATCATAGAACAGGCAGTGGCCCAGACGGGCTCCTACCAGAGTGCCTATAAACAATGCAAAAAGGAGAGCATCCAGAGTATCCACCGGAATCCCCTCCCTTTTGTAGAACGAACGCATTATGTAATAGCCCACGGGAAACAATCCTGCCACGAAAAGCACGCTGTACCACCTCAGGTGGAAGTTGCCTATGGCAAATATGTCAGGGCTTACATTCCATGTAATCGCAAGAAAATCAAGCATATAGTCTTATTTAGTCCGTTATTGTACCCTAATATCCTAGCAAATTTAATGATAAATAGCCAAAGTCCTGCATTTTTTTGCAACCGATGCGGTGCCGTGTAAGGACATTATTTGCCGAAAAGCATTTCCGGAGTCACGAGCGCAATCTCGTTTACAGCATAACCGTCTCTCTCGTAGAACACGGCAACCTCTCCGGAAGGCAGGACGGCGATGTCCGAATAGCCCGCATCACCCTCCACGACCGTCAGGCCGGAGCTCCAGGTAAGGCCTCCGTCCAGGCTGTAGCGGAGGGTCAGGTTACGGCGCTGCTCCGGATCGGCGGCATTGACGAAGAGCAGGCAGCCGTCCTCACCATAGTAGGGATAATGGACAATAGCCCCGTTGCAGCCTGGATCGGGCAGAGCGGGAGCCGGATTCGAGGTCCATGAGCGGCCCTTGTCGTCCGAGATGTGAATGTAGCGGCAGCCGCCTTCATTGACCCGGCTGTTGACCATCCACCGGCCGTCCGGCAGCTCAATGACCTTCGACTCGTCGGCAGGGACAATGGCGGCAGGCAGCAGATGCCAGGTCCGGCCGCCGTCAGTGCTCTCAATCAGGTGCAGTCCGGTCCGGAGGTTCACCATCGTATGCAGGAGACGGCCATCGCGGGTGACGGTGCCCTGACCCGAGGTAAGGAACTTGAAGTCGTCCCGCCATTCCTCCGGAGCCACCTGGGATGTGATATCCTCGGGCTCCGACCAGGTTTGGCCGTTGTCGGTACTGCGCATGACGTGGAAGAAATAGACGTCCTTTGCCCGGTCGTGGTCCATGAAATTATAAAATAGGAATACGGTGCCGCTCACAGGGTCGGTAATCAGCGACGGGTCCGAGGCCGACTGTCCGTCCGGGAAATCCGCGACTCTCTGTACCGGGCTCCAGGTCCGTCCGCCGTCCGTGCTGCGGCGCATGACGATGTTGATGTCCCGGCTCCACTTCAGGTCCCCGCAGGAAGGCACCCTCTCATCTATCGCCGCTATCAGGCTGCCGTCCGGAGCCGTGGTTATGGCCGGTATCCGGTAGCAGGACACCTCTCTGACCGTGTCAGCCCTGTCCACTGCAAACAGCACCTGCCGCAGGATACCCGGCCGACTGTCGTCTCCGCCTAAGTATCCGTCATCTCTGTCTCTGTTTCTGTCGTTTCCGTTTCCGTTTCTGTAAGGACTATACACTCCGGTAGTATTGCCCACATCCCACACTCCGGACATGCCTGCCGATATGTCGGCGTCCATCTCCTCAATGCAGCCGGAACAATCCGCATCAGACACACCTGCCGTTCCGGCCATACTGAACCTACTGACTGTCATGCCCATACCGGTCATACCGGTCAAGCCGGTTGCGCACAACACAGCCACCATCGCTTCCGAAACCAATGCGACCGACACAGCCGCCATCACTTTCCATTTTACCATCATAATTGATTGCCTTTTCAAGATATACCCACAAAGTTAAGAATTTCCACCGGATCCCAAACTACTCCACGCTCCTTACCCGGACTTCAGAGCACACACGTGTCCCCTGCCCCACAGCAGCAACTATGCAACACCCCACACATATCTCAGGACATGGCACTTGTTGACAGCAACCCGGCATCCTCCCGTCTTTCGGCGCCCATCGGCCTGAATTTATCCCAAATCGGTCATTAGAGATGGATCTGGTCTCAACGATACTTTACAGGGCAGCAAACATTTTTGTTAATCAATTGATAACCGGATACTTGCCTCTTCCCCATCTTCCCATGACCGACTTGAAACGGCTTACGGGAAGGTGCAGAAATTCTAAATAGCAGTGAACCACGTGCTTAACAAAATTGTTTGCTACCCGACAAAATGTAGTTAGATACTCCGTAGTTTCGTAATGCTGTCAGAATGTAAATTTTGCAGAATTCCCATTCTGACTCACCGCTTTTCCCGGGCTTAGGGCAGCATAAAATAAAATGGCTGTCAGGAAAAATACCCCTTGCCACAAGAAATGACATATTTTGCACTTTGCGTATATGGTTGCAATTAAAGCAGTGTATGACAATCTGAGAACTGCGGCATAATGAAAATCTCTTTATTATGGGCAAGTGATGGGCAGAATATTGAAACCGGCTTTTAACGAATTTACTTCGGGGTGCACAGGAGAGAAAAACTCTTCTGTAAATCAGATAGTTACAAAACGTGCTGCACATTCGCTCTCTTTTGAGACAGGTCTAATGTGCAGCGGAATTTGCAGACCACTGATTTTCAATCGGTTAAAAATCAGAGTACACCCCGAAGTAAATTCGTTAAGGTAGTTCCCCGTGTATCCGTATCGATGGTGAGCGTCCCCTACTCCTTCTGAAGGAGTGTGGAAATGCCGGGGAAACGCGACTCCTTCGGAAGGAGTGCATGATAGATTTTCGGCGAAAATGGCTCTTTAGTGCCTGTAGCGATGGTGAGCGCCCCTACTCCTTCGGAAGGAGTGCAGAAAAGATCTACGGTGAAAGTGAGTTTAGGAGAGGTTTCTTGCGACCTAGGGGTATTTTTGCGGATAGCCATATTGTAGAACGAATGGCAGAGAACGAAGACTGGAGAACGGAGGGCGGAGAGCGGAGGCAGAGAACAACGAAGAGCGGAGAACGAAGAATAGCAGGTGGAAGCGGCGGGTGGAAAGCGACATGCTCCAACCTGCACACAATCCGCACTCACCGCTACCGCTCGAGTCGGGTGTAGACACTGAGCGACAGGATACGGCCGAAGTCGTCGCGCAGTACCAGCTCTCCGGAAGTGCGGCGGCCGGCCGGTCCGAAGGCACAGGCCACGAGGGTGTCCGCCAGCATCGCAGAATAGCCGTTGGAATAGAGATTCAGCACCAGGAAGCTGTTCATCGGGGCAAGAATCTGCGCACAGCCCTTCAGGATGTCATTGAGACACTCGTCCAGTTTCCACCTCTCTCCGTCCGGGCCGCGTCCGTAGGCGGGAGGATCGAGAATGATGCCGTCAAAGGAGGCTCCGCGGCGGACCTGGCGGGTGACATACTTCAGGGCGTCGTCGATGGTCCAGCGGATGCCGTCGAGGGAGGAAATCTCCATATTGTGCCTGGCCCATGTCACCACCTGTCTGACAGAGTCGAGATGGGTGACGTCTGCTCCTGCGGCACGGGCGGCCAGGGAGGCGGCACCGGTGTAGGCAAACAGGTTGAGTACCCGAGGCGGCCGGGTCTCGCCCATCTTCGCATTGTTGGCTCTGAGACGGGCTACCTGCCGGTATATGAAATCCCAGTTAGGGGCCTGCTCCGGAAAGACACCTACGTGTTTGAATGCCGTAAGTCCCAATCGCAGATGTAGTTCAGCCCCACCGAATTCTGAAAGGATTCCGGCCGTCGCAGTATCGGGAAGCCCGATGAGCCGGGTTTTGGAAGTGTCCGGCGCGGCCTCCCCCCGCAACGTCCCGTCATTCACCGCCGGCAGCCGGTAGGAGATATTCCACTGCTCCTGCATCCGCCCGAGCATGGTCCAGACCCCGCTGTCCTCCTTCCCCGCCTTGGAGAAGCCGGCTCCGGGAGTAAAGGCCGTCTGCGCCCTCCTCTTCCATTCCGAAGCAGGAAGTGCCTTATCCCACAATGCCTTGGGCTCAGGTCTGATCATCGTATAACGCCCGAAACGCTCCAGCTTCTCGAAACCGCCGGAGTCTATCAGCTGGTAATCGCTCCAGCTCTCAGATGGTCTTTCTATATTCATGCGCCAAAGTTAGATAAAAACCTCGAGATTTTACAGCTGCAGTATACAAGGAAACGATTTCCAGTTAAAAAAGACATGGAAATGGAGATTCTGACATAATAATAACAAAAAATTTGTGCATCTGTATTATTTTGCGTACATTTGGGTCACTCAATAGTTATATTCGTGACTACTAAACTTTTAACATATAAAACTTTCATCATTCTACCATTTCTTATAATAAGTGGACTCACTTGCCGGTCCTGCATGGAATCCAACACGGAAATACTCGAAAAGGTTAATTTATATTTGGCAAATGAGTTTGACAGTAAGCTGGACTCCGTACGCTTTCTAACAATAATACCCGAGCAAGGATGCGGCACCTGTATAACTGCCGCTGAAAACTTTTACAACGAATTCTCGGACAGAAACGACATGATGTTTGTTTTCTGCAACATCATGTCTAACAAAATACTTAAAAGCAAAGTCAAAATAAATTCAAGCAACACCATTTTTGATTATGACAACAACTTTCTGGCTCTTATGCCGCAGAACAAAAGAATATATCCATGTGTCCTTGTGATGGAGGATGGAAGAGCCAAGGCCATAATATGGCAATCGACAAAAGAGTACGCATTCATGACTGTAAGAAATTACTTTAACCCATAAACAAGCAATAATACCATGAAAATTTTCAAAAAATCAAAATCCGCAATTGTCACTTTAACCCTTTTCGCCGCAATACTTATAACAGGTGGTATTATCCACGCTAATAATCAAATTCCGGAAACTGATTCACGCGGATGCTTTACCAACGAACTCAATAACGGCCATTGCGTCAATAACGGCAACACTTATTTCTGCGCAACCAAAACATGGCTCCAGAGAAAGAACTGCCAAAAATCAGGATCAGAAAACAAGGAGGACATAGTACTTGAAAATTAACAATATATCATGACAAAATTTACTTTTCTACTCTCCTTTCCCGTACTTGCCGCCACTCTCATCAGTTGCGGCAACTCTTCAACAGAGGACCGGGAAACAATAAGGACAGAACGAATTGACTCTGTAGAACTGATCAGGACAGGAGAGCTGAGGTTCGTCATGGATGAGGAAACCAGTCCTAATCTGCTGACAACTTTTTACGACGAGAACAGCGGATTCTATTACTTCCACAACACCATCACAGGACACATCGAACGGTTCCACACCGACAGCACGACAAAGTCCCCTGTCAGCATAAAAGTCCCGGGAAGACCCTGGGGAATTAACGTGGCCTCTCCCGACAGCATATATCTCCTCTATCTTGAGGAGCGGATGATAAGGCTGATAGACGGACACGGTTCACGGATAAGATCATACGCAATAGACGAAGTATCGGACATCATGCCCGGCGGAGAGGGACAGCCGTACCTGACTCCGCAGGGCCTGGCATATACCGGCACTACCACAGACGATGGACCCTGCCTGGTCATAATCGATGACAAGACCGGACAGATAGTGGAAAAGCATTTCCCCTACCCTGAGATATACCAGGACTTCTACGGTGACCTGCTGATGAGGACACCCTACTCGGCGTACAACAGCGGCAAGTCTCTGGCCGTAGTCGGGTTTCCGGCCGATGACAATATCCACGTACTGAATCTCGCGACAAAAGAGACAACTGTCTATCACGCTGAGAGCAAGTATAGGGGGAAAAAGCCCAAACCCCTCGGGAAAGGACTGCTGGGAGGCATCACAATATCTCCTGAACGGGAAATAGAATATTTCCGTGAGATAACATCTTACGGCAACATACTTTATGACCGATGGAACAACGTCTACTACCGCATAGTGGAGAAGAGTACCCCGATGCCGGGAGTGAACCTATCCAACAAAGCCAAACACTTAGCAGTCCTGATACTTGACGAGAATTTCCGGACCATCGGAGAAAGCGATGTCACTGAAGATGCATTCGCCTGCTTCAGGTACACGGTATTCGTATCTCAGACAGGTCTGCACATCCAGCTTCTCACCGGTGAAGAAGAAATGGTATTCGCGGCCTACACACTGAAAAAGATGGAATGACATGGCAGCCCCTGGCAAAATATCGAGCATTTACATTTACATTCTGTCCGTATGCGTCATGGCATCATGCGGGCAGAATGATGTCCCCGTTATAAAAATGGGGAAAGACATCAACCGGACCGACACCCTCGGCATTGAGAGCATTGCCCTGCGGATAGATACAATCACTCTGCGTACTGACTCCCTGTACGACATAACTCTGTTCGGGGTCTCGGAAGACAGGATGTTCGGCCTGACTGCAGAAAAGGTCTTAGTGATCATGGACCGGGACGGACAAGTCCTCAAAACATCCAGAAGGACAGGCAGAGGCCCGGGAGAGTTTACAAACCTGGGAAGAGCCGAATATGACCCTTACAACGAAGAGATACTGCTGCTGGACTACTGGAATAAAATCATCCGCCTGGATACCGACGGAAACCTGATTGAAGAGATTAAAAACGGGAATACTTCCTCTATAGGCGATATTCGTCCGCTAAGCAAGGACAGGTACGCGGCTACAGGCATGTCCGATTACAGCAGAGAATACTGCATAACCATCATGGACCGGGAGATAAATCCCGTAAACAGAATGTTGCCGCTACAGAACAATGCACAAAAGTCCAATAAGGGCATCATTGCCCTGGAGTACATGAAAGTATTCAACTCCAAGGTTCTGTACAAGCCTTTCGGCGAATTCACCTATTACGAGTTGAGCGACTCCATCTACAGTCCCTATCTTACCGTGGACTGCGGGCGGTACACGCTGCCTCCGGAGATGAATGTCAGAGTCGGCGACCACGCAGATAAACAAAACAATTTTCAGATAGACGAAGAATTCATCTGCGGTAAATATTACTTCGCACAGTACCTGCATGAGAAAGGAATGTGCTGGTACTACGACATCTTCGACATATCGACCGGAAAGAGGGTGTCTCACTTCCGCTACGGTATGGAAGAATATAAGGCCGACACGGACGAGGGCTTCATCCTGCGCTGCGGGGATCAGAGATACGGCATCATCCCGCAGTATGTAAAGGACAATGTCCTCTATTGGTCACGTTTCAACGATGACGGCACCACGACCCTGTTCATGATAAGCCTGTAGGCAATCTTCAAGACTCCTGCATCAGTCAGTGTTCTCAACTGATTTTTCTTAAATCTTCATGATTTCCCGGAAGGGATTTTAACTTTTGCCTCTGAAGCGGGTCTATATAGCAGAACGTCTTCCGGGAAGCACCGCCATGAGAACGGAAGACCGGCATATGTGAAAACGCAAAGCCGGCAATCGGGCTTACCGCACAGAAAATGGACAAATTGCAGGACAGACACATAATCGGCTTGATACAGTCCGACCCGGAGCGGGGCTTCAGAATGCTTATAAACCGGTACAAGGAGACCGCCGCCCTGTTCACTGAGGCCTACTGCAATTTCCAGAAAGAAATCTGGGAAACAGCCCCCCGCCCCGGCAGACTCCGCCCCGATGCTGACGAAGAAGAGACAGCCGAGTATCTGCAGAACCGCTTTGCCCAGAGCAGGAAGATCCTGGAGCTGCGCGAAAAATACTACGGGATATACAGCGGATTCCTGACACAGAAACAGATACTTCAGGTATTCGAGGCCGAACGGGAGATGATGGACCGTCTGGCCGGCATTTTATGTAAGATTTTCCACAGAATTTTGTAATTTTGCGGCCGGATAAACATATACGGTTATGCAGAACATAGACTCTTATGACTTTAATGGCAAGAAGGCCATTGTGAGAGTGGATTTCAACGTTCCTCTCGACGCAGACTTCAACATCACTGACGACACCCGTATCCGCGCCGCAATCCCCACCCTGAAGAAGGTACTGGCTGGCGGAGGTGCTCTTATCATAATGTCCCATCTCGGGAAGCCGAAGGGACCCGCTGAGAAATTCTCCCTCAAGCACATCATCGGCCGCATCGAGGAGCTGCTCGGCACCAAGGTACAGTTTGCTCCCGACTGCATGAAGGCTGACGCACAGGCCGCTGCCCTGAAGCCCGGCGAGGTGCTCCTGCTCGAGAACCTGCGTTTCTACGCCGAGGAGGAGGGCAAGCCCCGCGGACTGGCCGAGGACGCCACCGAAGAGGAGAAGAAAGCCGCAAAGGCCGCAGTGAAGGAAAGCCAGAAGAAATTCACCGAGCACCTGGCATCCTACGCCGACTGCTACATCAACGACGCATTCGGGACAGCCCACCGCGCCCACGCCTCCACAGCCCTCATCGCCAAATACTTCCCTAACGACAAGATGTTCGGCTACGTGATGGAAGGCGAGATCAAGGCGATCGACAAGGTCCTGGGCAATCCCCAGCGTCCCCTGACCGTCATCCTCGGCGGAGCCAAAGTCTCCTCCAAACTCGGAGTCATAGAGCACCTGCTCGATCTGGCCGACAACATGATCATCGGCGGCGGCATGGTCTACACCTTCATGAAAGCCCAGGGCGGCACCATCGGAACCTCCCTCGTAGAGGACGACCAGCTCCAGACAGCCCTCGACACCCTGGCCAAGGCCAAGGAGAAAGGCGTCTTGCTGTTTTTCTCCACAGAGGTTGTGGCTGCCGACGCCTTCGACAACAATGCGCACACCCAGATCTGCCCTTCGAACGCCATTCCCGACGGATGGATGGGCATGGACGCCTCACCCAAGGCAGTTGCCGAATGGAAAGAGGTCCTGCTGAACTCCAAGACCATACTCTGGAACGGCCCCGTAGGCGTATTCGAAATGCCCAACTTCGCCCACGGCACCAACACCATTGCAGGGATTCTCGCTGAGGCTACGGCAAAAGGAGCGTTCACCCTCGTAGGCGGCGGCGACTCAGTGGCTGCAGTCACCCAGATGGGCTATGCAGACAAGGTAAGCTACGTGTCCACCGGCGGCGGTGCGATGCTGGAGTTCCTGGAGGGAAAGGAGCTGCCCGGCATCAAGGCAATTAGAGAATAACGGCGGTCAGAACCATTCTGACACACCTCAACAACAGTATGAGGCCGTGACTGGAGATACCTGAAAATCCTTTGGTCACAGCCTCATTTTTGAAACAGACAGACGATGAAAGAGCAACTGGAAAGCCTCAACTCCATTTCGATCAACTTCGGGGAGAACGGCATGATGATAGTCAACATCCTGCTGGCTTTCATAATGTTCGGCGTGGCCCTCGGAATAAAGACGGAAACATTCAAGAACGTATTCCGCCATCCCAGGTCCATCATCACCGGCATTCTCCTGCAGTGGGTCGGGCTGCCTGCAGTGACATTCCTTATCTGCCTGGCCCTGAACCATTGGATCACCCCGATGGTGGCTCTCGGCATGATACTGGTAGCATCCTGCCCCGGCGGCAACATCTCCAACTTCATCTCCTCCCTCTCGAAGGGCAATGTAGAGCTTTCCGTAAGCATGACAGCCGTGACCACCGTATTTGCCCCGCTTATCACCCCCCTCAACTTCTACCTTTGGGGCACATTGTACTACCATGCCATAAGCGTTTCGGGCGACATACCCCGGCTGGTCATTCCTTTCCTCCCGATGTTGTGGCAGATACTGCTGCTCCTGGGCATCCCCATTGTCCTGGGAATGCTCTTCGCCCGGTATTTCCCCAACGCCACGAAGAAGATCACCAAACCGGCGCAGACCCTTTCCATCCTCCTCTTCCTGGTAATGGTCGTCGCCTCTTTCTCGCAGAATTTCCAGCTGTTCATCGACAACATCATTTTCATATTTTTCATCGTACTGGTGCATAACGCCGCCGCCTTCGCCACCGGGTATTTCGGGGGAATGGCCGGACGGCTGCCGCTCAAGGACCGCCGCTCCGTAACCATCGAGGTCGGTATCCAGAACTCGGGACTGGGGCTGGTGCTGCTGTTCAACCCCGCTATCTTCCCTCCGGAGATATGGCACGGGCACTACGGCGGAATGCTCTTCGTCACAGCATGGTGGGGCATCTGGCACATCATCGCGGGACTCACCCTCGCCGCCATCTTCCGCAGGCATCCCCTTCCGGAGGACAATGTCAAGGCGGCAGCATAATTTTCAAGGACAATGGGTAAGAAGGAAAACAGGAAAATTCAGGACTTCGACGGGCTCTACGCCTTCCTCCGGCACTACGTCGACTTCATGCTGCGGATGGCATACCGCAGGATAAAATACGTGGGACTGGAGAAAGTACCCGCTGACGGGGCTGTCATCTACGCCCCGAACCACACAAACGCCCTTATGGACGCACTGGTCATTCTGGCCATGGACCGCAAGCAGAAGGTATTCGTAGCCAGGGCCGACATTTTCAGGAACCCCAAAGTCGCGAAGATTCTCCGCTTCCTGAAGATCATGCCCATCATGCGCATCCGCGACGGCATGGACGAGGTGCGCAAGAACACCGAGATCATCCACATGAGCGTGGACGTGCTCATGGACAAGGTACCCTTCTGCATCCTGCCCGAAGGACGGCATCAGGCCAAGCACTCGCTGCTGCCCCTGTCCAAAGGCATATTCAGGATCGCACTCGAGGCCGAGGAACTCATGAACGGCCGCCTGCCCCTGTACATAGTGCCCGTCGGTCTGGAATACGGCAACTTCTTCAGATTCCGCTCCACCGTGCTGGTGCAGATAGGCGAGCCCATCAACGTCAGCGCATATCTCAGGGAGCATGCCTCGCTTTCCCAGCCCGAGGTGATGAACCTGATGAAGGACAACCTCTCCGAGCGCATGAAGGAAGTCATCCTCTACATCCCCGATGACGAGCACTACGACGCCACCCTGGAAACCTGCGCTGCAGTCATCAATCAGCAGGTGGACACCTGGAGGAAGGAGCATCCCGGCGCACGCCGCCACGCCCTGACCACCCGATTCTCCGCCAACAAGATGACCCTCGGGCAGATCGCCCGGCTGCGGACCTCCGAACCGGGACAAGCCGCAGAGCTGCTTGGACGCGCCGCCGACATCCACCGCGAGCGGGAAGAACGGGGTATTTCCCTCGGCTCCGTCATCAAGAAGCACCCCTTCTGGTCCCGCCTGTTCCAGCTGCTGGTGCTCATTGTCACCCTCCCCTACACTATTCCCGCAGGAATCCTGACCCTCCCTGTAACCGGCCTTTCAGCCTTCCTCTTCTCGAAGATGAAAGACCGCGCGTTCTACAACTCCATCCGCTTTGTAGTCACCCTCGTGCTCTGGCCGCTGCTGCTCATCATCTACGCCATTGTCCTCTACTGCACCCTTCCGTGGGAATGGGCCCTGGGTCTGTCAATCGCCCTCGTGCCCGCCACCGTCCTGTGCCAGGAAGCCTACCGCCTGCTGCGGCTGGCAGTATCCGACCTGCGGCTGCTCTGCGCCCCGAAGCTCCGCCGCTCCATCCGGGACCTGCGCAGACAGTTCCTGGACCTTCTGCATAAAGAGGAACTTGCATGATCCGCTCAATACTGCTCGTAGGACTCGGAGGCTGCATCGGCAGCCTGGTTCTCGGGCTGCTCACCACACTGGGAGGGTACGCACTCGCGCGGCTGCTGTAAACGGCAGCGAATCGCGGCCGGCCCGTGGATAAAGTTCTCATGTTGTTTTGAGATTTTTTGTAATTTTGCGCGCGAATTAAGATATGTGTCGCCATGGACGTTTTACTTGCTCTTCTGCCCATCCTGACACTGATTGTACTGATGGGCGTGTTCAAGGTTCCGGGAGACCGGAGCAGTTTGATAACACTGATTGTCACCATCGTCATAGCGGTATGGTATTTCGGCCAGCCGCTGCAGCAGACGGGACTGTCGTTTTTCTACGGTGCCCTCAAGGCACTGGTGCCCATACTGCTGATCATCCTTATGGCCATCTACAGCTACAACGTACTCCTGCACACCGGGAAGATTGAGGTGCTCAAGGCCCAGTTCTCATCCATCTCCTCCAACAAATGCATCCAGGTGCTGCTCATCACCTGGGGATTCGGGGGACTGCTGGAGGGCATGGCCGGATTCGGTACGGCCGTGGCCATACCTGCGGCGATTCTCATCAGCCTCGGGTTCAAGCCGGTCTTCTCCGCACTGGTCAGCCTCATCGCCAACAGCGTGCCCACGGCTTTCGGGGCGGTCGGAGTGCCGGTCATCGTCCTGGCGCAGGAGACCTCGCTGGATGTGATGAAAGTGGCTCCGGCAGTTGTAGCCCAGCTGGCCGTGACCATGATATTGGTACCGATAGTCATTGCCCAGCTGACTGTTCCGGGGAAGAAGGCCCTGCCCCGCAACATCCTCATCGGTACGGTCATCGGAGCAGTCTCCTTAGCCGTCCAATACCTTGCGGCCAGATATATCGGACCGGAGACCCCGGCCATTCTCGGCTCCGCCGCAGCCATCGCTGTCATCATTCTGATGGGCCGCATCCTGGACCGCCGCACGGCACGGAACTCCGGTACAAACACAACGCCCTCCAAACACAGACACAGCACAAAGGAAATCCTCCAGGCCTGGGCCGTCTACGCCTTGATCATGCTGCTCATACTGCTGACCAGTCCCCTGCTGCCCCTCAAGGATATCCTGGCTCCCGTTGCCGAAACATCCATCGGCTTCAACATCGGCGGAGAGACCCGCACATGGTCCGTACAATGGCTCGTCCAGGGCGGGCTCCTGCTGTTCATCGGTTCATTCGCCGGAGGACTTATCCAGGGAGGCAAGGCCGGCGGACTGCTCAGGCTGCTGTGGAAATCCACCGTACAGCTCAAAAAGACATTCATCACGGTCATCTGCCTCGTGGGCTTCTCCTCAATCATGGAGACCTCGGGCATGATCAATACCCTCGCCGTCGCACTGGCCACGGCCACAGGAGCACTCTATCCCCTGTTCGCCCCCGCCATCGGAGCCATCGGAACATTCCTCACCGGCAGCGACACCTCAGCCAACATCCTTTTCGGCAAGCTGCAGGCCGGCGTGGCGGAACACATAGGCGCGGATCCCGTATGGATATCGGCATCCAATACCGCCGGAGCCACCGGAGGCAAGATCATCTCCCCGCAGAGCATTGCCATTGCCACCTCTGCCTGCGGACAGCAGGGACAGGAAGGCAGAATCCTCAAGGCAGCCCTGCTCTACGCCCTCGGCTACGTGGTCATAACCGGTATTGTCGTATACATTTTCGCATATTGAAAACAGACATATAACAGCATCTTATTATGAAAATAGGACTTTTCATTCCCTGCTTTGTCAATGCCGTCTACCCTCAGGTGGGCACAGCCTCCTTCAAGCTGCTGCGCTCGCTCGGAGTGGACGTGGACTACCCGCTCGGACAGACCTGCTGCGGCCAGCCCATGGCCAACGGCGGCTTTGAGAAGGACTCGGCCCCGCTGGCCCGCAACATGGAGAAACTTTTCAAGGACTACGACTACGTGGTGGGCCCTTCCGGCAGCTGCGTGGCCTTCGTCAAGGAACATTACCCCGAAATTCTGCACAAGGAGGCGCACGAGTGCCTCAGCAGCCGGATATACGAGATATGCGAGTTCATCCATGACGTGGTGCGGCCTACGGAACTGCCCCGCGCGCATTTTCCCCACAAGGTCAGCATCCACAACAGCTGCCACGGACAGAGACTGCTCGGACTGGCCTCCCCCTCAGAACTGAACATTCCCCATTATTCCAAGCTCAGAGACCTGCTTTCCCTCGTACAGGGTATCGAGGTCATGGAGCCTTCCCGGGTTGATGAGTGCTGCGGCTTCGGAGGCATGTTCTCCATTGAGGAGCCGGCCGTATCCGCATGCATGGGCGCCGACAAGGTCCGCGACCACATGTCCACCGGGGCCGAATACATCACCGGAGCCGACTCCTCCTGCCTGATGCACATGGAGGGTATTATCCAGAGACAGAAACTGCCCGTCAAGACTATTCACATAGTCGAGATTTTAGCATCAAACCTTTAACATCCGATCTTATGAGCACACATTCGAAAGCAGCCGAAAAGTTCATAGCCGACAAGGAGAGGACCGCATGGCACAACCAGGCCCTGTGGTTCGTCCGCGAGAAAAGGGACCGCATGGCCCGGTCCGTCCCCGAATGGGAAGCCCTGCGGGAGGCGGCGGCCCGCACCAAGATACACACCGTCACACATCTGGCCCATTACCTCGAGATGTTCGAGCGCAATGCCACGGCCAACGGCATACACGTACACTGGGCCAAGGACGCCCAGGAGCACAACGAGATAGTCTACGGCATCCTCAAGGAGCACGGAGTCAGGCATCTGGTCAAGAGCAAGTCCATGCTCGCCGAGGAATGCGGCCTGTCCCCCTACCTGGAGGAGCGCGGCATCGAGGCTGTAGAGAGCGACCTCGGAGAGCGCATCATGCAGCTTATGCACCGGCCACCCAGCCACATAGTCCTTCCGGCCATACACGTCAAGAGGCAGGAAGTGGGAGAGCTCTTCGAACGCGAGATAGGCACAGAGCACGGCAACAGCGACCCGACCTACCTCACCCACGCTGCCAGAGGACACCTGCGCGACAAGTTACTCCATGCCGATGCGGCCATGACCGGAGTCAATTTCGCCGTGGCCTCGTCCGGAGCCTTCGTCGTATGCACCAACGAGGGTAACGCCGACATGGGCACCTCCTTCCCCAAACTGCATATAGCCATCATGGGCCTCGAGAAAGTGATTCCCGACTACGACGCCCTCGCCATATACCACCGGCTGCTCGCCCGCTCCGCCACAGGACAGCATTCCACCACCTACACCACCCACTACAAACGGCCCGTGGAAGGCCAGGAGATGCACATCGTCATCGTGGACAACGGCCGCAGCAGGATACTCGGCAACCCCGTCCACCGCAACATGCTCAAATGCCTGCGCTGCGGAGCCTGCATGAACACCTGCCCCGTCTACCGCCGTTCCGGAGGCTACTCCTACTCCTACTTCATCCCCGGACCGCTGGGCATCAACCTCGGAATGCTCGCCGACCCCAAACAGTACAGCGGCAACGTCTCCGCATGCAGCCTCTGCATGTCCTGCTCCAATGTCTGCCCCGCCAAGATCGACCTCGGAGAGCAGATCTACTCCTGGAGGCAGGAACTCGATTCCCTCGGACTGGCCAATCCGGTCAAGAAGGGCATCGTCAAGGTGCTCAACACCGCCCTGCGCAGTCCCGGCATGTTCCATTTCTGCATCAAGGCAGGACGGCTCGGAGAGAAAATCGCCCCGCACGGCCTGCTCTACTGCAGTGCCAACGCCTGGGGCCGCGACCGCGAGCTGCCGGAATTCACCTCCCGCACATTCGAACAGATCTGGAAAGAAGAGCTGTCCTCCTCTGCCCCGGCCGGCCAGGGCAAATCCGAGGAGAGCGGGAAATAACAGTTTTACCGTAAAACAAGCATCTACGACATGAGCAGCAAGGAAACAATACTCGAGGCCCTCAAGGCCAACAGCCCCGCACCCGTGGAAAGAGGGCCGCTGGGCTTCACCCCCATGACATTCTCCGACCCGTTGGCGGAGTTCCGGGAAAGAGCGGTCAAGGCCGCAGCGGCCCGGTGCATCCTGATCGAAGAGGGGGACGATAAGGCATCCGCAGATACGGAGCTCTCCGGAAACCGCGCCACAAGCTCCGGCGACAGGACACCGGAAGGGTACGCGACAGAGCGGGCTGGCCTTCGACCTGAGAACCGCGCCACAAACCCCGGCGACAGAACACCGGAAGAGGAGAAGCCCGGCAGCATCCGGGAGCGCATCGCCTCCATTGTCCGCCGGACCTACCCTGAAGCCAGACGCATAGCCTCCAATCTGCCCGAGGCCGCATCCTGCGCCACATTCAACCCCGACGAACTGGAAGATCCCCGCGATCTCGCCGGCACAGATGTTGCCATAGTCCGCGGAGCCTTCGGAGTAGTCGAGAACGGCTCCGTCTGGATACCCCGAGCATTCCGGCACAAAGCCATGCTATTCATCCCCGAAGCCCTCGTCATCCTGCTGGACAGAAAGCAGATAGTGTGCAACATGCACGAAGCCTACGCCCGGAAGGACTTCGACACCTACGACTTCGGCAGCTTCATCGCCGGCCCCTCCAAGACCGCCGACATCGAGCAAGCCCTTGTCATCGGCGCCCACGGAGCCCGGGACGTCACGGTCATCCTGATGTAGGCCTTCTGCACGGCATTCCTCTTCCGTTCC
>HF990378.1 GCA_000432775.1 Alistipes sp. CAG:831
AAGGTGAACCGTTTCCCGCGTTTTGGGTTCACCTTTGCAGGCGTATGCGACACTTTGCTGGGACATGAGTTTTACTCAGCCTTTGCCGTGGCCCCTTTGACTCAGTCGTTGGCATAATAGAGAAAGCCGCGGCTGTCGTGACGGATCCCGACGAGGCCCCAGTGCACGAAGAGCGAGAGCAGGTGAATTACCCGACGGCGGGGAATTGTCACGCGGCGGCATATCTGCGACAGGGTCAGGCCGGAAGAAGAAACCGGGAGAGCTGCGGAACCGGAAAAGGCGGGACAGAAAGGGCCGGGAGCGGAAGCATCGGAACTGCTACAGGCTGCAGGTAAGCCGGACTGGGCAAACTGACGGGAGGTACTGCCTGAAGCGGCTGCGATGACGGCGAGCAGCTCTCTTTCCTGTTCCGTGAACGTCACCGAGACCGGGTCTTGACGCGACCATGAATCCGAGACCCTGTGTCCGGAACCGGAAGTCTCATATACGGAGCCAGGGACTCCGTATCCAAGGCTCTGCGACATTCTGCCAGCACTGCCGCCACGGCCATTGTCTGCCTCGCACCTCCACACCCCGATATGCACCGGCGAAGCTAAGATATTCTCATCCGCTATGCGCACATAAGCCAGTTTCCGCCCGCCCTCTTCCTTCACCATCACCGGCTTGCGCGGGGCAGGCTCCACCGAGGCGATCAGCACGGAACGGCCTTCCGGACGATACACACGCATCTCCACCTCGACCTCCGGGTCACAATAGACCTTTGCCGCAGCCTCCACCATGTACATCTCCTCCTCGCTGCGCACTCCCGCGATACGCCCGTTGTCCTTGACCCCTATCAGCAGCCGCCCGCCTTCGGTATTTGCAAAAGCCGAGAGCGACCGCGCAATCTTCCGCGAGTCCGAAACCTCGAACTTGAAATCCTGCCGGACGTGCTCGCCCTCAGCGATTAAAGACCGTATGAACGACGTGTCATCCCGCTGCTTCATGGCTGCAAATTTACCATTTTCCTCTTTTTTCGCTACAGCTTCCGCGTATATTCGGCTACGCCGCATATATTTGCAGAAAAACAAGTCATGATAGAAAATATTTTAAAGCAACACATTCCGGAGAGGTTCGTCAACGATGAGAGGTACCGCCGGGGACACATCAGGATCATCAATCCGCTGCCGGGAACGTCGGTGCTCGGGCTGCATATCCCGGACATGAGGAAGGTGGCCTCGCAGCTGGCAGCGTCCGATGATGCCGTGGGGCTGATCGGACAGTTCGAGGCGGCTCCGGAACGCAGTATGCACTACGAGGAATACATGGTCTGGGGCATGATGCTGAACCGGATCAAACTGCCGCTGGAAGAACGGCTGGAAAGAGTCCGGGCATTCGTACCGCACATCGACAACTGGGCGGTGTGCGACTGTGTATGCGCCGATGCCAGATGGGCCCGTCCGGACGGCAGGACCTGGGATTTCATCCGGCCGTATCTGTCCTCTGACCGGGAGTTCGAAGTCCGCTTCGGCCTCATCCTGTACATGTCGCGGATGATGGAGGAAAGCTCGCTGCCGGAGATATTCAAGATAATGGAAAGTATTGACCTGGAGCATATCCATTCTGACTACCGGCAGGGTAAGGTCAGCAAGGACAGCGGGGACCTGTGCCCCGGACTGACGGCAGGCAGACCTCCCTACTACGTCCGCATGGGCATGGCATGGCTCATGGCCACTGCCCTGGCAAAGTATCCCGATACCACCCGCAGCCTGCTGGCACATACCCGCCTGCCCGAAGACGTGCTCCGGCTATACGTCCGCAAGGCCCGCGAGTCCTTCCGCACCCGGGATATACCGCCGTTCCAGACAGTTTGATGCTCCTGACGGGCAATTGCCGATGTTTTCTGCGGTTATTCCGTCATTTTTCCCTAAGTTTGCATTCTGAAATGAAAGTACGGGCAAAAAAACGGTTAGGGCAGCATTTTCTCAATGACGAGAGCATCGCACACAGAATCGTGGAGTCTCTTTTAGAGATGAATCCGCGGGGTGCGGAGTGTTCTGTGCTGGAAGTCGGTCCGGGCATGGGAGTGCTGACCAAATACCTGCTGCGGGAGGAAGGGCTGGATTTCAGGGCAGTGGAGATAGACGGAGAATCAGTGGAATACCTGGTTCAGAATTATCCCGCCATCAGGCCGCATCTGTATGAGGAGGATTTCCTGAGGATGGATCTCGGGAAAATATTCCCCGGCAGACTCGCCGTCATAGGCAATTTCCCCTACAACATCTCCTCCCAGATATTTTTCAAGATACTCGACCACAAGGACAATATTCCGTTCGCAGTGGGCATGATCCAGAAGGAGGTGGCTGACCGCCTCGCCTCACCTCCGGGCAACAAGGCCTACGGCATCCTCTCGGTACTGCTACAGGCGTGGTACGATATCGAATACCTGTTCAGCGTGGAACCCGGTTCCTTCACCCCTCCCCCGAAGGTGCGCTCGGCAGTCATCCGCATAAAACGCAACGGCAGGACTTCCCTCGGCTGCGACGAAGCCCTTTTCAAGAAAGTCGTCAAGACCTGCTTCAACATGAGGCGCAAGGCCATACGCAACTCCATCAGGCCGCTGCTCGGAAACGGCATGTCCATTGAGGACACCCCGCTGCTGGACCTGCGTCCGGAGCAGCTGTCCGTAGAGAAGTTCGTAGAACTGACCAATCACATTATTACTAACCAATACTAATTCTTACAGCAATGAAACTCAGACATTTGGCAATCGCAATGACCGCTGCGCTCGGCATGGCCGCATCCTGCGACACCGTCCAGCACTGCGACAGCTCCATTCCGTATGACATTCAGGACGGAAAAATAGTTTTTCAGGTACCTCCCCGCATCGAAGGACAGAAATCCGTACTCGGGCTGACCACCGAACCCATGGAGACAGTGCGTGTGGGCTTCATCGGCCTGGGCATGAGAGGTCCCGGCGCAGTGGAGAGATTCACCCACATTGAGGGCACCGAGATCAAGGCCCTCTGCGACCTGTATCCCGAAAGGGCAGCTGCAGCCCAGGAGATCCTCAAAAAAGCCGGCCGTCCCCACGCCCAGGAGTACAGCGGCGAGGAAGGCTGGAAAGAACTGTGCCAGAGAGATGACATCGACCTCGTGTACATCGTGACCCCTTGGCAGAAACATGTCGAGATGGCTGTTTTCGCCATGGAGCAGGGCAAACACGTGGCGATTGAGGTGCCCGCCGCCACATCCCTGGCCGAGTGCTGGGAACTGGTCAACACGGCCGAACGTACCCAGAGACACTGCATGATGCTTGAAAACTGCGTCTACGACTTCTTCGAGATGACCGCCCTCAACATGGCCCAGCAGGGTCTCTTCGGCGAGGTGCTTCACGGAGCCGGCGGCTACATCCACAACCTCGAGCCTTACTGGGACGAGTACCAGGG
Source organism: Alistipes sp. CAG:831 (assembly GCA_000432775.1). Taxonomy (GTDB): domain Bacteria; phylum Bacteroidota; class Bacteroidia; order Bacteroidales; family UBA932; genus Coprenecus. Next base: position 3,429 of record HF990378.1, read on the forward strand.
CAACTGGAGACTGGACTTCAACCAGGACCATCGCGGTGACGTCTATGCCACCCACGGCTTCGGTCCCATATGCCAGGCCATGAACATCCACCGCGGCGACAGACTCCAGACCCTCGTGGCCTTCGACACCAAGTCTGTCAACGGCCTCAAGCTCGTACAGGAGAAGATGGGCCTCGACGAATGCGCCAACGGCGACTACACCATCACCCTCATGAGAACTGCCAACGGCAAGATGATAGAGGTACACCACAACGTCATGACCCCCCGTCCCTACGACCGCAAGTACCAGCTTACAGGCACAGAGGGATTTGCCAACAAGTACCCCATCGAGGGCTTCACCTTCATGCCTGAGAACATCGACACCGACGAGGTGCCTGACCATGAGGACCTCAACGCCCACGGCTTTGTACCCGAGGCTGCACGCAAGGCTCTGATGGAAAAATACATGCATCCCATCCACCGCGAAGTGGGCGAGATAGCCAAGAAGGTCGGCGGCCACGGCGGCATGGACTTCGTGATGGACTACCGCCTCGTCTACTGCCTGCGCAACGGCCTGCCCCTGGACATGGACGTATATGACGCAGCCGAGTGGTCCTGCGTCGGCGAGCTCGGAGCAGTCTCCATGTTCCACGGCAACATGCCCGTCGAAGTGCCCGACTTCACCCGCGGCGACTGGGACAAGACCGACGGCTTCCACTTCGCCTACAAGAAGTAATCCGTCTCTCCGATAGACATGTGCAAAACAGCAGCCCCTGTCCGTAAACTCTGCGGCGGGGGCTGTTTTATTACCAAATAGGTCATTGAAGACGGATTTGGTTCCAACGATATTTTGTAGGGCGGTAAACACTTTTGTTAACCAACTGAAGGTCAAACAGATGGCTTTTCCATACCTTGCGATGACCGAGTTGAAATGGTTTACGGCGGAGTGACAACATCCCAACACACTATATGTCAACAAGATAACACAACCGTTCACTCCCCGACAATATTTAGTTCGACTCCCTTTCTGGAAAAGCACTTCATTTTCTGCCATGATGCGTACTTCTGCCATGATACTACTTTCCTGCCACGACCCCAGCTATTTGAACGTGAATTCAAAATAAGCATCGGCATCAGAAAAAGACGGGTTATCAGTCGTTGACGGATAAGTATAGTTTGCACTCAGACCTTGTTAAGCTCGCTGTGTCCCGTCTATGCCCGTTCGTTATGCATTGCCAATGTCAGTCTGTTTTGCCATATTTTGATTAACTTACTTTAGAATAGAGATTTACTGGGATATCCCTGCTACAGACTCACGGAATATGAGTTGGTGTGTGGATGTCAGAATGCACTCAGAAGCGGTATAATCGGGTATGTACATCCATACATGCGTACATCCATCCATACATGCATTCAGTCTGTTATGCATCGGCACACGTAAATAGCTGTTCCGCAGAAATATACACAAACCAGCAGATTACAGACATGCATGTTGTCCCCCACAGTCTGTAATCCGCATATCAGCATAACGCACTCAACAACTGTCGTTTACCAGAATATTGCCATAACAGACTGGCAGCAGGCTGCCCCCCGGAGAAGTCCAGCAAGTTCCAGGTTGTGCAAGTTTCGCCTTGTCGACGCGCTCTGGCAGCAGACTGCCCCCCTGGAGAAGTCCAGCAAGAGAGACGAATGGAAGTACCTGATATCCAGACACACTGAAAAAAGCCATCCGCTGGACTACAGGCAAAATGACGGTTTTGAAGCAAAAGGTGCGGGGTCCAGCATACCTCCAAAGACACATAGGCCTGACAATAAGGAGAATACATTTTAAGCCATTTGCTGGACGTAGTAAAAGTGACAGCACACGCGTTCAACAAATGCTCTGTCAATGACTCCTCGACTGCGTCCACATTCGGCATTAAATCTCTGGGGCGAAATCGTCAGACCGTCTCCAAACTCTCACAGTCGTTGCCAAATCACCTCCAAATTGCCACTATACATTTTCGTTGCACAGCAACCCTTTCGCCATCAAGAGTCTCTTTAATCACAAAATGTAAGAAGGTCCTGAAAGCCACAAAATATGACCTTTTAAAGCCCTTCTTACATTGATTTACAAATTTGTTGATTTTCATCAACCTCCCTTTTAACTAAAATGCATAGTGGCGTTCGAGAAGCTGCCCGATGCCAGCAACAGCACTCCGCCACGCAGGACATCAGGACAGGAAACGGCATGATAGTATCCATAAGACTACGCTGCTGCCGGCCACTCCGACAGTCAGGCTAGAATTCGAACCCTACAGACAGCTTCGGCATCGCGCGGGCATACCCACCGCGGCCAATCACGACAGTCGCCCCTATCGACAGCCGCATGCCGAGGTTCTCGTTGAAGGCCCAGCTCCAGCCGACATTAGGCTCTATCTCAAATAATGATTGTCCGAAACCTTCAAACGGATCCTCCTCTCCCAATGATCCGATCACCATCATACAACCGGCCTTCACCCCTGCCGTAGGCGTACTGGGACGCTTCAGGATATATGCACTGTAGTCCACGAACACATGGGCAAAGGTAGGCCAGCTCCAGAAGTCCGGTAACGTAAAGAAACCGACTCCGCCTCCCAGATAGTGATGCTCGTCGAACATCCATCCGTGCGAAGTGTCGAAACCCACCCATACGAGGTACTGGTCAGTAAGGGATATGCTGCCCCGGTACCCAGCCGCACGGCGAATGCCGCCATCCTTAGCATCGGAAGCAGACTCGGCAGCAGCGGCACTCCATATAAAAGGGACACAGAAAAACAGTGCCACCGTTGTCAGTAATTTTTTCATAAAATAATAAGGTTTTAAAGTTTATAAATAATGTCTAATCCGAGACAAATATACTATTTTTAATCCACAGTCTCTATCACACATGCTCTCCATTCCCCACCGTATTTGACAGCACCATATATGCGTCCTCTTTTTATTCTCCTATCCTGACCTGCCGGTCCTGATTAAGGACAACTATAAGATTGGGGGTCCTTGATAAGTTCATCCTCCGGCTCATATATTAAGCCACGGGCTTGAATCTCTGCCAGCTCCTCATCAGTAAAATCCTCTAATCCCTGTTCTACAAGACTTTCTCTGAGAGAGGTGAACGTTGGATCGCCTGACCTAGTGAGAGGCATGACATTTAACTGACTTACCTCATTGACTTTAATTGCTTCCAGCGTCTGAGAAAAATCATACTCCGAATTAAAGGACAGAATGCCGTCCTCAACTACAGCTGTTAAACCAGATTCGGCATCAATCTGTGAATCTTCCACTGAGGATCTCTCCTCTACGACTGTGCATGATGACACTGCGAGCACCAGCAGTGACGCCAGTTTTAAAAATTTTTACATAATCGTTTTTATTTGTTAATAAGGTTATTTGCGAATTTCAAACACTCCTTCGGCATATAGATAAGGAGAGTCAATGACGATGTAGTACTTTCCCGGCATCAACGGGATATCTATTGCAAACGTTTCAGGCATCATGCCAAAATAATGTGTTCCTTCATACATGATGACACCGTCTACGTTAAGTATATACAGGCTGGTTTCTTTAAGCTCACTAGCCTCTACTATCGCGTTCTGTGCCGCAATCCACGCTTCTACATACGGGAAACCTGATTTATCACGCTTATCCTTAATGACTTTTTTTAATAGGATTTCCTTTTTGTTATCAGGTCCGGATGCGGATGTCTCATGCTGTGCAAAAACATTACTTCCGAACAATAACATCAAGATTGAAATAGCAAGTGTAATTTTTGTGTTCATTGTTTTTCTGTTTATGTAGCACAAATTTATTGCATTAAAAACTTCAACGCAACAGAAAAAACTTCATCACAAAATTTTTTACAATCGTAAAATCACGTTATTATCAGATATTTGAAAGTGCGGCAAATTTACCTGCAAATGTCGCAACTCAGAAAAACTTCATGACTTCTCTTCACCGGCATCAGTTTCAACCTCGCGGAGTTTTTTTACAAGATAAAGGCCTAGATGACCATCACGCTCTTTCAGTCCAAGCTTCGCACGGATAACCGAAGCAAGGTTGTGATGGGAATGGCCTCCGTTATTCAGCATATTTCCGACATCCGTCCCCCGGAGCCCCATGGCGTAAAAACAGCAATACCCGGCTTCCCAGTCCGTAAGTCCATGCTCTTTCAGATACTTTACAAACTTCGGATGGACTACTGCATAGGACATCATCGTATCCAGGACAAACTCATTCTTATCCGAAACCAGATTCGCCACCCTCTTCTGTATATTGCCGCTCACATTACCTGTCATCGCCGTTTCTGCAATAAGATGAGCCACAGCAGACAACCTGTCCTCTATCGCTTTTCTGGCCTTCTGTGACAAAGAGGACTCATGCAACATCGCCTCCAGAGCATCTCTCTCCGACTCCAGACTGCGGTTAAGTTCTTCCAAGGACCTGCGCTGATGCTCCAGGCTCTTTTCTCTGAGACGCTGCAACTGAGCCTCACGCTCCATCCTTAAATTCTTCTCACTCGCCTCTTGTCCCCTCAGACGGCTGACTTCAAGGTCATAGCTGCGCTTGCGCAAACGGTCGCGCATGACCAGCAGAGTTATTGACACCACCAGAATGGCTATACAGAAACACGAAACAACTATCCATAACTATCCATAACAATTTGCTCTGCCGAAGAGCCGACAACTCATGCTCGTACCTCTCCTCAATATATTTCGTGTCAGAGTTAAACTTGCGCATATCCTCCCTGCCCACTATATCAGTATACTTTTCCAAAGCGGCATATGCTGTATCATAGTCTTCAGTTGCTCCGTACAGCATCGCTGTCAGCAACAGATACTGCACAGAGGTCTCCGGCTCTGGGTAAGTCTGAGAATAATGTCCAAGAGCCCATTTTGCGGAATCCACATCACCCAGAAGCCTGTAGGTATCAGCTACCGTACCCCACTCCACACTCTATGAAGGCACTACATGGCAGTATTCCCTGAGAAGTCTTCTCACCCCAGGCGACTTTTGCTTTGCCGCCATATACACAGCCACATCGTAGTATACACCTTTCTGTTCTGCTGAAAGGCTGTCCAGCAATTGGTTCTCCACTATGGAAAGCAGGCTGTCCGCATCGTGATAGCGGTCCAGAAGCATCGCGTATTCCGCCGATCTGGACAACGCCTTGGCTTGAAGAGCCTCGTCCCCGGACTTTTCGTAATATATTGCCGATTTCACGCCGTCATCATACGCCCGCTCCAAATCGTAATACTCAGAGTAGATATTGCGTTTAGCAGAATACAGTCTACCGACCGCCTGATAATCCACTGCTTCTTCCACATACTGCTCCGCACGCACATAGCACTCCATGGCTTTCTCAAACTCCCCGGAATTCATATATACGCAACCCAGATAGTACTGCGCCTTGAGCCTCTCGTCAGCGCTGCCGTGACGGGCATAGTATTCCACCGCAGGACGGATGATGCTGTCTGTGGTCACGTCTATCCAGTTCTTGTCCAGGGCCTGCGAATACAGAAGCGAGTAGCGGGCAGTGGCCTCCCGGCTCACGAGAAGGCTGCGGTCGAGGCCTTCTAGTATGGACAGGGCTGTCTCCGGGGAGTCCTCCATCACTGACTCGGCGGCATCGAGGGCCGACATTACCTCAGGATCCACAGTACAGGACGTGAAGAACATGAGGCAAATGAGAATCGGCAGAACTGCTTTCCGATGCATTGTCAAAGACACGACAATCCTAGAACCGAGCGGCGGTGGTGATAATTTTTCCATTCATATTGTTTTGTACAAACATAAACAAAAATATCTTAAAAACGATATATCTTCGGCTATCGGATCAGATTCATATCAATTGACCTCGACAAATGCCTCATTAATATTAAAGATGAAGTCCCACACCCGTTCGTACTCCGGAACAGAGTCCAGACAGCATACTACGCGAATCGCCTTGCAGAATATTCTTCAGTACAAGAGCCCGAACGCCTACAGCGGGACGACATTGGCATAGCCGTATTCGATGTCGTCCTTTACTATGAAAACATTGTCTATTCAGCTGATCTGATGCTGTTTCCTGTTACGGCATCCGGCAGAGCGCAACACGGTTGATGACTGATGGAGCATCCGCTATTCAAACAATGCGCCAAGATCCCAGGACAGGAACTCTTCAAGGGGAACTCCTCCGGTGCCTACGACCAGAGAATGAAGCGGGTGGAAGGCGGCTGCAAACTTCTGGAGACTGCGGCCGGCTGTACGGCTTCCGCTTTTTACCTCCACCGCGATACAACGGCGGCGGCTGTCTATGACAAAATCTACTTCGTCATCCCGCTCCCGCCAGTAATAAACCTTATAGTCCAGTTCCTCTGCCGCATTGAGGATATGCGCCCCGACGGCACTCTCAACCCAACGTCCCCATAAAGCAGGAGACGTGTACACTTTCTCAAAACTCATCCCGGCAAGGGCGCTCAGCAACGCTGTGTTGTAGACCATGAGTTTCGGCACGGAATTGTATTTTCTCGCATTGTCACTGGCATACTTGTGCAGGCCTGCCAGCATCTGAGCCTCAGAGAGGGTGGTAAGATAACCTGCCAGAGTAGTCACATTGCCGGCATCCTTAAGCTGCCCCAGCAGTTTGGTCAGCGACATCTCTTCTCCGGAGTAGGTACATCCCAGCTCGAAAAGTTGCCTCATAAGTTCCGGCTTATAGACAGTCCGGGTCATCAGAACATCCTGATCTATAGCCGGAGAGACAATACTGTCCTTGATATACCGGCGCCAGCGGGACTCGTTTCCGATGAACTTCGCCGCTCCGGGATATCCGCCGAAATAGATATACTGGGAAAGTTCCAGTCCGAAAGCCCCATGCATCTCCTTCAAACTCCAGTGCGGCATCCGTATCAGCTCATACCGCCCGGCCAGAGACTCAGTCAGCCCGTCTTTCAGCAGCAGACGGGAGGAGCCGAGAATCACGACTTTCAGATTGACATCATTGAAGGTGTCCGCATCCCATTGTTTCTTGACCTCCTCGCTCCAGTTGTCGATCTTATGCACCTCGTCAATTACCAGCAGATACTCCCTGTAGCCGCCCAGCCGCATCCTGGCCCTGGCCGTATCCCACACTTCTCCTATCCACGCAGTATTGTCTTTCGGGATACCATCAGACGACACCATCATATTGGGAACTTCTGTCTCCTGCAGAACCTGTCTGACCAGAGTAGACTTACCCACCTGACGCGGACCTACCAAAGCCTGAAGTTTATTGCGCTCTTCGGATATGCGCGATGCAAGCTCTTTGAATTGCGGTCTTTTGAACATAACTACCTCTGTATTTTCACACAAAAATATACAAAATACTCAAATCTTGACCACAAAATGTTCAATTTATACTTACAAAATACTCAAATTTTAGCCACAAAATGTTCAAATCTCACCCATTGATGGCACGGACGGGGTCGACGGTAGCGGCCTTCCAGGCGGGAATGAGGCCGGAGAGGATGCCGAGGACGACGGCTATCAGCATACCGGCGATGGCGTTGTCGGGGGAGAGGGTGATGGTAAAGTATTCGGAGACGGCATTGACCGGAATGGAAATAAGGAAGACCAGAAGAATGCCCACGAGGCCGCCGGCAAGGGAGAGGAAGGAGGCCTCCACCATGAACTGCGTCAGGATTACGTAACGCTTGGCTCCGAGGGCCTTCTGAATCCCTATCTGGTTCATGCGCTCCTGTACTGAGACAAACATGATGTTGGCGATGCCGAAGCCTCCTATGATCAGCGAGAACGCCCCGATGATCCAGCCGGCCTTGCTTATGCCCCGGAAGACCGAGTCCAGCATGTCGAGCAGGAAAGTCATCTCGTTGATGGCAAAGTCGTCCCGTTCCGATGGAGACAGACCTCTGCAGGAGCGCAGCAGCAGGCGCAGCTCGTCTATGAACGCATCACGGGAAACTCCTTCGGCGGGAGCCGCCATCATCATCCCCGAGCCCCACGCGGAGGCCAGCACCGTCTTGCCGAACTGCAGCGGCAGTATGACCGCATCATCCGTATTGACAATGGAAACCATGCTTTCCCCCTGTTTTTCCAGCACTCCGACCACAGTCGCACTGCCTCCCTTGATCTTGACCTTTTTCCCGACCGGATAACTGTCGCCGAAAAGCTCCTGCGCGACATTGTACCCGAGGATAGCCACATTGGACCCTCCGCGTATCTCCATCTGCGAGAAATCGCGGCCTTCGGCGAGAGAATAGCTCATCACATTCTCCAGTCCGTCAGTGGTGATGACCAGGAAGGCATTGGAGTAGTTGTTGCGGCGGTAGGAGGCATTGCCGTTGCCCATAATGACGTAAACCACACTTTCGGCGAGAGCGGCGTTACGGGCGACATATTCGAAATTCTCCTCGGTGATCTCCGGCCTCTGGAGATAGTCCCACCACTGCAGCGGCTCACCGTCCTCCCCCTCCTCCTGAGCCATGGGGAAACGGTCTATATAGACGATATCGCTCCCGAAGGACCGGACACCCTCCATGATATTGGACTTGAGCGAGTCCACGGCGCAGAACACCGCCACTATCGAGAAGATGCCGACAGTGACTCCGAACAGCGAGAGAAAAGTCCTGAGCTTGTCAGACTTGATGGAGAAAAAAGCGAAAGAGGCGCTCTCCGCAATCAACCCC
>HF990379.1 GCA_000432775.1 Alistipes sp. CAG:831
CTAAAGTGCAAATATAAGCATTTTGAATGAATCTGGCAAGGGCTGAATGCCAGTTACTGCTGAAAATTGCCTGAAAATACGGGTAGAACCTGCGATTCGTAGGTCGCGTGTGAGATAGCTTTGGTTCGTTTGTGGTTATAAAAGAACTGGTCGATGCCGAAAATCTGAGCGCCGAGGATGTCGTTTACGGGATCGTCCCCTATCATGAGGGTCTGCCGCTTGGCCTCGCGCCATGCCTCCGGGTTGTCCTGCCGGCGGATGCCTGAGAGCCGTTCCACTGCGTATGCGAAGATGCCCGGGCGGGGTTTGAGGCAGCCGGCCTCCTCCGAGACTACTACGGCGTCGAAGAATCCGTCTATGCCGGAACCGCGCAGCTTGCGGTACTGCACCTCCTTGAATCCGTTGCTAAGGATTGCCATTCTGCCGCCTGAGGAGCGGATGGACTCAAGCATTTCCACAGCACCGGGCATAAGCCTGTTCTCCAGAATCATCTGTTCCAGATAATCTTCCCCGAACTTTCGTGCCAGATCCTCATCGTCCACTCCGTACCAGCGGAAAGCCTCGTGAAACCGCTTCCAGCGCAGGTCTTCCTTGGACATTTCCCCGGCCTCGTACAAGGCCCACAGCTGGTGGTTGAGCTTGTCGTATTTGAGAAAAAAACTGTGCAGGGCATTCTCCACAGAAACGTCATGCTTCCGGATGTTTTCTATACCGTCTTTCAGGCTGGCTTTCAGGTTTCCGGTACCCGTTACAGCCTGAAGCAGTCGTGGATTGCGGGTAATGAGCAGGCCAATGGCATGCTCCGAATTGCTGTCGAAGTCCCAAAGGGTGCGGTCCAGGTCGATGAGATAGTAGCGGTAAGGCCTTATCTTCATCTACTTGCAGTAATAGTCAATCATGCGGTTGATGGCTCTCTGGCAGACCGGACAGAAATCCGGGGCCGTGTTGGTGTGCATGCGGCAGTCCTCGCGTGGACGGTACACGCCCTTGGCCATGTATCCGCCGCCCTCGTAGACACCTACCTGCTCCTCGGACCATTTGCCTGAGTCGATCATGTCCTTCCACTTGCTGTCGAAGTCCACAAGGGTGGTGATGTTGGGCTCCCATGGCTCGGTCTCCAGGTTGTAGAAGTTCTCGTATGCCACTTCGGAATTGTAGTATTCGTCGCCCAGTCCGGCGAAACTGTGTCCGAACTCGTGGATGAACACCTGGTAGGACAGCTCGTTGCCGGCGGTGCCGAGAGCGTAGGAGTTGAAGATGCCTCCGCCGCCGTATTTCTCCTCGTTGACTACTATGAAGAGGGCATCGAAGGGGGCGCCGGCCACATTGTCGGCTATGGACTTATGATCGGTGATGGTCAGGTAGCGGTCGATGTAGAAGGTGTAGAAATGAGAGTTGAGGGCGGTGTGTTTCCAGATATCCTGATTGGGGATGTCGGTGCCCTGCTCAGGGGATACCACATCGACGGCAGTGACATTGAAGTCGCTCTTGCGGGACTTGTATGGCTCCATCGAGAAGAGGTAGTCCATGAATTTGCGGCAGTCACGGTGGAACTGGTCCATCTGGTCTGCGGTGTAGCCCTCGGCCACGAAGAGCAGGTCGACCTTGTGCTCCATGTCTCCGGAGGTAAGCAATGGCGTTACTGTATAGGCCGGAGCGGCCTCACGGCTGATGAGGGCGTCCTTCGGGTCTATCATGCCGGAGAATATCTCGCGGAACTCCCCGGTCGCCTTTACTCTCTCAGAGAGGACAATGCGTATATCTTCCTTGGGAAACGGCATCCATACGGCCTGGGTGTAGGCCTTGGAGACCTCGCGGGCCTCAGCAGTGGTCCTCCACTCCTGGAAGAGGGTGGAGAAGCCCTTGGAGTAGATCAGTGTCTCTCCGGACCAGGCTTCGAACATGTATTCGCCGTAGCGGAACGGATCTATGAGGGATGCGTGGGAGCCTGCCCAGGCACATTCTTTCTTAAGACCGGCCAGGTAAGCGTGCTGCTCCTGTGCATCTCCTGCGAGGATGAAGTCTATGCGGAGGCGGTCAGGGGTAAAATAAGTATCGTAGTCCGGAGCCTGTGCTCCCATGGTGCCGGCTGACAGCAGGAGCGTCAGGACAGTTGTGACGGTGAGGATGTATCGTTTCATTTTCCAGTATAGTTGAAGGGTGTAAGTCTTCTGAGCTCGTCCTTGACGGTCTCGGCCACGTCCAGGGAGTCGATGAACTCCCGGATGGTGCGGTCGGACACTGCCTGTCCGGTGCGGGTGAGGGCCTTTAGGGTCTCGTAGGGGTTGGGGTAGCCCTCGCGGCGGAGGATGGTCTGGATGCCCTCGGCCACTACCTCCCAGTTGTCATTGAGGTCGCGCTCCAGGGCCTCGCGGTTGAGAATCAGCTTGTCCAGGCCCTTCTTTAGGGATTTGAGGGCGATGATGGTGTGGGCTATGGGCACTCCGACGTTGCGCAGAGTGGTGGAGTCGGTAAGGTCCCTCTGGAGTCGGGATATGGGGAGCTTGGAGGCAAGGAACTCGCAGACGGCATTGGCCATGAGGAAGTTGCCCTCGGCATTCTCGAAGTCTATCGGGTTGACCTTGTGGGGCATGGCGGAGGAGCCTACCTCGCCTTCCTTGATTTTCTGCTTGAAATACTCCATCGATATGTATGTCCACATGTCGCGGCAGAGGTCCACGAGGATGTTGTTGATGCGCTTGACGGCATCGAAGAGGGCGGCCGTGTTGTCGTAGTGCTCGATCTGTGTGGTGGGGTAGGAGCGCTTCAGGCCCAGGCAGTCCTCTACAAAGTCCACTGCGAAGGCGTTCCAGTCTATGTCGGGATAGGCTGCGAAATGGGCGTTGAAATTGCCGGTGGCACCTCCGAACTTGGCCGAGAACGGTACTGCCAGGAGCATCTTCTGCTGCTCCCTCAGACGGGCGGTGAAGACGGCTATCTCCTTGCCCAGCCGGGTGGGGGAGGCGGGCTGTCCGTGGGTATGTGCCAGCATGGGGATGTCCTTCCATTCCTCCGCCATGCCGTCGAGGGTGTTGAGCACTTCGTAGAGCTGGGGCAGGTATACGTCCTGGATGCCTTCCATGAGGCTCAACGGTACGGCTGTATTGTTGATGTCCTGGGATGTCAGGCCGAAGTGGACGAATTCCTTGTAGCGGGGGTCTATGTCCAGTGCGTCGAAGCGTCTCTTTATGAAGTATTCCACTGCCTTGACATCGTGATTGGTGGTCTTCTCGATTTCCTTGACTTCTGCGGCCTCGTCCTCGGTCATGTCGCGGTATATGCCGCGCAGGGTGTCGAAGAGGCTGCGGTCGAAATCCTTCAGTTGGGGCAGAGGCAGCTCGCACAGGGCGATGAAATACTCTATCTCAACTCTTACTCTGTATCTTATGAGAGCAAACTCGGAATAATAGGAGGAAAGGTCCCTTACCTGTCTGTAGTACCTCCCGTCGATGGGTGAAATCGATGTAAGCATATCTGTCGGTAGATTAAAACACAAATATAGTCTATAATTTTGTACATTTGCAAAGTTTCATCAAAAACGGACAATATGCTTATAGTAATAGAAGGTCTCGACGGTTCGGGTAAGTCAACCCAGGTGGCCAAGGTGAGGGAATACCTTACCGGCCGTGACGGGCAGGCCCCTGAATACCTGCATTTTCCACGCTTCGATGCTCCGGTGGTCGGGGATATGATTGCCCGCTTCCTCCGGGGAGAGTTCGGCCGGATGGAGGATGTGCATCCGATGATAGTCGCCCTGCTCTTCGCGGAGGACCGCAGGGATGCCTCCGCCCTCATCCGCCGATGGCTTCAGGAGGGAAGGACTGTCCTGCTGGACAGGTATGTGTACTCCAATATTGCCTTTCAATGTGCCAAACTTTCTTCTCCTGAGGAGTCCGCTGCATTGGAAGAATGGATCCTTCGGACAGAATATGAGGTGTACGGTATTCCCCGTCCGGACCTGAATATTTTCCTGGACGTTCCCCTGTCCTTCGTGAGCGGCCGTCTGGCGGCCCAGCGGGAGGGAAGTGACCGGGAGTATCTTCACGGCGGGCAGGACATTCACGAGGCGGACCTGGATTTCCAGCGGAGGGTACGGGAGGTGTATCTGCGCCTTTGCCGTAAGGATTCCGCCTTCCTGAGGGTGGACTGCTGCGGTGCCGACGGGCAGATGCCTTCGGCGGAGGAAGTCTTCGAACGTATAAGGAAAGCGCTATGAGGCTGTTGCGGATACTGATGTTTCTCTTCCGGCTGGTGTTCGGAGTTACGTTTGTCCTTTCGGGATTCTTCAAGCTGACAGATCCCGTCGGAACAGGACTGATAGTCGATGAGTACCTTAGGGTGCTGCATCTGAGTTTTCTGGATTTCGGGGCTGTTGCGTTTGGAATGGTGCTGTCCCTGACGGAGTTCCTTATAGGTATTGCGATACTGATGTGTGTACGGATGAGGGTGGCTTCGTGGGCCGGACTGGTGATGATCGTATTTTTCACAGTGCTGACATTCTTCATGGCCCTGTACGATGCCGTCGAGGAGTGCGGGTGCTTCGGGGAGGCGGTGCATCTGACGATGTGGGAGACTTTCTTCAAGAATGTGGTGCTGACGATATGTATAGTCCCGATATTCCTGTTCCGCAAACATTTCAAGCTGGTGGCCCCTATCCCGGCCGAATGGGCTTTTCTCGCCACCTACGGAGTGCTGGCCCTCTTCTGTGTATTGTATTCCTATACCAATATCCCTCTCGTGGAGTACGGCAATTTCCGGGTGGGGTCCAATCTTTCCGCCCGTCTGGAAAAAATCTCCGGCAGCGACAGTTTCGAGACAGTCTTCATCTATGAGAAGGACGGGCGGCAGGAGCATTTCGACCTGGAGCATCTGCCCGACACTTCCTGGAGGTATGTCAGCACCGAGTCGGTGTATCTGGGTGACGAGCGGGACCTGCTCTTCGACATGACCCTGTCTACGGATGACGGAGAGATTGTTACCGAGTCTCTGGTCACCTCGGAGGTGCCTGTGTTTCTGTTTGTGGTGCTGAGGCCGGAGAGACTGGGGGATGCGTACTGGAAGAAGGTGGATGAGAGTATTGATTCGGTAGCCCTGCACGGAGGAATGGCGCGGGTGGCCGCCCCTGTGATGGAACCGCTGATGGATTCGGTAGCCCTGCGCTATCCTGATATAGGAAGGAATATGCTCTACGGAGATTACAGGACCCTTGTATCCATGTCCCGCTCCAATGGCGGTGTGATGCTTATTCATAACGGCATAGTGGTCAAGAAGTGGGCCGGATGGAAGTTCTCGTCCGAAGATGTAAGGCGGACTTTCAGAATGGACACGGAAGAAGTCACGGCCAGGGAAACCATAGCCCAGAGGCTGTTCTACGAGTCGTCCATACTGATGCTCTTCCTGGTGATTATAATCTTCCGCTATGTATGCGGAATCATCTATGGCAGAAAATTCCACAGGCTCAGTGCTTGGGAGAGGCTGCGGAGCCGCAGGAAGGCATCGAGGAAAGCGGCCAGGAATATGAAACGTAAAACCAGAGGCGGCAGTCATGGCTCGGAAAGCGGAGACGGGGAAAAATAGGACGCGGCGGATATACATAGTCCTGCTGCCACTGCTGGTGCTGCTGGCGGCGGGCAATCTGTTCTACGGGGCGGTGCCTATCCCTCCGGGGGAGGTTCTGGACATCCTGTCCGGAGGCGGAGGTGACAATCCTGCCGGGCGCATCATCCTCACCGGCTCCCGTCTGCCCCAGGCGGCCACGGCCCTGCTGGCCGGAGCGGCACTGGCAGTGAGCGGACTGCTGCTGCAGACCCTCTTCCGCAATCCGCTGGCCGGTCCCTCCATTCTGGGTATCAGTGACGGAGCCAACCTGGGAGTGGCTCTGGTGATGCTGGCCTTCGGAGGGGCAGTCGGTTCCTTCGGAGGATATATGGCCACCGTGGCCGGAGCAATGGCCGGAGCATGTGCCGTCCTGGCGGTCATAGTCTTTTTCTCCCGGAGGGTGGGCAGCAATGTGATGCTGCTTATCATCGGTATCATGATCGGTTATCTGGTATCTGCCTGTATTTCCATACTGAATTATTATGCGTCGGCTGACAAGGTGAGGCAGTTCGTGATGTGGGGAATGGGGGATTTCTCCTCGGTGTCGGCCGGACAGCTGCCCTTCTTTTCCGTGGCCGCCTGCCTGGGGCTCGTGTGGTCCCTGCTGCTGGTCAAGCCGCTCAACGCCCTGCTGCTCGGGGAGAAATATGCCGCCAACCTGGGGGTGAACGTAAGGGCTGCCCGCATCAACGTGCTGGTCTGCACCGGCCTGATGACTGCCGTGGTGACGGCCTTCTGCGGCCCTGTCTCCTTTATAGGTCTGGCCGTACCGCACATGGCCAGGCTGCTGCTGGGGACTTCCGACCACCGCATACTTGTTCCGGCCACCATCCTCTCCGGAGCCTGCATTGCCCTGGCCTGCAACATGCTGACCGTGATACCCGGGACCGGGATGCTGCTGCCGCTCAATGCGGTGACTCCCCTGTTCGGCGCCCCGGTGATCATCTATGTTATCGTCAACCGTAAGAGTATCCAATATTTCAACTGATTATGAGTGCTGCTGAGTTATCTTCCACCCCTGCCGCCCAGGCCCCTGCGCTTGAGGCATCCGGCCTGTCGATAGGCTATCCGCACGGTCGGGGGAGCGGGTGGAAAGTGGTGCATCCGCGTGTGGACTTTACCCTGCGCTGCGGGGAACTGACCTCCCTGATAGGTCTGAACG
This sequence comes from Alistipes sp. CAG:831, assembly GCA_000432775.1. Lineage (GTDB taxonomy): Bacteria > Bacteroidota > Bacteroidia > Bacteroidales > UBA932 > Coprenecus. The sequence goes on from HF990379.1 coordinate 6,761, forward strand.
GGGCGGGCAAATCGACTCTGCTCCGGACGCTGTGCGGATTCCAGCCGGCTGCCGGAGGTTCGGTGCGGGTAATGGGCCGGGAGCTGTCGGAGTATCCGGCGCACGAGCTGGCCCTGACAGTGGGAGTGGTGCTTACGGAGAGGACAAATGCGGGAGGACTTACGGTCCGGGAACTGGTCGCTCTGGGCCGTCAGCCGCATACCGGGTTCTTCGGAAGGCTGGGGGGCCGGGACAGGGAAGTGGTCTCGGAAGCGATGTCGGCGGTAGGGATTGCGCATAAGGCGGAGTCCTACGTCTCGGAACTCTCGGACGGGGAGCGCCAGAGGACAATGATAGCCAAGGCTCTGGCTCAGGAATGTCCGGTTATCGTGCTGGATGAGCCGACGGCCTTTCTGGATGTGGCCAGCCGGATAGAGACGATGGCGCTGCTGCACGATACGGCCCGCAGGCAGGGCAAGGCGGTGCTTCTGTCCACTCATGACATAGACAATGCACTGATATTCTCGGACCGGCTGCTGCTGCTCTCCTCGGCGGACAGGCCGGTGGTGTCGGGAACACCGGAGGATCTGGTGCTGGACGGGAGTCTGGGCGGGTTCTTCGCCCGTCGGGGGATGAACTTCGACGTGCGGTCGGGACAGCTGTCTACCTGCGTCTCCGGGCCTCAGGTCGGGGTGTCCGGGGACGGCCTTACTGCCCGATGGATGGCCAACGCCCTGGCCCGCAACGGCTTTACTCCGGTCTTGCCCGCAGACGGAATACCATGTGTGAACTGCCTCTCCCAGACGCGCATCGAGGTATCGCTCCCATCCTCGACGGGGGTGACGGCGGTCTCCTGCATCTCCAGGGCAGTGCAGTTTCTGATGCAGGTCCAACCAATCAGTTCAGAGGCTTGAAGTAACGCTGGCCGTAGTCCGGGAACAGCCCGGGATGGAAGATGGCTGCCAGGTCTCTAAGAATCCATGCGGGGGTGGAGGACGATGTCGTCGTAGTAGGTGGATGAGAACGTGTTGCACCCGAAGATATGGTGCTCTCCGAATGCCCTGAACCTGGAGTAGAGGCTGTATTCAGCCTCCAGCGAGGCGTAGGTCATGGGACTGGGGCTCCAGTATTTCATCACCCAGATGTCCGCACCGATGCCTTCGCGCAGGACATTCTCGAACGACATATTGATGTTGGCCGAGGAGGCGGTGTTTCTGAAGATATACTCCGCTCCGGCGTCATGGTATATACGGGCCATGTAGCTGGCTCCTCCCGGCACGTCCCAGGACGCTCCGTACCGGCGCTCGGCCAGCAGGGTGGGGCGGTGTGAGTCTCCCCCGAGCGCCGAGATGTGGGCTGCCACACTGTCCCTGATGCCGTTGTACTCTGCCTCCGCAGTCCGGAAGAGGGAATCCGCCCTGTCCGGACAGCCCAGAAGGGCTCCGAACAGCCTGACCCATTCGGTCCGGCCCAGGGGAGATGTCTCCATATAGTCCGCTGCCTCCACTATCGGGATACCCAGCTTGCCGGCCGCGCCGTATCCGCTGTTCTCGAACGGGGATGCGATGATGACCTGTCCGCCGGCCTGGGCTATGCGCTCGATATTGGGGGACATGGAGTTGCCGCAGTCGGTGATGCTTCCGTCAGCGATACCTTTCTTTATGGCCCCGCTGGTCATGTACTCCGGTTCGCAGACTCCGGTGATGCGGCCCGAGGCTCCCAGGGCATCGAGGATGGAGGCGTGTACTGAGGAGTAGACGATAATATGGTCGATGGGAGTGCGGATTACGGTGCCCTGAGGGATTTCCTCCGGCTCCCGGTCTGTCCGGGGAATCAGGATATAGCGGTGCAGGATGCGGGCGGTGTCCCAGGGATTGGTGATCTCGGCGAGGGTGTATCCGTTACATTTCCTTATGTTGAGGTAGCGGGCATACTGCATTGTCCTGCCCGTTCCTTCTGTGTCCTTTCCGCCTGAGCCCGAGCATGAGATCAGTGCGGCTGACAGTATCGCCGCAACTGCGGCTCTCAGTAAAAATTTTGCCATATCGTTTCTATTGATGAGGAGCAAAGATATGGAATTACTGCTGTCGGTGCAAATATGGGCGGCAGTGTTGTAGAAATGGTCTGCGAGGGCTATATTTGCACTTTTTGACCGGAAATATGAAGAAGCAGAGAACCAATCAGAGCAGGATTCTTGCGGCCTCCTATGTAAGTATAGCCGGCAATGCCCTCCTGTCGGTGGCCAAGATTGTTACGGGAGCTGTGTCCGGAAGTTTCGCGGTACTGGGCGACGGTATCGATTCGGCTTCGGACGTGGCGGTGTCGGTGGTGATGATAGTCGCGGCCAAGGTCATGGGGCGGAGTCCCAACAAGAAATACGTCTACGGCTATGCCAAGGCCGAGTCAATAGCGACCAAGATACTGTCCATGCTCATTTTCTTCGCGGGGGCGGAGATGTTCATATCGGCAGTGGAAAGCCTGTTCAGGCACGAGGAGAAAGTGATGCCGGGCACGGCTGCCGTATATGTGACGCTTTTCTCCATAGTGTGCAAGCTCCTGCTGTCCCTCTACCAGACCAAGGTGGGAAGACGCACCGGCTCCTCCATGCTGGTGGCCAACGGGGTCAATATGCGTAATGATGTCATTATCTCGCTCAGCGTGCTGGCCGGACTGTTCTTCTCTCTGGTACTGGAAATGCCTGTGCTTGACTCCGTGACCGCCCTGCTCGTGAGCTGCTTCATCATACGCTCGTCCATCAGGATATTCATGGACTCCAATGTCGAGCTCATGGACGGGGTCAAGGATGTCTCGGTGTATCAGAAGATATTCGATGCCATCGGCAAGGTGGACGGCGTCAGCAATCCGCACAGAGTCCGTTCCCGCAGTATCGGCGGCAAGTACATGATAACCCTGGATGTGGAGGCTGACGGCGGCATTACCCTTTCTCAGGCCCATGCCCTGGCTTCCCAGGTGGAGCAGAATATCCGTGACAGCATACCGGAGGTCTACGATATCGTCGTGCATGTAGAACCCCTTGGAACGCATCCTGAGGACGTGTTCGGGGTAAGGTGAGGCGCGGTATGGCGTATGGCGGGGAGCCCGTGCCGGTTATTCGTCAAGTATCCCGCAGAGGGCGGCGAAGACATTCTCTATGGTGTCGTTGCCTTCGATCTCGCGGTAGTTGCCTTTGCCCTTGTAGTATGAGATGAGGGGTTCGGTCTTGTCGTGGTAGGTCGAGATACGGTTCTCGATGATGCTGCGGTCGGTGTCGTCCTTGCGGCCCTCGATCTGGGCACGGTGCAGGATGCGCTCGTACACCAGTTCATCGGGAAGGGTGAGGGAGAGGACGGCGTCTACCTTGCCTCCGAACTCGGTGAGCATGGCATCCAGGGCCTCTGCCTGGGCGATGGTGCGGGGGAATCCGTCGAAGAGGAAACCCGGAACATTCTGATTGGAGGCTATCTTGTTGCGGATCATGCCTTCAACCACTTCGTCGGGGACGAGGTCACCGCGGTTGATCAGCTCGGCGGCTTTCTTTCCCAGTTCGGTGCCTGCGGCCATTTCCTGACGCAGGAGGTCTCCTGTGGAGAGGTGGAGGTAGCTGTATTTATCGACGATCTGTTTGGCCTGGGTGCCCTTGCCTGCTCCCGGAGGACCGAAAAGAATGTAGTATTTCATGATATGTATCTGATATTAAAAGGTTAGTCCACGATGTATATGTCAGGATACTGCCGCCCGAGCTGGTCGTAATCCAGTCCGAAACCGACGATGAACTCGTTCCCTATCTCCATTGCGTGGTAGTCTATCTTTACGGAACCCTTGTATGCCGCCGGTTTCAGGAACAGGGTACATACCCGGATGTCCCGGACTCCCTGGGCCTGAAGCATCGCATACATGTCGGTAATCGTCCTGCCGGAGTCGACTATGTCCTCCACTATGATTACCTGCCTTCCCTTCAGGCTGTCGGACACGCCTATGAGCTGCTTTACCTGGCCTGTGGACGATGTCCCGCAGTAGGATGACAGCTTGACGAATGACAGCTCGCAGGGGAAGTCTATGTACTTCATGAGCGAGGCAGTGAACATGAATGAGCCGTTGAGTACGCTCAGAAAGACGGGGGGCTCGGCTGAGCCGCGGTAGTCGAGGTTGATGCGTCCGGCTGTCTCCCGGATGGCCGATTCAATCTTCTCATTGGGAATGAAAAGCTTGAAGTACTTGTCGTGAAGTTTTATCCTGTCCATGGTGCAAAAGTACGTCAAAAAATGGAGAAATGACGTTTTTTCTGATTAAATTTGCCATCGGACAATCTAACTGGAAAAAGACATGAAACCACTCGTATCTATTATCATGGGAAGTACCTCCGACATGCCGGTCATGAAGGCAGCCGCGGAGTTTCTCGATTCTATGGAAATACCTTTTGAAATCAATGCGCTCTCGGCTCACAGGGTGCCGGTGCAGGTAATGCAGTTCGCGACCGCCGCGAAGGAGCGGGGCATCAAGGTCATCATCGCAGGAGCCGGCGGAGCCGCCCATCTTCCGGGTGTCATCGCCGCCTATACCCCCGTGCCGGTTATCGGAGTGCCCATCAAGTCCTCCAACTCTATTGACGGGTGGGACTCGATACTCTCCATTCTCCAGATGCCCTCCGGCATACCCGTAGCCACTGTAGCCCTGGACGGAGCGAAGAATGCGGCTATCCTTGCCGCGCAGATACTGGCCGCCGGCGATCCGGCAGTCATGGAGAAGGTAGTGGCTTTCAAGCAGGACCTGGCCTCGAAGATAGAGAAGGCCAACAGGGAGCTGCGTGAGGTAAAGTACAAGTTCAAAGTGGACGAATGACCATGTAGACTGAAATCTTAAATTCGATAGAATAGACATGTTGTGCAGGAGAAATGAAGGGAAGACAGCGAAATCAGGGGCCGCCCTTCTCGGGGCGGCTTTTTTGTTGCTGTCAGGCAGCCCTCTGGAGGCCCAGGAACTGCCCGGCGGAATAGTCCGCATGATAGAGACACAGTGCGAGGACGGCAATGGAGACCCGGAGGCTCTCGCGGAGTATTTTATGGAACTGATCCGAAGGCCGCTGGATATCAACACGGCGGACAGGGAGGCGCTTGAGGCGTTTCCGCTGCTCACTCCGTTTATGGTGGTCAGCCTGCTGGAGTACCGTCGGGAATTCGGTCCCGTGTCCTCCTCGGGAGAGCTGGCGCTGGTGGACGGATTCGATGCTGCGGCGGTGGAGGAGATGCTGCCGTTCGTGACATTCGGCCCGACGGAGCTAAAGGGGCAGGACCTGGGGAACCTCAGTCTCTCCGGCAGACTGACAATGAGAACCAGGTATATTCTGGAGCGGGAAGGAGAGGAGGTTCAGGGCCTGCCCGTCCCTCTGTATGCGAAGTACCGCATGGAGCTGGGAGAGCATTTCTCCGTAGGGATGACCCTGGAAAGCGACCGGGGAGAGAGGGATTTCCCGGATTTTTATTCGGTCCACCTGGAGGCTGCCGATATCCGTATCTCCCGGGATGGACGGTACAGGTTGAAGTCGGTGGTCGTCGGAGATTATTCCCTCCGTTTCGGACAGGGACTGGTGCTGTGGAACTCCTTTTCCCTCTCCGGACTCCCGTCCCCTTCCGCGGCTGTCCGCAGAGAGGCCGGAATACGGCCCTACACGTCCTCGGATGAGAACCGCTATTTTCATGGAGCGGGGGTTACGTTTGGATTCCCGGAGGGGGTGGAGGCATCCGTTTTCTATTCCAGCAACGGTCAGGATGCCAGGATCGAAGGGGAATATTTCGTCACCAAGCCGGAGGATGGTATCCATGATACGGAAGCACTCCGGAAGGCCCGGAACGCTCTGAGGGAAGAGGCAGTCGGGGGCAATCTCTCCTGGCGCTGCTCCTGGTTGAAGGCCGGAGTCACTGCTGCCGCCTACCGCTACGACCATTCTGACGGCCGCCGCACCTCATATTACAATGAGCATCTGCGCTATGACGGATGGTGGTGCAATGTCTCTGCGGACTGGCTCCTGTCCCTCAGAGGACTGAGGATTTTCGGAGAGGCTGCCCTGGATTTTGCCGGGGCCTTCGCCGGTATCGCGGGAGCCGTCTGCCCGTTCTCTTCCTCCCTGGAGGCCTCGCTGCTCTACCGCTATTATTCTCCCCGGTATATCGCCTCTCATGCCGGAGCCTACTGCCGGAGCAATGTGAACAACGAGCACGGGGCTTCCGCGGCCCTCCGCTGGTCGCCCGGCCGGGATGTTACGCTCTCGGTCTTATTGGAATACACTCATTTCCCCTGGGCGCGTTTCGGAGTGAGGGAGGCATCTTCTTCCCTGAAGGGGGCCCTGGAGTGCGGATGGACTGTCTCGGAGGAGCATTCCTTGTTCGCCAAGGTCAGCGGGACTTATGACAATGGCCGGGGTACCCGTCTGCTGCGCTTGCGTCTGGGATACGGTTACGGAAAGGAGACCGGCTTTCATGCGGCTTCCAGACTCGAGGGGAGCAGTGCCGGGAACGGCTCTTTTGGAGGGCTGGTTTACCAGGAGGGCGGATACCGCTCGTCTTCCGGCCGGTGGAGGGTGTGCATGAGGGCCACGCTGTTCTTTGCGGAGGACTGGGATGCGCGGATATACTGCTATGAGCAGGATATGCCCGGGACATTCTCTGTGCCGGCTTATTATGGAAAAGGAACGGGCCTGTATGCCGTTGTTGCGTACAGACCCGTCAGGTGGTTGAGTGTCAATTTCAAATGTTCTGTCACGAAGTATTTCGGCGACCCTGCCCGGGACGACCTTGGGCTGAGGCTTCAGGTTACTGTGCCTTTTTGATGCGGAGCTTCTTGCCGGGGTATATCTTGCTGTTCTTGCTCAGGCCGTTCAGCTCCATGAGGTCGTTCATGGTCACGCCGCTGAATTTGCGGGAGATATCCCAGAGATTGTCTCCGGAGCGGACGGTGTAGATTATGTATCCGTCGGATACAGTGGTGGCCGGCTTGCTGCTGCCGGAACCGTTCTGGGACGTGGCCGCCGGGCCGCGGTTGTTGGTGTAGATTACCAGACGCTGTCCGATACGTATCTTTGTGCCTATGCCGTTCCATCTCTGGATGTTGCGTACCGATACCCCGTAGCGGAGGGCGATATGGCTGAGTGTCTCTCCGCTCTTGACGCGGTGCACTATGCGTGCGGCATCAGCCGAGACCCCCTGCTGTATCTTCTTGAGGGCGGCCGGGCTGAAATATACGGAATCATTGTAGGCGTATATCTCTGCCTCGTGGTCTATGAAGGAGTTGGTGTACTGATAGGGGAGCTGGAGGATGTATTCCTTCTCGGTGCCCGGGATGATGTCGTGGAGGTACTGCGGATTGTGGGTACGGAGCTCGTCCATGCTTGCTCCTGTATAGTGGGCTATCTGCTCGAAGTGGAGCATCTTGTTGATCTTCAATGTATCGGTGTGAGGAGGCATGGGGATGTAGTCCGGAGTGAGGTTGTGCTCCTTGTAGTACTTCATTGCATAAAGCGCAGCGAAGAACGAGGGGACGTAGCCGCGGGTCTCGCGGGGCAGGTAAGGGTAGATCTCCCAGAAGTCCTTGGAGCCTCCGGACCGGCGGATGGCCTTGTTGACGTTGCCGGCTCCGCAGTTGTACGAGGCGATGGCCAGATTCCAGTCTCCGAAGATCAGGTAGGAGTCACGCAGATAGCGGGCTGCTGCGTCTGCGGAGGCTATGGGGTCGAAACGCTCGTCGACGTAGGAGTTGATGGTAAGACCGTAGCGCCGTGCAGTGGAGTACATGAACTGCCACATGCCCTTGGCCCTGGCCCTGGATACTGCCTTTGCGTTGAGGGCGGATTCGATGACTGCCATGGCCGTCAGCTCCAGGGGCAGGTCGTATTTGTCGAATATCTCCTCGAATATGGGTATGTAGTAGGTGGAGAGCCCCAGGATGCGCTCCATCTTCTCAGGCATGCGCTGGGTGTAGTAGATGATGTGGTTGCGTATTATGCTGTTGTATGGTACTGAGATGAAGGAGTTCAGTTTCTGCAGTCTCTCGATATACACTGAGTCCGGAATATCCGAGGTCATGACTATGGTGTCGATATCGGAGGGCTCGATGTCCATGAGGTTGAGGTTGCGGCGCTGGTACCACAGGCTCAGCAGGGAGTCAATGGTGACCGGTACGGTGTCGGAGGGAGCGAACCTGTCCAGGCCCGTGGCCTCTATGAATCCGTAGCTGACAGTGTCGCTCCCGCCGGCCTGGACGTCCTCCATGGCCAGGGCCTCATTGGCCAGCCACAGGCTGTCGAGCTGCATCTGCAGCAGGGCATTGGCTCTGAGCAGGGAGTCTCTCTGTCTCAGCAGGCTCTTCCTGGTAGTGTTGTCGGCTTTAAGGGTGATGGTGTATTTGTGCCTGTCCTTAGCCGGCTTGACGTCCTTCTCAGGACCGTCGGTCATGGCGGCCAGGGACAAGGCCGTAAAAGACATGAGTAACAGTGTCAGTAATCTCTTCATCTTGTTCTGCTAAAATTTAAATTTCATCTGTACGCCCACGGCACTTCCGGCAGGGACCACGGAGGCGTAGTTGGTGGTGAACTCGTAGTTGAGCGGCTCGATTATGGCTGGCTCGACATTCATGCTGATATTCTGGTTGACATCGAACTCGCTCATGGTGGCGAATACGTCTGCGTCAATTACCTGAAGCAGGTATATGACTACTGTCGCTACTATTGAATAGTCCCTGTACCGCCGGTAATAGTCCCTGTAGTACTGGAGATTGTCCACTGACAGGCTCCCCTCGTAGTTGCCGTTGGCAGAGGTGGCCTCCCTGTAATCGCTTTGAAATCTTTTGTACTGAAGGTCATTGTAATACCAGAAATAGCCCGCGGCCGCCAGTCCGCCGTAGTAGATAGGCAGTTTCCAATATTCCTTGTTATAGATCTGTCCCAGTCCTGGCAGCAGGGCGGAATAGATGGTGGCTCTGCCCGGAAGATGGTCCCGGTAGGACTTGTAGCAGACGGCTCCGTCCAGCATCTGGCCCCAGTAGAAAACGGCTGCGCCTATGAAGAATAGGTTGCGGGCCAGGCGGTCCGATTCGCTTCCTGTCTTCTTGAACTGGGAGTTGTAGTAGATGCCTCCGCCCAGCATTCCTCCTATGCCGGCGTAGATGACTGGCAGTTTCCAGTAGTCCTTGTTGTATATCTGGGCTGTTCCGGGAAGTATCACTGAGCCTCCGAGCATCCAGCCGATGGCCATTGTGTCCCTGTGGGAGAGTGAGTTGAAATACCGTTTGAGGGTATAGGAAGAGTATGTGGTGCTGTCCGACGTGCTGCCGGATGACTGTGTACCGCTCCCCTGCTGGCCTGTGGCGAACTGAGCCGACAGCCTGCCTGCGGGAATGAGAATCAGCAGCAATGCTATTAAAACTGTCTTCCGCACCTGTTTTCCTTTATTTTTCAGTTAATGCCCTCAATCGCTTTCAAAAATGATTCCACTTCCGCATCAGAGGAGAACTGTATGGTGATGCTGCCCTTCCCTTGCTCTGATCTTTTGAGACTTACATTGTTTCCAAAATATTTTCCGACGAGTTCTAGTACTCTGTAGTATGTGTCCGGAAGCTCTGGCGAGGGTTTCTCTTCTTCTCCGGTATTATCCTGCGCGGGAGCGGAGGCTTTCTTGAGGATGGACTGCGCCTTGGCCTCGGCGGCTCTTACTGACAGTCCCTTGCGTACTATCTCGTCGCAGAGGCCCAGCTGGGCTTCGGGTTCGGTAAGGGAGAGTATTGCCTTGGCATGCCCCATGGATATCTTTCCGTCGCGGATGCATACCTGAATCTCGGCCGGCAGTTTCAGCAGACGTAGGTAGTTGGTGACCGTAGCACGTTTCTTGCCAACTTTGTCGGCCATGGATTCCTGAGTCAGATGACATTCGTCGATGAGCCTCTGGAAACTCAGAGCGACCTCTATGGCGTCCAGGTCCTCCCTCTGTATGTTCTCCACAATCGCCATCTCCAGCATGCCCTGGTCATCGGTGTCCTTGATGTAGGCGGGGATGGTCTTAAGACCGGCGGCACTTGCAGCCTTGAACCTGCGCTCGCCACTGATAATCTGATAGTGAAGGCCTGTTTTCCGGACAGTGATGGGCTGTATGATGCCCAACTGGCGGATGGAGTCGGTCAACTCCGCGAGAGCCTCCTCGTCGAAATTGCTGCGGGGCTGGTAGGGATTTGCCGAGATCTTGTCTATGGGTATCTCGCAGATGGAGGCCAGTGCCGGAGCCGGAGTACGGGCCGGTACTGCTCCTGTGCCTGTGGCAGGGACGGTGCCTGCCTGGTCCAGTCCGGAAATCAGGGCTCCGAGTCCCTTGCCTAGTGCTGCTCTTTTATTTGACATGGTTTATTATGAGTTTTTAGCGATTATCTCCTTGGCCAGGTTGAGGTAGTTGTTGGTTCCGGCGGATATGGCGTCGTACAGGATTACCGGCTTTCCGTGCGAGGGGGCCTCGCTGAGACGGACGTTGCGCTGAATAATGGTGTTGAACACCATGTTCCCGAAGTGATGGCGGACATCCTCCACTACCTGGTTGGCCAGTCTCAGACGGCCGTCATACATGGTCAGAAGGAAACCCTCGATCTTCAGTGCGGGGTTGAGCTGGGTCTGGATGAGCTTTATGGTGTTGAGCAGCTTGCTCAGGCCCTCGAGGGCGAAGAACTCGGTCTGTACCGGAATGATGACCGAATCTGCGGCAGTCAGTCCGTTGACCGTGATCAGTCCCAGCGACGGGGGGCAGTCTATGATGACGTACTCATACTGGTCCAGAACTTCGCTTATGGCCTCTCTCATGGCCATTTCCTTGTTCTCCTCGTGGAGCAGCTCTATCTCTGCGCCTACCAGATTGATGTGGGAAGGCACGATCTTGAGATCCTTGATCTCTGTGTCCAATGTTACTTCGGATATCCTTTTCTGGCCTATCAGGACCTCGTAGAGAGTGTTGCCGTTGTCCTGATCCGGGTCGAAATCGAGCCCTGACGTGGTGTTGGCCTGTGGATCCGCATCTATGAGAAGTGTCTTTTTCTCCAGAACAGCCAGAGACGCAGCGAGATTAATGGATGTGGTGGTCTTTCCGACACCTCCTTTCTGATTGGCGATAGCAATAATTTTACCCATAAACATCATTTAAGCGAATTTGCAAAATTAGAAATTCTTTTCATCCAACCGATAATTAATATTATTTTCGCGAAAATTTTTATAAAAACAGATGAGTGACAGTTCATGGATTGCGGTAATTAACCCAAATGCCGGGGGAGGCAGGGTCGCCAGAGAGTGGCCTCTGCTGTCCAATATGTTGAAAGATAGAGGATTCTCATTCGAGGAAGTGTTTACTACCCACCGTTATCATGCAGTCGAACTGGTCATATATTCCCTCAAGCGCGGTTTCCGCAACTTCATATCGGTGGGAGGCGACGGGACTCTCCATGAGATAGTCAACGGTATATTCTATCAGAAGGAGGTTCCGGTCAGTGAGATAACCCTGGCGGTGCTTCCGGCCGGCTCGGCCAATGACTGGACCAGGATGTATAGGATCCCCAAGGACTACGGCAAGGCGATAGAGACAGTTATGGAGGGACGGACAGTGATGCAGGATGTGGCCCGTGTGGAGTATTCCCAGGCAGGCGTGAGGAATGCAAGGTATATGGTGAATGTGGCCGGAGTGGGACTGGACGCCAATATATGTTATAGGTGCAATGCTTCCAAGGACAAGGGGAAATCAGGGGACCTGGCATACGTAAAGGCCGCTTTAAAGGCCCTGGTCAGCCGCACGAGCAATCCTACAAAGGTGGTGGTGGACGGCAGGAACTTTTTCTCCGGAAAAATGTTCTCGATAGCTTTCGGGATAGGCAGATACAGCGGCGGAGGAATGATACAGGTGCCGGATGCAGTTGCTGACGACGGGCTGGTCAATGTGATGGTGGCCAGAAAGGTGTCCAAGATCAAGTTCCTCCTGATGTTCAAACAGCTCTTTAAGGGAACGATATACCGGATCAGGGAAGTTTCACATACGACGGCATCAAGGGTCTGTGTGATCTCGCGGAAGCCTGACAGGGTGGAGATTGACGGCGAGGTGGTGGGAACTACACCTATGAGTCTGGAGGTTCTGCCCGGGGCACTCAGAGTGGTGGTCGGCAGGGATTTCAAATAGGCAGGAGGATGTTGCGGGAAGTGACAGTGCTGATTCAGGGTATAGCGGCCGGTCTTTTCGGACTGACAGCGGCTCTGTATCTCTGTGTATTCAAGAAGAACAGGCTGAGAGTCATTACGGGCATAATCCTTGCCGTATATGCTGCATATATAGTCAAGGACATAGTGTATCTGCTTCCTTACGTTGCTGCTGACAGCTATATCTACAGAGTACTGCTTTCAGTGGACAACTGGGCCGTTCCTCTCTATGTGGTCTATGCTTTCGAAGTTATCTCGCCCGGATGTATCACTGCCCTCAGGCTTCTGTTTCTGTTTTTCCCCTTTGTCGGCATGACCATCCTGTACGCGATATGGCCGTACGAGTGGATATTCAGTCTACAGACTCTGTTTGCCCTGGTATTCTCCGCAGCATGTCTGTGCTTGGTGCTGAGAATGACCGTGAAGTACAGGCGCAGACTCCTGGACAACTGCTCCAATATCACGCATATGGATATACGCTGGATGTGGGTGAGCATAGCATTGTTCCTGCCTAATCTGGTGCTGTGGACTTTCCTGTCGGTCAGGCTGGACTATGTTCTGGATGCCGTTTATTACATCTCCCTTTCAGTAAGTTGGGGAATAGTAGCTTACAATACTTATTACTTCGTGCCTCAGACCGGACAGGACCACTGGGCAGATCCGCTGCCTTCCCAGCCAGAGCTGCCGTCCACGGTCGTCTCATATAACTTCGCCAGGAAGCTGAGCGAACTGGCCTCGAACGGCTATTTTATCCGCTCTCCCCGTCTCACCCTCTCGGAACTGGCGGCAGAGCTGGGTACCAACCGAACCACGCTGTCCAATTATCTCAACCAGGAGGTCGGCACTACATTCTACGATTACATCAACTCGCATCGGATATCCGAGGCAGAGCGGCTGCTTTCGGAGTCTTCCGGACACTGGTCGGTCGAGCAGCTGGCCGAGATGTCCGGATTCAACTCGGTCTCCACTTTCCGCCGTGCTTTTTCCAAGAAACACGGGATGTCTCCGCAGCAGTACCGCGAGAGGATGCTCAGAAGGCGGTGATGGACGGATCGGCATACGGTTTCTGCACTGAAAGCATCTGATTTCTGACGTTTTTCACTTGTCAGTAGAATTTCCTCGTGGATAAATTTTGCGGATAGTCATTATAAATTTCTACTGTTACCTGAATTGCACTTTGGTCGACAAAACGGATGCAATGAATTTGTGGAGCTGCGACAGACCGGCTCACAGCCAATGCCATTCAACACTGCACCGCATCACGTGTAACCGGAAGGTGCCGATGAAACGCTGCTTTCGTCGGCACCTTCCGGGCTGCCTTGGAATCAAACTGTGCACAGCAAATCCCAGAGGGTCGTCGATAAAAAGTTTTTCCCCGGATTGCAAACCTACATGCGTGTCTCCGCTGAATTTCTACTGACCCGAAAATGCCGGAGGAACTTCCGAAGAAAATGAGGTTAGGGATGGGTTATAAAGGTTCGTTTAAAGTTTAAGCAAAGTTACAGTTAAATAGAGTAAAAAACAAATTAAAACATAAAAGTTTAGTGTTCTGACTGAAAGTAATTTTTAAACGAACATTTAAAATATATCAGTTCTATTAAAACTGTGAAAAATTTCATAAAGGGTCGGGATTAGGGGATACCGGCCCTTTATTTATTTTTATACGGGGTCTACGTCTATAGTTATTTCCGAGGACGGGATGCGGCGCAGCCGGCTGTAGAGCCTTTCTTTGGCCTGAGTCCAGTTCCGGCTGCGGTCCGTCTTGATCATGAACTGTAGCACGAATTCCCCTGAGATCTTCTCGAACGGCGGGGCAGCGGGACCGCAGATGTCCCGGAATCCGCTGTTTACCAAGATCCCAGATACCTCTTTGGCCAGAATATCCAGTTTCTCTTTGTCCTGGGACTTGAGCAGCAGCCGGATGATTCTGGAAAAAGGAGGATAGCCGAATTCCCGCCTTTCCTCCATCAGGGCCTGGAGGTCCCCCTCCTCCGGGAGCCGGAGCATACGGAAGACCGGGTGGTCCGCCCGGCTGGTCTGGATGATCATTTCGCCCGGAGTATCCCTGCGGCCGGCCCTGCCCATGAACTGCAGGAGCAGCTGGAGGGCCCTCTCGTCTGCCCTGAAGTCGAAAACGGAGGTCACGGCCTCGGCCTTGAGCACGGCCGTAAGGGTCAGGTGTTTGAAGTCGAAGCCCTTGGATATCATCTGGGTGCCGACGAGAATATCCGTTTTCCCTTCGGAGAATTGTTTGAGGATCCTGGATTCCTCCTTCTTGTCCTTTGTTGTGTCTGCGTCGAAGCGCTCTATGCGGGCTTCGGGGAAGAATGTCCGCAGCTCTTCCTCTATCTTCTCGGTGCCGTCTCCCAGGAGGCTCATGGGGCCCTTCCCGCACTGGGGGCAGGCTGCCGGGGCCGGCTCCGAATATCCGCACCAGTGACAGCTCAGACTGTGGCTGAACTTATGGTAGCTCATCGGAATGTTGCAGGAAGGGCAGCGGAGGATGAAACCGCAGTCAGGACATTCCATGGCCGATGCGTAGGCCCTTCGGGAACGGAAAACAAGCACCTGCTCATGCCGTTCCAGACGGGTTGTTATGGCCTTGAGCAGGGGTAGGGAAAACGAGCCCTTCACTGCGTTCCTGCGTCTCTGCAGGGGCATGTCCACTATCGTGACGGTGCTGCCGCCGCCCTCGAAGTAGCGGTGGGTGAGGGGAACGTATTCCAGTCTGCCTGCGCGCACATTGTACAGGCTTTCGAACGACGGGGTGGCGGAGCCGAGAAGTACCGGGCAACCCTGAATCCGGCCCAGCATCAGAGCGGTATCCCGGCCGTGATAGCGCGGAGCCTGGTCCGTCTGCTTGTAGGACTGGTCGTGCTCTTCGTCCACGATGATGAGACCCAGCCTGTCGTGAGGCAGAAAGAGGGCGGAGCGCAGGCCCAGGACTATATACGGCTCTGCATCGGATGCCACCCTGCTGTAGACCTCGCGCCTGTGCGGTGCCGTCTGCTTGGAGTGGTATACGAGGAGACTGTCCGGAAAATGTACGGCCAGGCGGCTCTGTATCTGACGGCTGACGGCTATCTCCGGGACGAGGTATAGTACGTTCTGCCCTTTTTTGAGACATTCGGCCGCCAGAGTTATGTATATCTCGGTCTTGCCAGAGCCCGTGACTCCGTGCAGGAGGACATTGCGGCCGGCGGTAAAATGTGAGCGGATATGCTCTATTGCCGTTGTCTGTTCCGGAGATAGGACTGGAAGGGCTGTCGGTTCAATGACTGCGGAATGTCCCGGACGGTCATAGAGGCCTGCCGGTTCAATGTCCGCAGAATGTCCCGGGCTGCCTAAGGGTTCCAGACAGTCTGTACCGGATGCCTTCACGGAGCCGGTGGCACTGTCGGATTGTCCTGCCGGAGGTTCTCCACCTCCGGGTATTCCCTTCTGTTTCTGGTGCTTGAGGACCTTGACCGTAGAGGGGGCAGCGAAGCGGAATACCTCCCCCAGCGAGCACATGTAGTATGATGCCACCTGCCGGAGAAAGTCCATATTGGCCTGCGTCACCGGTGGAAAATTGATTAACTCCTTGATCGGTTTTATCTTCGAAATGTCGAACTCCGGCTCGTCTTTCACCCTCAGCACTACCGCCGTATAGGCCCTGCCTACCACCGTCACCCTCACGAGACTGCCCACTGCCACTTTCCCTTCCAGCTCCTGCGGAACCGAGTAGGTTATGGAGTCCCTGAACTTAAGCGGTATGATCACATCTGCATACTTCATCTTCCTTTCTATGCCTTAGTCTTCGTCTTTTGTCTTTCTGGATTATCATCGCTAATTTAGCAAAATATCCCGAATATTCTTCTTCCGGACGTGGAATCAGTCTGGATTTCTTCGTGGGGGAATAAATTGGCGCTAGTGGCAGCCGGCCTATTCAACGTTGCCTAATTCATGCTACTGAACTAAATTTTGTCGGGGAGGAAACAGATGCGTTAAGTTGTTGAAACGCAGAATGTTCGTTTTTCAAGGCAATGCCGTAAGCCGTTTGAAATCGCTTACGGCAGGGGACTTGGAATGTAAGTGTCTGACGACAAGGGGGGTAACTAGAATGCTTCCTGCCCGACAAAATCTCGTTGAGCGAACATGAGCGTATTGTTTATACTCAGACGCATACCTTGCAGAGGCCCAGTTAACAGCATCAGAACCACATCCGGAAACAAAAAAGCAGCCAGATTAACTCTAACTGCTTTGTTTTCAAGTGGTGCCACCGGGAATCGAACCAGGGACACAAGGATTTTCAGTCCTTTGCTCTACCAACTGAGCTATGGCACCATGTCTGTCCGAAACCTTTGTTTGGTTTGGGAGCGCAAAAGTAAGGGTTATTTCGGAATTTGCAAAATTTTCTTTAAAAAATGTGGAAGAAAATCTGTGCGGCATGGGGCGGGACGGTAGGGGGCTGTTGGCTGCGTGCTGTCAGGTCAGTGCCTGTCGCGGTGTTCGCGGCCCTTGGACACTATGAATTTGAAGATGTTGAGGGCTGTGGTGTCACCTCCGGCTGTCAGGCCTTCGGGATGGAACTGTACGCCCCAGATCGGGCGGCCGTCAATGCATTCGAGAGCTTCTACGATGGAGTCGGCCGGAGACCAGGCTGCGACTCTGAATCCGGGGGCTATGTCCTTGGCGGACTGGTGGTGGGTGGAGTTGACCATGTATTCCCCGGTGCCGGCTATCTCTGCCAGCCATGTGCCTTCTACAGGGCGGACGGGGTGGATGGGCCTGAGGTTGGTGAAGGACTGGTAGTGGTCGGTCTCAGACGGTTTCTGTGTGGGGATGTCCTGGTAGAGGGTACCTCCGAAGGCTATGTTGATCAACTGCTCTCCCCGGCAGATTCCCAGTATGGGAATACCGCGTGCGGCAGCAGTACGGACCAGGTACAGGTCATAGCCGTCGCGCAGGGTGTCGACAGTGCCGAGTTCCGGATGGGGCTCTTCTCCGTAGATGGCCGGATTCAGATCCTCGCCTCCGGTCAGGATGAGGGCGTCTATTTCGTCCAGCATGGCGGAGAGCGCAGCGGTGTCCTCTGTGACCGGAAGCAGGAACGGGATGCCTCCGGCCTTGATGACGGCCTCGCTGTATTTGCGGCCTATTCGGGAGTTGTTGTCAGTCACGGCGCAGGAAATGCCTACTACGGTGTTGCTGTCTGCGGTCTTTTCAGGTGAGGCTGTGCATGAGCAGGTGAGGAGCAGGGACAGTGCCAGGGCGGATAGAAGGGTTGTTTTCATTTTCGGTCAGTTAATTAAAATTACGGGCCTAATATACGCAGAAGCCGAGAGCAGAGCAAATTTATTTGCATCGCCGAAATGCAACGGCAGTATATTCGGCAGGGCCGGTGTAATAAAAAACGGAAAAATTCCGTAAAATCCGTAAAATAGGTACTTCCCCAAGAAATATATTCTGCTATATTTGCCGCTGTTATGGCAATAGGAAGAATAGTCGCCGACGATCTGCTCGCGAGAATCCGCGGGGGGCTGCCCATGTCTACCGGGCAGCAGCTGCGGCTTGCCCTGATGCTGAGTGTGCCGGCTGTGCTGGCGCAGCTGTCTTCCATCATGATGCAGTACATCGACGCGGCCATGGTGGGCAGCCTGGGTGCCGGTCCGGCAGCCTCTATCGGCCTGGTGTCCACGACGACATGGCTCTTCAGCGGTACGTGTACGGCTGTGTCGACAGGCTTTACTGTCCAGGTCGCCCATGCGATAGGGGCGGGGAAAATGGTCCGTGCCAGGTCTATTCTCCGCCAGGCTCTGGTGACGGTCGGTCTTTTCGGTCTTATCTGGGGCTGTACGGGTATGGCGGTGAGCGGTCCCCTGCCGGTGTGGATAGGCGGAGACCCCGGGATAGTGCGGGACGCCTCGCTGTATTTTCTGATATATTCGGCGTTTCTCCCCGTTTTCCAGATTTACGTTCTCGCCGCCGGGATGTTGCGGAGCAGCGGGAACATGAAGGTTCCCAGTCTGCTGAGTGTGCTGATGTGCCTGCTGGACGTGGTTTTCAATTTTTTCCTGATTTTCCCTACCCGCGATATTACCGTTCTCGGGCAGACTTTCCGGATGCCCGGTGCCGGATGGGGCGTGGAGGGAGCGGCCCTGGGTACGGGACTGGCGGAGCTTACTGCGGCTTCCCTGATGCTCTTTTATCTGCTGCGCCGTTCCGGTCATCTGCGGCTGAAAGGGGAGAGGGGCAGTTTCCGGCCGACCGGACCGGTGCTGAAGATGGCCTTGCGTATCGGACTTCCCATGGCTGTGGAGCATACGGTTATCTGCGGAGCGCAGATCATGACGACTGTCATAGTGGCTCCGTTGGGTATTTTCGCTATAGCGGCCAATTCTTTTGCCATCACCGCTGAGAGTCTGTGCTATATGCCGGGGTGCGGGATTGCGGATGCCGCCACTACGCTTGTCGGCCAGAGCTACGGGGCCGGCCGCAGGGATCTTACCCGCCGGTTTGCCCGCATCACGGTGCTGATGGGAAT
Organism: Alistipes sp. CAG:831; assembly: GCA_000432775.1. Classification (GTDB taxonomy): domain Bacteria; phylum Bacteroidota; class Bacteroidia; order Bacteroidales; family UBA932; genus Coprenecus. The sequence continues at coordinate 25,468 of HF990379.1, forward strand.
GGCCGTGATGGGGGTGATGGGAGCGGTCATGTACATCGGAGCGCCTTTCATGATGGGCACCATGACGCAGGAGCCGGAGGTGCTGCGCCTCGGAATCCAGGCCTTGCGCATCGAGGCCTTCGCCGAACCGATGTTCGCGGCCTCCATTGTAGCCTACAGTGTATTCGTAGGTATGGGCAATACGATCGCTCCATGTCTGATGAACTTCTTCAGTATCTGGGCCGTGCGCCTCTCCCTGGCCTGGCTGCTGGCACCCTCCATGGGACTGGCGGGAGTCTGGACTGCTATGTGCATAGAACTGTGTTTCAGGGGCTTGATATTCTTAGTCGGTCTTCGGATAGTCTTCCGGAAAAAGCATTAAATTTGCGCTGCAAAAAGCAGTATCATGACAGTATCCGTAGACAGCCGTTCGGTAACCCGTCCCGAAGAGACTGTTTTCTATGCCCTGAAGGGCGAGAACAATGACGGGCATGACTATGTGGTGCGGCTGTATGACCGCGGAGTAAGGCATTTTGTGCTGAGCGAGCGCCGTCCCGCATTCGAATCCCTGAAAGACGCCTCAATACTTTATGTGGACGATACTCTGGAGGCTCTCCAGTCCGCGGCAGCCCGTCACCGCCGTCAGGATATGCCGCAGACGGAGGTTACGGCCATTACCGGCAGCAACGGCAAGACCGTAGTCAAGGAGTGGATAGCCCAGCTCGTCGGGGAGGATGTCCCTGTCAGCCGCAGCCCCCGCAGCTACAACTCGCAGGTCGGGGTGCCCCTCTCGCTTCTGGAGGTCACGTCCGATTGCCGTATTGCCCTGATAGAGGCCGGAATGTCCCGTCCCGGGGAGATGGCCCGCCTGCACCGGATTATCCGTCCGGATATCGGGGTATTCACCCATCTGGGAGAGGCGCACGGGGAGAATTTCCCTTCGATGGAAGAGAAAATGCGGGAGAAGGCCCGGCTGTTTGCAGGCTGCCGTGCGGTGATATGCCGGGAGGGTATGCCCGCGCGGATAATAAAGGAACAATGCGGGCCGCAGACCGCCCTCTGTCTATGGGGCGGATCTTCTGAGGCGGATGTCCGGGTGCTCGGCACCAGCATGTCCCTTTCCGGCAGGGAGGTGGATGTGGAGTTCCGCCACGGGGAGGATGCGGCATCCGACAGAGGGACGCTGCATATCCCGTTTGCCGACGAGGCCTCCTTTGAGAACTGTATGACGGCAGTTACATTCATGCTTTTCCACGGCTACACCCTGGCGCAGCTGGCTCCTAGGGTCTCGGACCTGCAGCCGGTTGCCATGCGGATGGAGATACGCGAGGGTGTGGAGGGCAGTACATTGATAAAGGATTATTATAACTCTGATCCGGCTTCGTTCGCGATAGCGCTGGGTACCCTGTCCCATCAGGACTCGACCCGGCCGAAGGTGGTGATACTTTCCGATTTCGTGGATGTGGGCGGAAGGGCGGAACAGCTCTACCGGCAGGTGGCGCAGATGCTGGAGAAATCCGGAGTGCGGCTTTTCATCGGAGTCGGTCCGTGCCTGAGCGCTCTCCGCGGCCTCTTCGACAGTATACCGCAAAAGCGGTTTTACGGGTCGACTGAGGATTTTCTTGCCAATGAGCGCAGGGATGATTTCCGCGATATGGACATCCTTATAAAGGGGGCGAGAAAGTTCCGTTTCGAGTATATCGGCAGCTTCCTGGCCCGTCAGTCGCATACCACGGTGCTGGAGGTGGACCTGGATGCATTGTCCCGGAATTTCAACCTTTTCCGCAACCGGGTACCGCGCGGGACGAGGCTGGCCGTGATGGTCAAGGCCTTCTCCTACGGCAGCGGAGCCGGTGAGATAGCGGCCCAGCTGCAGTACTGCGGGGCGGATTACCTGATGGTGGCATACGCGGACGAGGGGGTGGAGCTGCGTTCCAAGGGCATTACCGTGCCGATAGCGGTGATGAACCCCGAGCCGGAGGCATTTGACCAGATGATTGAATTCTCCCTGGAGCCTGAGATCTATTCGCTGAGACTGCTGCGGGACTTCGAGGCTGTGCTTGCCCGCGGAGGGGTGGAGAATTATCCCGTGCATCTGAAGCTCAATACCGGGATGAACCGCTCCGGTCTGGATAAGCGGGATATTCCTGAGTTGCTGGATTTTATGAAAGGGCGCAGGACCTTGATGCTGCGGAGTATGTTCTCACATCTGGCGGCGGCTGACGATCCGGCAGAGGATGATTTTACCCTCGGGCAGATACGTCTTTTCGAGGAGATGACGGGGATGGTGCAGCCGCATTTCCCCTACAGGATTCTCAGACATATACTCAATAGTGCCGGTATAGAGCGCTTTCCGCAGTATGCCTTTGACATGGTGCGGCTCGGCATAGGGCTGTACGGTATCGGGCCGCTGCCCGGGCTGGAGCCTGTAAGCTCGTTCAAGACGCATATCGCCTCAATCCGCAGGATTACTCCGGAGCAGACGGTGGGGTACGGACGGAAGGGCCGGGTGACGCGGGATTCGGATATCGCGGTGATTCCGGTGGGCTATGCCGACGGACTGGACCGTCATCTGAGCTGCGGGGTAGGGGAGATGATGGTCCGCGGGCAGAGGGTGCCGGTGGTAGGCAATATCTGTATGGATGCCTGCATGCTGGATGTGACCGGCACCGGAGCCAGGGTCGGGGACGAGGTGGAGATATTCGGCCGTGACATACCTGTGACCGAAATCTCCGACAAGCTCGGAACTATCCCCTACGAGGTGCTCACTAGCATCTCCCGCAGGGTCAAGAGGCTTTATTTCAAGGAGTAGCTTCTGTCTTCCTTCTCGAAGAAGTCTACAGTGCGGTAGAAGGGGTGGACGGGACCGTAGCCGGGTCCGAAGCGGTAGCAGGAGCCGTTGAATATGGATTCGTTGATGAATATCTCCGCCCTTTCCACAGCTGCGTCGAGGTCGTACTTTCTCGCAATGTAAGTGGCTATTGCCGAGCCGAATGTGTCGCCTGTGCCGTTGACGTTGCGGGTGTCTATATGGCGCTTGGAGAAACGTCTGACGGTGTCGTTGCGGCGGTTGTAGAGCACGTCGATGAGGTTTTCCCCGTCGGGTATCGACTTGATGATCACAGAACAGCCGGCCTCCGATATCTTCCGGATGAGCCTGTCCACGTTGTCGAGGGTGATGGTCTCGCCGGCCAGCACGCGGGCCTCGTGGATGTTGGGGGTGATGATCTCGGCCTGGGGGAAAAGCAGCTTGCGGTAGGCGTCTATGGATTCCTGCTGGATGAGGGCCCTGCCGCCCGAGTCTACCATCACCGGGTCGATGACCTTCGGCACGTCGGGATACTCCCGCAGCAGGCCGGCCACTGCCTCCACTATCTGCTTCTCGTAGAGCATGCCTGTCTTGATGCAGTCAGCTCCCACATCGTCCAGGAAGTCCCGGCTCTGGTTCAGTATGATGTCCACAGGGATGGTGTGGATGCCCTTGACATGGGTGGTATTCATGTCCACCAGAAGGGTGGTGGCTCCGGCTGCGAATCCTCCGCATGCCGATACTGCCTTGATGTCTGCCTGAATGCCGCAGCAGCCGAGTGGCTCGCTTCCGGCAATCATGAACACTTTTGCGAAATCTTTTTTGTTGTCCATTGTCTTTGCCTTGTTCTCTGAAAGTTATGCTATGATGCCGAAATGTCTGAGAGCCCTGGAGACTCCGTCGCTGTCGATGCTGTCCGTTACGTAGTCGGCGGCGTTCTTGACAGTTACCCCCGCATTGCCCATGGCCACCCCTGTTCCGGCCCGGCGCAGGATGGATATGTCGTTGCCTCCGTCTCCGAATGCCATGCACTCAGACAGCTCTATGCCTGTATGTCCGGCGATTATCTCCATGCCGCGGCCTTTGTCGGCGTCCGAGGATATCACATCGGAAAAATATGGGCACCAGCGGGCCGACTCGGCATGCCTGAGCAGCGGATCCACGGCTGCTTCCTGCCCTTCGTCGAAGAATGGGGTCAGCTGGTAAATGGGGCGGGAGAGCATTTCCTCCGTAGAGGTGTGCATGTCCAGCCCTTTGATATCCAGCATCTGGCCGAATATCCGGTCTACGATCGGGCGGTGGTTGTGTACTATCGCCCGGTCTTCGCCCACGATCAGCGTCGGGATGCCCCAGCTGTCTGCGGCACCGATGATGGTCCTGACGTCCTCGGGGTCAATGGGGGTGCGTGATATGGTCTCCCCGCCGACGGTGCAGATAGCGCCGTTGACAGTGATGTAGCCGTCGATGAGGTGCTCTATCGGGTCGAGATTGTTGATAAGCGGTGCCGGCCGGCCGGTGGAGATGAATATTCTCACACCTCTCTCGTGCGCAGCGGTCAGCGCCTCCACAGTGGATGCCGGCACCGAATGAGTCTTGAAACTTACCAGTGTGCCGTCTATGTCGAAAAACAGTGCCTTTATCATGTCAGCAGTCTTAAGCGGCTGCAAATATATAATTATTTATCTATTGTCGGGATTTCGTCCTTGGAGTATTCGTCGAGCCGCTTCTCCCAGAGGTAGTAGCGGGTTTCCTTGACGAGGACTCCGGAGAGCAGGAGCAGGGAAATGAGGTTCGGGATGGCCATCAGGGCGTTCATCATGTCGGCGAGGTTCCAGACTATCGACAGGTTGGCTACGGCTCCTATGAAAATGCCGATGATGAAGAGGATGCGGTAGACAAATGTAGCCTTGCGGCCTCCGAGGTACTCGATGCAGCGCTCGCCGTAGTAGGACCAGCCGAGGATGGTGGAGAAGGCGAAGGTTACAATGCCGACGCTGAGGATAATCGGTCCGGCTACCGGTATGATGCCGAAGGCCTGGGTCGTCAGGGTCTCGCTTGCGGAGTCTATGCCGTTGGGGGCAATGACGCAGCTGACCAGTACGAGTCCTGTCATGGCGCATACCACGACCGTATCCCAGAAAGTTCCGGTGGAGGACACAAGGGCCTGGCGGACAGGGTTGCGGGTCTGGGCCGCTGCGGCTGCGATAGGGGCTGAGCCGAGGCCGGACTCATTGGAAAAGAGGCCGCGGGCGATACCGAAACGGCAGGCGGTCATGATGGTCGAGCCTACGAATCCGCCGCCTGCTGCCTGAGGCGAAAAGGCGGAGGTGACTATGACCCTGATGGTCTCTCCGAGGTACTCGAAGTTGACGCACAGGATGATAATGCAGCCTATGATGTAGAAGAGGGCCATGAACGGTACGAGCCATGTGCATACTTTGGCGATGCCCTTGATGCCGAACAGCACCACCAGTGCGGTAAGCACGGTTATGATTATGCCGGTCACGACCGGGGGAATGCTGAGGTTCTCGTCCAGAAGCATGGAGATGGCGTTGGACTGTACCATGTTGCCTATACCGAACGAGGCCACGACGGCGAAGACGGCAAAAAGCACGCCCAGCCATTTGGCCTTCAGACCGCGTTCGAGAGCATACATCGGGCCGCCGAGGATGTGCCCGTCCTTCTTGATCCTGACCCTGTACTTGACGGCGAGCAGGGCTTCCGAATATTTGGTGGCCATGCCGAACACGCCGGTGAGCCAGCACCACAGCACGGCGCCCGGGCCTCCGAGGGTGATGGCCGTGGCCACTCCCACGATATTGCCGGTGCCGATGGTAGCCGCCAGTGCCGTGGCAAGCGCCCCGAACTGGCTTACATCCCCGTGTTCGGTCTTGTCCTTGGTCACAGACAGCCTGATGGCCTTGAATATTTTCAGCTGGGGGAATCTGAGTCTTATTGTCAGGTAAATATGGGTTCCGAGAAGCAGGATGATGAGCGGCCATCCCCACAGGAAAGAGGCGATGGAAGCGATGATGTCGGACAGTGTCTGCATATTCGATAGGCTTTTCTTAGGTTTTTACTTTGCGAATATACAAATTTCTCAGAAATATTTTCCGGGATATTCTTTCACCATGGCGGAAACTTCCTTGAAACGCTGCTGTGATGGAGTGCCCGAGAGCATCTCTTTGGGCGGGAACTGCTTGTCGAACAGTGCAGCCTTGGTCTCGTCTACAAGATAGATGTCGTCCTCGAAGTATCGTCCGGCAAGTCCCTGCAGTGCGTTCCTGTATAGCGGACATGCGTGCAGGGCGGCCGCGTATCTGTTCCCGGACGTGCGTATTCCGTAGTGCTCCGCGGCGGTGAAACCGACATTCCGGTAGTATTCAGGGTCTCCGCAGAGCAGGATGGCGCGGTATCCCTTGTCCGCAGCGGCTGCACGGGTGCGCTCTATCAGCGCCCGTCCGGTTCCCCGGTGCTGGAAAGACGGCAGCACGGCTATGGGACCCAGTGTCAGAACTCCGTACCGGTTGCCGTCGTCGCCAAGGATATACCCTTTCTGAGAAACGGCTGCTCCTATGATTCTGCCGCCCGACTCGGCGACGAAGTCCAGTTCCCGTACGAAGTCGGATGACCCGCGCATAGTGTGCAGCAGGTAGTGCTCAGTGCATCCGGGCGAATAGACGTTCCAGAAGGCCTCCCTTACGACCTCTTCTGTCTCACGGTAATCGGATGTCTGTTCCAGTCGGATTGTAATGTTGCCCATTGCGTTGAAATAAGTAATAAAAGCCGGAGGATTATTCCGGCTTTTCGATCAGATGCTCTATGAACCAGCGGTGTATGCGCCGGTCATCGTTGAGCTCCGGGTGGAAGGAGGTGGCGAGCATATTGCGCTGGCGGGCGGCTACGATATGGCCGTCCACTGTCGCCAGGACCTCTACGTCGGGAGCTGTGACTTTCTCTATGTAAGGGGCGCGGATAAAGGTCATCGGTATGTCCTCCATCTCTGCGAAGGTGCTGCGGGTGAAGAAACTTCCGAGCTGCCGGCCGTAGGCGTTGCGCAATACGCGGATGTCCATGGTCTGCAGGAAACGGCGCGGCTCGTCGCCCAGATCCTTTGCCAGCAGTATCATGCCTGCGCAGGTACCGAATACCGGAAGGCCTCCGTTGATCAGGTCCTTGAGCGGCTGCAGCATGTCCAGACAGTCCATCAGCTTGCCCATCGCCGTGCTCTCCCCGCCTGGCAGGATGAGTCCGTCCATCGGTTTCTCCAGATCGCTCAGCTGCCGTATCTCAAAGTGCTCCGCACCGAGGCCTTCCAACATCTGTGCATGCTCGAGGAAGGCCCCTTGCAGAGCTAAAATGCCTATTCTGTGCATTGTGTTTTACGGATTACTTGCCTCTCTCAGCCATCAGAATGGTGATCTCCTCCTCGTTGATGCCCACCATGGCCTCGCCCAGGTCGGTGGATACCTCGGCCAGCAGTGCGGCGTCGTTGTAGTTGGTCACGGCGTTGACGATGGCCTTTGCCCTCTTCTCGGGGTTACCGGACTTGAAGATGCCGGAGCCGACGAACACTCCCTCGGCACCCAGCTGCATCATGAGTGCGGCGTCAGCAGGTGTGGCCACTCCGCCGGCAGCGAAATTGACTACAGGCAGTTTGCCGTTCTCGTGAACGTATTTGACCAGGTCATAGGGAACTTCCAGTTCCTTTGCCTCGTTGTACAGTTCGTCCTCGGGGAGGGCCTGGAGGCGGCGGATGTCGCGCATCATGCTGCGCATGTGGGTTACGGCCTGTATCACGTCACCGGTGCCGGGCTCGCCCTTGGTACGGATCATCGAAGCTCCCTCTGCGATACGGCGAAGGGCCTCGCCGAGATTCTTCGCGCCGCATACGAAAGGCACACGGAACTTGGTCTTGTCTATATGGTAGACTCCGTCAGCGGGGGAAAGAACCTCGCTCTCGTCGATGTAGTCTATCTCCAGAGCCTGGAGAATCTGGGCCTCGACGAAATGTCCGATACGGACCTTGGCCATGACGGGTATGCTGACAGCATTCTGGATACCGCGGATCATCTTGGGGTCGCTCATGCGGGATACTCCTCCGGCGGCACGTATGTCCGCAGGAATCCGTTCTAGGGCCATTACGGCTGCCGCTCCTGCCTGTTCTGCAATCTTGGCCTGTTCAGGTGTGGTGACGTCCATGATGACGCCGCCTTTGAGCATCTGAGCTAAATTTTTGTTCAACTCATATCTGTCGTTCATAATACCTTGGTTGTTTAAATTGGTTGTTTTTAATATTAAATATAATAATGCTAAAGTAGAAATTTTAAATCCATTCTCCAAATAAATATGCTCGGAAACATGATGTGCCTGTAAGGTAGAGAGAATCCTCCTATACCTTATGCAAATAAGTGCATTGCCTTACGCTTTCAACCCTTCCTGTGTGTACCATATGTCCGGCTTTTACACATCTTCTTCGGGAGGAGTCGTGTTTCCCGCCTTTGCCCCACTCCTTCGGAAGGAGTCGTGTTTTCCGCCTTTGCCCCACTCCTTCGGAAGGAGTCTTGTTTTCCGCCTTTGCCCTACTCCTTCGGAAGGAGTATGGGGCTCGCCCTCTCGCTACGGATACCCAGAGAACCGATTTCGCCGTAAACTTTCTCTGCACTCCTTCCGAAGGAGTGCAGCATTCCCGCGAAATCCCTACTCCTTTCGAAGGAGTAAGGAACGCGCACCTTCGCCACGGACATCCGAGAGGCCATTCAGAGACCGTTATTCCGTCCGCCTCATACCACAGCGGCATCGATTCCCGCGATTCGGTGCCGTTGCGGTCAGTCTGATATCCAGTGCGTAAGCCGCTGCAGTTACCATGAGCAACATGTGAGGTCTTCAGACCTATGAGCCCGTGAGTCCGTAGGCCCAGTTGCAAAGGTGAACCGTTTTCC
>HF990380.1:0-17421 GCA_000432775.1 Alistipes sp. CAG:831
TGTTGCGGAGAGGGGGGGATTCGAACCCCCGGTACGGTAACCCGTACGGCAGTTTAGCAAACTGCTGGTTTAAGCCACTCACCCACCTCACCGGGAATCATGAATGGAGTGCAAAAGTAGATAATTTTGCCGAAAATGCAAAAAATATCATGACTGCTGCAATATTTTGCATGAAATTGGATTTAATTTGTGAACATCAAACAAAGTAAAATATGAAAACTACAGCAAAAATGATTATTTCTGCAGCGGGACTCGCCATCGCTGCGACAGCAGTACAGTCCTGCAATCAGGATGGTGACAACAATTACTACTATTACTATCCTAACGCAATAGTGACAGTCAAGCCTATCGAGAATCCGGACGACAGCCTGACATTCTACATGCAGCTGGATGACTCCACTACTCTGGTAGCTGAGAACCTGAAGAAATCTCCTTTCGGGGACAAAGAAGTAAGGGCCTTGACGAGTATCGAGGAGACTGAGGCCACCGTACCGGGATATGACAAGGTGGTGCACGTCTACGCCATCGACAGCATCCTGACCAAAAAGACCGAACCGTTCACCGATGACAAGACTGTGGACAGCCTGTTCGGCAACGATCCGGTTGAAATGATCGGAGACTGGATGACAGTAGTGGAGGACGGGTATATCACCCTAAGAGTAAGAGTTGCCACTGGAGGATACGGAACCATGCACAGGCTCACGCTCCTGACCGGAGTCAATCCTGACGACCCGTATGAGGTGGAGTTCAGGCATAAGAGGGAAGAAAACGGCATCAGCGGTCCGTACGTTCTGGGCGACGCACTGGTAGCCTTCAGTCTGGACAGTCTGCCCGACACTCAGGGCGAGAACGTGAAACTGACTCTGAGATGGAAGTCTTTCGATGGAAACGAGAGAACGGCGCAATTCGACTACTGCACCCGTATGTCCTCTCCTTCAAAGATGAAGATTGAGAGCGGAGCCACATTCCTTACCAACGTAAAATAACCGGTGAGACCTGGCAGACAACTGGATTCCGCGACGAGACTTATAAGGGCTGCCGTAGAGGGAGACCATCAGGCGATGAAATCCCTCTACGAAGCCCATATAGGATATCTCACAGCTGTCTGCTCCAGATACTTGGCCGATGATGAGGATGTACGTGACGTCCTGCAGGAGAGTTTCGTAAAGATATTCGGCTCACTGGCCGGGTTCCGATACAGAGGGGAAGGTTCCCTCAGGGCCTGGATGACGAGGATTGTGGTCAATGACGCCCTGAAATTTCTCCGGAACTCAGGCCGTATCTCCACCGTGGAGCTCAAGGACACAGTCCACGACACGGCAGATGAGGAAGAGGCAGATGTCGGGGCCGTTCCGCCGGAGGAGATGCAGAGGATGATACGGAGTCTGCCTGCCCCGTACCGGACAGTGTTCAACCTCTATGTCTTCCAGCAGATGAGTCACAAAGAGATAGCGGCCGCCCTGAACATGGCCCCTGGGACATCGGCATCATGCCTGCACAGGGCAAAGACAATGTTGGTCAAAATGGTAAATGAATATAAGCATGAAAGGGATGTTTGACGATATAAGGGAAAAAATGGAAGGCTGGCAGGAACCTGCTCCTGACGGACTCTGGGAAAGAATCGAGGCAGCTTCCGCCGAGAACCGGAACAGACGCGGCAAGTTTATCCGCATACTTCGCTGGAGTGCCGCAACGGCCGGAGCGGCGGCTGCGGTCGTTCTATTCCTGCTGATACCGCCCCATACCCGGACAGGAGTTGAGGAGCCGCTGTCCACTGCTGTCCTGCCCGCACCGGAAGCCAGACCCCTTACGGCAGATATTCAGCCTCTTCCGGAAATAGAGGTTCCAATTATAGATAAACATATGATTACCGGGCTGGACATCCGCAGGCCGCTGATGCCGCATCGGACAGCAGAAGAGAGCAATAACAAGGTCATGGCTAACACTTACCTAGTACATGAAAAAGCAACCGCCAGCCGGAAGGAAGCAGAGACCGGAGGTATAAAATGGTTGAGCAATAACGGTCCCGATTCCAAAGACCTTGAGAAAAGTACAGAAGCGCAGGGAAGAGTGCTGTCCGCCGAGAGCAATGTGTCTTCAGCAGCCCGCGGAATGTTCAGTATCGGTGTTTCAGCAACCAATGCTGCCGGCTCCAGCTCCAGCGAGAACGGATACACCTCCATGTCCGGTTTCTCAGCCTATCCTCTTGCCATGACCACCAGTCCAACGGCCCTGTGGGTGGATCCTGAGGCCAATATGTTGAGAGCCAACCAGGGAATGGATGTAACATCCGATACGCGCCACCGCCTCCCGATAACTACAGGCATCAGCGTACGCTACCGTCTGCCCATAGGTCTTGGCTTCGAGACAGGGGTAAACTACACCTGGCTTTCCTCCACTTTCAGATCCGGCTCAGAAAGCAGCTACTACACCTCGGAGAGGACAATGCACTACATCGGCATACCCCTGAACGTCAACTATACCATCTGGGACAGCCGCTATCTGGGAGTATATGTCTCGGTGGGAGGACTTATGGAAAAATGCGTAGGTGGCAGCACCGCGACACGATACACCCTCAATTCCGAATCCCTGGGATCAGAACGGCAGGGAACACTGGACGTAAAACCGCTGCAATGGTCCGTAAACGCCACTGCAGGAATACAGTTCAACATCACTCCTGCCATAGGCCTGTACGCGGAGCCCGGTGCCGCCTACTGGTTCGACGACGGCACGGAACTGGAGACAATCTACAAGGTCCGTCCCCTCAATTTCTACCTGAGATTCGGCCTCAGGTTCTCATTTGGTCTGTAACAGGATTGAATGTTTTTCGAGAAAATCCTGAAGTTCCTGGCGGTAAGTGTCCGACACCGGCACCCTCACCTTGCCGAAGACTACTCTTCCCCTCTCGATATAGGACATGGCGGAAGGCTGGATGATATATGACCGGTGCACCCTTACAAACCTGTCCTCAGGCAGCTGTTCCTCGAGGGCTTTCATGCTCATGAGTGAGAGTACCGGTTCCTGACGGTCCCTGAGCCATATTCTGACATAGTCCTTGAGTCCCTCGATGTACATGATATCGTCCAGTTCCAGGCGCAGCAGTCTGTAATCAGTCTTGACGAAGATTGCGGACAATGCTCCGGGCTTTCTCTCCTGAGCACTGTCTTTCCCGGTAATTTCAAACCACTTCAGAGCCTTGGAGGCCTCTGCAGTACTTTGGCTCACCTTCACCGCCTCTGCCGCATAGAGGCACTGCATATACGCCTGGACTATGGCTATGCGGATGTCATTGGCCGTCTCCTCCACTGAAAGCAGGTCCATCTCGTTCTGGACTTTCTGCTGCTTGAGGGCGGTGGAGAGGCTTCCTCCCTGGAAGACGGTCATGCTGGCATTGAGATTGTACGAGCCGGTGTACATATTGTTGTCCGTCACATCCGAGGAGGGGTAATTGGCCAGGCTCTGCGAAGTGGAGGCCGACAGGGACGGGAACATGGCCGCACGTGCCTGTTTGGTATCCTCAACCCCTGAAAGATATGTGTTGCGCGTCTGCTTCAGCTGGATGTTGTGTTCCATTGCATACTCCAGACATCCTGCGAGAGTCCAAAGAGAATCCCCGTACGGACTCTGTGCCCGTACAGGGATACACACACACGTAAACATGAAACATATAAACATTAGCCTTGCCATCATTGTTCTTTTTCTGACGCAAAGCTACTTCCGCCCCGCCCCGTCTCCAACTCCAATCGACAGACTGCCTGATTCTATCGACAATCGGGCATGATTTCCAACTGGTCGGTGCGGAACCGCCCGTACTCCTCGCCCGAGAAGACGTAGGGCCAGGTCATCACGTTCATGGGCACTGGACGCGAATCGGGATGATAGGGCGGCTGGACATGCTCATACGGATTAAGGATAAATCCGTTACGCTCGTAGAACAGCTTGCGGCGGAGAGTCATCTCATCCGCTTCGGAGGGCATCTCAATCTCCAGAATCATGGGTATGTCCATGCTCTTGATGTAGTCCAGGAACCTCGTACCGGTACCTCCTCCGCGGCGCGACGGATCCACTGCGAAATGCTCCCCGTACAGATATCCGTGACCGAAGTCCCAGAAAGTGAAGAATCCTATGGGGCCGTCTTTCTCCCTCTCCCCGTAAAAGACTATGAAATGCAGCCTGTTGTCCTCCGCGACCATCCGGGTCATCTCAGCCGTATCGCGGCGCTCCTCATAGGGAAAACTCTCCTCGTATATTTTCACACATCCGTCATACAGGACATCCGACGGCGATGTTATTCTTCTTATATTCATTGTTTTCATATATTATGGTATTGATGTTGATGTCAAATGATATTGACTTCGGGACGTAGCTCCACCCCGAAGCGGTCGCGGACAGAGGCCTGGACGGCATCGGCCAAGGCCACTATCTCCCGGCCGTCGGCACCTCCGAGATTGACCAGCACCAGAGCCTGCCTGGGCCAGACCCCTGCCCGTCCGAGAGAACGGCCCTTCCACCCGCTCTGCTCTATGAGCCAGCCGGCGGAGAGCTTGACAGAACCGGCATTGTCCCTTACCTCGTAGAACGGAACTGCGGGCCACTGCCGCTGCAGCTCCGCGAGCTTGTCGCGTGAGACTACCGGATTGGTGAAAAAACTGCCGGCGCTGCCTGTTTCCGAAGGATCCGGAAGCTTTGAGGAACGCACGGCCATGACAGCCTCCCGCACATCCCTCAGAGAGACATTTTCCCTGCCTGCGAGAGCCTCGGCCAGAGCCTTGTACCCAAGATTGAAATGCGGACGGAGTCCCAGACGGAAGAGGACGGACAGCACCACATACTTCCTGTTCTCCTGCTGCTTGAAGATACTGCGCCGATAGCCGTAACCGCAGTCCGCAGCAGGGAAAATCCGTTTCTGCCCGTCTGTCATGTCCATGGCCTCGACCTCGAGAATCAGGTCCTTGACCTCCACCCCATAGGCTCCGATATTCTGCACCGCCGCGGCCCCCACCTCTCCGGGAATGGCCGACAGATTCTCCGCCCCGTACCATCCGTGCTCCACGCACATTTCCACGAATCCGTCCCAGACCACACCCGAGCCGGCCCGGACCTCGACAAAGCCGTCACCCTCCGATACCACGTCACATCCCCTGATGGCCGAATGCAGGACAGTCCCCGGCCAGTCACGGGTCAGCAGCAGGTTGCTTCCGCCGCCTATGTGCAGCCAGGGGGAAGGCAGAGCCCCTTCCCGCAGCATACGGGCGGCCTCCTGCAATTCCGGCTCCGAGCCGTACTCCACGAAGACGGCAGTGCGGGCATCTATTCCGAAAGTATTGTGCCCCAAAAGGGAGTAATTTCTGGCAATATTCAGCATATCAGTCGATTCTGGTGATGCGGGCACCGAGAGCATTGAGGCGGCCCTCAATGTCCTGATAACCGCGGTCTATCTGCTCAATGTTGTGAATACGGCTGGTGCCGACGGCTCCCATGGCGGCAATCAGCATGGCAATGCCGGCGCGGATGTCGGGGGAGGTCATCTCCCGGCCGCGAAGGTTCATCCGGTGGTTGTGGCCCACCACTACGGCGCGGTGCGGGTCGCAGAGGATAATCTGAGCCCCCATGTCGATGAGCTTGTCCACGAAGAACAGGCGGCTCTCGAACATCTTCTGGTGAATCAGCACGCAGCCCCGGCACTGGGTAGCCACCACCAGCATGACGCTCAGCAGGTCCGGGGTCAGGCCGGGCCAGGGAGCATCCGCGATGGTCATGATGGAACCGTCCAGAAAGGTCTCTATCGCATATTCGTCCTGGGCCGGCACGTAGATATCGTCCCCCCTCTGCTCCAGGGCAATGCCGAGGCGGCGGAAGCTCTCGGGGATGATGCCCAGATTGTCGTAGGAGACGTTCCGGATGGTTATCTCACTCCGGGTCATGGCGGCCATGCCGATGAAGCTGCCTACCTCGATCATGTCGGGCAGGACGGTATGCTCGGTCCCATGCAGCTCGCTCACTCCCTCGATAGTCAGGAGGTTGGAGGCGGTACCGCTTATTTTCGCGCCCATGCGGTTGAGCATCCGGCACAGCTGCTGGAGATAGGGCTCGCAGGCGGCGTTGTAGATCGTGGTGGTGCCCTCCGCCAGGACGGCGGCCATAACGATGTTGGCCGTGCCGGTCACGGAAGCCTCGTCCAGGAGCATGTAGGTGCCGCGCAACCTTTCGGAGCGCAGCTCGAAGGTGGCATTGTCCTTATTGTAGGTAAATTCCGCACCCAGCTTCCGCAGCCCCTCAAAATGGGTATCCAGCCTGCGGCGGCCGATCTTGTCCCCTCCCGGCTTGGCGGTCAGGGCATAGCCGAAACGGGCCAGCATAGGGCCGGTGAGCATGATGGAACCCCGCAGGGAGGCATTGCGCTTGAGAAACTCCGGTGTGCGGAGATACGCAGTGTCGATGTCATCGGCACAGAAAGAATAACTGCCCTTACCCAGTTTCCCCACCTTCACTCCCATATCCTGCAGAAGAGCGATAAGGTTGTTGACATCCAGTATGTCCGGGACATTGTGGACTATGACTTTCTCGCGGGTGAGCAGCACTGCGCACAGTATCTGCAGCACCTCGTTCTTGGCCCCCTGGGGGCAGATTTCACCGGAGAGCCTGTGGCCCCCTTCTATTACGAAACAGGACATGACGGTATTTTTATATAGTTTTTCAATTCATTGTATCCAAGCTCCGGCAATTCCTGCTCCAGATAACTGCCGGAATTCACATCAGGTATGATCTCGGACTCTATCGGAATATAGAAAAGCCGGGAGCTGACCCGGACGGGCACACCTTCCATCGAACGGAGCCTCTGGGCATCTTTCTCTGTCGTCAGGACTACAGCCGTAGGGTAACGCCGGACAGCAGCGTCCATCTTTGAAATATCGGAAAGCCGGTAACCGTGATGGTCCCGGAAACACAGCACATCCGCCACAGAATAACTCCAGCCCACACCCCGGCGGAGCGAGCGGTCATCTGCAATACCCGAAATCACTATCGCGCTCTTCGCGTAGATATATCGGCTGTCCTCCTTTCCGGGCATCACCGGCATGAGAGGACGATAGGCAATCCGGGAAAACAGCAGGGGCGAATCCTCCCGCATTTTCAGGGCCTTTCTCCACCGCTCCCGCTCCGAAGAAAGCACCTCGCTTCCCTCCATCTTGGTAACAATCACCATGTCCGCCCTCTTTATCTGAGACGGGAGATCCCGCAGCCGGCCTATGGGCAGAAGACTGTCCTTGAAGACAGGACGTGCGCTGCTGACCAGCACAATAGAAAAATCGGGGCGGATCCGCCGGTGCTGGAACGCATCGTCCAGTATCACCAGATCCGGCCTCGTCTCCTCCGGCATGGCGGCAAGCGCATCCACAGCCCGTCTTCTGGAGGCATCCACAGCTACAATGATATCCGGGAATTTCCGCTTGATCTGCAGAGGTTCGTCCCCGACATCCCTATAATCGTCGTCCACGGAGACAGTCCTGAACCCCTTCGTCCTCCGACCATATCCCCTGGACACTACGGCTATCTTCCTGCTGTCCCTGTAAAGACGTATCAGCATCTCGACCGCCGGTGTCTTGCCGGTGCCGCCGACGGTAATATTGCCGACGCTGATGGACGGCAGGGCCGACGGATAAGACTTGAGTATTCCCTTGTCATAAAAAAAGTTTCTCAACGCCAATACTAAAGTATAAGGAAACAGTACTATTCTGTCTATCTTCATAAGTCCTGACTTCACAATAATTTGTCAAATATACTCATTTTTAAAAATAATGTGATAATTTTGCAGGACTAAAACCACCGTACTCGAGTATGACTATAGTTATCAAAGAGGTGCTTACCCTCAAAGACCTGAAACGCTTCGTAAGATTTCCACGTGAACTGTATAAGAACGACCCCCTGTATATCCCGCCTCTTGATGCGGACGAGATGAACTCGCTGCGCAAGACCAACCCCGCATTCGCCCACTGCGAGGGCCGTTACTGGCTGGCTTACAAGGATGGCGCTATAGTCGGACGTATTGCCGGCATCATCAACTACAACGCCAACAGCGACTGGAACGAGAAAAATATCCGCTTCGGCTGGCTGGACATGATAGACGACATAGAAGTAACTGAGGCGCTGGTCAATACCGTGGCTGAGTGGGGCCGCGAGAAGGGTATGGAGACGATGAACGGCCCGTGGGGTTTCTCCGACATGGACAAGGAAGGGCTGCTGGTGGAGGGTTTCGACAAGGAACCATCGATAACTACTCTTTATAATTTCCCTTACTACGGTGTACATCTCGAGAAGTTGGGTTTCCGCAAGGAAGTGGACTGGATCCAGCGCAGGATTATTGTTCCCGAAGCCGTACCGGAGAAACTGGCGGCATACGACAAGATCATCAGGGAAAAATACGGAGTCTCCGTCATCATACCCCGCAAGGCCAAGGATATAAAGCGCAGGGCCGAAGAGATCTTCGCCGTGCTCAACGACTCCTACGCCGTACTGCACGAATTCACCCGACTGACAGACAAGCAGGTCAAGATGTATATCGGACAGTACATGCCTTTCATAAACAAGAACATGATCTGCGTAGTCGTAGACCGCAACGACCGTGTAGTAGGCTTCGCCATCACCATGCCATCGCTCTCTGACGGATTCCGCAAGGCCGGCGGAAAACTCTTCCCCTTCGGGTTCTTCCATATCCTGAAGTCACTCAAGACCTTCAACACCGTGGAATGCTACCTTATCGGAGTCATACCCGAGTACAAGCACAAAGGGATAAACGCACTGATATTCAACTATCTGCAAAACAACTATATCAAAATGGGCTTCAAGGATGTAGTATCCAATCCCCAGCTGGAAAACAACCTTGCCGTCCAGCGCCTCTTCGATTACTACGAAAGTGAGTTCTACCAGCGCCGCCGCTGCTACACCCTCAGCCTGGTGGAGGGACGGCCCTCGACCGAGACTTCCATCTTCGCAGCCGGCTGCTTCTGGGGAGTACAGCACTACATGGACAAGGCCCCCGGAGTCCTCTCCACCACAGTCGGCTACATCGGAGGCCACCGGCGCAACCCCACCTACGAAGAGGTCAAATCCCACAAGACCGGACACTATGAGGCCATCCGCGTCGAATTCGATCCCTCACAGACATCCTACGAGGAACTGTGCAAGCTCTTCTTCGAGATACACGACCCCGCCCAGCTTGACGGACAGGGTCCGGATATCGGACCACAGTACCTGAGCGGCATCTTCTTCACCTCCGGCCTGCAGAAAAGCAAGGCCGAGGAAGTGATGGCACTGCTGCGCCGCCGCGGCCATGAGGTCAACACATTCATAGCCCCCGCTGCCGCCGTCACCACCCCCGACACCCCCGTCGACCAGATCTTCTGGCCGGCAGAGGACTACCACCAGCACTACTACGAGAAAACCGGAGGCAGTCCCTACTGCCATTTCCGCAGAAAAAAATTCTGATGGGCAAGAACGATTCTTCCAAAAAGACCAATGCTGCCCGCCTTCTGGACAGGGCCGGAATATCCTATGAGCTGATACCCTACGAAGTGGACGAAGAGCATCTCTCCGCCGATGCCGTGGCAGCCAGACTCGGGGAGGACATCGCCTGCGTCTACAAGACCATCGTCCTGCGGGGCGACCGCAACGGCTACTTCGTATGCGTGGTCCGGGGCGACAGCGAGATAGACCTCAAGGAAGCCGCCCGGGTCTCCGGCAACAAGAAGGCTGAGCTGATCCACGTCAAGGAGCTCCTGCCGCTTACCGGCTACATCCGCGGAGGCTGCTCCCCCATCGGCATGAAAAAGCCCTTCCCCACCTACTACCAGGCCTCCATCGCAGAGCTCCCCTACGTCTACGTCAGCGCCGGAATGCGCGGCCTCCAGCTCAAGATTGCCCCGGCCGACCTCATTGCATTCACCCACGGCCAGCTCTTCTGACCGCCACGCCGTCCCTCCCGTAACACCCGCGATTCATTCCGACACATTATAACTGCACACCATGAATAGAAGCCATTTCCCCACCCTGCCATTTATCCTCCTTCTCACGCTCTGCACCGCCCTCACTTCCTGCGGACAAAAGGAGCAGACCCCCATTGCAGAACATGTCATCCTCATCGGTCTGGACGGATGGGGCTCCTACAGCCTGCCCGAAGCCGATATGCCTGCCGTGAAGCAACTTATGGAGAACGGAGCCTACACACTCGAGAAACGCTCGGTCCTGCCGTCCTCCAGCGCAGTGAACTGGGCCAGCATGTTCATGGGAGCAGGGCCGGAGCTCCACGGCTACACCGAGTGGGGATCCAAAGTTCCCGAGCTGCCGTCCCGGGTCACCAGCCCCAGCGGCACATTCCCCACGATATTCCGCCTGCTGCGCGACGCCCGTCCCGATGCTGAGATCGGCTGCCTGTACGATTGGGACGGCATCAAGTACCTTATCGACACCCTCGCGATGAGCCATCATGCCCAAGGACCGGACTACACTAGGCATCCGGAAGCCCTCTGCGACATGGCAGTCAGATACATCCGGGAGAACAGGCCCGTACTTGCAGCCATCTGCTTTGACAACCCGGACCATGTAGGACATGCCTACGGACACGGCACGCCCGAATACTACAGCAAACTCACAGAGCTGGACGGATATATCGCCCGCATCATACAGGCCGTGGAAGATGCCGGCATGACAGACAGCACGATCTTCATCATCACTGCTGACCACGGCGGCATAGGAAAGGGACACGGAGGAAAGACCATGGACGAGATGCAGACCCCCTTCATCGTCTGCGGCAAAGGCGTCAGACAAGGCGTGGAGTTCCACGAAAGCATGATGCAGTATGACGTAGCCTCCACCATCGCCAGGATATTCGCCTTAGAGCAGCCCCAGGTATGGGTAGGCAGGCCGATGACGCAGATATTCCTGTAAGCCATGGCCATCTCCGGCACATCCCTCATTTCCCACATCGGCAGCACTGCCCTGCTGATATTGTTCCTCGTCCTCCTGCTTTGCATAGCCGTCTGCGCCATACTCTCATTCGTACCCAAACGCCCATACCTGGACCGGACCGCCGGCACGATTGTCCAGCCCTTCCTGGCCCTGTCCTCCCCGTTGCGTTTCCCCCTCGCCCGCATCGACATCAAAGACATGCCCGAAGGCCTCATGGAGAACCTGTCAGTCATCAACCACGGCTGCCTGAACATCTTCGGCATCTACTCCGGCACCTTCCGCTGCACCCGCGACAAATCCCCTGTCTACATCTACATCCGCAACCGCCGACACGGCCTCATCTACTTCGAGTTCGACGGCCGCCGCTACATCCTCAACCCCTGGGAATAGATAATCGGGGCCACACATAGCAGGAGCAGGGTTCAGGAGCAGGGTTCACCCGCAGCAGGACAATGACCAACGGTAAGTTCTGCAACGCCCTCAAATCGCAAAACATTAACAATCAAAGACTTGACAAAGACGCATGATCTTTCAAAGCCGAAAGAACACCTCGAAAAGATCACCGCCAGATAGCATTTATTTGATTATCACGATATTACAAAAACACCCCGCTGCACTGCCTACCGTTCACGGATAAACGGTCAATGCCCTGGCACCTGAGAAGAAAGACGGCCCCATTCACTCCTTCCGAAGGAGTCACTTGGCTGTACGGACAGAGAGCGGGCGGCCGGCGGAGTCCACGGGATAGCGGGCGCCTTCCCGTTCGAGCTGGGCGGCCATGTGCTCCAGCAGCGAGGACGCTACGTCGGGATAACGGGGACTGACGTCTTCGGTCTCGTAAGGGTCGGAAGCCAGGTCGTACAGTACAAAATGTGCGGCGGAAGGCTTTTCGGGCGACCAGTAGTATATCAGTTTCCAGTCATCCTCGCGGTAGACGGTGAAGTATTTGCCTCGATGGTCGTGGGGGAAATGCATCAGGAAGGTATCAGGATGGTGCGGATCCTCACCGTCTGTGATGATGCGGCTGAGGTCGTGACCGTCAACGGGATGGGAGTCCGGGATGTCCGCTCCGGCCACAGCTGCGATTGTAGGATAGATGTCCATGATGGTGCCGAGCTGGGTCCGGACCTCGCCCTGAGGCACGGGGAGCAGATGCTGCACGCTGTTCCGGTGGGCTTTGCGGGAGACCCTGCGGTCGGAATACCGGGCATCTGATATATTGTCACCGACAGACCGGCAAGCCGCAGACGGAGATGCCACATACATAGACGCTGTGGACTGAGAGGTCACGGTCTTAGATGCAGAGGACTGAGAGGCCGCAGACTGAGATACCGCAGCACGGTGACCTTCCGGTGCGGCCCAGGCAACAATGAACGGCACACGCATTCCTCCCTCGAACTCAGTACCTTTCTTGCCCCTGAGCGGCGCAGAGGAGCCGTAGCCGCGCTCATCCCCGAGAGGAGCGTCCGAGCCATTGTCCCCGAGGAAGAATATAAGAGTATTCTCCGCCACTCCCTTTTCCTCCAGAAAATCCATTATATCCCCGAGCGAGCGGTCCATTCCTTCGATAAGGGTCGCGAATTCCTTGGCATCAGCACTGTACAGCGAGTCCGGTTCGTAATTCTGGATGAAACGCGGATCGGACATGAACGGAGCATGCACGGCATAGTGCGCCATATTGAGATAGAACGGCACGCCTTCTTCTATGGCCCGCGACATCTCCTCCTCGGCCCTGACTGTCAATGCATCGGTCAGGAACACGTCGTCCTGGAAAAATTCCTCCAGCCCCGGCACTGCCCGCGAGCGCGTTCCCCGGTACAGGCCGTAACCGTCCCTGCCATAGTAGCTGCCCGGCTCACCTATCGAACATCCGGCGACATTGACATCGAAGCCCAGGTTCAAAGGGTCCTCACCCTGGCTGCCGAAAGGTCCGAAATGAGCCTTGCCCACGTGTATCGTGCGGTAACCTGCATCGGAAAGCATCCTGGCCAGAGTATAATCGGCACTGTCCAGTCCCAGCCAGTTCCAGTCGGGCGGACCGTAGGTATTGCGGTTGTCGGCCTCGGAGTATATCCAGTTGGTGACTCCGTGGCGGGTGGCGTTCTGGCCGGTCATCAGGCTGGTGCGTGAGGGCGAGCTGACGCTCTGGGCATAGAACTGGGAGAAACGGACTCCCTGATCCGCAAGCCGCTGCATGTTGGGGGTACGGTACCACCTGTTGAGCGGATGCTCCACCGGCTGTCCGTCCGGGCCGGTCAGGAAGGGCACCGATGTGTCCATCAGTCCCATGTCGTCCACCAGAAATACGATAATGTTCGGTCTCTGTCCGTTTGGCTCCGGGCCGTTGCATGAGACCAGAGCCACAGACGCAGATGACACTGCCGTCGTCAAAGTTATGAACTTTCCAATACGCATATCTGTCAGAATGTTTCTATTCAGGAGTCTTCCTTCACAGCCGAGACCACAAACCACACCTCTATACCCGAAAATCTGTCCCGGAAATGCGTCATCAAATTGCGGATAGCCTCTTCGTTGTGTATCGTCATCATATTGGAAATCTCGGACATGGCCACACCGGCAGCATCCACAGCGGCCTCCATTGACGAGGTGACATAGTAGAATGTGCTGTCGGAGCCGTCCGGATAATCCACGTCCACACTTACCAGAAGACTGCCGCTGCCTGCCGGGGAGGAGAGGTCGACAATCTCCGTCTCCGCTCCAAGGGGTTCAATGGTACTTCCGCCCAATGAGATCTGGGCAGAGGCGGCTGCGGCCGAGAGCACAATAACCGCAAATACGGTGAAAAAACGTATGATTCTCATAATCTTCAGTATTTGTAGTGATGTAAAACATAATCTCCGTCGAATCCCCAGATGTCCTTTGTCTCCGGGGCAATGTCGAACATGCGCAGCTGCCTGTCCACGTGGATTATCTGTAATGGCTGCCCGTTGCTGTCGAGGACCACTATGCGGCTGCCCTCCACCTCCTGCGCGCCGCTGCCTTCCCCGTCATTGTCTTCCTCACTGCTGTCATCCGCATACCTCTTTTCCCATGAGAAAAGCGCATACAGCCTGCCGCCATGACTCCTGAGAGCCGAATACATGAACCTCGCATCCTCGTCCCATGCTACCGGCTCACCGTAGAAGGTAAAGTCCCCTATCCGGGTCGAATTGTCCACGATTCTGAATCCGGGCATAAAGTCCTCCGGCCCCCAGACATTGGAGACGATACTGCCGTCCATTCCGTAGATGGTGACAAGCGGAAGATAGTCGTGAGCTACGGCCAGACGGTCTGCCTCAGGGAGATATGCCAGTGATCCGTTGAACACGGAGGAATATGCCGTACCCGGCAGGTTGTACGTACCCTCCAGCGGAGGCCATTCCCCTGCATTGCGCCGGTTGTTATAGGTACTGTCGTAGACACTGAAGCGGCTCGCTTCCTCCGTGAGTCCGAGCGGGCAGGTATATATCGAGTCCCCCGCGAAAACGAAGTCCATCTCATGCCTGGGTGCTGACTGATCTTTGCAGGTCAGGCTCCGTACAGGCAGTCCCCGGCCTGACAGCACATCCTTCAGACGATAGATATTGATCCGACTCAGCTGCATGTCATGGGCCCAGAAATATTCCCCGTCTTCGGAGACTCCTATATAAAAGGTATTGACCGCCTCCCCGGGCCCGCGGCCTATGTGCTGCACCTTCGCCACAGTCTCTCCTGAGCGGAGGTTTATCAGGTGGATAAAATAATCACTGTACTGTCTGGCTATCAGCAGTATCGAGTCCGTCAGCCTGATGTCGGTCGCCCCGAAAGCCAGCGTCTCGTCCAGCCCGTGCGGAACCTCTACGGCCTGCACTGCTGGTACGTCACAGTCAGTCATATCGATGTAGTCCCCCGACAGAGGCCCCTTCTGCGCACAGCCCACGGCCAGAAGCAGCGGGAACACCGACATTACCACGATTTTTATAGAATCCGAAATTGGTTTTAGTTTTGGCATAACTTCCCGTATCGCAAATTGATGAGCATACAAAGTTATGAAAATCATCCATAGGGCTGACTGATATCGCTGGAAATTTGCAGGAACAGGCTTTTTTAAGTTCAAGCATCCGAACCGCAAGGGGAAAGGCATTTTACTGATATTCGGGAGGTTTATAATATATCTGGTTCAGATTGAGGTGTTCACGGACGCATCTGAACGAGATTTTGTCGGGATGGACGAATTTATACTAACATCCTTATTCTCGGCACATGCATTTCAGCGCACCTGCCGTAAGCGATTTCAAACGGCTTTTCCGAGAGCAACCGGCAGGACAGACTGAATTGCCCTGCCGGGACTTCTTTTGAAAAAAATTCCGCAACGGCACCGAATCTCGGGAATTGCAGCCGTTACGGAATATGGTGAGATCGATAACTATGCGCAATCTCAGTCCTTCGTGGCGTTCTCCAGCTTCTTCATGATAGAGAAGATGAAGACGGCGGAGATGACGCAGAGGGCAATGAGGATGCTCCACAGTACCCAGAGAGGGAGACCGCCCCAGAGCATGCCGATGATGGAAACCATGTAGTTGCCGATGGCGGTGGCCACGAACCAGAGGCCCATCATCATACCCTTGTACTTGGGAGGAGCTACCTTCGATACGAAGGAGATACCCATCGGGGAGAGGAACAGCTCCGCGAACGTCAGCACGAGATATGTGGATATCAGCACATTCGGTGTGACACGCTGGAATGTCGCGCCTTCCTTGAGGGCATCGGGGGTAGGCAGGCCGAGCGAGCCGAACACCATGATCAGGAAGCCGAGGGCGGCGATGAACATTCCGATTCCGATCTTGCGGGGAGCGGAAGGTTCCTTGCCCTTGGCCGCCAGAGCTCCGAAGACGGCCATGGACACGGGAGTCAGGGCCACTACGAAGAACGGGTTGAACTGCTGGAATATCTGCGGCAGCAGGGTGACGGGCTTGTCACCGAGGGAGCGGTAGCTGAAAATCAGGGCCACGATGGATGCGACTGTAACCAGGCCGGCAATCAGCTTGCTGCGTTTCTTCTCGGACTGAAATATGGCGAAGATGGCATACACGGCAATGATTATGAACACGAGGTTCAGTACATTGGCAAGTATCCTCGACAGGCCGGTCATCTCGGTAGCCGTATAGTCACGGGCAAAGAAGGTAAGGGTCAGACCGTTCTGCTGGAAAGCCATCCAGAAGAAGATGACGACCGCGAACACGAGGAGCAGGGCGGTGATACGGGATCTTGTCTGCTCTTTGGTAAGTTCCACTACGGGCTGGGTGCTCTTGGCCTCCAGTTCGCGCTGGGTAACGTCCGCATGCTTGAAACTCTTGCGGAAACCGAAATAAATCAGGATTGAGAGAATCAGCGACACGCAGGCCACAGCGAAGCCCCAGTGATAGGCTCCGGAGAGTGTGTCGATATAGTGGCGCGAGAACTCTGTCAGGTCTCCGGTAGCCCCCTGGGCTGCAGCCAGGGTCTGGAAACGGCTGAGTGCGTCGGGAGCCATGGAGGAGGCTCCTGCCAGATACTGGTTGGCCAGAGCGGGTATCTCACCGTTGTAGACCAGTCCCGCGCGGCCGAGACAGAACTCAGTGATCTTTGTAGCCGCTGTGGGTGCGAAGAGCGAACCTATGTTGATGGCCATGTAGAACAGCGAGAAGGCGGCATCCCTCTTGGACGAGTATTTGGGATCGTCATAAAGATTGCCGACCATCACCTGCAGGTTGCCCTTGAACAGACCGGTACCCACCGCTATGAGCAGCAGCGAGCCGAACATGGCTATCTTGCCCACAATGTCGCCACCCGTCGGGATAGCAAGGCAGAAGTAACCTGCAAACATGACAATAATACCGGAAACTACCATTTTCCCGTAGCCGAACTTGTCGGCGAGTATGCCTCCGATGAACGGCATGAAATACACTGCCGCCAGGAAGCCGGCGTAGATATTGGAGGTAACCGCCTCCGAGAAACCGAACTTCGCCTGCAGGAACAGGGTGAAGATCGCCAGCATCGTGTAATAGCCGAAGCGCTCGCCCGTGTTGGCAAGGGCGAGCGCATACAGGCCTTTGGGTTGACCTTTGAACATATCAGTTTATTTTGACAAAACTATTCCTGCTGCATGGTAATCTTCTCAAGCCATCTTACCATGCCGAGCATGACTGCCATGGAAATGAGACATACCACCATGAATACTGCCCAGCACATCCACTGATGACTGAAGCTGTTGTACATCAGAGGGCCGATCCAGATGAGGAGGTTGCCGACTGCCGTAGCGCCAAGCCACAGACCCTGGCAGATACCCTGCAGGTGCTTGGGAGCCACCTTGGAGACGAAGGACAGTCCGAGAGGAGAGATGAACAGCTCAGCCACGGTGAGGAAGAAGTAGGTGACAATCAGTACCCACGGTCCGGCCTTCACGGCATTCTGGGCAGCTACGTCCAGACTTCTGAACTC
>HF990380.1:17435-19256 GCA_000432775.1 Alistipes sp. CAG:831
CTTCTGAACTCCTCGCCTGAGGGATAGCCCATAACTGCGGAGAAGATGGTGAGGAAAAGATATGCGATGGCGGCAATGAACATACCGATGGCAATCTTTCGGGGAGTGGAGATGTCCTTGCCTCTCTTCTTTCTGAGAGCGGAGAATACCCACATCACGATGGGGGTGAGGGTAATCACGAAGAACGGGTTGACAGCCTGCCAGATCTCGGGTGCGATGGACTCGGTGGTCACGAAGTCACGGGCGAACACGGACAGGGACTGACCGTTCTGGTGGAACGAGAACCAGAAGAAGATAGCGATACCGAGAACTGCGAAGAGGGCGTACATACGCTGCTTGATCTCCTTGGCCATAGCCAGCTTCTCCTCCTTGGTGTACTGTTCCACGACCTTGGCCTCCTTCTTGGCGGGGTTGGGCATGTTCTTCTTGGTGAACACGAAGATCAGCAGGGAAATCAGCATTGCGGCTACCGATGCGAAGAACGAGTAGTGGATACCTGTGTTGAATACGTCAAGATACTCTGTGCAGAAAGCTCCGAGATCGGTC
Source organism: Alistipes sp. CAG:831 (assembly GCA_000432775.1). Classification (GTDB taxonomy): domain Bacteria; phylum Bacteroidota; class Bacteroidia; order Bacteroidales; family UBA932; genus Coprenecus. The sequence goes on from HF990380.1 coordinate 17,982, forward strand.
ACGGGTACTGTGCTGGACACGCCGACAAGCTCGTTGAGGTTGTTCATCTGCTCTGCGGAGAGATTGCCGCCGTTGTTGATGTAGGAATGGCAGAGAGCGGGGAGATTGGAGTTATAGACCATGTCGTGCACTTTCAGCCACCAGCTGCGGAGCAGAGGGGCCACGAAAGGAGCGATAAGGCCGCCGACATTGATGAATACATAGAAAATCTGGAAACCGGAATCCCTCTTGTCAGAATACTTGGGATCGTCGTACATCTGGCCCACGATGGCCTGAAGGTTTCCTTTGAAAAGTCCGTTACCGAATGCGATCAGGAGCAGGGCGCCGCAGGTAAAGGGCAGCAGCCAGCTTGTGTTCTCGGGAGTCGCGAGGATAGGAATCGACAGAAGCGCGTATCCTACAGCCATCGTAACCAGACCGGACATGATAGTGCCTTTATAATTCTGGGACCTGTCGGCGATATATCCGCCTACAAGGCTCAGTACATATATCAGCGCATAGAATACTGCATAGATTACACCACTGGTCTCGTCGCTAAGTCCGAATTTGGAGCACAGGAAGAGCAGCAGCACGGCATTCATGATGTAGTAGCCGAATCTCTCGCCCATGTTGCTCAGGGCAGCGGCCAGCAGGCCTTTGGGATGGTTTTTAAACATGATTCAGTTAATTATTAGTTATTGTTAATTTAAGTAAATTTCCTACATATCCGGCAAATATACTAACTTTTAAAAATTATACAAGAGTTTAGGCCCGTACTCAGAAGATATTCATGATATAAATCACTCCTAATGTAACCCTGTGCTCCTGCCGCGAGGCAATGTCCAGGAGATACCCTCTCTCCACTGCCCCTGACTGGTAATAATTGTAATGCAGGAAAAACCGGAAATCCCGGCTCCTGGTCGGCATATACTCCAGACACGCCTGAGCGTTCCAGCTGGCGCGGAGCATCCCCGCCGGCACATCCTCCATCGCACGGTAAATCCCTCCGTACTCCCGCGACCCCTTGAAATACATCGAGAACGACGGACTCAGGAAAAGATGTAGGTAACCGATGGCGGAAAGGTAGTCCACATTCTGAAGCGTGACATAGTCACCGTCCGTACCGACTGGCGCCGCAGAACTCAGGACACCATTGATGTCCAGTCCCTGACGGGAATATATCAGGTCCAGGTAGACACCCCATTTGTCACTGCGGTAGGACTGTCCCATAGCGAAGATCCACATATCCCGGCCCACCGTCTGAGTACCGTAGGACGCTGACCAGCGGAACTCCAG
>HF990380.1:19273-28200 GCA_000432775.1 Alistipes sp. CAG:831
GGAACTCCAGTGCATTATCCAGGAAATTGCCGTTCCAGTTCAGGGTGTAGAGAAAGGGAGCGCGGGAGCTTTCCACCCCTTCCGGAAGCCCTCCGTGGTAGAACTCGTCATCCCAGAACCCCCTTATGTTGGAAATCTGCAGCGCGATATCCTGTGTCGGAGTAATATGCCAGGTGGCCATGGCTCCCATCTGGTAGCATGGCAGGCTGCCGCCGAAATCACTGTACTGCACCACATACACCGGCGCCGCCCAGAACTCCTGTCCGCCGATGGCGTGCACCTGCTTGCCGAAGGTCAGGGAGAAATGCTGCCCCGGCCTCCAGGTCATGTAGGCATAATCGATGGATTCCAGAAGATTGTCGAAGGTATTGGAACGGAAATTGGCATTGAAACTCTGGCGGAAATGATAGTAGAACTCCCGGTTGCGGCCGAAAGTTCCCTCCACGTTCCACCGGAAATTGTCCATGCGGAAGCGGGCGGAAGCCTTTCCTCCACCGGGTATCTCGGCACGAAGGGAGCCTCTCATCTGAAAGGAAAGGTCGTGGCTGCTCAGAGGCAGAATGGTGTCGGTCAATGTCCAGCCGGTTCTTTGCTCCGGAACGGCCGCATCAAGACTGTCGGATCCGGGCTCCGCCGCAGACAGCAGGGGGGCGCCAGCCAGGAATGCAAGCATCAGGATTAGTTTTCTCATAGGTCTCGGCACGATGTTATCTCTTCAAATCTTCATCATTCTATATTCTCCACAGAACGGGCGTACTTCCGGATAATCCGGACGGTGGAAGTATCGGAGGCAAATACGGAGTACAGCCCCTGCTCCTCCTGGGCGGGGTCTCCGGTGTAGTCGTCCCCGGGCTGCCACATCAGATGGTCCCCGGATGGCTCGGCGAATCCTCCCCAGCCCCAGAAATTGAACCCGGCCAGGAATCCTCCTGAGGCGGCTTCATCCGTTATTTCCGACAGCATCGCGTCATAATAGACGTCACGCATGCTGACTGAGGTGCTGCGGGAAAAGCCCATGCTGTCCCTCGGAAAGCCGAATTCCTCGACTACCAAGGGCTTGCCTATACGGCGGGCGATCTCCAGATGCTCCTGGAGATATTCCTTCGACAGCTCCACAGCAGGGGTCACATTGCCGGAGGACATATCATCGCGGGTGGTCCAGGCCCAGTTGAAAGGCCAGATATGGATGTTAAGATAGTCTATATAAGGCGAGCGTCCTATCTCCTCCCAAAGGGACAGGTCCACTTCGCAGCCGTACTTGCCCTCGCTGCCGACCGACACCATGTGGTTGGGGTCTATGGACTTGATAAGCTCGGCAGTGGAAGTGAGCCAGTCGCGGAAGACTTCCTTGTTGTCGGCTCCGAAAGGCCGGGGCTCGTTGCATATCTGCCACGAGAAGATGGCAGGGTCATCGCGATAGGCCTTGCCTGTGACGGTATTGGTGCGGGATATGATGTCCATCACGTAGCGGCGGAAGAGGGTCCTGGCAGTGTCGGACTTCATGAATCCGGCCACATAGTCCACGTATGCGTCATAGCCGGCCACCCTCGGCAGGGGAATGTCGCCGTGCCCGGTCCACTGGAGATACTGCGAGTAGCCGCCGCTCCACTCCCAGGCGTTGTTCAGGTACAGCACGGCCTCCATGCCGCGCTTGCCCAGCTCCACGAGAAAATAGTCGAGGCCCCGCAGCAGGGTATCATTGTACTTGCCCGGAGCATACTGCAGTGTAGGCTCCACCTTCGTGTACACGCCACGCGGACCGTCGGCACCCACCAGCACGCGCAGGTTGCGTACCCCCATCGAACAGAGGCTGTCCAGCTCGCGGCCCAGCCGTTCCCGGTCACCGCCGCTGCCTTCCGAGGCGAGAATCGGGCCGTACCAGAAATTTGTCCCTATAAAATAATAAGGACCGCCGTTCTTGACGAACTGACCGTTCTCGATGCCGATGATGTCCACCCCGCCCCGTCCGGTACAGGATATGATGACCAGGGACAATACCAGTGCAGAGACCACGCAGGAGAGGGTCCCGCGGGGGTTGCGGCGGACCTTTCCGGCCCAGGAGCGGGCACGGTAGGAGACTGTCCAGAACTTGGAGGCATATCTCCATTTGCGCTGGGTCGAGCGGAACGGAGTGCCGCCTCTGATTGTCCCCTCCACCACTACTCCGACAACATCGGAGACCGTCGCACTGATATAGGAGGACTGACCGCAGTCACATCTGAGCTGCAGGAGAGTACCCCAGACATGGACCACCCGGAGCAGACGCAGGCCCCGGTCCGCACCGGTGCGGACGAGGACCACATCCCTTCTGCGGACAGTTATGCGGTCCTCCGCTGCAGTGACATTGCGCCACTTACGGCCGGGAACGTCATTATGGGCCTCGAAAGCCTTCAGCTCATCCTGAGTATAATGCTGTGCCCCGCTTAGCCTGACCGGCGCGAGCAGAACACTGTCCCGGCCAGGACGGAAGAACGGACGCATATCCTCTTCCGTCACGGCAAGCCTCACGAAACTCCCTCTGGAGAGTCTCAGAGCCGCCTCGCTGTAATCCGACAATACTGCTGACGCCATTAGTCCTTGAGAGAATACTCGATGGTCGTTACTACTCTTACTATCTTGATATGGGGAGTGTTCTGATCCCGGTCAGAGATGGAGAACTGGCCCTGTGAAGCCGAACGGATCTTGCCGATCTTGCTGTCGGAGTCCTCGGCGAACTTCTGGGCCGTAGCCCTGGCGTTCTTCGTAGCCTCGGCCACCATCTCCGGCTTGATATCGTTGAGTCCGTTAAACGAGAACACCGTCTGGAACTGATAGTCGTCACCGGCTATCACCACTCCTTTCTTGAGCAGGTCACCCTGCTTGGTCATCAGGCTGCGGACCAGGTCTATCTTGTCGGAGGCCACGGTCACCACCGATACCGCCTTGTAGCGGAAAGGGTCCTCGTTATTGTAGCCGTACCTTTCGGCCTGAATGTCCGTCACGGATGCGGGAGAAACGGTTATCTCCCCGGCGGGAATGCCGTTGGAAGTGAGAAAGTCCATTATCACGGTGTTGGAGCGCTCAATCTCAGTGTACAATGAGCGGAGATCGTTGCCGGCCAGCCTGTAGGCCAGCGGCCAGATGACCTTGTCCGCCACCACCTCCCTCTCAGAGAGGCCCTTGACCACCACACTGCGGTCCCTGTCCGAGAAACGGCCGATACCGGCGTAAATAAACCATCCGAGGACTATCAGCCCCAACATGATAGAGCCGCCCCCTACCTCAATCTTCGTCTTGGAAATTCTGCTGTTCTCTGCCATAGTGTTTAAAATTTCAGTACATCTGACAAAGATACGCAAATTCTGGCGTAAATCCCAAAATTCCGGAGCTTATTCCCCACTTTACAATACTTCAGTTTATTTTGACGTGCCCGCACGCCCTCTTTTCATAACAGACAGAATACCAGTATTTTCCCAAAAGTCAATGTGCTTTCATTGACTTTTGGGATTGCCTGCTTCCACGGTCTCAATCGCCAATACGTTGAATGTAAGCACATTCCAAAACAGGCCCGTGCGGACGATTCTGAATCAGATTTCCGAGGACATATCGGTTTTCGAAGAGGGAGTTCAGCGGGGCTGAATAACCGATGAGGAAATCGATATGGACTGGAAAGATTTTCAAAAATGACGCATGGTATTTTTTGAAGATTCCTTAAATTTGCCTGACAAAATCTCAGACCTATGAACATAAGGCAAATATTATCCGCAGCGGCAGCCTCACTGGCAGTGGGCGCAATGGCCGCACTTCCGCTTTCCGCCCAGAAGAAACCGCTGGACCACAGCGTGTACGATTCGTGGCAGACGGTATCTTCAATACAGAATCCCTACGGCGGCAACTGGCTGCTGTACAGCATCACCCTTCAGGACGGGGATGACACCCTCCACATCTACGACATCGCAGAAGGGGCTGTTGCGTACACCATCCCCAGAGGCAGCGGCGCCGTCATCTCTCAGGACGGTTCCACGGCCGTGTACCTGATCGAGGCTCCCAAACAGGCCGTGAGGCAGGCTAAGATAGACAAGAAGAAGGCCCACGAGATGCCCAAGGACACTCTGGTGATTCTCGACCTGAAATCCGGGACCAGGACTGTTTTCCCCGATGTAGACCGCATGTATGTCGGAGACGACCTGCAGAGCTACGTGGCCTACCGCCAGGCTCAGACCGAAGCGTCCAAGGAAGGCGGCCGCGACCTCTACATCACCGACATCCGCACCCTGACGACTGACACCATCGCCCACGTGGACGACTGCGTGGTCTCCTCCAAGGGCGAGAAGATCATCTATGCCACCGAGCCTGCGAAGGACGACTCTCTCGGCCAGAGGGAACTGCACCTGCTCATTCCGGCCTCCGGTGAGGACCACACCCTCTACAGCACTCCGAAAGAAGGCCTGATCTCCGGAATAAAATTCAATGAAGAGGCCACGGCTGCCGTATTCTACTCCCGCCGCGACACATCCGAGGCCGCAAAGGACCTGCGCGATATTTTCTATGCTGACCTTACTGCAGAGAAACCGTCGGCAGAATGCATCGTGCCCTCCGACATCAAGGGGCTCCCCGAAGGCATGGGTATCAGTGACAAAGCCACCCTGCGCCTGAGCAAGGACGGCCGCTACCTGGTCCTGGGAGTCAAGGAACTGCCTGAGCCTGAGGACGAGAATGTTCCGGATTTCGAGAAAGTCAGTCTCGACATCTGGAGATGGGACGCCGACTACCTGCCCACGCAGGTTAAAATCAACAAATCCCGTTTTGAACGCCAGACCCTGACTGCTCTGTATTATTTCGACAAGCCCGGGCAGATCCTCATGCTGGCCGACGAGACCATGCCTATGGTCAGCATACCTGAAAACCTGACCGGCAACACCATTCTGGTCCTCAATGACAAACCCTACAGAGTGGAGCGTCAGTGGGACCCCACCCCGCGCTACGACCTCTACCGCCTCAACATTGAGAACGGCGAGAGGGAGCTCATCAGCAGGAACCGCACCGTACGCAGCACCCTCTCCCCCGACGGCCGCTACGCAGCGATGTTTGATGCAGCCGACACCTGCTGGCACCTATATGACATTGTAAACAATGAATGGAGGAACCTGACCGCAGACGTGCCCGCTCTCTTCTGGGACGACGAGGAGGATACTCCCTCGGCAGCCGGCCCGACAGGACCCGCTCTCTGGTACAAGGACGGATCGGCCCTGCTCATCGGAGCCCGTTTCGACGTATGGAAGTTCTACACGGACGGCAGCAAGGCTCCCGAGAACATGACCGAGGGCATAGGAGCAGCTGACTCAATAAAATTCACCCCGGCCCTCAGCCTCCTCTTCGACCAACGCCTGGAGCGCCGCAACGGCAGGAGCGCTGACCGTAAGATACTGGACGACAAGCCATTGTATTTCTCCTCCTTCAACGACATAACCAAGGAGACCGGCATTTACCTCAAGGACCTGAGCGCACGCAGACCGAAGATGCAGAAACTGGTGAGCGGCCCAGCCACCTACCGCCTCAGCGCGATCGGTTCCGGAAAGAAGCCTGTCCTGTTCTACACCATGGGTGACTTCCGCAACCCCTACGACCTCTACCGCACCTCCAACCTCTTCAAGACTTCGGAGCAGCTGACCGACATCAACCCCCAGCAGGACCAGTACCGCTGGGGCAGCGTGGAACTGGTGGACTGGATGTCCGAAGACGGAGCCTTCCGCTGCGAGGGCATGCTATTCACCCCTGACGACCTCGACTCCACCGGCAAATACCCGATGGTGCTGTATTTCTACGAGAGGAACTCCGACGGCCTGTACTCCTACCGCGCACCGGCCCCGAGCCGCTCAATCATCAACATCTCCTACTTCGTAAGCAACGGCTACATCGTATTCGTGCCCGACATCTACTACCATGTGGGACATCCAGGCCAGAGCGCGATGAACTGCATCATGCCGGGCGTGGACAAGGTACTGGAAGGCAGGCCCTGGATAGACAGCACGAAGATGGCCCTCCAGGGACAGAGCTGGGGAGGCTACCAGACAGCCTACATGATCACACAGACCGACCGGTTCGCCGCCGCGGGAGCCGGAGCACCGGTATCCAATATGACCAGTGCCTACGGCGGCATCCGCTGGGGCTCGGGAGTCACCCGCCAGATGCAGTATGAGCACGGGCAGAGCCGTATCGGGGACAATCTATGGGACGGCTTCGACCTCTATGTCGAGAACTCGCCCCTGTTCTTCGTGCGCAATGTCACCACCCCTGTCCTCATCATGCACAACGACGAGGACGGAGCAGTGCCCTGGTACCAGGGAATCGAGTTCTTCACCGCCCTGCGCCGATGCGGCAAGCAGGCATGGATGCTGACCTACAACGGCGAGGATCACAACCTCGTGCAGCGTTACAACTGCAAGGACTACACAGTCAAGCTCGTGGAGTTCTTCGACCATTTCCTCAAGGGAGAGCCGATGCCCGAATGGATGAAATAATCTATAATTCAAATATTTGATCAGATGAAATTAAAATTCGCAACTACATTGATGTTAATGTCCTCTATGGCAGTGATGTCCTCTTACGCCCAGAGCGGCAGGAAGGGCACTGCCTCAGTTATCGAAAAGACCCCGATAGAGGTCGTGGACGGCAAGTTCACACCTGAGATCATGCTCCGCCTAGGAAGGGTGTCCGATCCCCAGCTCTCGCCCGACGGGAGCAAGATCCTCTACGGCGTGACCTACACCAGCATAGAGGAGAACCGCAGCGTGCGGCAGCTCTATGTCATGAACGCCGACGGCAGCGGAAACCACCAGATCACCCATTTCTCGTCGAGTGCCAACAATGCCCGCTGGTACGGCGACGGCTCCGTTATCCTCTACCTTCAGGGCGGCCAGATATGGTCGATGAGCGCTGAAGGCAAGAACATCCGTCAGGTGAGCAATATTCCCGGAGGCATCTCCGAGTTCAAGCTCTCCCCCGACCAGACCAAGGTGATGTACATCGCCCAGGTACAGTCTGCCACCAGACCCACCGACCTGTATCCGGATCTGGACAAATCCACCGGACGCGAGATTGACGGTCTGATGTACAGGCACTGGGACTGCTTCGTGGAGACCATCCCCCACACATTCGTGGCTGACGTTGTCCGCTCGGGCAAGTCGCTGAAAGTGGCTCCCGGCAAGGATATCATCGAGGGTACGAAGTTCGAGCTTCCCACCCTGCCTTTCGGCGGACTGGAGCAGCTCTCCTGGAGCCCCGACGGACAGTGGATCGCATACGCCTGCCGCAAGCTCACCGGCAAGGACTACGCCTTCTCCACCAACACCGACATCTACCTCTACAACGTGGCTGACGGCTCCTGCGAGAATCTCTCCGAGGGCATGAACGGCTATGACACCGATCCGGTCTTCTCTCCCGACGGCAAGAGCATCGCATGGCTCAGCATGGAAAGGGCCGGCTTCGAGGCTGACCGCAACAGGGTATTCGTCATCGACCTGGCCTCCCGCGAAAAGAGGGAACTGACCGTAGGCTTCGACCACAGCGCGGCCTCACCCGTATGGAAGGCCGACGGCAGCGGCATCTACTTCAACGCCCTTGCATTCGGACTCCAGGCCATTTTCTCGGTCGACCTCCAGGGCAATGTTACACGCATCACCCCCGATGACCTCTGGTACGACTTCGGCAAGGTAGCCGAACTGGGAGAAGGCCGTCTGCTCAGCACCGCACAGTCCATGAGCCGTCCCGACGAGATCGTATCAGTATCCCTGGCTGACGGATCATTTACAGTCCTCTCCCACGAGAATGACGACATCTACGCCCAGCTCGAACAGGAAAAATGCGAAATGAGGTGGATACCCACCACCGACGGCCTCGAAATGCTTACCTGGGTCATCTATCCCGCAGACTTCGATCCCGCCAAGGTATATCCCACAATGCTTTTCTGCACCGGCGGTCCCCAGCAGTGCAACAGCCAGAGCTGGTCTACCAGGTGGAATTTCAAGCTGATGGCCGCTGAGGGCTACATCGTGGTCATCCCCAACCGCCGCGGCACCATGTCCTTCGGCCAGAAATGGTGCGACGATGTATCGCAGGATTATGCAGGACAGTGCATCGATGACTACATGTCGGCTGTCTATGAAATGAAAAAGGAACCCTACGTAGGCAAGATGGGTGCTTCCGGCGCCAGCTTCGGCGGCTACTCGATCTACTATCTGGCCGGTTCCCATCCCGATGATTTCGATGCCCTCCTTTCCCACGCCGGCATCTTCAACCAGGAGCAGATGTACATGATGACCGAGGAGATGTGGTTCCCCGAGTGGGAGAACGGCGGAGCACCCTGGGATCTCGAGAAACCCGCTGCCCGCAAGCACTATGTCAACTCTCCCCACAAGCTCGTCCGCAACTGGAAAGCGCCCATCATGGTCACCCACGGAGAGCTGGACTACCGCGTACCCGTTGAGCAGGGCATGGCCGCCTTCAACGCCGCCCAGATGCTCGGCGTACCCTCGCGCATGCTCCTCTTCCCCGACGAGAACCACTGGATCCTCAAGCCCCAGAACGCCGTCCACTGGCAGAGGGACTTCTTCGAGTGGTTCGACCAGTGGCTGAAAGACTGACGGTGATCAGACACACAGCACGCCTCACATCTGGCACATGTCATCTGACATAGCCCATTAAAGATACAATCCGAATCAAGGCCCTGCCCGGGAGGATATCCTGCGGTAGGGCCTGTTTCATTCTCGCGGGCCCCTCACCCTCGCGGATCTGTTTCATTGTCGCGGACCCCTCATCCTCGCGGATCTCTTCCCAGCGGATCTCTTCCCAACGGCCAACATCATCGCAGACATATTCCGCACAGGCCCCATCCAACCATCCGACAGCCCTTCATTTATATTCCACAACGGCAGCGTTTCCCGCGATTC
>HF990381.1 GCA_000432775.1 Alistipes sp. CAG:831
GTTTCCCGCGATTCGGTGCCGTTGCGGTTGTTCGTCTACAGCGCTTTGTCTCTGGGTGCTGTCGGGTCGGGTGATTTTGAGCGAGGCTGAGTGCTCTCGGGTGAGAGCGGGTGAGAGCGTGCGGGATCGTGCGGGATTGTGCGGGATTGTGCGGGACCGAGTGAACTAAATTGAATCGTTCGCACGGGGTCTTTGTGTAAAGGCTAGATAATCAAGGTTTTACGAAACATCCTTGTGCTTTGGTCCGGTTTCAAAACGGATGAAAGCACCATGCCGTTTGGCTAAGTGATGATTGTCAATTAGTTGCGGATTAGGGGTGTGCGGGCATTTCCAGAAAGACGCAGGGCAGACTGGTGAGACTGGATACGTGCCGGTTACAGAATGGTGATGCTGACCCGCTTTCCGAGGCCCTGAAAGATTTTGAAGAGGGTGGACAGCTGTACGTCTGTCTTGCCGTTTTCGATGCGCGAGATGTAGGACTTTTTCGTGCCTATCCTGGCAGCGAGCTGTTCCTGGGTCAGTCCGGCATTGAGGCGTTCCTGTTTCAGACGCTCGGCGAGGATGAACGCTTCGGCGTCGCGGTCGAAGGCGTCGCGTCCGGGGGTTCCTGGCCTACCGAAATCTTCTGTCAGGTATTCTTCTATATCTGCGCACCCCAGCATATGTAATTCTTTGTCAGTCATTTTTATGCAATCTATGTTTCTTTTCAAGATATTCGTTCATCAGTCTTTCGGCCTTTTCAATTTCTTTTTGCGGTGTCTTCTGCGTCTTTTTCTGGAAGCCGCTTAGGAGTACCACAAGGCAATCTTCATCAAAACAGCAAAATATCCGGTAAATGTTGCCGCTCTCCATTACCCGGATCTCATACAGACCTTTTACATTTACAATAGCCTTAAAATATTTAGCAGGAATGATCTCCTCTGTCATTATAAGGAGAAGCACCTGATAAACTTTGGTCAAGGCCTCACGCGATATGGTCCTTTTAAAGTCCTTAAAATAATGTGAGTACGTGATTACTCTACGTACGTATTCGCTCTTTTTCAAATTATTCCCTACAAAGTTAATCAATCCGTTAACAATGCCAAAATTTTCTTCCGGCCCAGCTAAGGTACTGAGGTTATTTCCTGCTGGAGGAGAAATCAAAAAACTTGTGCGGATTTATGCGTTTTTAAATTTATCGGGAGCTGTTTGAGTGGGGAGCTGCTGCTTCTCTCGTATGTTAATTGCCGGGATGTATTCAGAAGTGGGATGGAGCAATATATTGTGCCGGATGTTCGCACTATGGTGGCGGCGTTTAACGTGTTTCATTGCCGGGGTGGTGTGCTTCCGGGAGTAGTACGGTTTTGTGATTGCCTTTGTGATTATCCTTGCGCTCGTGGGCTGCCGCTTTTACAGTGTCCAGCATGTGGCGAAAATGTATTTTCCTTGTTATCAAGTACATACGTTTTGAAGATTTGCTGGACTACGTGCATTTTGTCACAAAACAGCTATTTTACCGTCATTTTGCAGGTGTCCAGCAGGAGCCTCTTTTTCAAGTGTTTGTAAACCAGGTGCTTCTGTGTGTCTTTTCTGCTGGACTTCTTCTGAAGGGAAAAGTTTCTTATGATGAAGTGCGTATGTGCGGGTGTTGCCGTAGCAGGTGAACCGGACAGGTGTGTTTTGGGTACGTTTAGTTTTGCATATATAAAAGGATTAAATTTGATGAAGAAGGAGTTGTAGTGAACTAACTTTTGGTATAGATTGTATCTAACAGGTGAATTAGACTACAACTCCTGTTTTTCGGAGAATAGCCAGTTAGAATATTAGGCATGAAGGCCTGTTAAACGTGTTGGCTTATCTCCAATTTGTATAATCGTTAAATGCAAAATTATGAATTATTCTCATTTTGTTGGCATTGATGTGTCAAAACAAACATTAGATGCATCAATATTGGATTCTGAAGAGAATGAGCTGTCTCACATGAAATTCAAGAACAGCCCTTCCGGCATCCAGGAAATGTTAGATTGGGCGAAGTCCTTCCGGGCAGATATCAGCAGTACATTGTTTTGCGCTGAAAACATGGTGGACTTTCTTTATATAACGATATAATCAACTGTATTACAGTAAATAGCACTTATTGCTATTTCTTGAAGTAACAAGACAGAAACAACATAGGTGATTTATGAGAACTCAAAGGAATGTTTGCCAGACTTGCCTGATGGATGCGAAAGAGAGGGTGTCTAATGCATCGACTTCCTGAATCTTTGATTCAGGTGCAATGCAGCATTTAACTATTCTGTAAAAACACAACCCTATGGTTGTTCGGTTCTGGATAATTATTGTACCTTTGCAATCAAGACAGGAAAAGGATGTATTTCAATGGACACAACGGCAGATAAAACGCTTTCCGTTGCTTCGGTGCCGGAAACGCAAGGGATGGAACAGAATATAAAGGATTGGGCGCAGTACTCTCAATGGATTGCCGCCGCCATGTCCAAACGGATGTCGGAACTTGGCTTGACACAGAAAATGCTTGCCGGAAAGATGGGCTGCACCCAGCAGTACATATCCAAGGTGTTGAAAGGGAAAAAGAATATGTCGTTGGAAACCATCTGTAAGATTGAAAATGCATTGGGCATTGAGATTATCAAAAACCTGAATGAAATTAAGTAGTAAAAGAGGTATGGCTAAAGACAGGGAAAAGATAGAGGACAAGGCAAATGAACCGGTCGCAAATTGCGACCAGTTACCTATGGCTGCCGATATACAGCCGATGATTCGAGTAATCAGAGGTCAGCAAGTTATTATTGACAGGGATTTGGCTTTGTTGTATGGTGTGGAAACCAGAGCATTGAATCAGGCAGTAAAACGTAATATCGAGCGGTTTCCTGACGACTTCATGTTTCAACTGGACAAAGAAGATGTTGAAATCTTGAAATCACAAAATGTGACTTCAAGTTGGGGTGGCGACAGAAGGTTGCCTTATGCTTTCACCGAACAAGGTATCGCCATGCTTAGCTCCGTCTTGAAATCACAGACTGCGGTGGAAGTGAACATCCGCATCATGAGAGCCTTTGTGTCCATGCGCCGTTTCATCGCTACCAATGCCCAACTGTTCCAACGGCTTGAAACGATAGAATATCATCAGCTTGAAATGAAACGGCATCAGGAGGTGACGGACAAGCGCATCGACGAGGTGTTCAAACGGCTGGAAGCCAATATTCCTCCCATGCAGGGTATATTCTACGACGGGCAGGTGTTTGACGCTTACCGTTTTGTATCTGACTTGATACGAAAGGCAAAACGCACCATTGCGCTGATTGACAACTATGTGGATGATACGGTACTGACCCTGCTCGACAAAAGGGGAAAAGGAGTGACTGCCACTATCTACACGCAGCGTGTCAGCGACCGGTTCCAACTGGATGTTGACCGTCACAACGCCCAATATCCGCCAGTCAGGATAGAGCGGTTCAACAAAGCGCATGACCGTTTTCTGCTTATAGACGATGAAGTGTACCACATCGGGGCATCGATTAAGGATTTGGGCAAAAAGTGGTTCGGGTTCACGCTTATGCGTGACATTCCGGCCTCAGAAATCATCAATAGAATCAAGGATTAGCCAATGTGCAAATTGGTTTTAAAACAACAAGGTAATAATGGATTATACAATATACGAATTTTCGCTTTTCATTGCGTTGCCGTTGATGCTGTTCTTCGGCTTTTATTTTTTGTTGGCCAAAATACCGGAAAAAGTCATTTTCGGAAATTATCTGCGCTCCCGTCGGATCATAGGGATAGCGTTGCTGCTGCTTGTCGCCAATTATTCGGTGCATTTCTTTTTCGGAATCCGGTTCAAGAACGCCAATGCGGCCATTCTGATGAACCTTTCGACCTACTTCCTGTGTTACTGGCTTTTCAGTTCGGCACTCACGACATTGCTGGACCGCTTTTACATCACAAAGCGCCGGTTACGGACGCATATCAGCCTTTGGGTCATTTTTTCCGTCCTTTCCTGCATCGTGCTGATGTTGTTGCCCGAAGGGATTTTGCAGACAATTGCGCTGTTCGCTCTGGCTGCGTGGCTGGTCACTTATGGATTCGTCCTGGCCCGCAGGCTTATTCTGGCATATAACCGTGCCATCAGGATTTTCAACGAAACGTATTCGGATGACATAGGCGCGTATATCAAGTGGCTTTCCATTTTCACATGGTGGGCTGTCATATTCGGTGTGGGATGCGGACTGCTCACATTCCTGCCTGACAAATACGTTTATATCTGGATTCTGTCATCCATCCCGTTCTACGGCTATCTGTTTTATTCCTACCAGAACTACATGATATTCTATGAGCAGGTGGAGCGTACGCTGGAGATAGAGAACGCGGCGGATGATGAGAAGAAAAAGACAGAAACAGAAAAGGAATCACCCAAATATTTCGACGGCATAGAAAGCAGCCTGACGCCTTGGCTGGAAAACAAGAGCTATACGCAATCCGGATTCACCATACAGGACATGGCGAAAACGCTCGGCACCAACAGGACTTATCTGAATGCTTACATAAAGGACAAATATCATGCGACATTCCGCGAATGGATAACCGGTCTCCGGTTGGAGTATGCGAAAAACATACTGAA
>HF990382.1 GCA_000432775.1 Alistipes sp. CAG:831
CATGCAGCGTGTGCAAGCAGATGGAGGCAACGGTACTCTCCTCTGCGGCAGTAATGGAGAAACTTTCTGCAGACTTCGTGATCGCAAATCTGTATGTGGATGATAAAACAGAAGATCCTGAGTTCCGCACTCTCGGACGCCGCTACCGCGACTTCGAGATGAAGCAGTTCGCCTCGGCGTCCCAGCCGCTTTACGCAGTGGTGGATTCTGAAGGCAAAACACTCTCAGGCCCCATCGGAAGCTGCTCCGAAGAAGAGTTTATGGCGTTTCTGAATTTTTAAGAGGCCCTTAGTGTTACGGTTTCTGCTACCATCCCGACCGGAGAACGGTCTCCCAGTTGACCAGTCCCCACCAGGCGTTGATGTAGTCTGCACGGCGGTTGCGGTAGTCGATGTAGTAGGCGTGTTCCCATACGTCCACAGTCAGCAGGGGACGCAGGCCGCAGGCCCTTGCGCATCGGATTGCCGGCGTTCGGCTCTTCTGTGATGAGCAGTTTCCCGTCCCCGTCCATAGCCAGCCATGTCCATCCCGAGCCGAAAAGGGATACGGCAGTCTGGGTGAACTGTGCCTTGAAGCTGTCGAGGCTTCCGAAGTCCTTTTCGATAGCCTTCAGCAGTTCCTGAGGCATCTCCCCTTGCTCCGGGGTAAGTCCGTTGAAAAAGAATGTGTGGTTCCAGGTCTGTGCGGCGTTGTTCAGGATACCGCCGTCGGCTTTCATGACTATTTCCTCTAAAGGAGAGTCCTCGAAGGGTGTCCCCTGAATCAGTCTGTTGAGGTTGTCTATGTAGGTCTGGAGGTGCTTCCCGTAGTGGTATTCCAAGGTCTCGCGGCTCATGGCCGGCTCCAGTGCCTCAAGTGCGTAGGGCAGTTCCGGTAGTAGATGTTTCATAATGCTTGGGAGTTAAGTGAATAAATAATGTCCCAATATAGCGAAATTTGTCCAGATTACCAAGAAAATCATCAGTTTATGCCGGTTTTGCCCATGCGTCCCGGAGATATCAGCCTTCGGTGCCCAGTGCTGCCTCGCCAATCTCACGTTGCTTTTTAGTTACGATGTATGTCTTTGGCTATCATATATTTGCCAGAACGACAGGTTTCTATGTGGCCGCATTTTCGTTGAATATGCCGCGTTTTCCGCTCATGTAGAATTGTGGAATATCACTAATAACTTGATTTCCTGCGCATTCTGTTGTAACTAAAAGGCATCGTGGGGCAAGACCATGCTTGGTTTACGAGGCTGGCAATGATTCTTTGGCAGATAGTGGTGCGGTAGGTATGTCTGACTGTCACGATTGTTCCCGCTCCATCTGGACGCGGCTCTTGCTGGCTGTGACCAGCCATACTCCCGTGAAGATGAGCAGGACGGCGAGGACTTTCAGGTAGCTGAAAGTGTCCAGGCCGAGGAAGATGGAGGCTGTGACGGAAACGATGGGCTGTATGTAGTTGTACATGCCGGCGACGGTAGGCCGCAGGTTTTTCTGTCCGACTACAACCAGTACGTAGCAGAGGAAGGTTGCGAGGACCACGACGTAGAGGATGCCTCCGATATTGCCCCATGTCAGTGCAGCCCAGTCCGTAGCGATGATGTCATGGTAGGAGAAGGGCAGCAGACAGATGAATGCGTATGTGAACATCCACTTCATGATGGTGAAGATGGAATATTTGCTTACAAAATTCTTGAAAAGTACGAGGTAGGAGGCGTAGCTGAGCTGGGCGAAGAGTATCAGCAGGTCTCCGCCGACATTGGTGGTGCTTCCGGACGCTGCCGCTGCTGCATGGCTTCCGCCGAGGATGAGCAGCAGTGCGCCGCCGGCTCCGAAGGCGATGCCGCCGACCTTCTTGCCGGTGATGGGCTCCTTGAGGAAGAATGCTGCCAGAATCATTGCCCACAGCGGCATGCTGGTGGCTATGATGGAGGCGTCGGCGGGGGAGGTGAGGCTCACTCCGAATACGTAGAGGCCCTGATTGAATACTATTGCCAGCAGAGAGGCACCGAACAGTCTCATCATGTCTTTCGGCTCTACCTTCTCTGGCTTCCGGAAGAGGGATGCCACCCAGAACAGCACCATAGCCCCGAAAACCCTGAGATCCGTGAGTACCAGAGGAGTAATGATGCTGCCCGCCATTACTATCTTCGCTATCGGGGCCATCAGTCCCCAGATGCAGTTGGCCGCGAGCATCGCGCCGTGGCCTTTCCAGCTTATTTTCTCCATAGCCATTTGTGTAAGCAAAGCGGCCGCAAAAGTAATTCAATTTTATGTGACTGACCACACCCCGTCTCAAATTATTCAATCTGAATTATGCAAATCAAATAATCCGAATTGAATAATCGCGGATAACAGGCACCTTGCTTCCGCACCGAAGGCTGTCCCGTCGACCTTCTTCCCGGTGACAGGTTCCTTGTGAAATATTGCCGCGAGCATTTTCCAGCTTATTTTCTCCATATTTCTCAGTAAAATCGGCCGCATATGTACACTTTTTTCTAATTTTGTCAAACGGAAACAATGTTATGAACTATTCTATGATCTATGAAAACACACTTCGCCTGGCATGCGGCCTTGCGTGCCGCTATCGTTGTTATTATATTGCAGTTGTTGCCATTTACGGCTATGGGGCATCAAGCCGAAGACCCGGTACCCGAGAGGGAAAGGACACGCGGTGACTTTACGGCCAATATTAGTCTGGCTTTTCCGGTCTTCAGCAGCGGGCCTGAGACTTATGGCTATGAGACGGTGGGTTTGGGCTACACTTTTCTGAACAACAATCTGGAGGCGGGCATCAACCTCGGTGGCCTGGTCACCAAAGGTACGCTCTACACCCATTCCAAGATGAAGGGCATGATGATGGGGACTGCCTATCTGTCCCTGCTTTTCGGCAATCAGACAGGCAAGCTCACCATCTGTCCTACGATAGAGGCCGGTGTGGGCCACGGCACCGTCCATCAGGTCCCTGAGTCTACCAGAGCCGTGTTCGGTGTCGGCACGACGCTGCTCTACCGTCCCTTGAAGTGGTTCCATACGGGTATAGACCTCAAATACGTATTTCTTTCCAACAGTGATAACCGCTGGCTGATGCTGGGCTTCAAGTTTGGCGTGGACTTTTAGGCGTCCGGCAGGATAAATGAATGTATTTTTTCCTACTTTTGCACCTGCAAATTATCGACAAGTTATGTACAGGACACACACATGCGGCGAGCTTCGCCTTGAGAATGCCGGACAGAAGGTTACTCTGGCCGGATGGGTCCAGAGAGTAAGGAAGATGGGCGGCATGAGCTTCATCGACCTGAGGGACCGCTACGGTATCACACAGGTAGTAATCGACGAATCGGACTCCAAGGAACTCAACGGGCAGGTGGAGAAGCTGGGCCGTGAATACGTAATACAGATCACAGGTACGGTTCTGGAACGTCAGAGCAAGAATTCCAGGATGGAGACAGGCGACATAGAGGTGCGTCTGGAGTCTCTCAACGTGCTCAATCCGGCCGTGACCCCTCCTTTTACCATCGAGGACGAGTCCAACGGCGGAGATGACCTCCGTATGAAGTACCGTTACCTCGACCTGCGCCGCAACCCGCTGAAGAATAATCTCATGCTGCGTCACCGGATGGCTCACGAGGTGCGCAACTACCTTGACAGCAAGGGCTTCATGGAGATAGAGACTCCTTATCTGATCAAGTCTACTCCCGAGGGAGCCCGCGACTTCGTGGTGCCTTCGCGCATGAATCCCGGTCAGTTCTACGCCCTGCCCCAGAGCCCCCAGCAGCAGAAGCAGCTGCTCATGGTGGCCGGCTACGACCGCTATTTCCAGATAGTCCGTTGCTTCCGGGACGAGGACCTGAGGGCCGACCGCCAGCCGGAATTTACCCAGATAGACTGTGAGATGTCCTTCGTGGAGCGCGACGATGTGCTGGAAACTTTCGAGGGCATGATCAAGACTCTCTTCCACAATGTTCTCGGCAAGGATTTTACGGAGCCTTTCTACCGGATGCCCTATTCCGAGGCCATGGACTCCTACGGCTCCGACAAGCCCGATATCCGCTTCGGCATGAAGCTGCACGAGATCACCTCGCTGGCTCATGGCCACAACTTCCCCGTCTTCGACTCGGCCGAGTATGTGGGAGGTATCGCAGTGCCCGGATGCGCAGGCTACTCCCGCAAGCAGACCGACGAGCTGACCGAGTGGGTAAAGCGTCCCCAGATAGGCGCGAAAGGCCTGGTCTATATCAAGTGCAATGAGGACGGCACTTTCAAGTCCTCTGCCGACAAGTTCCTGACTCCCGATGACCTGGCCGCAATAACCGCAGCCGTTGAGGCTCAGAAGGGCGACCTGATCCTGATTCTCGCCGGAGCACGGAACAAGATGCGCACGGCCCTCGGCTCCCTGCGTATCGAGATGGGTAACCGTCTGGGCCTGCGCGACCCGAAGGTGTTCGCTCCCCTGTGGGTGGTGGACTTCCCCCTGCTGGAGTGGGACGAGGAGACCTCCCGTTTCTACGCCATGCACCATCCCTTCACCGCTCCCAAGCCCGAGCATTTAGAGTGGTTCTACAGCGACCGCAAGGAAGATCTGGAGCGCGTCTGCGCCAATGCCTACGACTTCGTGCTCAACGGTACCGAGGTGGGCGGCGGCTCCATCCGTATCCACGATTCCAAGATCCAGGAGCGTATGTTCGAGGTCCTCGGTTTCAGCCATGAGGATGCGGACTACCGCTTCGGTTTCCTGATCAACGCCTTCAAGTACGGAGCGCCCCCTCACGGAGGCATCGCATTTGGCTTCGACCGCTTCTGCGCCCTCTTCGGCGGGCAGGAGAGCATCAGGGACTTCATCGCATTCCCCAAGAACAATCAGGGCCGCGACATGATGCTCGACGCTCCTTCGCGCATCGACCAGGTGCAGATGGACGAGCTTTTCCTGCAGAGCACATTCAAAAATCAATAAGTTATGTCACTAGAACAGCAGATACAGTCCGATATCAAGGCGGCAATGGTCGCCAAGGACAAGGTGGCTCTCGCAGCCACACGTGCGGTCAAGGCCGCGATTCTTCTGGCCAAGACCTCTGAAGGAGGTGCCAAGGACAGCCTCGAGGATGCCGAGGTGGTCAAGATAGTGCAGAAATTAGTGAAGCAGCGGAAGGAGAGTGCGGAGATCTATTCCCAGCAGGCCCGTCAGGACCTTGCGGACAATGAGCTGGCCGAGGCCGCCGCGATGGAGAAATATCTCCCGGCAGCCCTCTCCGAGGCTCAGGTCGAGGAAGCGGTCAAGGCTATTATCGTTGAGACCGGAGCCTCATCCATGGCCGACATGGGCAAGGTGATGGGCGTTGCCACCAAGAAGCTTGCCGGTCAGGCCGACGGCCGCCTTATCTCTGCTATCGTCAGGAAGCTGCTCGCGCAGTAAATTATAGTAGATATTAAAATGACGACCGGTCTCCGTTTCAGAGGCCGGTCGTTTTATGTGATGAGGTTACAATCGGTCAGAGCTTCTTGTAGGTGATGGTGCCGGTGGCCTGGTTGGTGGGCATTACGAGAACCTCCGCAATCTGCATGTACTCGGGTGCGCTGGCGGCGAACCATGCCACTTCGGCGATGTCGGCTCCGGTCAGAGGGCGGATACCTTTATATACATTGTCGGCCTTGGCCTTGTCGCCGCGGAAGCGGACAACGGAGAAGTTGGTCTCCACGAGGCCGGGCTTGATGTTGGTGACTCTCAGAGGTGTGTCCACAAGGTCGATGCGCAGGCCGTCGGAGAGGGCCTTCACTGCTGCCTTGGTTGCGCAGTACACGCTGCCGCCGGGATAGGCCGCGTCACCGGCGATGGAGCCTATGTTGATGATGTGGCCGCGTCCGCGCTCCACCATGCCGGGAACCACAAGGCGGGTCATGGAGAGGAGGCCGCGGATGTTGGTGTCTATCATGATGTCCCACTCGTCGAGATTACCTTCATGCTCTTTGTCCACGCCGAATACGAGGCCGGCGTTGTTGATGAGCACGTCGATGTTCTTCCATTTGCCATCCAAAGTGCCGAGAGCAGCTATTATCTCATCGCGGTGACGCACGTCAAAGGGCAACACGAGTGCATCGGCCCCGCATTGGGCAAGTTCGGCCTTCAGTGCCTCTCCCTTTTCGGGTTTGCGGCAGTTGATGATGATGTCATACCCGCCTGCGGCGAACTTTCTGGCGCAGGCCTCGCCGATACCGCTCGTGGCACCGGTGATAAGTGCGATTTTTCTTTCCATATTGTCTTTATTGTCTGTTGTTGATTATTGTCCAATATCCTCCTTTGTCAGAGCCTGTACGGCTGATCAGTCCAATCTGTCTTAGTCTTGCGAGGTCCCGCTGCGCGCTTCCTTTACCTCGAAGTCCTCCCATTCGATGTCCTTTAACCGTCGTATCAGTTCTTCCTTGGTCATGATGCGAATTTACGCAAAAATCCCTGATTTCATACAGGCACTGTACGGAAAACGGCTACTTGAGGGGGCTATCATCAGGATATTGTTGCTGTTGTCTTTCCATGTCATGGGGAAACTCCTTCGGAAGGAGTAGGACTTTCAGGAGGCTGTTGCGTAAAATGGTGTAATCCATGCGCATTTCATATTCTTGTTACAATTTTGTAATAGTTTTGTAACATAGCAGCCATACTTTTGCAACCGAAAATATACACAGTTATGGAGTTTTTGTACATAGGAATTATCATTTTCCTTTTCTGCCTCGCCATTTCGGACATTATTGTCGGCGTGAGCAACGACGCTGTCAACTTCCTCAATTCAGCGGTAGGTTCCAAGACCGCGAAATTCCGGAACCTCATCATCATCGCATCTATCGGAGTGTTCCTCGGAGCATCCCTGTCCAACGGTATGATGGATATCGCCCGCCACGGTATCTTCCAGCCTCAGTATTTCAGCTTTGCAGAGCTGATAACGATTATGCTGGCGGTAATGGTGACTGACGTGATACTGCTGGACGCATTCAACTCGAGAGGTTTGCCTACTTCCACGACGGTATCCCTTGTATTCGAGCTGCTCGGAGGTACGGTAGCCCTTGCCATGATCAAGAATATCCAGACCGACGGGGCCCTGACATTCGCGCAGATGATCAACACGGACAAGGCTCTCTCCGTGATCCTCGGCATATTCCTCTCCATAGCGATAGCATTCATATTCGGTATGATAATCCAGTGGATAGTCCGTACGATATTCACTTTCAACTATAAGCCCCGGATGAAATACCTGGCCGGAATCTTCGGCGGCATTGCCGTTACGGCCATCGTATATTTCCTTCTGATAAAAGGTCTGAAGGATTCCTCCTTCATGACGGCAGATGCCAATGCATGGATCAAGGAGCATACGGGCATGCTGGTTCTCTGTCTCTTCGTAGGCAGCAGCATTATCATGCAGATACTGCACTGGTGCAAGGTAAATATCCTGAAAGTCATAGTGCTGATGGGTACGCTCTCGCTCGCTATGGCCTTTGCCGGCAATGACCTTGTCAACTTCGTCGGCGTGCCTCTCGCAGGCTTCTCCGCATGGCAGGACTATTCTGCGAACGGTATGGGTGTGGGTGCTGACAACTACCTGATGGGCAGTCTTCTCGAGCCGGCACATACTCCGATGATATTCCTGATACTCTCCGGAGCCACCATGGTATTCGCCCTGGCGACATCCAGAAAGGCCCGCAACGTGATCAACACCGAGGTCAACCTCACCAATCAGAACGAGTCCGAGGCCACATTCGGAAGCTCCGCTACTGGCCGCCGTCTCGTACAGATAGCCAACTCTTTCGCAACATGGCTGGAGAAGGTCACTCCGCTGAGAGTCCGCAACTGGATCGACAGCCGCTTCAACAAGGACGAGGCCATTCTCGTGAAAGGTGCTGCCTTCGACCAGATGAGGGCTGCCGTCAACCTGGTGGTATCATCCCTCCTCATTGCCCTTGGCACCTCCCTCAAACTGCCTCTTTCCACTACCTTCGTGACATTCACAGTGGCCATGGGTACTTCCCTGATGGACCGCGCCTGGGACCGCGAGAGCGCCGTAGGCAGGGTGACCGGTATGATGTCCGTGATGGGCGGCTGGCTGCTGACAGCAGTGATAGCCTTCGCTGTCTGCTTCGCGATAGCCCTGATAATGCACTATGGCAGCTTCATTGCCATGATACTGCTCAGCCTTGTGGCCTTGTTCATAATCATCAGAAGCAATATCCGTTTCAACAAGAAAGCTCATGAGAAGGAGAAGAACAAGACAGTCTTCGACCAGATGATGTCATCGGGTGACCCTGAAGAGGTATGGACACTGCTCAAGGGACAGATTCAGGAAGGTACAGTGAAGGAGCTCAATTATGTCTCCAACTACTATACCAACTTCATCGACTGCTTCGTGAACGAGAACCTCAAGTGCCTGCGCCGGCAGTTCAACACCCTCCATGCCGAGATTTCCGACTACAAGGCTGTAAGACGCAAGGAGATACTTGCACTCAAGCGCACGGACCCCACAGTCTCGGTACAGGCCAGCACCTGGTTCCACCTCGAGTCCAACAATACCTCCCAGCTCCTGTACAGCCTCAAACGTATATCGGAGCCCTGCAAGGAGCATCTCGAGAACAATTTCAACCCTCTGCCGAAGGACTGCGCCGAGGAGTTCGCACCTGTCAGCGAGGCATTTCTCGTGCTGCTGAAAAAGGCTACGGACTATGTCGACAAATTCGATCCGACCGCTACCCCTACCGAACTCACGAAGGAGATATCAGCGTACAAGAAAGAAGTTGCCGTACTCCGCCAGAACAACCTCGAACGTTTCAACGCCGAATCCGATACCTCCAACTTCAATATCTACATACTGTACCAGACCATCCTGCAGGAGACCCAGCAGATGGCTGATGACCTCAAGCATCTGATCCGTGCCTATACTTATCTTTCTACGGTGAAAGGTAAGTAATAAGAGGCCGATAACGGAATTATATTAAATTTGCGTATGCAAAGAATTTTAGTAGTCGATGACGAGGAGTCCATCTGTGAGATTCTCCAGTTCAATCTGGAGGTCGAAGGTTACGAGGTAGAAGTGGCCTACAGCGCAGAAGAGGCTCTGAGCAAAGACATAAAAAGTTTCTCCCTCATCCTGCTCGATATAATGATGGGAGGGATGAGCGGATTCAAGATGGCCCAGATGCTCAAGAAGGATCCGGCCACCGCATCCATACCCATTATCTTCTGTACGGCTAAAGACACAGAGGACAATAAGATAGCCGGCCTGACCCTCGGGGCTGACGACTATATCTCCAAGCCGTTCTCCGTCAGGGAGGTCGTGGCGAGGGTCAAGAGTGTGCTCCGCCGCTGTACTCCCAGACCGCAGGAAACTCAGAATACACAGGCGGTGACGTCCGGCCGTACCGAGATGGACGGGGACAGCATAGTGTACAACGGTCTGCGTCTGGACCTGCTGAAGCACAAGTGTTATATCGAGGGAAAGGAGATTCAGCTGACCAAGAAGGAAATGGAGATCATGATACTCTTTCTCCGCAATTCCGGAAGGGTGCTTTCGCGCGAGGAGATACTGCACAATGTCTGGAGCGACGAGGTTGTGGTCCTGGACCGGACTATTGACGTCAATATTACCCGTCTCCGCAAGAAGATAGGCGAATACGGCAAATATATTGTCACCCGTCAGGGATACGGCTACGGATTTGACGTTTAGGCTATGTTCAAGGAGTTCATACACAGGAGGGAACTTCTCTCAAGACTTGAGGAATTCGTCTATATGGCAGAGAAGGGCAATCCGCTCGATGCCTCTTTCCCCTCTTTTCCTGACAGCAAGTACGGGCGTCTGCTCAACCGGCTGGTGAATACTTACCGTCGGGATATGAATGACCGGGATACGCTCAGTGCCGCCAGAGAACTGGTGGTGCGCGAGTCTCAGGACAATATCCGTCAGAAGAAGCAGCTTACCCAGAATATCAGCCATGAACTGAAGACTCCTGTCAGCAGTATCAACGGATACCTTGAGACAGTTATCAACAATCCCGGGCTTTCGGCCCAGCAGCGCGACATCTTTCTGCGCAAGTGCTATGAGCAGTCCCAGCGGTTGTCCAGCCTTCTTCTCGACCTCTCTACCATCACCCGGATGGATGAGGCCGGAGACAAGATTGAGAAGGAGCTTCTTAGTCTCTCGGAAATAGTTGCCGAGGCAGTTTCCGATATGGAGCCGATAGCCGGGAAATTCGACGACAAGACCGGGCCGATGGTCAAAATAGGACCGGAGGACAGAGGTACGATGAAGATAATCAACAATTTCCCCGAAGGCAAGGAAATTCTGGGCAACCGCTCTCTTCTGTATTCCATCTTCCGCAATCTTCTGGAAAATGCTCTCTTCTACTCGAAGGGAACAAAAGTCACGATATCCCTTGAGGGGGAAAGTGATCTGGAGTACCGTATTTTCATCGAGGATGACGGAGTGGGAATCGATTCCATGCATCTGGCCCGCATATTCGAGCGTTTCTACCGGGTAGACAAGGGACGCAGCCGCAAGTTGGGAGGTACGGGGCTCGGACTGTCGATAGTGAAAAATGCGGTCAATCTGCATGGCGGTGCAATCCGTGCCGTGCCTGTAACTCCGTCGGGACTCAGGTTTGAGTTTACTCTGGCGAAAGAATCCTGAAATCTGTCTAGAACAATGCCGGCTCCGGGAGTATCTGGAAACTTTTCCGGTGCAGGGGAGTGATACCCAGACGCTCCACGGCTTCCCTGTGCGCTGCTGTGGGGTATCCGAAATTGCTCTCCCATCCATAGTCTGGATATCTCTTTGCCGCCTCCCTCATGTAGTCGTCCCTGCTTGTCTTGGCCAGAATGGAGGCTGCTGCGATAGAGGCGAATCTTCCGTCTCCCTTGATGTGGCAGTGATACGGGATATTCCCGTAGGGTCGGAAGCGGTTGCCGTCTACTATGATGTGCTGAGGGCGGAGTGTCAGACCGTCAAGAGCCCTATGCATGGCCAGTATCGAGGCCTGCAGGATATTGATTCCGTCTATTTCCTCCGGACTTGACGATGCCACGGCCCAGGCCAGGGCCTTTTCCTGAATAAAGCTGCGCAGTCTTTCCCTCTCCTTGCGGGACAGCTGCTTGGAATCGTTGAGGCCGGGATCCTCAAAATCCTCCGGCAGTATGACGGCTGCGGCGTAGACCGGTCCTGCTATGCAGCCGCGGCCGGCCTCATCTGTGCCGGCTTCAATCACTCCGGCTATATCGTAAGCATCCAACATGATGCAAAACAACTAAATTTTTCGCAAAAGCTGTTCCTGAAGTTCGATAATTCTGTTCTTGTCGGCCAGAGCGGCTTCCAGTTCCGCTATCCTGTGGTCTTTCTCGGTTATGATTTTCTCAAATTTTTCCTTTTCTCCCGGCTCGTAGCCAAGCACCAGGGCTTCTTCCGTGAGGTCCAGCGCGTCGGCGATTTTCGGGAGGTGCTCGCTTATCAGGGCGGTCTTGCCTTTTTCTATCTTATAGTAAGCGGTCTGGGATATCGACAGGCGCTCCGCAATCTCAGCTTGCGAGAGGTTGTGCTCCCTGCGATAGCGGGCAATCCTGTTCTTGATATCCTTGTCGTTCATATGAACAAAAGTATACCCGAAATAGGAATTAAAAAATAAAACGAAAGTTATATAATATAACCAATAGTTATTGCATGCAGGGGAACCAGTCAAAAAACATGTAAAAACGTTTATGTTTTTTAACAAAAGAGAATCATTATCGACGTCATATATAACTTTGGGTTGTAATTTATAACCCAAGTAATAGAATTGTTATGATCAGAGATGCTTTAAGGCGCCGGACTTACAGGCGCGATGAGAAAATTACAATGGCCCGGCTTCTTTTTGCCAGGGCACTTATGATGGAGTATGGTGTCCCTTACAGTTGTATCTGGACACTGGCCGGTTTCTCTTCCCTCCGGCAGATGGAAAAAGCCTGGAACGCCATTTTCTGACGGACATCCTAAGCAAAAAGCCGCACCGGAACGATTCCGATGCGGCTCTTTGCTTTTATGACGCACTTGTTTACTCGTCTTTCTCCTCTTCCTGGTAAGCCTTCAGCAGTTTCTCCTGAACATCTGCAGGAACCTGCTGGTACTCTGCCATCTCCATGGTGAAGGAGGCACGGCCGGAAGTCAGGGAGCTGAGGGTGGTGGAGTACTTGTAGAGCTCTGCAAGAGGAACGCGTGCCTTAAGCACCTCGAATCCCTTTACGCTGCTCATGCCCTCGATCATCGCCCTGCGGCCCTGGAGGTCGGACATCACATCGCCCATATACTCGCCGGGCACCATAATCTCGATGTTGCAGATAGGCTCCATGATCTTGGGACCGGCGTTGCGGAAGGCCTCCTTGAAGGCGTTGCGGGCAGCCAGCTTGAAGGAGATCTCGTTGGAGTCCACCGGGTGCATCTTGCCGTCGTACACGTAAACGCGGATGTCGCGGGCGTAGGAACCTGTCAGAGGACCTTCCTCCATCTTCTCCATGATACCCTTGAGGATGGCGGGCATGAAGCGGGCGTCGATGGCGCCGCCGACGATACAGTTGTAGAACTCGAGCTTTCCGCCCCAGTCCATGGTGTATTCTTCCTTGGACTTGATGTTGAGCACCATCTCCTTGCCGTCTACCTTGAAGCGGTTGTTCTGGGGAGCACCTTCCACGTAGGGCTCCAGAAGGAGGTGTACCTCACCGAACTGGCCGGCACCTCCGGACTGTTTCTTGTGACGGTAGTTGGCTGCGGCGACCTTTGTAATCGTCTCGCGGTAGGAAATGCGGGGAGCCATGAACTCGACCTCCATCTTGTTGATGTTGTTGATCTGCCATTTGAGGATGTTGATGTGCTGCTCGCCCTGTCCGCTGAGGATGGTCTGCTTGAGCTCCTTGGCGTACTGTACGATGTAGGTGGGATCCTCGGCTGCGGCCTTGTTGAGGATCTCGCCGAGCTTCTCCTCGTCCTTCTCGTCCACAGCCTTGATGGCAGTGCGGTACTTGGCCTGAGGGTATACGATGGGCTCGTAGACGATTTCCTGGCCGGGAGTGCAGAGAGTCTGGTTGGACTTCACGGTCTTCAGCTTCACGGTGCAGCCTATGTCGCCGGCCACCATCTCGCTTACTTTCTCCCTCTTCTTGCCGGCTACTGCGAATATCTGGGAGATGCGCTCCTTGTTGCCGTTCTCGGCGTTGACAAGGTCCATGCCCTCGGTCAGCTTGCCTGACATCACCTTGAAGTACGCAACGTCTCCGAGGTGCTGCTCCAGGGCATTCTTGAAGATGAAGATCGATGTGGGACCGTCCACGCTGCAGGGGATGCTCTTGCCGTCCTTGGTGGCTTCCTTGTCCTCTGCGGGTGAGGGGGCCACGTTGATCATGAACTCCATGAGCTTCTTGACTCCGATATCCTTCCTGGCGGAGATGCAGAAGGTAGGCATGATGGAGCCCTGAAGGAAGCCGAGGTTGAGACCTTTTTCTATCTCCTCGCGTGTCAGCTCACCTGCGTCGAAGTATTTCTCCATGAGGGCCTCGTCGCTCTCTGCTGCCATCTCGGTGAGGGCTGCGAGCACTTCGTCGGCCTGAGCCTTGAGGTCTGCGGGGATATCGTGCTCCTCGCGGGTGCCGTTCTCGTCCTTGAAAGTGTACATCTTCATGGTGAGCACGTCTATGAACCCGTTGAAACCGGCTCCTACGGCTACGGGGAACTGTACGAGGACTATCTTGCTGCCGAAAGCCTCTTTCAGGGAGTCGATGGTGGTCTCCCAGTTGGCCTTCTCGGCGTCGAGCTGGTTCACTGCCACCACGAGAGGCTTCTTATAATTTTCAGCGTACCTTCCGAAAATCTCAGTACCTACTTCCACTCCCTGCTGTGCATTTACTAAGAGGATACCGGAATCGCATACCTTGAACGAGGAGATCACTCCGCCGATGAAATCGTCGGCACCGGGAGTATCCATGATGTTCAGCTTGTTGTCCATGAACTCCGTGTAGAGGGGAGTCGAATAGATGGAGCGCTGGTTGATCTGCTCGATTTCGGTGTTGTCACTGATGGTGTTCTTGGCTTCTACGGTACCTCTGCGGTCGATCACTTTGCCTTCGAACATCATAGCTTCCGACAAGGTGGTTTTCCCAGATTTAGAGCTTCCCAGAAGCACGACATTTCTGATGTTTCCGGTCTGGTAGGTTTTCATATTCTCAAAAGAATTAGTATTAGTTAGTAAATTTTGTCAATATCCTACAAATTTAGGGAATCTGTAAGACAAATGCAAGAATCCCGTAACCTAATTGAAAAAAAGTCCGTCTTTCATCTCCAGCATCCTGTCGGACATGGAGGCCAGGTCCCGGTCGTGGGTTACTATGATGACGGTCTGTCCGAAACGGTCGCGGAGGTCGAAGAAAAGCTGATGGATGTCCTTCTTGGTGTTGCTGTCCAGATTGCCGGAAGGCTCATCAGCCAGAATGACGCTGGGACGGTTGATGACGGCCCTGGCTATGGCCACACGCTGCTGCTCGCCGCCCGAAAGTTCGGCCGGCTTGTGCTCCATCCTGTGGCCAAGACCCAGTGATGAGAGCAGGTCCGAGGCCTGACGCCTGGCCTCGGAAGCGCCGGTGCGGGCTATGAGGGCGGGAATCATGACATTTTCCAGCGCGGTGAATTCGGGAAGCAGATGGTGGAACTGAAATACGAACCCTATCTTCCGGTTGCGGAAATCCGCCAGTGCATCGGAGGACAGGGAGAATATGTCGGTACCGTCAATGAGGACCTTCCCGGTATCGGGGCGGGAGAGTGAGCCCAGAATCTGAAGTAGGGTGGACTTGCCTGCTCCACTGGCACCTACTATGGATATGACTTCGCGGTCATCGGCCTGGAAGTCTATGCCGCGCAGCACTGTTACCTGGCCGAAACTCTTGGTGATGGATGTTGCCCGGATCATTTGGCGTCAGGCTTAATTTCCTTCTCCGTGTCCGGCTTTTTCCACATCTTGATCATCTTGATGCGGAAATCCTCCTCAGCCACGTACATCAGGGCCACTTTTTCCACGGGAAGTATCTTCAGAAACTCATCCAGATACAGTCTTTCCAACTCATCGTCTTTCTTGCATCCGTCGATGAAGTCCATCAGCTGTTTCTTCATATTGACCTCGGAGGTGTTTCCGTCTTCGGTCATCTTGCGGAGCTCGTGGAACTCGCCGCGGTTGGCCCTGCGGGCCTCATCCATGGCCTTGCGGTATTCATTGTAGACAGGCCAGAATCTGGCGGCCTCGTCAGGAGTCAGGTTCATCCGTGAGGTGAAGTAGGCGATCCGGGCGCTTTCGAGTTTTTCTTTATTCTGGTGGTCCGGGGGAAGCGGTCTGTCAGGAGCCGAGGGCGCAGGCTGGCCCATCAGGGGCAGGGACATCAGAAGGCTCCCCGCCAGGGAAATAATCAGAGTCTTGATACTTTTCATAAAGGATGGTGAACTTTAAGGTTAAGGTTTAAGGTCAATGTCTTCTTCTTCGAGGTACTCGATAATGTCGTCAGCGGTGAGCGTGGCCTCCAGTTCCTCCTCTACCTCACCTTCTATGGTTACGGTGTTCTCCAGAGAGTAAGTGAATGCCTCGTCGAGGTTTATCTCCTCGCTGTATGCGTAGATGAAGCTGCTCTCAAGATATCCCTGCTCGATCATGGCCATGATGGGATCCTCCGAGTCCATCGGGTCTTCATAGAGAAGAGGTGTGATTCTGGAGGCTATCCAGCCGAAACCGGCGATGACGCCGAACATGAGCGCCATCATAAAGGCCGGCTTGGCCTTCATGACGAACGTGGCGAAAGGTGTTGCCGGGCGGTGTATCCTTTCGCGCACCCTGTCCTCCAGCGACTCGAAGTAGCCGTCGGGAACGGTGAAGGGGTTCTGGGTCATATCGTTTTTCATCTCGCTCATACGTAAATTAGACATCTTGAACGGCCATAGGATTAATCCTCTTCTTCCAAATATCGCTTCATCTTCATATAGGCATGATGGTATGAGGCCTTTATCGAGCCCGTAGTACCTTTAAGTGCCTTGGCTATGTCATCGAACTTCATCTGGTCGAAGTACCTTAAGGTGAATACGAGTTTCTGTTTAGGAGGCAGCTTGGCGATGCCGGCGTACAGTCTCCGTGTGATGTCGTCACCAGTAAAATATGGGTCGGCGGTGAATCTTTCCGCAAGCGTCCTCTCATTTCCGGTGAGGGAGAACATCGTCCTGAGCCTCTTGCTCTTAAGGAAGTTGAGAGTCTCGTTGACGGCGATGCGGAAGAGCCACGTGTACAGCTTGCAGTCCTCCCTGAACCCCGGCAGATACTTCCATGCCTTGACCAGAGTGTTCTGCAGTATGTCGTCTGCGTCGTCATGGTCGAAGACCATCCTGCGGATCTGCCAGTACAGGTCGCGGGAATACCGGCGCACCAGGAGGTTGAAGGCGTAGTCTTCCTTCCCCTCCTGGCGGAATCCGTCCAGTATTTCCTTGTCCTCTGTCATTTATTTCTTTCTCGAAATGGCTTTCAGGGCTGCTGACACGATATGCTCCGCGTCGAGACCATAGGCTTTCATCAGCTCGGCGGGCTTGCCGCTCTGGCCGAAGAGGTCGTCTACGGCCACTATCTCGACGGGGCAGGGAGCGGTGCGGGACAATACTCCGGCAATGAGCTCTCCGAGTCCTCCGGCTATAAGGTGCTCCTCGGCCGTAACCACCGCTCCGGTCTTGGCAGCAGAGGCGAGTACGGCTTCAGTGTCCAGGGGTTTGATGGTATGTATGTCGATTACTTCTGCGGAGATTCCCTGTTTCTCCAGTTCCTCTGCGGCAAGGAGGGCTTCCCATACCAGATGGCCGGTGGCGAAGACTGTCACGTCTTTTCCGTCAACCAGTTTCAGGGCTTTCCCGATCTCGAACTTCTGGTCCTCAGGGGTGAAATTGGGCACGGAGGGACGGCCGAACCTCAGGTACACCGGTCCTTCGTAGGATGCGGCTGCGATGGTGGCAGCCTTGGTCTGGTTGTAGTCGCAGGGATTGATGACGGTCATGCGCGGAAGCATCCTCATCATGCCGATGTCCTCCATGACCTGATGGGTGGCTCCGTCCTCTCCGAGGGTGATGCCGGCGTGGGAAGCGGCTATCTTTACATTGGCGCTGGCGTAGCAGATGCCCTGGCGTATCTGGTCGTAGACCCTGGATGTCACGAAGTTGGCAAATGAACCCGCAAACGGGATCCTGCCGCTGAGGGACAGGCCGGCGGCCACGTCTATCATGTCGGCCTCGGCGATGCCGCACTGGAAGAACCGGTCGGGGTGCTCCTTGGCGAAGGTGTTCATCTTCAGGGAGCCGGTGAGGTCAGCGCACAGCGCGACCACTTTGTCATTGGTCCTGCCCAGCTCCGTGAGTCCTGCTCCGAAGCCCGAGCGTGTATCCTTGTTTCCTGTATTTATGAATTTTTCCATCATTGTCCTGTACCTTAAATATTAATAATCTCCGAGAGTCTCCTTTACCTGGGCGAGGGCCTTTTCGCAGAGCTCCGGCGAGGGTGCCTTGCCATGCCATTCGTTGGTGCCTTCCATGAAATCAACTCCCTTGCCCATGACGGTGTGGAAGAGAATCATCACCGGCTTGCCTTGGCGCGAGAGGG
The DNA here is from genome assembly GCA_000432775.1 of Alistipes sp. CAG:831. Taxonomy (GTDB): domain Bacteria; phylum Bacteroidota; class Bacteroidia; order Bacteroidales; family UBA932; genus Coprenecus. The sequence continues at coordinate 17,643 of HF990382.1, forward strand.
ACCTGGCCTGTGCGAAGGCATTGAGGATGGCCTGCATATCGTGGCCGTCGGCCTGGACGCATTCCCAGCCGAAAGCCTTCCATTTGGCCTCGAGGTCTCCAAGGCCGATGACCGAATCCACCGTGCCGTCTATCTGCTGATGGTTCCAGTCGGTCATGGCTATGAGGTTGTCCACCTTGTGATGGGCGGCGAACATGGCGGCCTCCCATATCTGGCCTTCCTCGCTCTCGCCGTCGCCGCAGAGGACGTAGACAGTGTTGTCCTCACCGTCCAGTCTCTTGCCAAGGGCGGCGCCGCAGGCTACGGAGAGACCCTGACCGAGTGAGCCTGAGGGCATGTAGACACCCGGCAGGTTGAAATCGGTCGAGGGGTGGCCCTGAAGTCTGGAGCCAAGATGCCTGAAGGTTCCCAGTTCGGAAACGGGGAAATACCCTGTGCGTGCCAGTATGCTGTAGAGCAGGGGAGACATGTGTCCTGTAGAGAGGATGAACATATCCTGACCCTTGCCGCTGCGGCTCCAGCCCTCGGGGGAATGTTTCATTACGTCCAGATACAGAGCAGTAATGAAGTCGGTGCTGCTCATCGAGCCGCCGGGATGTCCGCAACCGGCCTGGGTGACCATTCTCAGTATGTCCCTGCGGACCTGGGACGCTGTGTCGGTCAGCTTTTGTATGTCAGTCATATCAGTTTGTGTTTATCCCGCTAAGATAGTATATTTGCAGCGATTATCTGAAGAAAATGAAAAATATCCGGAATTTCTGCATTATAGCGCACATAGACCACGGCAAGAGTACTCTGGCGGACCGTCTGCTCGAATACACTCATACCCTGACCGAGAGAGAGATGGAGGACCAGGTCCTGGACTCGATGGATCTCGAGAGGGAGAAAGGCATCACTATCAAGAGCCATGCGATCCAGATGGTGTACAACTACAAGGGTGAGAAATATATCCTCAACCTCATCGACACTCCGGGCCACGTGGATTTTTCCTACGAGGTATCCCGCGCCATCGCCTCCTGTGAGGGTGCCCTGCTGGTGGTGGACGCTACCCAGGGTATTCAGGCCCAGACCATATCCAATCTCTACCTGGCCATCAACCATGACCTGGAGATTATCCCCGTGCTCAACAAGATAGATATGGACGCGGCCATGGTGGACGTGGTCAGCGACCAGATCGTGGACCTGATAGGCTGCGACAGGGAGGACATCCTGCTGTGCAGTGCGAAGACCGGTGAGGGCGTGCCTGCCATACTGGACGCCGTGGTGGAGCGTTTCCCCGCTCCGAAGGGCGACCCGGAGGCACCGCTCCAGGCCCTGATTTTCGACTCGGTATTCAATCCCTTCCGCGGAGTGATTGCCTATTTCAAGGTGGTCAACGGAGTGATACGCAAGGGCGACAAGGTAAAGTTCTTCAATACGGGCAAGGAATACGAGGCCGATGAGGTCGGCTATCTCAGGCTGAGGATGTGTCCCACAGACGAGGTGACTACCGGCAATGTGGGCTATATCATCTCCGGTATCAAGACGGCCGTAGAGGTGAAGGTCGGCGATACCATCACCCATGTGGACCGGCCCTGCTCCGAGTCCATTGCCGGCTTCGAGGAGGTCAAGCCAATGCTCTTCGCGGGAGTCTATCCGGTGGAGACCGACGAATACGAGAATCTGCGCGCGTCGCTGGAGAAGCTCCAGCTCAACGATGCGTCCCTCGTCTTCGAGCCCGAGTCCTCCCTGGCCCTGGGCTTCGGCTTCCGCTGCGGTTTCCTCGGCCTGCTCCATCTGGAGATCATGCAGGAGAGGCTTTACCGGGAGTTCGACATGGACGTGATAACCACTGTCCCTAACGTATCCTATAAAGTGTACACCACCCAGGGCGAGGTGGTGGACGTGCACAATCCCTCCGGTCTGCCGGCCCCTACTCTCATAGACTATATCGAGGAACCTTATATCCGGGCCCAGATCATATCCAAGAGCGAGTATTTCGGCCAGATCATGAAACTCTGCCTGGACAAGCGCGGGGTGCTCAAGGGACAGCACTTCCTCACCGCCGACCGCGTGGAGCTGACCTACGACATGCCCCTTGCCGAGATAGTCTTTGACTTCTACGACAAGCTCAAGTCCATTTCCCGCGGCTACGCCTCCTTCGACTACCATATTATCGGCTATCAGAAGGCCGACCTGGTCAAGCTCGATATCCTGCTCAACGGAGAGTCTGTCGACGCCCTATCCTCTCTTATCCACCGTGAGCGGGCCTATGACTTCGGCCGCCGTATCTGCGAGAAGCTCAAGGAACTGATTCCCAGACAGCAGTTCGAGATAGCGATACAGGCCGCCATCGGAGCCAAGATCATTGCCCGTGAGACCGTAAAGGCCGTGCGCAAGGACGTGCTGGCCAAGTGCTACGGAGGTGACATCACCCGTAAGCGCAAGCTGCTGGAGAAGCAGAAAAAGGGCAAGAAACGCATGCGGCAGATAGGCAATGTGGAGGTGCCCCAGTCAGCGTTCATGGCAGTACTGAAGCTCGACTGATTTGTAACACAATTTTAACAATTCATTTTACAATTTATATCTAACTTGCGGCCAATTTGGTAATTTACAATGGGAAAGAAAAAATCAATGAGGCCGTATCTTGAAAGGGACATCAGTTGGATGTACTTCAACCGGCGTGTACTGCAAGAAGCATGTAAAGATGAGGTCCCCCTCCTGGAAAGACTGAGTTTCCTGGGGATATACTCCAATAATCTGGACGAGTTCTTCCGTGTCCGCGTGGCTTCCCAGAATCGGGTGGCCGAGTGGGACGGCAAGTCAGGACTGCGCGAGGCTAAAACGGCGGCAGAGGTAGTAAAGCAGATAAACCGGCTCAACAACCGCTACGTGAAGGATTTTGAAGTGGCGGTCCGGCAGGTCAACAAGGCACTGGCCGACCACAACATCTGCATCATATCGGACTCACAGGCGGATGAGGAGCAGGTAGCGTATATCCGTAACTACTATCAGGAGCGCATAGACGGCTTTATCGTACCGATATGGCTGAGTGCCGTGCGTCATCTGGATTACGAGACCGATGAGAAGATATATCTGGCCGTCAAGGCCTGCCGTATCAACGAGAGGGGAAAGACCGTATACGACTATGCCTATTTCAGTCTCCCGGTGGACAGTTGCGGGCGATTCATCCGCCTGCCGGACAAGGAGGGGAAAAGCTATATCATGTATATTGACGATGCGGTGCGCTGCTGTCTGCCCAAGGTCTTCGAGGGCAACGGATTTTCCTCCTTCAGCGCCTATACCTTCAAGTTCACCCGCGATGCCGAGATGGAGATAGACAATGACCAGCGCAGCGGAATTCTCCAGAAGATATCGAAGGGCCTCAAGAGCCGGAAGAAAGGAGAGCCTTTGAGATTTATCTATGACGAGAACATGCCCGAGGACCTGCTGCGGCGTGTGCTGGGCAAGCTGGACCTTGGGGAGCGGGACACAGTCCTGCGCGGAGGACGCTATCAGAACCACAAGGATCTGATGAAGTTCCCCTCTTTTACGGGGAGTGTCCTTAAATATCCCCCGATGCCGGCTATCCGCAGGTCTTCTCTGGACGGGCCCGGCAGTATTCTGGAGCGCATCCGGAGGCAGGACCGTTTCCTGCACGTGCCCTATCACAGTTTCGACACGTTCATCCGTGTCCTGCATGAGGCGGCCACCAGCCGCAGTGTCAGCAGCATCAAGATAACCCTCTACCGTCTGGCCAAGGATTCGAAGGTGGTCAGGGCCCTGATAGCGGCCGCGCGCAACGGCAAGAAAGTGACTGTAGTCATAGAACTTCTGGCCCGCTTCGACGAGGAATCCAATATCAAATGGTCCCAGAAATTGGAGGATGCCGGGGTGAAGGTCATCTTCGGAGTCGAGGGGCTCAAGGTGCATTCCAAGGTCCTGCATATCGGCATGAAGAGAGGCGGGGACCTGGCATGCATCAGCACCGGTAACTTCCATGAGGGCAATGCCAAGGCCTATACCGACTGTATTCTGATGACCTCCTCCCGCAGGATAGTCAAGGAGGTGGAGCAGGTCTTCGACTTCATCGAGAAGCCCTATGCCCAGATACGGTTCAAGGAACTGCTGGTGTCTCCCAATGAGATGAAAACCAAGTTTATATCGCTTATCAATGCAGAAATACGCAATAAAAAGAACGGTAAGCCGGCCTATATCCGCATGAAACTGAACCATGTTACAGACCCTGTGATGGTGGAGAAGATCTACGATGCAGCGTATGCCGGAGTGGACATAGAGATGTCGGTCAGGGGCAACTGCTCGATAGTTACTGACGGGCTGCCGGAGAATTGTCATATAAGGATTAACGGAATTATAGACCGGTATCTGGAACATTCCCGTATCTTTGTATTCGCTGCCGGAGGCGAGGAGAAGGTTTTCATCGGTTCGGCCGACTGGATGCCCCGCAATCTGGACAACCGCATCGAGGTTATAGCTCCGGTCTATGACCCTACCATCAAGCAGGAGATGAAGCGTATAGTGGATTATGCGCTACGGGACGTGAAGCAGGGGAGGACAGTGGACGGAACGGGGGCCAACAGTGCATGGACATGTGCGGAACCGCTGGAGACCGGTTCACAGCTTGCCTTGTACCGGCATTATGAGGAGCTTGAGGCCAAGGAAAGGGAGTATGATGCAGGGATGGCTTAAAAGGAAGAACAATGACAGATATGATTGACAAGGAAACAATGGCGGAGTACAGGGACAATGCCGTGACCTACGCCGCAATCGACATCGGCTCAAATGCCGTACGCCTGCTTATCAAGCAGCTGGAAGATGACCTGCAGCCCAGATTCAGCAAGGTGCTTCTGCTGCGTGTACCTCTCCGTCTGGGCTTCGATGTGTTTTCCAACGGAGGCAGCATCTCCGAGCGCCGGCGCAAGGACCTGGTGCGTCTGATGAAGTCCTACAAGCAGCTCATGAAGATCTATAATGTGAGTGATTACAGGGCCTGCGCCACGTCTGCCATGCGCGATGCGGCCAACGGGCCGGACATCATCCGGGAGGTGCGGAAGAAGACAGGCATAGAGATAGAGATAATCGACGGACAGCAGGAAGCCCGCATGATATACAACAACCATATAGAGAGCATGCGCGGACGCCGCGGCAACTATATGTACGTCGATGTGGGCGGCGGAAGCACGGAAATCAATCTGATGACGGACGGGGAGCTGATCTGCTCCAAGTCCTACAATATCGGTACGGTCAGGATGCTCAACGAGGCTGTCTCCGACGGTGAGTGGAAGCGGTTCCGCTCAGACCTGGAGGACCTGGCGGCATCGTATCCGGGAATCAACATAGTAGGCTCCGGCGGCAACATCAACAAGCTGTACAAGCTGGTGGAGCGGCGCGACAAGCGCTATCCCCGCATGAGCACTTCTTCCCTCCAGTCTCTTCACGACCGCCTCAAGGCTTTGAGCGTAAGGCAGAGAATGGAGGAATACGAACTGAAGGCCGACAGGGCTGATGTGATTGTTCCGGCCGGGGAGATATTCCTTACCATCGCGGCCATCACCGGGGCGTCCTATATCTATGTGCCTGTCATCGGTCTTTCGGACGGTATCATAGACGGACTGTATACCAAGCATCTGGCGGAGCTCAGCAGGTAGTTTTCCGCAAACTGTATAAAAAAAGTTCCGATGGTCTTAGACCACCGGAACTTTTTTACGTCAACATGAGATTGCTTATCTGATCTTGGCAAACTCGATGTCGTTCTCTGCGCGTGCTGCCAGAGCCTCATCCTTGGATGCGATCTCCAGAGCGGCCTTTGCAGCCTCTACATCACCCTGACGGGCGGCGATGATGGCCTTCAGGTAGTTCTTGCACTGGCACTTGGCGTCAGCAAGAATATTGGAGGCAGCATTGAGGTCGCCGTTGAGGATGTTGACGAGGGCCTCGTTGAAGCTGTTTGCACCTTTCAGCTTGGAAGCTGCGTCAGCATATTTGCCGTTGAGGATGTCAACCACTGCAAGATTGTACTGAGCCTCTTTCAGACCTGACTTGTTGAATGCGGCTACTGCAGCGTCGTTGTTGCCCTTGCGGAGCTCAACGACTCCGGCTGCATTATTATAATAGGTATTGCCCTTGTCGGCTACACCTGCGAGAGCCTGCTCGGCCTCGGCATTCTTGTTGAGGACCAGGTAAGCCACACCGAGGTTGATCTTGGCGCGGTCGCTGTTGAACTTCTCGACAGCTTTCTGGTATACGGTGACTTTCTGGTTGGCGTCACTCAGGAGAGAACCTGCGCGGAGGAGAGCCTCCTCGTCGAGAATCTCGATGTTGTCGTTTACGAGGGCCACGAGCTCATCGTTGCTGTAGTTGGTGAACTCTACGTTGGCGATGAACCTTGCGCGGCGGAGCTCAGGAAGGATATCGTCCTTGAGAGTAGTGTAGACAGCGGACATGTTCTTGATCTCCCTCTCACGTACTGCGGGATCGCTGTACATTTCGAGAACGCGGAGGATGAGATCCTTGTCCTCGATGTTGGAGTTGGAAACGAGCTCCTTGAAACCGTCCCAGTCCTCATCTACGTTGGAGGTGCTTACATTGGCCTCTACGGCAATTTCCTTATTGTTGATCTTCTTGTTGAAGGCGTCGCTGGCTGTCTTGGCACGTCTTGCGGACAGTTCGGCGTTGAAGTCCTCCTTTCCGTCAGGTGAGGCGTAGGCAACGATCTCGGTGCTTACAATCTCCCTGCGCTCATCGGCCTTGATGCTGGCGAGGAAGTCCTGGAAAGCCTTGATCTCATCGCTCTTCAGCTGGGAAGGACGGACTGTGGCGCTGTTGATCAGATAGAGGATCTGGGCCTCGTTCTGCTCGGGAATGATGGCCTGGTATGCATCGGGAGCATAGGCAAGGCTGCCTGCTGTCTTCACGAGCATGTATGTGGTGTTGGCACCATCGGCTACCTTATAGGGAGCGGTGAAGGGAATTCTGTTGTCCTTGTGGATAACGGTCATTCTGAGCTCGAGGCGGGAATTCTCCACGCCTTCCACATACTCGAAGTTGAATGTCTTGTTGATAGTGCCGCCGAGCTCGGGAACCACTTCGTAGTTCTCTGTTACATCCTCACCCTGAAGCATCACGGGGTCGAGGGCGGTTTCACCTCCGTTATATACAAGTACCGGAACCATCTCGACAATGGCCTTGGGGTGGAAGAAGTCCTCGGGGAATGTGACGGTAACATCGGCCTTGATGTTGCCGGCAATCACTTCGAGAACCTGGGGATTGCAGCTGACAGATACTTTCTCGGCGCTTTCCGCCATCTTCTTGGGGCTACCGCAGGAGGTGGTGATGAACAGACCTGCTGCGGCAATCATCAGTACGTTAAAAATTTTTTTCATTACAGATATTTTAAAAAGTTATTATCCTTTTACGCTAAACTAAACGCAAATATAATAATAATTTGAGTTTTGACGACAAAAAATAATAACTTTGCAGATATGGAACTCAGCGAAATCAAGAACCGCTTCGGTATTATAGGCAATGATCCGAGGCTTAACAGTGCGATAGACACCGCAATACAGATTGCGGGGACCAGTCTGTCAGTCCTTATCACCGGGGAAAGCGGAGTGGGCAAGGAGGTGATACCCAAGATTATACATGCTTATAGCCCGCGCAAGCACAACAATTACATCGCCATCAACTGCGGAGCGATTCCGGAGGGCACTATCGAGTCCGAGCTTTTCGGTCACGAGAAGGGGTCGTTTACCGGAGCCAACGAGGCGAGAAAGGGATATTTTGAGACTGCGGACAAGGGTACTATCTTCCTGGACGAGGTGGGCGAGCTGCCCCTTCCTACCCAGGCCCGTCTGCTGCGAGTGCTGGAGTCCGGAGAATTCATCCGCGTAGGCTCTTCCAAGACTCAGAAAACGGATGTCCGCGTCATAGCTGCCTCCAACGTCAATTTCCAGCATGCCATACGCAACGGCCGGTTCCGCGAGGATCTCTACTACCGTCTGAATGCAGTGCCCATATTTATTCCGCCCCTCCGGGAGCGCAAGGATGACATTCATCTGCTGTTCATGAAGTTTGCCCTGGATTTTGCAGACAAATACAGAATGCCCGCGGTGAGACTCACCCCCGAGGCCAGGGCTCTGCTCGAATCCTACCGGTGGCCGGGGAACATCCGGCAGCTCAAGAATGTGGCGGAGCAGATATCTATTCTGGAGAAGGACCGTCAGGTGACTCCCGAAGTGCTCGTCCGGTATCTGCCGCCGGATGTTCCGAACCAGATGCCTGTGCGTGGCTGTGACAGTGGTACTTCCGGCAATATCCAGGACCGCGACATCATCTTCAAGGCACTTGTGCAGCTGCGGGAGGATGTGGATTATCTGAAGGAAATCGTGAACGGGACGCGGGTGGTGGACGCGCCGGCGGTAGGTTCCGTGCAGGGAGGCCATAACGGTCATGCACTGCCGGTAAAGATCTCAGATGTTCCGGATTTCCCGGAATTTCCACGTAAGTACACTCATGATTATTCCATTACCGTGCCGGCAACGGAGGTGGTGCCTAAGCCGTCGAAGGAGGATGACGCGCCCCGTACCATCCAGGACGTGAATGACGATATGATCCGTCGTGCCCTTGAAAAGCATGAGGGAAGGAGAAAGGCCGCAGCGGCCGAGCTTGGAATCTCGGAGAGAACATTGTATCGGAAAATTAAAGAATTGAAAATAAACGACAAGTGATGATAAAGAGAATAATTAAGGCAATACTTCCTCTTCTGGCTGTCGCGGCGGTATCCGGATGCGGTATATACTCTTTCTCCGGAACCTCCATTCAGCCGGATGTCAAGACTATAGCGGTGGAGTATTTTCAGAACAATGCCTTGAAAGTCAATCCTACGCTGGCGTCCAACCTCTCGGATGCCCTTATAGACCAGTACCGGAGGCTTACCAGCCTGGATATTCTGCCGGAGAACGGAGATATGAATGTGTCAGGCGAGATAACGTCTTATGATACAAAGCCCATGGCCGTTACAGCCGATGAGGTGGCTTCCCAGAACCGTCTTACGGTAACGGTCAAGATTTACTTTACTAACCGCCTGCATCCGGAGGAGGATTTCGAAAAGTCTTTCTCGGCATATGCCGACTATGATTCCAACCAGTTGCTCGATGCGGTGGAGTCCTCGCTCTGCGATGAGATCATCGACATACTGGTAGAGGATATTTTCAATGCCACAGTGGCCAATTGGTAGTGCTATGGAAGTGTACAGTCTGAAAGGATACTCAGTATCGGAACTCGAGAAACTGCTGGAGACGTGCCCCTGGTTTCCGATAGCGCGCAAGGAACTGTTCCTGAAAATGTCAGCTATGGGGGAGGAGTACCGCAGGGATATGCTTCGCAGGACGGTCCTGTATCTCTATCCGGAGTACAGCGTGTTCAGGGAGGCTTATGTGCTGTCCTCCGCCGCGGTGGTCAATGAGGCCGAGCATATGCCTGACCAGGTTTATGAGCTGGACCTGCATGACGATGTCGTGACCGGAATCTCAGGTGCTGACGCAGAGGATGCGGTGGAGAGCGGAGGTGCTGATTCCGCCAGTACCGTGGAGGACAGGGCCGGTGCGTCTGCGTCTGCGGAAAAGAGCAGGCAGATATATGTGGTGGGATATGACTATTTCAGACCGGAAGAGCTCCGCAATGTACAGAACCGGGATATCTCGTCGCTTGGAATAAGCCATGACGGGCAGGCGGCCGGCGATAATTCGGAATTTACGGATATGGAGTATTATACCGAGACTCTTGCCAGGATTTATGCGGATCAGGAACTGTATGACCGGGCAAATGAGGTATATGAGAAACTAATTTTGCTATATCCGGAAAAAAGTGCTTACTTTGCAGCCCTTAAAAACGATATAAAGAAACATTTGTAAAGTTATGTTCATAGCAATTTTAATTTTGATAATTATCGCGAGCATCCTGCTCACCTTCGTTGTACTGATTCAGAACTCCAAGGGAGGCGGACTTGCCGCCAATTTCGCGGCCGGCAACCAGACATTCGGCGTGCGCCAGACAGCTGACTTCCTCGAGAAGGCCACCTGGACTCTGGCTATCATCATACTTGCCCTCTGTATTCTGGCAACGGCTTTCACTCCTTCCAGAAAGCAGGGTGACAATGCTGTGCTCCAGCGTCTCGAGCAGACCGGCACCAACACAGGTACACCTGAGTTCCCCACCACTATTCCCGGAGGTGAGGCCGCTCCCATTGAGCCTGTAGAGGCCCCCGCTGAGTAAGCAGGACGCTGATATCTGTAGAAGTAGAAAAAAGTCTGCCTCATACTCATGGGGCAGACTTTTTTTGTCCTGTACCGGCGCGGGTCAGTCGAGTTCCTCGACTATGCGGAGGAAGCGGTTGGAGCAGAAGTCGAAATATCCGTTGAATTCGTGACGTACCGGTTCCCGGACGATGACCTTGGTGTCCTTGCCGATATTCAGGGAGATTCTGCGCTCAATGTCGGTGACCTTGGTGTCGGAAGAGAATATGATCGGTTCCAGGCGCAGGGTCTGCCCGTCGAGAGTCCAGAATGTGGAGGAGTCCTTCAATGCCATCTGTTCCAGTTTCATGCCCTCGGTGATGTACCGGGCATAGGACCTGAACGTGCCGTCGTCATTGTATCTGTTGAGGTAGATGTCCGGATATACCACCAGGAATGGTTCTCCGCTGTCCTTGCCCATGTACAGGAGGTCGTAGCTGACCTGGTTGGCGTCAATGAGAACATCGTAGTCCTTCCACTGCGATGCGCCGACGAACTCGATATACAGGGTGTCCGCAGCCGGCAGCTGTGCATGTCTTACCTGGGTGTCCATGCTCCGGATGGCGGACAGGCTGCCCAGAGAGACGCCTATGAGACCCAGCAGGGATACCACCCATAGAATGAAGATGATGAGTCCGGGTTTCCACCTGGGCGCCTTCAGCTTGAAAAGCAGGAGAATACCTCCGTACAGCATGCCGATGAACGGCAGGATCGTAACGATGCAGACCAGTACTGAGATAAGGGAGGCAGCCCATGCCGGGGTATCGGAGATGAGGGACAGGAACCAGGATGTGCCGAAGGCGTACAGTCCGTTCCAGATACCCAGTCCGAATGCTGCCAGTACACTTGCCGCGGTGCCGGCCATGCCTATGAGCAGCAGTATGATACCCATGAATATCTCGATTCCGCGACCGAGGGCTTTCCAGAATCCTTCGGTGCTCCTGACCCCCTCGCGCACACCCTTTCCGACGCGGCTGCTTACCTCCCGTGCCTCGCGTTCTACCGTTTTCTGGATGTTCTTCAGGGAGACCGAGCCGCCCCTCATGTTGTAGCGCTGCTCTACGGTATGGGCCTCAGGCATTGCTATCCAGAGAACCACGTAGGCCAGCATGCCCAGTACCGACATGCCCCAGCCCCAGTCCTCGAAGACTTCCAGCCAGAAGAAGAAGAGAATCCATACCGCGAAAACGATGCGGAATATCAGGGGGTCTACGGAGAAATATGCTCCGAGGCCTCCGCATACGCCTCCTACGATTTTATTGTCCGGGTCGCGGTACACTCTCTTTTTGCTCCCGGGCTGTTTTCCGCTGTCGGCTTCCGAGTCGAAATCTTCAGGACGTCCGAGGATGTTGATGATCTCCTGGACGGCTTCGGCGGGTACGACCTTGTCCCGGTACCCCCTGTCGGTCAGCAGTTCGGCTATGCGGGACTCTATCTCGGAGAGAATCTCCCCGCAGTTTGCGCTGCCCCTGTAGTGGGATTTGAGGCTGTTGAGATAGTCCTCCATCAGTCCGTGGGCATCCTTGTCGAGGGTAAACGCTATGTTCCCTATGCTTACTTTTACTACCTGTTGCATGGCTCAATGTTTTTAATGGTTTCTATTGACTCCACCAGCTCCTGCCATGCGGAGTCCATCTCGGCGAGAGCCTGACGGCCCTTTTCCGTTATCTGATAATATTTCCGCGGGGGACCTTGGGGAGACTCCTCCCAGCGGTAGGTGAGCAGCCCCTGGTTCTTCTGACGGATCAGGAGCGGATAGATTGTGCCCTCGACCACTATCATCCGGGCTTCCTTGAGTTCGGAGAGGATGGATGTGGCGTAGGAGTCCTTCTTGCTGAGTATGCACAGTATGCAGTACTCGAGGACGCCGCGGCGCATCTGGGTTCTTACGTTCTCTGCATTGGTGTATATATCCATGACTGTTCCTCCTTAGTTAGTAGAATTGTAGAATCTGCGCATATTCTCGGCAGTGACCGGGAGGCCGTGCATCCGGCATTTCTCCGCACTGGTGCGGGCTGCCGGTACGGCTATCCAGAGGATGATGTAGACCCAGCCCCCGAAAGAGCCGAATAGGAAGAGGCAGACGAAGAGAATGCGGACAACCAGCACGTCAACGTCGAAGTAGCAGGCCAGGCCGGAGGCGACTCCGCCCAGGACGTTGTGGTCCTTGTCGCGGTAGAGTTTTCGGACGGGGCGGCTTTCGCGGCCGGAGTGCCAGTATTCTCCCTGGCTGCTGCCGTCCGCAGAGCCGGAGCCTCCGGGAGCCGTAGAGCCGTCAGGCATACCGAGCTGGGCTATAACCCGCTCTACGAGAGAGATATCCACGACCTCCTGGCGGGAGGACATGGATTCAGAGAAAATCTCAGCAATACGCATTTCCAGGTCATCCATTACCTCCTTGGTCTGATAACCCATGCCGGTACGGCTGCGGAAGGCGTCCAGGTAGGAGCTGAGACGGTCGAAGGCGTCCTCGTCTATGACGAAGCTGCGGCCTCCGATACCTACGTTGAGAACTTGTTTCATAACTTTACTATTGTTAGGTATTGATTATTCTGCAATGCAAATATATAAAAATTTTATTACCTTGTATCACAAAGTACATAAAATGCAAAAAATCTTTGCGCCGTATATGCCGTAATCCTATCGGAAGAGGTCTTCCATCGTTATGATACTCTGAATCTTTCCGGCGTATTCGTTGTCCCGTAGGCCATAAGTTGTGATGAATGTCTGATGGATGGCCTTTTTAGGGTGGACAACATCGAGAAATGTCTGAAGGCGGTCTCTCAACTTTCTGTCATAGTCTTTTGTAACAGTATATTCGGATAGACTGAACTTGACTTCGCACAGGTTTATGATTCTGTCTGCCCGGTCTATCAGCATGTCAATCTGTGTGCCGTCGTGTGTCTCATTCCCTTTGAATGTCCAGGAAAAAGTTTCTGTGTGTACTCCGGATATTCCAAGTGCCGATTTGATCTGACGGATATGTGCGAAACAGACATTTTCAAATGCAAGGCCTCTCCAGGCGTTGATACTCGGGGAAAACTGACTGTTTTCCCAAAACGCTTCATCGTTGGTCTTGTGACCGTCTATGAATCTGAGGTAAAACAGGCAGAAAGGGTCTGTAAGTCTATACCGCAAGTCTCTTGATCGTCCGGAAAAGTCTTGCAAGGCGGATATGAAACCGTTCTCTCTCAGAACTCTGAGTATTTTAGTGAGGCCTCCGCCTGATGAAGATGCCTTTGCTGCTATCTCCTCCCGTGTATAGCCATTGCTGGAAGTTGAGAGGAACCGTACGATGTGCTTGTAGTCGTCCGGATTTACAAACAGTGAGTTGAACAGTCTGTCAAACTCATTTGATAATTCAGCGCCGTGTCTGAATAAAAGATAATCCACATTCTGGGCCAGACTCCGTTCCTTTGTCAAGGAGTTCAGGTAATACGGGATGCCCCCGAATATCATCCAGCTTTGTACGATATCGTACCTGTCTATTCTGACCTGATTGAGTCCAAACAGTTTTTCTGTTTCAGCCAATGTCATCGGAGACAGGCATATCTGCTTGGTGAGGCGTCCGTAAAGTCCTCCGGTGTTGTTTATCAGATTATCGTTGATCCATGATGTGGCGGAGCCGCATACAATCAGCATAAGATTGTCCCGTCCGGCACCCCATCCGTTCCAGAAATGTTCCAATGCAGTTAGAAAACCGGAGCGGTGAGTATCCATCCACGGTACTTCGTCCAGGAAAACAACCTGTCTGGTCTCTTTTCCTTTGCCTTCCAGTAATTCAATCAGTAGATCGAATGCTTCCATCCAATTGGAAGGAGCAGAGGTATTCCACGAACCATAACGTGCCAGTGACAACGTGAAGTTTCGTAATTGTTCTGACAGCAGTTTCTTGCCGTTTAATTCGAAAGGCGAAAGTCCTGTGTGGTAGAATGCGAATTTGTCCTTGAACATTTCTCTTATAAGGAAAGTCTTCCCTATTCTTCGTCTTCCATAGATAGCGATAAATTCGCTTTTGCCACTGTGAAATAAACTGTTAAGAGTAGCCTGCTCAATATCTCTTCCTATTATTTTCGTCATAATATCAGATTAATATTGCCAAAAGTAGTTAAAAAAGTTAGTTTTGGCAAAAGTTTATTGATTAAAACTTGCTAAAAGTGGCTAAAATGGTTTGTTTTGGCAAGAGTTCGCTGGTCTGGATGGCCTTAGTGCTGGAGGCGGTTGAAGAGCATGCCGACGTAGAGGCGGGGACCGTTTGAGAAGTCGTTCTGAGGACCGGTGGCGTTGAGGAGCCAGTCCGTTTTCAGTACGAGACTGAGTTTGGGAGTGAGGGAGACTTCAATTCCGAGGAAAGGGGCAATGGCCATGAAGGCGTATTTGTGCATGGCGGCCTGAGGCTCTGTGACGAAGTCGTCGGTACTGCCCTCTGCGATAATATGGTTCTTGACACCTCCGCCGCCTATGACACAGCCTACGAATGGGTGCACCCGGCCCTTGGTACGGCGGATGTAGTCCACCAGTATGCCTCCCCAGCCGGTGTGGGCATAGGAGGGAGAGGGGGAGTAATTGACATTGGAACTGTGCCCCTCGGCCCCGATGCGGAGCATGTCGGTGGGAGTCCCGAAGGCGAATTTGACGTGCCCTCCGATTCCGAATGCGGCGCCTCTTATCTGCATTGTGCCTAATGGCAGGGCAGCTGTGGAGTAAATCCCGAACGGACGGCTGAAGATGTAGCCGCTGTGCAGCATCATGCCGCCGATGTAGCCGCGGAAACGGAATTCAGTGCTCTCGGTTTGTGATGCCGTGTCCTTAATCATTGCCGAAGCATGTACACAATGCGGCATGGCCAGCAGTATGGCGGCAGTGAGGGCGGCAGTCAGCAGTCGTCTTTTCTTCATGGCGGTTATTCTGGGAATTTGCCGCGAAGATAGTAAAATTCCCTATTCTACTGAGGCCGGGTCAATCAGGTTGTTCAGGAGTGCATAGACCGTGAGGCCGGCGACGGTCTTGATTCCGGTCTTGCGGGTGATGTTCTTGCGATGGGTGATGACGGTGTAGATCGAGATATGGAAACGGTCTGCTATCTCCTTGTTGAGCATGCCCTTGGCGACGCAGACCAGAATCTCTTTCTCGCGGGCGGACAGTTCCTCGCGGTTCTCGGTCCGGGAATTGCCGGCATATTGGGCCAGCGAGTTACGGAGCTTGCTGATGACTGCCGCGGGGGTGTCGTATATGCTTATGGTCTCGTCGTAGCTTTTTATGGACTCGTCATCCGTGAAGGTAGTCGGGGCGGCTATTACGGCGGCGTCGGTAAGGTCGGATATGCGGCTGCGGCCTGACGGACGGGATGAGAAGTCGAAGATTATGGGGTCTACGATTACGATGTCCGCCATGCTGTCCCGGACCGTGGCCTCGTTTTCGCGGGAGAGGTCAACCAGCACGGTCTCCACGGAGAAACCGCCGTGCTCCTCGAGTATGGAGGTGATGCCGCGGGCGATAATCCGCGACGGGGTTATGAGCAGTATTTTTTTCTTTGTCACTGACATTTTCCTTCCAGTCTGTTAACCATGGGTATGAGGATTGAGTTCTCGATCAGCGTATGCTTCTCCAGGTCTGCTTCCAGGGTGCAGAGCCGTGAAAGGGCCTTGATGGCGGTGACCGTGTCGCATACCGGCGGGAGGTACTTCATGACGATGTTTCTCAGGTCGTTGAGCTTCTCGTCAATATTATTGTGGTTCTCTTCAAATGTTTCCATGCTGTAGCCCTCGACCTTCTGCCCGCCGGCCACTGAACGGACATAAGGGAAGACGATATTCTCCTCGTAGGCGAAATGGTTCTCAACTTCCTCCCGGTAGCCGTCGAAGAAGCGCATGATTACGTCCCGCTGCATTGGGGCGCAGGAACTGAGCAGCTCCTCGAATATGCGGCTCAGGTCATGGATTTCGTGGTCGAGATAGTAGGAATGTGAAGCGTGCAGATATCTTACCAGGCCTATGGCCGAGGCGGCGGTCATCATCTCGGTTGTCGGGACATATCCGTCGGTGGCGTACACGTTGGCAATGAGGAGGAATGTGTCGCAGTTGACCCCGCTTTCGCGGCAGGTCTCCTCCACGGTCTTCTCCCCGAAGCCCAGCTTGATACCCAGGCGGTAGATGACGGTCAGCAGTCGGTAGTCGGCGCCGAGCAGGTCGGCCATTTTCATGTTCTTTCTCATTGTGCAGTATTTTCCACAAATATAGTGATTTCATCTCATCGGAAAAGAGAACGGACCCTGGGCCTGTCTCAGGTTCTGGGTCCGTAACTTTCCAAACTTATGAGTAATTAAGCAAAGATTGAAATAACAACACTACATTATGGATATAACGGGTGCAAAAGTACTGCTCTTACCCTTTCCGGTCAATCCTCATAAATAGGTATTTGACTTTCCTGCCCTTCCTCTTTTGTAGGTATTCTGCCGGTGTCATAGCAGCAGGAGGGCGATGCGGTAGACGATGAAGGCTACGATCCATGCGAGGACGATGGTGTAGACGGCGGAGATGATGGCCCATTTCCAGCCGCCGCTCTCGTTCTTGATGGCGACGAAGGTGGCTATGCAGGGGAAATACAGCAGGACGAATACCATGAAGGCGAGTGCTGCGGCCGGAGTGGTGGTCCGGGCGAGGGCGTTCTGCAGCATGGTGTCCCCGGAGATGGTCTCAGTGTCATTTGCGGCGGTCACATCCGGAGTCTCATCGGTCACACTGGCCGGGCCGGAATTCACAGATGCGGCCGAATTTGTCACAGAAACGGCCTCAGAGGTATCTGTGGCAGGATTGAAATTCACAGTTGCGGTCGAATTTGTCACAGTGCCTGTTCCTGCTGTCACAGAGGCGACCTCTTCTGTCACAGTAGCGGAGGCAGTGCCTGGTCCGTCCGTGGTCGAGGGGAACCGGTCGTACTCTCCGCTGTAGAGCACGCCCATGGTACTTACCACCAGTTCTTTCGCTGCTACTCCGGAGATGATGCCCACTCCCATTTTCCAGTCGAATCCCAATGGCTCCAGAACCGGTTCGATAGCCTTGCCGATCATGCCGATGTAGGAGTTTTCCTGCTGTTCGGCGGGGGTGGACCAGCGGTCGTGATGGGGGAAGTAGCCGAGGAACCAGATGATGATCGAGGCGACGAGGATGATGCCGGCCATCTTGTGCAGGTACTGCTTGCCCTTTTCCCAGGTGTGGCGGAAGACGGATTTGGAGGTCGGGACGCGGTAGGGCGGAAGTTCCATGACGAACGGCAGGTTGTCGTCCTTGATGAAGCGGCTCATGATCTTTGCTGAGATGATGGCCATGACAATGCCCAGGGCGTAGAGGCCCAGCAGCACCAGGGAGCCGTTGCGGGGGAAGAATGCCCCGGCTACGAGGATGTACACGGGCAGGCGGCCTGCGCAGGACATCATGGGGATGATGAGCATGGTGACCAGCCGGCTCTTGTGGTTCTCGATGGTGCGGGTGGCCATGATGGCGGGTACGTTGCAGCCGAATCCCATGATCATGGGTATGAACGACTTGCCGTGCAGGCCTATCTTGTGCATGAGCTTGTCCATGATGAATGCGGCTCTGGCCATGTATCCGGAATCCTCCAACAGGGAGATGAACAAGTAGAGTATCAGGATGTTGGGCAGGAATACCAGTACGCTGCCCACTCCTCCGATGATGCCGTCCACCACCAGGTCCTTGAGCATGCCGTCGGGCATGGTGGTGGCTACGAAGGCTCCGAATTTCTCTACCAGCCACTCAATCCAGGTCATGGGGTATTCGCCCAGGCGGAATGTGGCCTCGAATATGATGTAGAGCAGCAGTATGAATATCGGGAAGGCGGCCCAGCGGTTGGTGACCACTGCGTCTATCTTGTCGGTGACGGTGTGTTTCTTCCGGACTTCTGCTGGCGTATATGTCTCCTTGAGGGCTCCCTGGACGAAGGCATACTTGGCGTCCACTATGGCCGATTCGGTGCTGGTACCTCCCAGCAGGCTTTCCAGCCGCCGGTTCTCCTCGAAGCGGGCGGCTATGATCTCATCGTGGTTGGGCAGGGCCTCCACGACGGCCTCTACATCGGAGTCGTTCTCCAGGTACTTGATGGCCAGCCAGCGGGTGGAGTAATGGGTGCGGATGTCATCATTTTTCTGTATCAGCAGCTTGATGCGGTCGATACTGTTTTCCAGCTCGGCACCGTGGTTGATGTGGATGTGGCGGGCCAGGGACGGGTCGTTGTGCTCGTAGATCTGGATGACGGTGTCGAATAACTTGTCAATGCCCTGTCCGCTGCGGCTGACCGTGGGCACTACCGGCATTCCGAGCAGGTGCCCCAGAGTCATGGTGTCCAGCCTGTCTCCCCTGGCCTGAAGCTCGTCGTACATGTTCAGGGCCATGACTACGCGGAGATTCATGTCGATGATCTGGGCGGTCAGATAGAGGTTCCTCTCCAGATTCGAGGCATCCACTACGTTTATGACTACGTCGGGAATGTTGTCAATCAGATTCTTGCGGACGTACAGCTCCTCAGGGCTGTAGGCCGAGAGGGAGTAGGTGCCGGGCAGGTCCACCAGGACGAAATGGTAGCCCTTGTATTCGAAGCGTCCTTCCTTGGCATCGACTGTCACGCCGCTGTAGTTGCCAACTCTCTCGTGGGAGCCGGAGGCAATGTTGAAGAGGGAGGTCTTGCCGCAGTTCGGATTGCCTACGAGGGCAACCCGGACGGTATGGCGGCGCTCCTCCGCGAGCTGCCTCATCCTACGGTCGAGTTCCTCGGCGTCGGTGCAGTCCTGTTCGCCGCTGCTCAGCCGCAGAGTGACCGGGGATGCCGGCAATTCTGCCGGATGCTTCTGTCCGGCATTGTCCTGAGTTGCCTGAGCCTTGGCCTCGCTTTCGCTGATGACCTCGATCTCGCGGGCCTCGTCCCTGCGCAGCGATATCTTGTATCCTATGATTTCATATTCTATGGGGTCCCTCAGGGGGGCGTTGAGCACCACCTTGACTTCCTTTCCCTTGATGAATCCCATTTCAGTGATTCTCTTGCGGAAGGAGCCGTGTCCGCTCACCTTGACGATAATGCCTCTTTCTCCAGTTTTCAGTTCCGAAAGTTTCATGTTGTAATGACGGTAGCTAAATCCGGGCAAAATTACCACTCTTTCATGACAGAGACAATACCAACTGTTAGGTATTTTCACACCCCTCCGGACAAAAAAGAAGGGAGGCCGGCGAATCACTTCGCAGCCTCCCGTGAAAAACAGGTATGACAGCTTCGAAAAGCAGTTTGATTACAGTGTCCAGCCGGCCATCCAGTTGTTGTCGGCGGAGATGGCACCGATGAAGGCGGCGGACTCGAAGAATGAGTCAATGGAAGAGGCGTCGAGACCTCCGTCAATTGTACCTACAAAATTGTCGGTAAGACTGAAGGTGTAGTTGACCTGGTTGTGGTTGTCTTCGGCGAGGAACATGTCCTGAGTGTAGAGGACGTTGTCGCTGTCGCTGGAAACGCCTGAGGAGAGGTAGACGTACTGGAGCTTGGAAGTGCCGTCGGCCAAAGCGCTCTCAGTGCCTTCTGTCTCAGTGGTAAGGGCGCGGCCCTTGCCGGTCACGATGGCGTTGTATATCTCGGCCTGTGTGCCTGCACGGAGACGTACGCCGCGTCCGTCAGCACCGTTGCCCACGAGGGTGAGGTTGGAGAGTACAGGGTGGGAGATAGGTTCTGCCATGTTGTCGTTGTCATTGTTGTCGGCCTCGATGAGGGCGTCGCACTCATCGGATATCTGCTGGGCAATCATAAACTGTCCCTTTCCGGTCCATCCCTCGGTCCAGTCGAAGGAGTCGTCGGTGTTGTTGGTGGATACCAGATATTTTACGTTTACAGTACCTCCGAACCACTCGAAACCGTCGTCAGATCCGCCGTAAGCCTGGAGATGGTCGACAGTAGTTCCGTTACCTACACCGTAGAATGTGAAGCCGTTGGCCTCTTTCTCCTCGGAGAAGGCATATCCGCCGTACTCAACGCGGACGTACTGGAGAATACCGGAGTTGTCGCTGGCGTCGTCTCCGCCGTAGGAGGCGTCACCTATCTCTGACTTGGCATCGGTGCCGGCATTGATGGGAGCCTTACCGCAGATGTGGAGACCGCCCCATGCTCCGGCTTCCTTTCTGTTGGATGTCATTACGATGGGAGCGCTGGCCGTACCGCGGGCATCGATTTTTGCTCCCTGCTCTATGAGGATATAGTCTACCTGGTCGTCATCCTGGGCAATGATGGTCACACCCGGCTCTATGGTCAGGGTAGCCCCTTCCTTTACATGCAGACCTCCTGTAAGGGTGTAGGTCTGGCCTTCCTCGAGGATTCTGTCCTCTGTGATATCACCGATGAGGTCTACCTCGGGATCAATCACGTTTTTGTTTCCCTCCTGGCAGGATACAGCCGTCATGGCTGCTCCAAGAGCGAGAATGAAAAGTTTTTTGTTCATTTTTAAAAGATTTAGAAATGTTTATAAATTTTATATTTTTTTAAAAATCGAGTTTGACGCCCACTCCGATGCCTCTTCCGAGCCTGTAGCTTTCGGTGAGCATGTCGGTATCGAGGTCAGGTACGTTCTGGGTAAACCTGTATTCGGAGTCGAGCAGGTTGGTCATGGAAAGCTCCACGCTCCAGATTCTGGTGATACGGTAGGTGATGTTGGCGTCGAGGGAGTGAATCGGGGCCTGCATGATGTTTCCGAGTCCGTAGATACCTACAGCCTGGATGCGGGGGCCCTGTACGTTGTAGAGGACCGAGATGGAAATGGATGACTCCTTGCCGAATTCAGGGGCGTAGGTGATGAAGGCATTGCCAAGGTAGGGGGATGCGCCCTGGAGGGCCCTGCGGCTGTCGGTGTAGATGCCTCCGTTGGCCAGGAGGGTGACGTCGGTGTACATCAGGGAGACGTTGCCGCCGATGGTGAAGTACTTGAAGGGCTGGGTGCGGAACTCTGCCTCGAGGCCGGCGGCCATACCCTGCTCGGCGTTTCTGAAGGTGTGTACGATGGCTCCGCCGGAGGTCTCCTGCACGCGCTCGATGGGGTCTTTCAGAATCTTGTAGTAGAGACCTACCGAGAACATGTGCTTGTTGTTGGTGGAGAAGTACTCGTACTTGAGGTCGAAGTTGTAGTTGTATCCGTTGGTCAGTGCGTCGTTACCGCGGAGCTCCGCGCTTCCGTAGGACTCCTTGTAGAGGAAGGGAGCCATCTCTATGAACGAGGGGCGGGTCACGGTGATGGAGGAGGCGAAACGGAATGTATGCTTGTTCTTAAGCGTGTACTTCACGTTCAGGGCGGGGAAGAAGTCGCCCTTGTTGAGGCGGGAGATACTTTCGCGGGAAGCGTCGTTCCAGTACCGCACCCACTGCTGCGAGTATTCGTAGCGTACTCCGAGACCGAGCATCAGGTCGGTCAGAGGGTAGTATTCCACTTCCGCGAAACCGGCGAGGATACGGTGTCCGGCGTAGTAGTTGTTCTTGGGCTGGGCATCTCTCTCGATGGTAATCAGGCCGTCGGCTATGTTCTGGCTGTTGAGGAAGGAGGAAGGGGTGTAGATGTCGCTGATGACGGGGTTGATGTCGGTCAGGTTGTAGTAGAACCTCATGGAGTTGTAGTCCCGGTTCTTGTCCTTGTAGGCGGCGCCGAAGATCAGGCGGCTATGTTCTCCGAAGTGGAATGTGGGCTTGATTTCAGCCACTATTTCCTGCTCCGAGAGTTCGCCGTAGTAGCGCATGGTCTCCTGGCGGTTGAGCTTGAAGAGGGACAGGCTGCCGTCCTCGCCCTTGCGGTACATCACCTGACGGCGGTCAGGCTCGTTGCTGTCGGTCATGCCGTAGGATACCTTCCAGTCCATGTCCCAGCTGCGGTGCAGGGTGTGCGAGCCGCCCAGCTGTGTGTTCCACAGAGAGTAGGAGTGGGCTATGGAGTTGCTTCCCAGAAGCATGTTGTCCTCTGCGTCATATCCGTCGCGGAGCTTGTAGTCCTCCGTGGCATTCTTGGCGTAGAGCATGGTGAAGCCTATCTTGTCGTCATTCTTGAAGATGTAGTTGAGGCTCAGCAGGCCGGTCAGGTCGAGGCTGTGCTCGTATCCGTTGTAGGTGAATTCGTCCATGTGCTGGCCCTGGGTGTTGATGTTGGTGATATATGCGTCGTAGATGTTCTGGCTGCCTGATGAGATGGAGGCGGAGGCCAGAAGGCTCAGCTCGTCCCCGTTCTTGAGACCGAAGGTACGGCCTCCGGATACCGAGCCGGAGATGTCGGGCAGGGCCATTGACTTGCGGATGTCGAAAGAGGTGCCGAAGGGGTCGTTGTCCACTATGTACTCACGGAAGTCGGGAAGACTCATGTCGCGGACATTGCGGGGCAGGTTGTTGTCATGGAGCAGCCATCCGTTGCGGTCCGGGCGATAGGTGTCGGTGAATGTGGTCCCGATAGTCCCGCCCAGGCCCAGGGAGACTGACAGGAAACTCTCATCTATGTTCTCCTTGGTGGCTATGTCTATGTGTGCTCCTGAGTAGTCGGCGAAACTGGTGGCGGTGTATACCTTGGTGACAGTGATGTTCTGAAGCACCGAACTGGAGAAGATGTCCAGAGGAATGAGCTTGTTGTCCGGGTTGGGGGAGGCAACCGGCAGACCGTTGAGGGTAGTAAGGCTGTAGCGGTCTCCGAGTCCGCGGACGAAGAGCTGCCCCGAGTTGTTGAACGATACGCCGCTCATGGTCTCCACGGCCTCGGCCACGTTGGACAGGCCTTTCGCCGATATCTCTGCCGCGCCTATGTTCTCAACGGCCTGGGCAGACACCTTGCGGTCGTTGATCAGGGCACCGACGGACTCGGGGTCCTTGCGCGCCACGATGACCGCTGTCTCGAGTGTCTCCGACTGAAACACCATGTTGAAGTCAAGGGTGAGCTCATCGCCTTTTCCAAGCTTTATGACCTGCGACTTCAGGTCGTTGTAACTAATAAAATAGAGGCCCAGGACACCCTCGATCCCTTCGGGTATCTGGAGGATGTAGCTCCCGTCGGCCTCGGTCTGCGTGCCTGTCATGTTTGCGGTGGGGTCATCTGCAACCCTTTCGAACATGACAACTACGCCTGCGAGCGGCTCTCCCGTCTCACTGTCGCGGACTACGCCCTTGACAGTCTGGGCCAGCGCCGTCGCGCTGCTTAACAAAATGAAAGTAGAGATGATGAAAACTGCTTTTAGAAGAAATTTATTCATATGCTTTCCTGTTTTACGGCGGCAAAAGTATGCCCAGGGTGTTTCAGCCATGATACGGGCGGATTAAATTCATGTTACCCAGTGTTACCGAAATGTAATAGAAGTTTCAATGATGTTGCAGTAGTTACGGCAATATGTTATATCTTAGAGGTTTGAATCGTAACATTATCTGAACCCATGAGTCATAGAAATATTCTTCCCCGCTTTTATTCAGTCATTTTGTCCGTATTGGCCGTCGGTTCCTTCAGTCTTGCCGCCTGGGAGACCGGAGAACACCGCATTATACCCCGCCCTGTTTCAATTCATTTTACTTCAGGAGTTTACGACCCTGCTGCCGCCTCTCCTACCGCCCCTTACGTGCAGATATGTCCCCGCTCCGGTGCCGTACCGGGCTCCTACAGCCTTCATGTGACCCCTGCCGGAGTGCGGGTCGAGGCGGTTGACAGCGCCGGGGCCTTCTACGCGATGCAGACCCTCGGGGCGCTGCGGGACCCGGAGACGGGTACTGTCCCCTGCGTGGAGATAGAGGACTGGCCCCGTTTTCAGTGGAGAGGCTACATGCAGGATGTGTCCAGGCATTTTTTCAGCATTGATTACCTCAAGCGGCAGATAGACGCGATGGCCCGCCTCAAGCTCAATGTCCTGCACCTCCATCTTACGGATGCCGCCGGCTGGAGGGTGGAGACTGACAGCTATCCGCGCCTGACGTCCCTGGCCGCCTGGAGGGACGGCGCGCTGTGGAAGGACTGGTGGTTCGGGGAGAGGAAGTATCTGCCCGAGGGGACACCCGGAGCCTACGGGGGATATTATACCAAGGAAGAGCTGCGGGAGCTGGTCGAATATGCGGCTGAACGCTTTATTACCATTGTCCCGGAGATAGAGATGCCCTCACATTCGGAGGAGGTGCTGGCCGCCTATCCGGAGCTTTCGTGCACCGGGGAGCCGTACCGTCACTCGGATTTCTGCATTGGAAAGGAGGAAACATTTGAGTTTCTCGAAGCCGTTCTCACGGAGATAATGGAAATATTCCCGTCGCGGTACATTCATATAGGAGGGGATGAGGCCTCCAAAAAATCCTGGGAGGAGTGTCCGTTGTGCCGGGCCCGCATGGAGGCGGAAGGACTGGCCGGAGTGGACGAACTTCAAAGTTATATGATCAGACGGATAGGACGTTTCCTGGAGGATCACGGCCGGATCCCGGTAGGATGGGATGAGATACTGCAGGGAGGGGCTGATTCCGCTGCCGTCGTGATGGCGTGGAGGAGCGTGGACGAGGGGGCGCGTGCGGCAGGAGGAGGCAACCGTACTGTCATGACCCCGGGAGCATACTGCTATTTCGATACTTATCAGGACGATCCGTCCACTCTGCCTGCAGCCATGGGCGGCTATCTTCCGCTTTCGAAGGTCTACTCTTTCGAACCGGTGCCCTCCGGTCTGTCTTCCGACGAAGCGGCTAATATAATAGGTGTGCAGGCCAATCTCTGGTGCGAGTATATTCCGACGGAGGAGCACGCGGAGCTGATGATCTACCCCAGGCTTTATGCCCTCTCCGAAGTGGCATGGAGTCCTGCGACCGGCAGGGACTATGAGGATTTCCACCGGCGGGCGCTGGTACTGTGCGCGGAGATGGAGGCTGAGGGGTACAATGTCTTCGACCTGGCCCGCGAGGTGGGGGACCGTCCGGCCGCCCAGTCACCGGTGGAGCATCTGGCCCGCGGGTGCAGGGTGGAGTACAATGCTCCGTACAATGCCGCCTATGCGGCCGGAGGCGATACGGCTCTGACGGACGGACTGCACGGCGGCTGGACTTACGGGGACGGACGATGGCAGGGATTCATCTCCCGTAACCGGCTCGACGTGACCGTGGACCTGGGCCTGGTGCGGGACGTCCGTTCCGTGGAGCTGGACTTCATGCAGGTATGCGGTCCGGAAGTCTTCCTGCCCGCCGAAGTGGTGATCTCCGCGTCGGAAGACGGTACGGACTTTGTCGAGTTGAAGCGTATCGGACGGGAAGTTGTCCGTGACGACAAGGTGACATTCGTCACCGGCGGCTGGTATGCTTCAGACGATGCCGCCACTGCCTCTGCCGCAGACCGTCCGGCATCCGCCGACCATTGTGTACGGGCCAGATACATCCATGTCCAGGCCCGCAGCGGTCAGTTCGGAGGCTGGATATTTACTGATGAGATAGTCGTGCGGTGATGATAAGCGGTATGTGCGGGTTACGGCTGAGGATGTGATGGGCCGGAGGGGACACGGAGGGCGCGCATGGCGTTGAGGACGGCGAGTACTGTGACTCCGACGTCGGCGAAGGCGGCGAGCCACATGGAGGCGAGGCCGAAGGTGGCGAGGAGCAGGATGGCGGCTTTCACTCCTATGGCAAATACCACGTTCTGCCTGGCAATGCCGAGGGTGCGGCGGGCTATGCTGACGGCCAGGGCTATCTTCGACGGTTTGTCGTCCATCAGCACCACATCTGCGGCTTCTATCGCGGCATCGCTCCCGAGTCCTCCCATGGCGATTCCGATGTCGGCGAGTCTGAGTGCCGGGGCGTCATTGATGCCGTCGCCGACGAAAGCGAGGCTGCTTCCCTGTGGTTTGGCGGCCAGCAGTTTCTTCAGGTATTCAACCTTGTCGGCAGGCAGCAGGCCGGCGTGCCAGGAGCTGAGTCCGAGTCTGTCGGCTACGTCGCGGGCCACTTCCTCACGGTCTCCGCTGAGCATGACGGTGTTCTTTACTCCGAGGCGTTTCAGCGCCGAGACGGCTTCCGCGCTGTCCTCTTTTACCATATCGTTGATGACGATGTGACCGGCGTATTTGCCGTCAACGGCCACGTGGATGATGGTGCCCGTACGGTGACAGTCATGCCATCCGGCACCGGCAGCGTCCATCATGCGGCTGTTTCCTACGCATACCGTGCGGCCTGACACATTGGCCTTTATGCCCTGACCTGCGATTTCCTCCACGTTCGTGACCGGGCAGCCGTCGGTTGCTGCATTGGGGAATGCCGCCCTCAGGGCCTCGCCTATCGGATGGGTCGAGAAATGCTCTACGTGTGCGGCCAGATGCAGGAGCTCGTTCTCACTGAAATCCTCCGGATGCACTGCCTCCACTGCAAATTCCCCGCGGGTCAGGGTGCCGGTCTTGTCGAACACCACTGTGCCGAGGGCATCCAGCCGGTCCATATAGCTGCTGCCTTTGATCAGTATTCCATTGCGGGAAGCGCCTCCGAGTCCGCCGAAGAAGGTGAGAGGTACACTGATTACCAATGCGCACGGGCAGGATACTACTAAGAAGATAAGTGCCCGGTGCAGCCATGTGGCGAAAGATGAGGCGAAACCGCTTTGGGAAAATAACGGCGGGACAAAAGCCAGCAGCAGGGCCGCGGAGACTACAATCGGAGTGTAGATGCGGGCGAAGCGGGTGATGAACGACTCGCTCCGGGATTTGTCCCTGTCGGCACTCTCCACGAGACTGATGATCTTCGACACGGTACTTTCGCCGAAGGTCCTGGTGGTTTTTATGCGGATGACTCCCGACAGGTTGATGCAGCCAGAGGCTACGTCGTCGCCTTCCGTGATATCCCTTGGCATGCTCTCTCCGGTGAGGGCCACGGTGTTGAGCGAGGACGAGCCTTCGATGACCGTGCCGTCGAGAGGTATTTTGTCTCCGGGCCTGACCACGATGATCTCTCCCGGCCTGACCTCTTCCGGAGACACCGTCTGCGTCCTGCCCCCGCGTTCCACCTCTGCCGTATCCGGTCTTATCTCCATCAGATGCGATATGCTGTCCCGGCTCCGGCCTTCTGCGTAACTCTCGAACAGCTCGCCCACTGCGAAGAAAAGCATGACAAAGACCGCTTCCGGGAATTCAGTCTCCGCTCCGGGCAGAAAGCCGATGCAGAGGGCGCCGATGGTGGCGACGGACATCAGGAAGTGCTCGTTGAAGATGTTTCCGTGCGCGATTCCCTCCGCCGCTTCCTTGAGGGTGCCGGAGCCGATGAGCAGATAGGGAACGAGATAGACGAGAAGCAGCTGCCAGGTCTGCAGGCCGCAGTATTTCTCGATAAGTACGGCTGCGGCGAGCAGGATGGCGGTAACGGCGATCAGGATTATCTGCCGTCTCATTCCATCTGCGTGGTGATGATGGGAGTGACTGTGCCCGTCTGTGTGGCTGTGCGTATTTTCATGTCCTTGGGACTTGCCGCCGGTTGCCTGTCCGCTTCCTATGTGCTGTGTCCTTGCCATAACTTTCGTTTTGACGCAAAATTACGGCAGCCGGCCTGCAACCGGGTTTCAGAGGTGTACTCAGGAAGCCAGTTTGCAACTCGGTTGCATGGCCGGACCGGTCATCGGGATGCGGACCAGATGTCAGATGAAGGACATGGATGGCTGAGGAGTGAATGCCGGGAGTCTGTCGGTTGGCGTGTGGCTGTCGGTTTGTGGCTGTGCACCGTCTGTTTTCAGGCCTGGCGTTTTGAGCACTCGGGGCAGAGGCCCTTGACGGTGTAGTTGATGGTGTCGATGCGGTAGCCTTCCGGAAGGGCGACGACAGGAATCTTGACGTCGTCGATACAGAAGGTGCGCCGGCATCCTTCGCAGTAGAAGTGGATATGGCGGTTCTCGACCCGGCAGACGGTGGATTCGCAGCGGCAGATCTCGTATTTCGTGGATCCGCTGCCGTCCTCGAACGAATGAATCGCATGGTGCTCGAGCAGGACGTTGAGGGTGCGGAAGATAGTGGATTTGTCCATGGTCTCCAGTTCCGTCTCCAGCTCGGTCATGGAGACGGGGTAGGTGAGCTCCGAGAGTTTCTGGAGGACGAGTATCCGGGCCGCAGTGGGGTTGATGCCGTGGGCCTGAAGCTGTTGTTCGATAGTTGCTGCAGACATGGTTCGTGGCTTTTTATCTGTGCAAATCTACAAAAGATTCGGGTAACATCCTCCATGCGGTTGTGAAAATTGTCCCTGATCCTGATTTATCAAAGATTATTCGTCAAAAGCGTCCGTGTTTCGTTTGCTCGTCCTGTTGCAAGCGGGTGAATGGGGTGCGGGCGATGGCGCTGATGAGGGTGAGATAGGCCGGAAAGGTTCCGGGGCTGCCCCATTGAAGGGGGGTGCCGAACAGTTCAGAGGCCGTGCGGGCAATGTCGAAGCCGAGGGCCTCGAGGGACGGGCGGATGCTTTCCGGATGGCGGCAGGGAAGTCCCTCGCGGCGGGTGCATTTCTCCGGCGGACAGAGAATGCAGGTGCCGGCGAAGAAGGCTCTGGCGGCAGTTTCGGAGACTTCATGCGTGGACGGGTCCGTTTGCGATGCGTTTGTAAGGCCGCCTTCCATTCCGAGCAGCATTCTGTCGAGCCGCTGCCGTTCCCGGTTCAGGATGCGTTCCGCCGTTTCCGGGGTGAGCGCCACTCCTTCCGAAGGAGTAATCTTTGTGGCGAGCAGGGATATTGTCGTGAATTGTCCTAAGTATTCCTCCTCCGCGAAGTCATACGGAGGACAGGCCCAGCACTTCCCGTACCGTCCGCATCCGTGGCAGTAGCCGCGCACCCTTCCGAAGTCCCGGAACGTCTCCGCGTATTCCTTCATCGGCATTGTCCGCCATTGCTCCTGCAAGGTGTAGCCGGGAGTATTGTCCTGTGTCGTCTGAGCCATATTTTGTTTTTCTGCAAATATACGGACTTTGTACTCGTGGTTGCATAGTCGATTTTGTTACGAAAATTTATAGTTGTTCCATGTGTTTTTTTAAATTTGCTGTAGAATTAAAATTATCCCGGCTATGAAAACAAATGTCTCGATCTCATTGCGCTGCCTGTGCGCAGCTGTGGCGGCGGTCATGCTGCTGTGTTCCGTCTCATGCGGCCGTAAGGACCAAGCGGAAGGATTGGTCTCCGTAAAATATTCCCAGATTCCGCAGGGGGAGGACCTGCTGCTTTCCGGGCTGGTCGGGGAGCCGGATTTCATTGCCCTGGACAGCGATACTTCGGCGGCCTTTACCCCTGCCGCAACCATAAACGTCTCGGACAACTATATTTCCTCCTATTCGTTGGCGAGGCAGCCTCTCAAACTGTTTGACCGCTCGACCGGGAAATACATAGGGACTTACGGGGGGATAGGCCGCGGTCCGGGAGAGTACCTGCAGATAGCGTCAGTGCAGATAGACGAGGCGGACGGAAAGATATGGATGAAGACCTATCCGGACATCAACGTACTTCATGTGTACGACATAGCGACCAGGGAAATGGAAGTGGTTCCGCTCGCATACAGTACGGGCGATGGCTCGTGGCTGAGCTACAGCTTCATGGTGGACGGCGGGGCCCGGAATATCACGGTGGCCGTTAAGCCTGAGGACAACGGATGTCCGGCCATTGCCTGGTGCCAGGACTATGAGGGTAATGTGCTTTGGGAGATACCCAGGACGTATTCGTTCCCGGAAGACAACAGGACAATGATGGATACGGACCGCAATGTCCCGGGACTGCTGGACATATCCTTCCGCTCCAACAATACGGCGCAGGATACTTCCTGGCTCGTCGGCGGCGGGGAGATGCGGCCACTTCTGACGGTCAGCTTCGGGCAGACAGCGTCGTCTGAGGACAGTGGGTTTGCTGAAGGCAACTATATGTATTCCACGACTGTCCTGCCGGACTATGTGATAATGGATGTCAACTTGCAGGGCAGGTCGGTAATGAAGGATGGCGTACGCCGTATCAATGTGGAGCCCCTGCCCGGGGTTCTCCTGGATCGCAGGACCGGTGAGGTGAGTCTCGGAGAGGTGGTCAATGACCTGATGGACGGCAGCGCAGGATGCGGGTTTACCGACGGTTATTTCGTCAGGGCCTATGATGCCGCCGGCTTTATGGAGACAGGCCGCGCCGCTCTTGAGTCCGGTAATCTCAGCGAGGCCGCCCGTTCGCGCATCTCCGCCATTCTCAAGAACCTTTCCGAGAACGACAACGACGTGATCATGATCGCTCCGCTCAGGTAGCGGTCAGTCGGCGCAGGTCAGTCGGCGCAGGTGTTTCCGATGCCTTCCTCCTGCGCAGGTGAACCGTTTTTCCGCCTTTTGGGTACACCTTTGCGGTGTCGTTCGGCTGCAAGCATTGCTACGGCTGCTGTGGCGGCGTTTCCGATGCCTTCCTCCTGCGCAGGTGAACCGTTTTTCCGCCTTTTGGGTGCACCTTTGCAGCGGCGTGCGGCCCTGACCATTGCCACAGGGCCTGTGGCGGCATTCCCGGCATTGCCCGGTTGCAAAGGTGAACCGTTTTTCCGCGTTATCGGTACACCTTTGCGGTGGTGTGTGGCTATAAGCATTGATTTCGTCCGAACTTATCCCGACTGAAAGTGTCTGTGGAATGGAAAGTTTTGTATTTTTGAGAAAATGTTTTGTCATGAGAGAATTCAAGGATAGAAGAAGCATACGCAAATACAAAAGGCAGGAAGTGCCTGAGGAGATGATTGCGGCCCTGGCCGAAGAGGCTTCGAGGGCGGCGACTATGGGCAATATGCAGTTGTACTCGCTGGTAGTGACCACTTCGGGGCCGGAGAGGGAGGCGCTGGCAGAGGCGCACCACCATCAGCCTATGGTGGAGGAGGCTCCGGCGGTGCTGACTTTCTGCGCGGATTTTCACCGGTTCAGCCGATGGTGCGAGGAACGGAAGGCGGAACCCGGTTACGGTAACTTCGTATCGTTCATCAACGCCGCGACCGATGCCCTGCTGTTCGCACAGGCTTTTATCACCCTGGCCGAGGAACGCGGGCTGGGAACCTGTATTCTCGGTACCACTGTCTATAATCCGGACCGGATCATCGGGGCCCTGCATCTGCCCCGCTTAGTGGTGCCGGTGCTGACCGTCACTCTCGGATGGCCGGACGAGAGCCCGGAGCAGACAGACCGCCTGCCCGTGGAGGCAATCCTGCACAACGGTCATTATCACGAATATACTTCTGAGGACATAGACCGCATATATGCTGCGAAGGAGGCCTTGCCCGAGAGCCGTTATTTCGTTGAACTAAACGGTACGGACAACCTCGCGCAGGTATTTACCCGTTTCCGCTTCACTGAGGCCGAATGCCTGGAGATGTCCGCAGGGATGCAGGAAGTGCTGGAGCGGCAAGGCTTCAGCGGGGAGGAAATCCCAGGAGAGTGAGGACGACAAACGGAAGGTAGTGCATCGTACTGAAAACGCAAAGTCTGATATGTAGGGCTTTATGATGAAGGTGTGCGCTTTTCGGTATATTCCGAACAGGCGGCAGGCGCAGGTGTTTTTCATAAGTTGTTGATTATTGTGTGATTACAAAAGTGTCCTGCGTCAGTACCAACCGTAAGTTTTGCTCGGATTGCCAAATAACTTACATTTGCGTAACGAAAGTTCAGACTGACATACAATATGGAAATTTTCATAGACATAGTAGCCGTAATTCTCGGCATAGTCGGCCTTCTAGGCTGTATTCTTCCGGTGCTGCCGGGACCTCCGTGCAGTCTCGCGGGTATGTTCCTGCTGTTCCTGTGGGGTTCTCCCTGCGCCCAGGACGATATCACATGGCGTCTCCTGATCATCATGCTGGTAGTGACCGTGATAGTTACGGTCCTTGACTACGTGGTGCCGGGCTGGCTGACCCGGGCTACGGGGGGAACGAAATATGCCTCTCGCGGAGCCACTGCGGGGATGCTCGTCGGTATACTTTTCTTCCCTCCCTGGGGCATGATTGCCGGAGCTTTCGTGGGAGCCCTTGTCGCCGAGCTGTATTGGGGAGAGAAAAAGATGGCTCAGGGCCTTAAGGCTGCTCTCGGCTCCTTCCTCGGTTTCCTGCTCGGTACCGGAGCCAAGCTGGCCGCTTCCGGGGTCATGCTGTATTACATCATAGTGGCCCTGATACCCTAGTTACCGCTCCTTCCGCATTATGCGAGTTTCATTATGAGGGTTTCATTATGAGGTTTGCATAATGAAAAAATCATAATTATCTTTGTGCTTGTAAACCACATAAAGCATACAGGTGATGAACCCATTTATCATAACCGGAGATGTCCCGAAAGAATACTTCTGTGACAGGGAAGCGGAGTCTGACCGCATAGTCCGCGCTGTCACGGGAGGAGAGAATCTGTGCCTCATCTCTCAGAGACGGTTAGGCAAGTCGAAACTCATCCGTTTCTGCTATGACAGGGATGAGGTATCGGACAGTTTTTATACATTCTACGTGGACATCCTCCATACGGCGAGCCTGCGGGAGTTTACGTATGAGTTCGGTCAGACCGTGTTTACCCGTCTGCGCTCGACAAGCCGGAAGATGCTGCAGAGTCTTGTGCAGGGCCTGAAATCCATCAACGCGGAGTTCGGGTTTGACCCGGCAAGCGGTCTGCCGGTCTTCAGCCTTGGACTCGGGGACATATCCCGTCCGGAATATACGCTGACGGAGATATTCCAGTGCCTTGAACAGGCCGACAAACCGTGTGTTGTCACTTTCGATGAATTCCAGCAGATAGGCAAATATCCTGAGAAAAATATCGAGGCTCTGCTCCGCTCGCACATACAGCATCTGGGTAATGTGCATTTTATCTTCTCAGGCAGTGAGATTCACATGATATCGCAGATGTTTCTATCATCGGCCAGACCGTTTTATCATAGTGCCTCGATGTTGGAATTGAAGCCGATAGCGATAGACAAGTATTCGGATTTTGTGATACGGCATTTTGAACGGGACGGGAAAAAAGTCTCCCCGGAAGCAGTCGGTACGGTGTACAGGCTTTTCGAGGGCAATACCTATTGTATGCAGAAGACCTTCCATGAGGCGTATGAGACTGTCGCAAAAGGTGAGGAATGTACTGTCCCGATACTGCGGCAGACGGTGGATTCTGTCTTGGAGGAGGCTGCTGCCGGTTATCGCCTGATGTTGTCCGGCATACCGGTAAGGCAGAAGGAACTGCTGTATGCAGTTGCGGAGGAAGTCCGGGCAGAAAAGATAATGGGGGCGGATTTTCTGCGCCGTCACTCTCTTGCTTCCAGCAGCTCGGTACAGACGGCTGCGGACAAATTGGTGAGAATGGAACTGTTGGCGGTCAAGGATGGCGTGTACTATGTCCCTGATATTCTGTTGCGGATGTTCCTACAGCGGCTGATGAATCCAGAGAAGGATTTTTTCCGGAATTTGAATTGATATTTGATAAAATAGACTTATGATGAGAAAACTGTTTTCGAATATGTGGCCGGCAGATGCTGATGGTGCCGGTCTTGTACAGATTTGCCGGCGCAGTGCCGTGTGTATGCTTTTGCCGCTGTGTCTGCTGACGGCTGTCTCCTGCGGTGACGGGGCTTCCTCCGGGAAGGACTTCGGTGAGCCGGAAGAGGTTGAGGTGGAGTTCGTGCCGATATCCGAGATTCTGAAGATAAACGATATCGTGAAGCTGGAGGACTACATTGTGCTGCAGAACTCCGGTGAAGGAGCTGATTATTTTTACTATGTCTACTCCTGTCCGGAACTGGAGTTCCTGTACTCTTTTGCAAGGCAGGGCAGGGGGCCGGAAGAGTATCTGATGCCGGCCGTAATAGGGAATACTTCCGGCAATGTCATCGGTTTCAGGGACCATGCAACTGATATGCTTGCTTTCTACGAGGTTTCCGATACAGCTGCAGTGCTGAAGGACAGTTACCGTATGGCCTCACCGGACCCCTACCGCTTTTTCTGGGAAATCAATATGGCCGGGGATTCCCTGCTGCTCGTCAAGCATCAGGGGGACAGGAGCGGTGCCAGAGAGCTGTGGAGTGTTTCGGGCGTAATGAAGGACAGCATCGGAAACTCCTTTCCGAAGTTGCCGCGCAGTATGGGGAAGAATTACTATACGATATTCGATGACTATCACATATCCGCTTCCGGTAACCGTTTTGTATGTGCTTATAGTCTGATAGACAGGCTGGAGATGGGAGAGGTCAGGGACGGGAGAATCTGCCTTACTGCCGCTGTCGGGACAGAGGATACGCCTGAGTTCTATCTTTATGGTGACGATACTGCTACTGAGTTCAGCATCGACCGGAATATTGTGACTTACGAGAATGTGTATGCCGGAAGGGACTGTGTTTATGCGCTTTATTCAGGTCAGCGCATGGATGATACCGATATGAATCATTCTTCCAGGATAGAGGTGTACTCCTGGGACGGAGAGCCGGTGCAGCTGCTGAGCCTGGATGTGCCGGTCTCGTCTTTTACAGTGGATGAGGACAATGGGGTCATTTACGCGGTCAATCCGGAACTGCACGAGGACAAGATTCTGCGATTCCGTTTCTGATGCCGCGCACGGCTCATATACTTGGGATATCCATCGGAAACCGTCATTATGGTCTACTCCCGACTGACAGGACGGTGGATGGCGGAGATCAGATGACGGTGTAGTTGCCGCGGGAGAGGACGATGATGCGGCAGGCCATCTCGAAGAAGACGGCGCGGCGGAGGGTGTCGCGGAAATCCTTGCCGCAGGCGGCCTGTCCGTGGTTGGACATCAGGACAATGTCGTGGCCTGAAAGGGCATCCGTCACTGCCGCTGCAAGCTCGTCGGAACCCGGCGGGAGGAACGGCACCACCGGCACTTCCCTGCCGACGTACAGCGGTCCTTCAAGGGTGACGTTGAAATCCCGGGGTTTGTCCTTCATGCATGAAACGACTGTGGCATAGGGAGACTGGAAGTGCAGGACGCAGTTTATTTCGGGCCGCCGGCGCATGACTCCGAGGTGAAATCCGGCTTCCATCGTGGGCTGCACTCCGTTCAGGCACTGGCCGTCGCTGATACGGCAGAGGGCGACTTGGTCTTCCCGCAGTTCTTCGAGCCAGCTGCCGGTGGCGGACAGCAGGGCCAGGTCGGAAGGAGCCTCCGGCATGGTACTTTGCGGATTGCGGGAGATGTCCTGCCCGTCGTGATTGTCCAGACTTTGAAGGGAGCCGTGAGTGCCTTCGGACGCCGGGATGCGCAGGGAGAGGTTGCCGCTGCTGCATGAGAGCAGTCCGGCCTCCGCTGCCTTGCGGGCGCATCTGATGAAATAATTTACGGCTTCTTCGGGGATGCGTGTAATCATGTTATTCTAATTTTAGTCTTGCTGCCGCTCCTCATTGCGGATGGGGTCGTCGTAAAGTTCCTGCAGCCGCTCGAGCTCCTTGTGCAGGTTTTTCTGTACCCGGCGGTAGGAGCGGTCGCCGTAGAGGTTGTGCATCTCCGTCGGGTCGTTCCGGAGGTCGTAGAGCTCCCAGGAGTCGATGTCGTGGCCGTAGAAATGAATGAGTTTGTAGCGGCTGGTACGGACTCCGTAGTGGCGGCGGACAGCGTGCTCTCCGGGGTATTCGTAGAAATGGTAGTAGATGGAGCGGCGCCATGGCTTTCCGGCCGGTCCGTGCCCTGTAATCAGGTAGGAGAGGTAGGAGTCGCCCTGGATGTCGTCCGGTACCGGCACTCCGGCAATCTGGAGGAAGGTGGGGCGTGGTCAATGTTCTGCACGAGGGCATCCACCTCCCCGTGGTAGCCGCCTGGCAGATGGGCCAGCAGCGGGGTGCGGAAGGATTCCTCGTACATGAAGCGTTTGTCGAACCAGCCGTGCTCGCCCATGTAGAAGCCCTGGTCGGAGGTATAGATGACAAGGGTGTTCTCCCACAGGCCGGACTCGATGAGGTAGTCCAGGACGCGGCCGATGTTGCGGTCTACGGAGCGGATGACGCTCAGGTAGTCCTGCATGTAGTGGCGGTATTTCCATTCGGCCAGGGCNGGTATTTCCATTCGGCCAGGGCCCTGCCGGTGAGGCTGTCGGCCTTGAACTGTCCGATGATGGGGTCGTAGTAGGCGTCCCAGGCGGCTTTCTGCTCAGGGGTCATGCGGCCCGGGATGACGGCAGGCCCGCTGTTGCTGTCCTTGCCGCCTGGCCGGCTGCTTCTCTCGGGGCTGCCGTACATTGCCCGCCCGTATTCCTCCAGGCCTGTACCGGTGTGTATCTCACCCTCCTTGTCGGCCATCTTCAGGTCGTAGACCAGGTCCATGTGGCGGTCAATCTCCATCTCCTGGGCGGCTGCGGCGGGACGGCCGGTGTAGTCATCGAAGAAGTTGTCCGGCAGAGGGATGTCCGCATCGTCAAATGCCCCGAGGTCGGTGGTGTCGGGCATCCAGGTGCGGTGCGGGGCCTTGTGGTGCAGCAGCAGGCAGAACGGTTTCTGAGGGTCGCGTCCGTGCTCCAGCCAGTCAAGGGCCAGGTCGGTGGTGATGTCGGTGGCGTAGCCGGGGATGACGCGGCGCTCCCCGTTGTCGATGAACACCGGGTTGTAGTATTCTCCCTGTCCGACGAGGATGTTCCAGTAATCGAAGCCGGTAGGGTCGGAGGTCAGGTGCCATTTCCCGATGACGGCTGTCTCATAGCCGGCCTGGCGCAGGAGCTTGGGAAAGGTCTGCTGGCTGCCGTCGAAGGTGCGGGTGTTGTCGGTGAACCCGTTCTTGTGGCTGTGCTTGCCGGTGAGCAGGCAGGCCCGGCTGGGACCGCTGATGGAGTTGGCCACGAAACTCTGCGTGAAGGTCACGCCCGAATCGGCCAGGCGGTCGATGTTCGGGGTCTCTATGAGCCCGTGGCCGTAGGCGCTGATGGTCTGGTACGAGTGGTCGTCACTCATGATGTAGATGATGTTGAGCGGCTTGCGCCCGGTCCTTGCGGCATTGCCTCCGCTGTTCCCGCCGTCCTGTCCGTCAGTTCTGCCGCTTCCCTGCCCGCAGGCCGTGCATACGGTGCATGCCACCGGCAGGGCCAGAACGGCCTTGATTGCCCATTGGTATTTGTGCTGTCTCATTGATTGTCTTGGTGGTTGTTCATTTTCCAAAGGTAGTGAAAATATTTTACAGCATGTTCAAAGGAGCCTCATTTCACTCCCAGAATGTAATTCTGTCTGACAAAATGGCATATAAATGGTTGATAATCAGCGATATTGCGACAATTTGTCACGAAAATGCGCCAGAAAGTCCAGCTGCGGGTATGCCGTGGCCGGGTGGTCCGCAATTTGCGATATATCCTTTCGAACGCCCGAATGGGAGGGCGGAACGGAAGACCCTGAAAAGGGTGGAAGTTCTCCTGGAACGGCAGGGCGTTCAGAAAATTTAAGAATAATAATTAAAAATGGAGGATATGATTATGTTACCCAGCAGAAGAACACAGCAGAATTGGCTGCCCGCTTTTTTCAATGACTTTTTCGATGACGATTTCAGTCATTTCAACAGTATGATGAGGACTTCGTCCCCTGCTATCAACGTAAAGGAGAATGACAA
This sequence comes from Alistipes sp. CAG:831, assembly GCA_000432775.1. GTDB lineage: Bacteria > Bacteroidota > Bacteroidia > Bacteroidales > UBA932 > Coprenecus. The sequence continues at coordinate 55,471 of HF990382.1, forward strand.
GGAGTACACAGTGGAGCTAGCCGCTCCCGGTATGTCCAAGGACGATTTCAAGATCCGCGTCAACGAGGACAACGCTCTGGTAATCACTCTCGAGCACAAGAATGAGCAGAAAGAGGAGAAGAAGGACGAGAAATA
>HF990383.1:0-1385 GCA_000432775.1 Alistipes sp. CAG:831
CACTCGACGATGTGATCGTGGTGGCTTACGGTACTGCAAAGAAGGAATCGTTTACTGGTTCTGCTGCAGTCGTTAAGAATGACGACATCATCAAGAGAAGCGTCTCCAACGTAACGAAAGCGATAGAGGGACTGGTTGCCGGTGTGACAGTTACATCCGGTAGCGGTCAGCCTGGTGAGGGCGCCTCAATCCAGATCCGTGGTGCCGGCTCCATCAACGCCAGCTCATCACCTCTGTATGTGGTTGACGGTATCCCCTATGACGGTAATATCAACGCCATCAACCCTCAGGATATCGAGTCGATGACCGTGCTGAAGGACGCATCGGCCGGAGCCCTGTACGGTGCCCGTGGTGCCAACGGTGTCGTTATCATCACTACCAAGAAAGGTAAGGAAGGCCGCGTAGACGTGAATCTCAAGGCTCAGGTCGGCTGGCAGTCCCGCGCTATTCCCCGCTACGACCTTGTAAATCAGGATGAATATGTAGAACTGGTGTATGAATCTCTCTACAATACAGCTATCGACCAGGGTTACTCCCATGACAATGCTCTCAACTATGCAGCGTCCAGTATGGGCAACACCCTCGGCGGTCAGCTCTACAACCCCTACAAGAATTATACATGGGATACAGTAATTGACCCTGCCACAGGTCTTGTACGCTCTGATGCAGTATCGGCCTGGAACGAGGACTGGATGGACGCTCTCACCAACACTAAGGCTCTCCGCCAGGAGTATCAGCTGGGTGTGAACGGTGGTAATGAGAGGACCAAGTACAACTTCTCTGCCGGTTACCTGCGTGACGAAGGTGTGCTGATCACCTCCCTCTTCTCCCGTTACTCTGCCCGCGCCGGTGTCGACCATGAGGCTACCAAGTGGCTGCGTCTGAGCGCCAATCTGAGTTACTCCTACACCGATTCCAACCAGGCCCAGAACTCCGGTACTCAGACCAACAACGTATGGTACACCGCTCAGTTCATGCCTGCCATCTACCCTGTATATATGAAGGATGAGAACGGTAACGACCTGCTCGATGAGAACGGCAACCGTCAGTATGACTATGGTGCCACCCGTCCTGCCGCATCCCGCTTCAACCCTGTCGGCGACCTCTATGAGAACATGTACCGCCAGACTTACGACAACGTGAGTTTCCGTACATTCGCCCGCTTCGGCGGTGATGACGACATCATGGGAGTCCTCAAGGGTCTTGCACTGACCGTCAACTTCGGCGGTGACCTCGCAAGCCGCAGGATCACATCCTACTCCAACCCCTACACCGGTGACGGTGCACAGACCAGCGGAAGCATCGACAAGTACAGCACCCGTACCTTCTCGTACACATTCAACCAGCTGCTGACCTACGACCGCCGCTTCGGCAAACACAATATC
>HF990383.1:1587-19640 GCA_000432775.1 Alistipes sp. CAG:831
CCGCTACTTTATCTCCGCATCATGGCGTACCGACGGTTCCTCCAGATTCCACAGGGACCACCGCTGGGGACAGTTCTGGTCAGTGGGTGCATCCTGGAGAATCTCCGAGGAGAAATGGATGAATGCTGACTGGATCAACAACCTGACCCTCAAGGCTTCCTATGGTGTTCAGGGTAATGACAACCTTGGAACTCTGTATGCATGGCAGGGCTTCTACGGCCTCGGCTGGCCCAACGCCAATAACCCCGGAGCGTTGATGTCTACCCTCGAGAGTATTGAAGTAAGCTGGGAAAAGAAAGGAACTCTTAACATCGGTCTCGAGGCTTCCCTCTTCAACAGAGTCCTCGACCTGAGCGTTGAGTACTACAACTCCAACACTTACGACCTGCTGCTTGCATCGCCCATGGCATTGTCCACCGGTTTCTCCTCATTCAACGACAACATCGGTACGATGAACAACCAGGGTGTCGAGGCTACCATCCGCGTCAACTGGCTCAACAGAGACAAGTTCCAGGCCAACACCACCTTGATGCTGTACCACAACCAGAATAAGGTTACAGCCCTGACCAACAGTCAGAACGAGATTCTCAGCGGACAGTACCTGACCAGAGTAGGTCTGCCTATCAACTCCTTCTATCTGATTAAGACCGCAGGTGTAGATCCCGCTACAGGTAACCAGCTCTACTGGGCTTACGAGACCGACGAGCAGGGCAACATGGTACCCGGCAGCGAGTACATCACCGCAGACGAGACAGCTGCTACCAACAGCCGCTACGTATTCGACAGCCGTGAGCCTATCATCGAGGGATCCTTCGGTTCCAATTTCTACCTCGGCTCGTTCGACTTCTCGTTCCTGACCACTTTCTCCATCGGAGGAAATATCTACAATGGTACTTACAGCGGAATCATGGAGCCTACCTATTACACCTCCGCTTTCCATAAGAATGCACTGCGCCGCTGGCAGAAGCCCGGTGACATCACCGACGTGCCCAAGTTCAAGGTAGGTGCCGGACGTACCACTATCACCGACAAGTCGCTGATCGACGCATCTTACTTCGCCATCAAGTCCGTACAGCTGGGCTACACCCTGCCTACCAGGTGGACCGAGAAGATCAACATCAGCTCCATCAGAATATTCGCTGTAGGCGACAATCTCGCTATCTTCAGTCATCTCGACGGTATGGACCCTCAGTACAGCATCTCCGGAGGCCAGGGCTATACCTATCTCCCGACCAGGAGCGTATCTTTAGGTATCGATATTAATTTCTAAATGTTTAAGATTAAAAGACAATGAAAAGAATATTGCTTATTGCGGCTTCGGCCGTCACAATATTGGCCCTGTCGTCCTGCAGCAAGGATGCGCTCAACACGAGCCCTACCGACGCAGTCTCATCCGAGACCGTGCTGACAACGACTGACGGAGGTATGCGCGCCCTCAACGGAACCATCAGATGGTTCTGGGCTTGGGGCCAAACAACCGGATTCAACCAGCACCAGTCCTTCGGCCCCCAGAGCTACGCTCTTATGGGCGACCTCATGGGTGAGGACATGGTTATGTCCGCCCAGGGTAACGGATGGTTCTGGAACGACTACATCTACAATGTAAAACCCTACTACACCAACGACGGCTGGCGTCCCTATGACTGCTGGAACTACTACTACACTCTGATTTCCAACGTCAACTATATCCTGGCCGCCAAAGAGACCATGGAAGGTGCTCAGGCAGACGTGGATTATATCATGGGTAACTGCTATGCATTCAGGGCATACGCCTATCACTATCTGGCCATGACCTACGCCAGAAGCTATATCGGACACGAGGATATGCTCAGCGTGCCCATCTACACCGAGCCCACCGTCGCCGGCACTCCCGGCAAGGCCCGCTCGACCAACAGAGAGGTATACGCCCGTGCCATGACAGATATCGACTCGGCAATAGTACTGCTTCAGGGTCAGACAAAGAAGCACGTGTCGCATATCAATTATGAGACTGCCAACGGCATCAAGGCCCGTATCGCCCTCTATATGGGTGATTATCAGACAGCTCTTGAGGCAGCGCAGGTAGCGCTCGCCGGCGGAACCATGACCTCTGACGTTTCCCACGGCTACAACGACTGTACTCTGCCCGACGTGATGTGGGGCGCTGAGATCATCGCCGACCAGGGTACCACCAATCCCCAGTTCCTGGCTCACATGGACCCCGATTTCGGAGGATACGGTGACGATGCCCGCAAGTGCTGCTCTCCCTGGCTGTACAATAGGGTGGCTGCCAACGACATCCGCAAGGCATGGTGGAACTATGAGGATATAGACGGTGAGGGTACCATGAAGTACCAGCAGTGGAAGTTCCAGTTCGGTAACAAGCAGGACGGTGTTGTAACCGACCCTATGACCGGGGCCGACCACATCTTCATGCGCGTGCCTGAAATGATGCTCACCCTCGCAGAGTGCCAGCTCCGCACCGGAGATGCCGCCGGAGCCGAAGCGACTCTGAACGAATTCATGTCATACCGCCAGCCCGGCTATGACTGCACCACCATGGGGCTGAATACCACCGACCTTACCCTCAACACTCTCACCACCGACCTGAAGGGTACTCTACTTGAGGAGATTCTCATTCAGCGCCGCATCGAGCTTTGGGGTGAGTTCGGACGTATCTACGACATCAAGCGTCTCCGTCAGGGATTCGACCGTTCGCTTACCGGAGCTTCCGACGAGGGCGGACATCCCATCACAGCCCTGCTGACCAATCTCGACGTGGACAATCCCGAGTCGTTTGACTGGGTACTCACCATTCCCCAGGCCGAGCTTGACGCCAACCCTCTGATGGTTCAGAACCCCATCGGATCGGCTCCTTCCGGCAACACCGGTGACGATCCTTCTCTTAACCCTGCGGAGTAGTCCGTATGTATTAACTTAAAAATCCAATTGATACAATGAGAAATATTTTCAAGATATTAGGCGCTGCCGCAGTATCGCTCATGGCTCTGACCTCCTGCGAGCAGGAGAATATCAAGTCAACTTATACTCCAGAGCAGGACAACGAGGTATCATTCATGTCCTCAGTGTACACCAATACTGAGATTCCTGCGGATGCTACTACGATTGACATCGCTATTGCCCGCAACTCCGCAAATGGTGCCATAACAGTACCTCTCACCACTACTCTTCCCGCTGAGATTACTGTTCCTGCCGAGGTTACTTTCAATGACGGCGAATATGAGGCTGCCATCACCCTTAACCTCGCCATACAGGGAGGTGTCCGTTATACCGGTACCATAACTGTGGCAGACTCGTCGTACTTCAATGCCAATGTATCCCTCTATCCCACTATCGAACTGAGACTCCAGCAGGCTTACAACTGGGAAAGCCTCGGTGAAGGACAGTGGTGGGACAATATGATGACTCACCCTGTTGTTGTCGCAGTAGACGTACTCCAGGCTACCAATTCACCTGTTCCCCTCTATCGTATAATGAATCCCTTCCCCGATGATTGCCTTTCAGTATTTGCTGAGGCTCAGGGTGGAAGAATCGACAACAGCAACAGGTCCGAATACATTGAGTTCTCGCACCTGACCGACGAGAGCGGTGCTGTTACCCCCATGATTTCCTTCTCAACCTACTATCCCGGTGTAACCATGGCCGTAGATGGTGAGGAAGGACCTGTACAGGGAGTCTATAGGGCTGATTATGCCAATCAGTGTGGTTTACTTGAGGAGTACATATACCAGTTCCTACCTTATTATCAATTTACCCTTCCCTCCGGCTCTACCTATAGCTGGGGTAAGGCTTATTCGGCGTATCTGGTTCTCCCCGGAGGCCCCGATCTTGCCGGGTGGCTCGGTATCTAACTGATTGTTTCAGATGTTTTAAAACCGCTCTCGGAAAGCGCGAGGGCGGTTTTTTTTAAATTCAATCATCATTAATACCAGTTTCCTTTTACAATGAGAGTCAAACAAATTTTCATTCCCCTATTGTCAGTAACCATTTTCCTCGGCGGCTGCTCAGTGAACGAGGATTCCATACGCAGACCTCTTCCCGAACCGACGGAAATGCGGGGTCCGGGCAAGGTGGAGCCGGGAGTTATCCTGGTGAAAATGCAGGATGAGCCGGAAGACCCGATGCAGCTCTCCGCCGCCTTGCCGGAGCTTGGAATCAGCAGCGTCGAGCGTCTGTTCGTAGGCCCGGAGAGATTCGAGGCACGCAAGAGAGCCATGGGGCTGAACCTGTGGTACAAGGTGACTTTCGACGAATCCACTCCCGTGACCCGTGCGGCCTCGGATATAGTAGCAGCCGGTGGTATCCAGGAGATCAATTACGTCCACGAAGTAAACTTCACGGATGCTCCCGAGACATGGCCCTTCGATGATCCGATGCTGCCGGATCAGTGGCATTATATGAATTTCGGGACCGGAATCCATCAAGAGGAAGGCTCCGACATCAATCTCTTCCCGGCGTGGAACGTAACCACCGGCAGTCCTGAGGTAATAGTCGCAGTTATCGACTCGGGAGTAGATGTGGACCACGAAGACCTGGCTTGGAACATGTGGGTCAATGAGGCCGAACTCAACGGCCAGCCCGGAATGGATGATGACGGCAACGGATTTGTGGACGACATCCACGGATTCAACTTCGTCGTCGGCAACAACAATCAGCCGGTCGGTCAGATTACAGCGGAGGAGCACGGCACACATGTGGCCGGAACTATTGCCGCAGTCAACAACAATGGCTTGGGAGTAAGCGGTATAGCCGGAGGCGACTATGCAGCCGGAAAGCCTGGGGTCAGGATCATGACCTGCCAGACAGGCCCTGGTTCCGCTTTTATCGCGCAGGCCTTCATCTACGCCGCTGACAACGGGGCTGTCATCTCCCAGAACAGCTGGACCTGTGATCCCAGCTATACAGTAGTCCTCGAAAGCATCGACTATTTCAATCAGTACGCCGGAATGGAGAATGTCGAGGGGGATGAGACAGGCGTCCAGGACGGCCCGATGGCCGGAGGTCTGACCATCTTTGCCGCCGGCAACTCCTCTTCATCTACAACGGATATATTCCCCGCCAACTACGAGAATGTCCTGGCAGTGGCGGCTATCGGACCCGACTATAAGCTGGCAAGCTACTCCAACTACGGTGAATGGGTGGATATCTCCGCTCCCGGCGGGGACGCCCAGGATATGCAGCAGATTATGAGCACTATCCCTAACAATGGTTATGAAGCCTTGCAGGGTACCTCCATGGCCTGTCCCCACGTATCCGGAGTCGCTGCTCTGGTGGTATCGGCCTTCGGCGGTCCAGGCTTTACCAACGACAATCTCCGCACCATACTCACCACAGGCGTGCGGAACATCGATGAGTACAACCGCTCTTATGTCGGTAGGATGGGAGCCGGTCTGGTCGACGCTGAATTATGCCTGACCTCCTATGGACCTGAGCCGCCCGATCCGGTTGATGAGGTTGCATCCGTATCATCAACTGGTTCCAGTGTTACCCTCAAGTGGGTTGTTCCAGAGGACGTGGACAGCGGTAAACCAGATCATTTTCTGGTATTCAGTTCTACTGAATCCCTGGCTGACCTGGATCCGGAAAATCCCGGACCCGGCGTAACGGTCTCTGAGTTTGAGACCGGAAGACTCAGCCCCGGCGATGAGATCACGGTAGAAGTGCGCGGTCTGAAGGCATCTACCGAGTACTGGTTCAGGGTGCAGGCTGTGGATAACATGGGCAGCCGGTCTCCTCTCTCGGAGCAGATATCGTTCTCTACTACGGACAATACCCCTCCGGTCATCACTACAGAAGACGCTACGGACATCACTCTCAAGTTCCACGAGAATACAACCCTCAGTTTCAGTATCTCGGATCCCGACGGTGACGAGCTGTCGTATGAGTTCGAGCCCGGCTCGGACGCCGCCTCCGTCATCAGGAACGAGAACGTCATAAGAGTCATGATCGACGCTCTCAAGGCTCCGGTTTCCGACGAAGAGGTCACATACACCTCGGTGCTATCTGTCTCAGATCCGGCAGGAGCCGTCACTGAGCAGGAGATACACTACACCGTTCAGCCCAATCACGCTCCGATACTGGCCTCGCAGATTCAGGATATCTGCATGGACCTTTATGACACTCAGGAGATCAATCTGCTCGAAATATTCTCTGACGCAGACGGTGAGAACTTGCGCTATGAGGTGGCTTCCTCCTCCACTCAGACTCTGCTCAATGCAACGGTGAGCGGGACTACCCTGAAGATATCTCCGAGGGCCTATGGTCAGGATGTCCTGACTGTCACGGCGTATGATGCCGCCGGCACATCCGCCTCGTGTCAGTTCGCGGTGGTGGTGCGGGATGCTTCCAGAACAGCCGATTTCTACCCCAATCCCGTCACTGACTACCTCAACGTACGTACAGGGGAGGCAGCTGCCTCCGCATCAGTACGGGTCCGCGGAGCCAACGGAGGGACAGTGCTGTCTCTCGACGACCTGAGCATCACGCCCTTCGCACCTGCGCGGATAGACTTGACCGCCCTCCCCGGAGGCATGTATTCAGTAACACTTACCTATACGGCACCTGACGGCACAGAGCGCTCAGTCACAACCGACATCGCCAAACTCTGACGCTCCTCCGCAGCACACAGCCTTGAACAGGACCGTCGGCAGAAGTGCCGGCGGTCCTTTATTTTATTGTCATGTCGGAGAATTCCGATAGAAATATTCGTTCAGTAGGGAATTTTGTATAACTTTACATCTTAAACTGATATACTAAATCCAATGAAAAGAACATTATTCGTATACGCAATCAGCGTTACGGCAGCCTTAACCTTCTGCCGGACAGCCGCTCAGGCTCAGACAGCTTCGTTCCTCAATGTCAATCCTGACCCCATATCGATGAGTCTCGCAGGCACCGAGGCAGTCCTGGAAGCCAACGCATTCTCTATATGGAACAATACCGCAGCCACCGCACTCGACGAGGACCGTTTCCAGGTAGGCGCCGCCTATTCCCTGTGGCAGCCCTCGTTCTCGTCCAACAGCAACATCGGGGTTGCCGGATACGGAAAGGTCGCCAAGTTCATGACAGTATCCGCAGGATTCAAATATTTCTCCTACCAGCCGTATGAAATATCAGGCTCAGAGACGGGCATGGTGTCAGGCACCTTCACTCCTGCAGAACTGCAGGCTGTCGTAGGTCTTGGTTTCAAGGTCCTGCCTATCCTGTCCCTCTCAGCCAATGTCGGATATGTCTACAGTGATATCGGAGGTCCCAAGAAAGGCGGAGCAGTATCCGCAGACTTCGGAGCCCTGCTGGACCTCAAGTTCCTCCGCATCGGACTGACCGCATCCAACATCGGCAGCAAGATTGATTACGGTGGAGCCTCCGTATACAATCTCCCCGCCAACCTGAAGTTGGGAGTAGGTACTATCCAGCGCTTCGGAGCAGAGGACAAGCACGCTGTGGCAGTCGCTTCGGAGAGCGGTATGATGTTCGAAAATACCGCATTCTTCACAGCTCTCTCGGCCCAGTACTGCTACAACGACTTCATCCGCGTCGCAGCCGGTTATCACTACGGCAACCCGGACAAGATGGTCATCGGCTCCTATGCCTCAGTCGGTGCTGGAGTCAAGATTCTCGGCATCTCCCTCGACGTGGCCTATCTCATCGGCCTGTCGCCCGACTCGCCTCTCACCAACACCTTCTCAGTGGGCTTAGCATACGCTTTCTAATAGAAGGCGCAGTCTATTCCACTCTCCATTCCCCTATGGTGCCTGTCTTCGAGAAGAAGGAGGCACCTATTTTTATGGCCCAGCAAGACAATCAATAAAAAACCGCCGGTGTGTAAATCCGGCGGTTCGGGTTAAAGTGTGTGCTCCGTGAACAATGTCAGAGTTTGGCTATGTTGCGCTGTATGACGTTGCCCTCATATTCGACGGTCAGCACGTACATTCCGCCGGGGAGAGAGGACATGTCTATCGCTGCGGGATTGAAGGCGCTTATGCTTATATCCTCATCAAATACGGTGGCACCGTTCATCGAGGCAATCTGCGCGTGTCCCTGCGAGTCGCTGCCGGCTCTGATGTAGAGGGTATCCGTTACGGGGTTGGGATAGGTGTCGATGGACTGGGAACCATCGCGGCAAAGGACTGCGAAAGAGACTTCGGCCGTCTCGCCGGAAGCATCGACGGCAGTCACCGTGACAGTATCCTGACCGTAGCGTACGGCTGTGATGTTCAGTGTACTCCCGTCAATGGCAAGGACGAAGGTACCGTCGTTTCCTGCGGTAACGGCCCTGTATGTCAGGGGCTCTCCGTCAGTGTCATTGAAGTAGGAACCCAAGTCTATGGCCACAGGCTCCGTGGAGATCATGTTCATGCACAGGTTCCCGGGTACTGCCGCAACTTCCGGAGCGACGTTGGGTATCACTGTGTAGCTTATCCCGCAGGAGACCTCCTCGGCTCCGTCCGATACGGTAAGTACGGCGTTGTATGTAGCCGGCTCGTCAGTAACGGGGGCCTTGAGTCCTTCTATGAAAAACGCCAGTGTGCTGGATTCAGTCCAGTTGACGTGTACTGCCTGAGTGTCACCGCTGACTTCCCAGGTGAGCTCGTCCCCGTCAGCATCGCTGCAGGTGAATGCTATGGATATGGTCTCGTATGCCCGTATGGTTACCGTGGTCTCGTTAAGAGGCTCCAGGACCGGAGGGGTGTTGGAGGCCGTAGTGACGGATATCTCTTCGGACAGGGGTGAGGCGTTGCCCAGATTGTCCAGGGCGCGTACTCTGAAATAGTAGTCAGTATCCGGACTCAGGTCCGTCACTGTGTATTCCATGATTTCACCCGGACGCAGCATCCCGGTGCGGGCCTCACTGACGGTTACCTCTGCGCCAGGGTTGTCCGGATTCAGATCCGCCAAGGACGACTCGGAGGAATATACCGAGAACGTAGTCGGCTTACCGCTGTCCGGGTCCTCGGGTACAGTCCAGCTCAGAGTCACCGACCTGCTGGTCGAGGACACAGATTCCAGACCGGTCACGGGGTACGGAGGCTCCGGGCCGTAGGACATAAGGCACAGCTCGGCGTCTATCAGTCCGGAGCCGAGCCTTCCGCTCTTGTCGGGGTTGGCTTCGTACAGTTCCTCGCTGCGCACTCCTGTTACAAGTATGGTGCGGAGATTCTCGTTGGTAAACCCTTCGCCGCCGAAGGCCGATACCACCAGGGCCGCCACTCCGGAGACATGGGGGCAGGCCATGGACGTACCCTGCATACCTTCGTAGTTGTTGCCGGGCGTGGTGGATATGACATAGCGGCCCAGGCTGGCTTCTCCGCCCGGAGCCGTCACGTCTACCCAGGAGCCGTAGTTGGTGTATGAGGCGGCCTTGTAGTTGGCACCTATGGAAGCCACTGCCAGGACATCCTCCTCCATGGCCGGATAGCCCTTCGTAGTGCTCTCGTTGCCGGCGGCGAATATGCAGATGCCGCCCCGCATCGGGCCTGTCTGCACACCGTTCTCATCTGTTCCGGCATACATGTTGAAGTACTGGATGGCATCCATTATCGAGCTGCCTCCGGACAGCCACTGGTCCTCTTCAAGGGACCAGCTGTTCTGGCTTATCACAGCCCCGTTGTCAGCGGCATAAGTGAAGGCTGGCCCGATGTATGCCGAGCCTGGCATAGTCTGGCACGACATTATGCTCGCGCCCTTCAGCCCGCGGGAGTAGTCTCCGCCGGCGATGCCGGACACACCTGTTCCGTTGTTGTTGACCGCTGCGATGGTGCCGGCAACATGCGTGCCGTGCTCCTCGGGAGTCAGACTGCCGTTCATGCCGCCGTTTCCTTCATTTACGGTGAAGTTATAGCCGTGTATGTCGTCCACGTAGCCGTTGCCGTCATCGTCCACACCCGGCTGGCCGTTGAGCTCAGCCTCGTTGGTCCAGATATTCCACGACAGGTCCTCGTGCTCCACGTCCACTCCGCTGTCTATCACTGCCACGATTACAGACGGGTCGCCGGTGGTCATCTCCCACGCCGGGAAGAGGTTGATGTCGGAGCCCGTACTGGAGGCCATGTTGTCTTCGAAGTTCATGTAGTGCCACTGGTCGGGCAGACGCGGGTCATCGAACGGCCATGTCTCCGGCGCCTCCTGAGTCCTGGCGAGGACTACGTAGTCCATAGCCTCCACCATGTCCGAAGAGAACATGCCGGCGGCGCGGGTCACAGGTACAGAGGGATCGAAATGGACCGCATACCAGCGGTCGAGTCCCATGGCCCGCTTCCGGGCCTCGAATCTGGCAGGGCCAGGGAAAAGACGCTCGACAGTGACGTCCGGAAGCCCGCTGGCGGAGGCAGCGGAGGCGGCAAGGGCCGACGGATCATCGGAGCCGGCCCGAACCTTCACCAGTATTACTCCGGGCTCCACCTTGCCCGGACCTCGCATTTCCGTCGGTTCGGGAAGGGGTCTCCGCACGGCATCCTCGTCCACCGTGCAGCCGCTTAACATCACAGCTACCGCCATAGCGGGCAGGATAAAAGCTTTAAGTTTCATGCTAGTTAGTGTATTGGATTATTAAAGATTAAACGGATTTGATTACAAATCGTAAAATTTGAAAATTCGTTAAGAGAATAAAAAATTCCGGAGAACACGGGATTCTCCGGAATCTTGATGTCAGGCGCGCAAATTAGAGAGGAAGTTCGTAACCGGGGAATGCCACAATTACAGGTATCTGTCCGAACCAACTGGTGGTATTCTCGATGGATGCTGCAGGATGGAGCTGTACTACTCCTTCGCTTATGAAGCCGATATTTTCATCCATATAACCATATGCGGCCTCATTGACGTCAGAAGGAACCTGATATATTATCTGTTCTCCCAATGACTCGTAGAGGATTCCAGGGACAAGACTGCCGTCCCATCTTACATGGGCTCCGTCCTCGAGAAGATAGAACTCCCAGTATGCTGAGTACTCGTCAAGTACGGCAGACGATCCCCATGACAGGGCCACAGCATCTCTATTGCCCCAAGGGTTGACAATGCGCCAACGGTCATAGCCATCGGCCTTGAGGATTTCAACTTCCTGAACTGCCAATTCTTCCGCTGTAGTCAGCTTTCCGTCTCCGTCGAGATCAACGGCAAGACCGATGTTATCATAGAACTGTCCCATACCCAGGGAAATCCAACTGTAGGCCTGTGACACTGTCAGAGTTATTGACTGGTTTCCGCCAGGAGATACGGATTCATCACCCATGGAGATGGTGAGGGTATAGTTTGTGGCGGCTTCCATATTGTCATTTGCCGTTATGGACAGTACTGCCCTTCCACTGCCATCCTCGAATGTCAGCTCTGCCGGTACGTCCACGACATTGACGGTCTGTGATCCGAATGTCTGTGTACTGGTAAGCTGCACTGTTGCTGTACCGCTTGTCGTACTGCGGTAAACATCGATGCTCAGTACCGGATTGTCATCGCTGAACTCGAATGCTGCGGTAGTTGTTGCGTTGAAAGAGAACATGCCGTCCCCTTCCGCAGGAGTGTATATCTCACTGACCTGGTCCTTGTTGCAGGATGTCAGGACGGCTGCGCCTACGAGGGCCGCTGTCATTATCTTGAATAATCTTTTCATCTTTCTGAAAGTTTAAAATTAAATGCCTGAATCTAAAGGATTCTGATCAGTCTCGGGATTGAGGGCACTGTTGGCGTCGAACTCGGCCTGAGGGATGGTCATAACCCAGTCCCACGACTCAGGATTGGTTGTCTGCAGACCGGACAGGAGGGCAGCTGTAGTCCAGCCCATGGCCTCAGTCCTCTGGAATCCCTGTTTCAGCCTGCGGATGTCGAAGATACGTCCGTACTCGCCCCAGAGCTCGATGCGGCGCTGCTTGATGATCTCCTCACGGAGCGATCCGGTGCTTTCGATGGGGGTGGTCAGGGCAGCCAGGGCAGTGCCGGTCTTGGACGTATTGTAAGCCGGATCACGGTAATTCTGCATGAAGTCGTTGAGCACCTGCTGTGCCTCGGCGTCGCGTCCGAGCATGCAGAGAGCCTCGGCCTCGGTCAGGATGAACTCGGGAGTCCTCATCCAGATATAGTCTCCGAGATAAGTGGACTTGTCAGCCCACTGGAACTTCACCTGCTGGTATCTGGCAGTTGTGCTGGTTGCTGCTTCAGGATCCCACCAGTTACGGCGGATGTCGTTTGCGCCCATTGTGTTGTAGAGATCGGCACTGATGAGCTTGCGGGCAGTGTTGCCGTATCCGTCGGTTCCGTCATACACCATGTGCATGAAGAATGAGGCATAGATACCGGACTGGTCGGCTATCACCTGCGCTCCCCACAGTACATCGCCCTGGGTGACTGCATTCATGCCGCTGGTCACTGCGCTTGTTACGGTGCCGCCCTGCTGGGCTATGCGTGCTGCCTCGAGGGCATCCTCCCATCTCTCCTGAACCAGGCAGATACGGGCCTTGATACCGTTGGCAACGTACACGTCGATGTGGGACTGGTGGGTCTGAGCGTAGGAGTTGTTCAGACGGTTGATGGCGGTGTCGATGTCGGCGTTGATCTGGGCATAGGTCTCGCGGAGGGTTCCCCTGCCCTTGCCCTCGGTTCCGGCCACTGTGGGCTCGGTGTAGATGGGTACTCCGGGATCATCCTCGTGACCTACGTAAGTACGGGCGTACCACTGTGCGAGCATGAAGTAGGAATAGGCGCGGATGGCGTAGGCCTGACCGATCACATAGTTGATGTCACTGGGCGCGCCTGCCATGGTCTCCTTGGCTGCTATGATGTAGTTGGCGTTGGATACCCATGTGTAGTAGGCGTTCCACAGGTCATAGGGACGCCAGGCGCTGCTGGCATAGGAACCCTTCACGTCATAGAGCGCATCATACCAGAACCATCCGGAGCCCTGGGCATCCTGGATGAAGTCGTCGCCCATCACGTCGGCTGCAATGTTGTATGCCGAGATGCCGAAGCACTGGTGGGTGTTGCCGCTTGTAGTCCAGCCGGCTGAGTACATCGACCTGTAGATACCGTTCAGAGGCACCAGGGCCGCTGTGGCATTTTCGAACATACCGTCACCGCTCACCGAGTCGGTGGGGGAAGTGTTGAGCGCCTCCTCGGAGCAGGAGCTCAGGCCTGCGGCCAGGATGACGGCTAATGCTGAGTAAAATATCTTTTTCATCGTATTGTAGTCCTATGTTAGAAGTTAATGTTGAGACCGATGGAATATGTCTTGTTGGGAGTGTAGTAGTAGCCGGTACCGCCGGTGAAGTTGTACTGGGGATCCATTCCGTCCAGATGGCTGAACAGGGCGATGTTATCGAGAGCCATATAGATCCTTATCTGCTGGGCCTTTATCCTCTGCGCATACTTGTAGGGCAGGGAGAAGCCGAGGGTGATGTTCTTGATGGCGAAGTAGGAGGCGTCCACGAGCTTGCTGTCGTTGGCTGCGTACTGTCCGTTGATCTCCGCACGGGGAATATCGGTGATGTCGCCGGGCTTCTGCCATCTGCGGAGTGCGTTGACATGCCAGGTGTTACCGGTATACATGGGCTGCATGGCTCCGCTGTACAGACTCTCGTAGATCCATCCTCCGATGGAGTAGGTGGTCATGATGCTCAGGTCGACGAACTCGAAGAGAGTGAGGTCGGTGCTGAGGCTACCGTAGAGCTTGGGAAGACGGCTGCCCATATACCACTTGCTGTTGTTGGCCTTGTTGTAGTCCGAGCTGCGGTACACGTTCAGGGGGTTGCCGTTCTGGTCTACAGGGGTGTTGCCGTCCCAGAGCACCTCCTCCTGTCCTTCAGCAAGGTCGTACACCCAGTACATCTGGGAACCTGTAGCGGGATCCACACCTGCAGACTTGGCCATGTAGAAGGTATAGAGGGGCTTGCCCACCTCGATTACCTGTACGCCGGATATGATCTGGTCGGTTTCGGTCAGCTTGAGCACCTCGTTGCGTGTGGTGGAACCCATCGCGTTGACGCGCCATGTGAAGTTCTTCTTGTTGAATATCTGCACACCGAGAGCCATCTCGACACCATCGTTGACCATATTGCCGACATTGGCGTTATATCCTGAGAATCCGGTGGACATTGCCATGGGGAAGCTCAGGAGCATGTCGCGGGTGTATCTGCGGTAGTACTCGATGCTGAAATCGAGGACATTGTTGAAGAGACGGATGTCGAGACCCACATTGAGGTTCTCGTTCTTCTCCCAGGTCACGTTGGGGTTCTCCAGGGACGATATCATGGCACCGCTCAAGTTGGCGTTGGCCCATGTCAGGTTGTAGAAGCTCTGCCATGCGTAGTAAGATCCCAGGTTGTCGTTACCCTGCACACCGTAGCTGGCGCGGAGAGCGAGGTGGTCCAGCCAGTCTACGTTGCGCATCCACTTCTCGTTGGTGATGTTCCAGTTGGCACCCACTGACCAGAAGAGGCCCCAGCGGTGGTCAGGATGGAACCTGGAAGAACCGTCGGTACGGATGGACGCCGACAGATAGTAGCGGTCTGCGTAGTCGTAGTTCAGACGGCCGAGCCAGGACTCGATTCTATAGGTATTGGTGTAGGAGTTTCCGTCAACGAGAGTGGTCGCGGGGGCCAGCTCGATGATACCGTCCACCAGACCTGTCTTCTGAGCAGTCAGGTAGGAGTAGCTGTAGTCGTAGTACTCGTGTCCTGCGAGGACTCCGATGGTGTGGTCTCCGAAGGTGCGGTCGTAAGTGAGCAGCTGGTTGAATGTGTAGGAGAGCATCCTGGAGTTGGCCTTGGTCAGACGTCCATTGGAAGAGGCAGCGTTACCGTGGTACATATTATAATAGGTAGTACCGTTGGAGTTGCGGTAGTCGGCGTTGAAGTTTACAGTGAACTTCAGGCCCTTTGCCCAGCCCATGTCGTCACGGTCCGAACCCAGGGTAATGTAGGTCCTGATGCCGGCGCTCTCGTTCTTGGTGCCCATGTAGTCGTCGTACAGGGTGGCCACGGAGTTGAAGTTGGCCTGCGTAGGACGCTCCACACCATAGTCAAACTGGCGGTTGCCAAGCTCGTCGAGAGCATCGGTGCCGTCGAGGTTCTTAAGATATACAGGGTATATGGGGGCCATGAACTGTGCTGAGTACCACACGTTAGAGTTCTCAGAACCGCTGTATGTGGGGCCCTCGGAGTTGGTCATGGAAGCTGACATATTCAACCCTGCAGACAGCCATTTTGCCGGAACGAAGTCCACGTTGGCACGGCCGCTGAAACGGCTGAATCCTGACTCCTTCAGGATACCGTCCTGGTCGAGGTAGCCGAGGGAGAGCATGGCTTTGAGTTTCTCAGTACCGCCACTGATGCTGAGGTTGTGCTCCTGACGGAAGGCGTTATGATTGGTAACCTCCTCCATCCAGTCCTCGTAGTAGGCTGACTGTGCATCGGCCCTTACAGCACCGGTTTCGGGATCAATTACTGTACCCCAAGTATAATTCTTGAAGGGATTGTACTGCTCGCCGCCGAGGGCTCCGGAGAGACCCTGCATGGCCATCTGAGAAGCTGTCTCCCAGTCATATCCGTTGTCGAACACATAGCTGTTGCGGAGTGCCTCGTAGGTCATCGTTACAAAGTCCTCCTGACCTACCATCTGGTAGGGCTTGATGGCCCTGTCCTGCCAGCCGGCATTGAAGCTGTAGGATACGTTGATCTTCTCGCCCTTGGCGCGTTTGGTGGTGATCATCACGACGCCGTTGGCGGCACGTGCACCGTACAGAGCTGCCGAGGAGGCGTCCTTCAGCACGGTCATCGACTCGATGTCGGCGGGGTTGATGGAGCTGAGGCTACCGTCGAAGGGAGCACCGTCCACTACATAAAGAGGATTGTTGGAGGCATTGATGGAACCGAAACCGCGGATACGGATGGAGGCGTCGTCACCAGGACGTCCGCTGCCGGAGACCTGTACACCTGCAGCCATACCCTCGAGGGCCTGCGAAAGGTTGGGAACCACGCGTTTCTCAATCTTCTCGCTGCTGATAGCTGAAGCTGATCCGGTGATGGCGTCCTTCTTCTGAGTACCATAAGCCACCACGATCACATCGTCGAGTGTCGTAGCCTCAGGGGAGAGAGCCACATCGACAGTAGTCCTGCCGTTAACGGGCACTTCCTGAGTGGTGTAACCGAGGAAAGTGACTTCCAGTACGCCATTCGAGGGCACTGTCAGCGAGTACTGGCCCATCTCATCGGTCATGGCCCACTGAGTGGTACTTCCTTTCAGCACCACAGAGGCGCCGACGATGGCCTCGCCTGTCGCAGCATCAGTAACAGTACCTGTAACTGTGATGTCCTGCGCGTAAGCCGCGGCAGTTACCACGAGTAACAGACCTGTTAAAAATAGTCTGATCTTTTTCATGTAGATAATTTTTTAAAGTTAATAAAAAGTTAATTGTTGTTAATGTTTTTGGGTTTTCAAATAAACAATAAAATAGCACCGGCGACCCTGCGCCGAGGCGCAGAACCGCTTACATTCAGGGAAATATTTCGAGTCAGCTTAGTCTGGAAGTATGTGATAAAATTCAAAATAAAATCGTTTTACCAGGTTAGTTATCCGTTAGTATCAGGCAGGTCAGTAGTACAATTTTTGTATTTTTTCTTACTTCAAATTGCAAAAGTGCGTTTTTTTTTCGAAAAAAGCAACTTCTATATGCAAAATCTTGTTATCCGTAATTCTTGAAACAATCTCTATAACTTTCTTTATTTGCTTACACTTTTTTAATTCTAAATACAATATTATGGAATATTTTTCAAAAAATCAATAATTCAACTACATATTTTAAAAAACGTCTCACTTTTAAACATCACCACTATGTTCCATTTTTACAAAAAGGTGTTCGGTCTCAGCATCGAACTGACTGTTTCCCGACGGAAGAAAAAGAACCGGGACGAAGTATTCCTCACCTATCTCAGCCGGATGATTTCCGGGATGGAAAAAAACACCTATTTATATAAGGGAAAGTGCTACGCGCGCAACAGCATCGCCAACTACAGAAAGATTCTCAACATATGGCCTGAGTTCGAGGCCGCGTCGGGCCACAGCCGCCTCCGATTCTCTGACATCACCATGGAGGTCTACTCGGGATTTATGGAATACTGCGACACCTGCAACTACATGGACAGCACCAAGTATCAGTACGCCTCCCTGATAAAGTCCATCATGAACTGCGCTCTGGAAGACGGCTGCTCCAGCAATACTGTGCAGAACAGCAAGGGATTCGTCACGCACAGGACTTTGTCACCATACAAACGCGTGTACCTGACCAGAAAAGAGATAGACAGCCTCGCCTCGCTGAGTCTTGGCAGGAATACTCCGATGGAGAAGGTCCGCGATGTCTTCCTTGCAGGCTGCTACACCGGACAGCGCTTCTCCGACTATTCGAGAATCTCCATGGACGACATCGAGACCATCGACATCGACGGTACGGAGTTCAAGGCCCTGCGGAAAGTCCAGCGAAAGACAGGCAGGACAGTGATGATACCTATACTCGATGACTGCTTGCTCAACATCGTCGACAGGTGGGGCGGACGGCTTCCGAAGGTCTCCATATCGAGTTTCAACCAGCGGATCAAGGAGTTGTGCCGTATGGCGGGGATAAGCGGCGACGTCATAATGCCATGCGGCAGGAAAGGCAGCAGAGACTGCGTCAGAAAGCAGAAATACGAGTTGGTATCCTCCCACACAGCCCGCCGCAGCTACATCACGAACCTCTATATGGACGGACGTCTCAGCACGGAACAGATCCGGAGTATCAGCGGGCACAGCAGCGAGGAGTCATTCAAACGCTATCTGTGCCAGAACCTCGAGGACGAAGCCCGCGAGATAATCAAGCGGTACTACTCCCAAAGAAAATAAAGAAAATAAAAAGACGTAGTCCATCCAGCCTCATGCCGGCCTCAGGTATCGTTACTATCAGGTCCGCACAGGTGAACCGAAAACACGTGATTCCGGTTCACCTGCGCAGCAAGATGCAGCAATGCAGCACGGTAATCACCGCCACAGGTCCTGTGGAAGTGGCCAGGAACGCACGCCGCCGCAAAGGTGTACCCCAA
>HF990384.1 GCA_000432775.1 Alistipes sp. CAG:831
AATTTTCGCTAAGATACAAAATTCCACAATCTACAAATCTATTCGACAATCTCTACTGCCGATTGCCTCCATAACTAGCCACTTTATAATATCTAATTTAATGTAACTGTATATATGCTTGGATTTGCATCCTCTTTTGAGTCAGGCGGTGATACCACAACGTTAACTATGTTTTGTGATGAACTGAAAATATACTGAATCACAGCAGGTGTCCCATCAGCATGTTTGAAGGCATATAACTCCGGCTTATCTGCTCTTAAATCGTATCTTAGCAAGATACTCTTTCCTGCTGCGTGAAGCAGAGAGAAAATAAAACCACCGTCTTCCGATATATACGAACGCACATGAAGTATACGGAACTCTTTAGGATTTTCGATAATATATGGCAAAATCCTGCTGTACGATCCACGGGCCTCCTGGGGAAATGCACTCTCTCCCCAATCAAACGAAAACCTTGGCGTTATGCGTCCATCTTTTATCATGTGGATGGTATCACTGGCAAGAGTACTGTGATATACCGCATCTCCTGACGAGGTAAAAGGAGAACTGATGCGCCACCCGCCTGATGGTAGGACTGCTAAAGAGGTGTCTACTACATTCCACGCTTTGTCATACAATGTCAACACCGGTGTCGTCACACCTGGAGTACCATTATAAAGATTCTGAGCATAAACATAATCAGGGAATTCCGTATCTGCATACAGCAATGCTACTGGACGGGAAATATTGGCCGGAAGCTCTTTGGATTCTATAAACCGGAAACTATTCCCACTATTAACATACATATCTATCTTACGGCTCGAACTCAATATTGCTATAGTATCGCCAACAACATACACACTCTGAATATCCAAGTGCTCTCCTGGCCCACGTCCATATCTACCGATATCACTTAGATAATTTCCATCTCTTTCAAAACACAACAAACGGCGTGTAGTCTGAATCAGCCACTTATCACCGTAAGCAAAAACAGCGGAGACGGAACCGACAATGCTGCTTTTAGAAAACTCCAATTCTATCTTGGAATAATCTTCCAACTTCAAATATTGGATATCGCTTTCTTTCTTGTCTACATTAAGAATACGACATCCCTTTTCACTATAGTGTGCGCATGATGCCACGCATACACATAGCATCGCAAACTTCAATGCATACATAATCGATGTCTTCATAAATTATTAATTTTCGCTAA
>HF990385.1 GCA_000432775.1 Alistipes sp. CAG:831
TCGCCTTCTCCAGACTGGAGATACCGGCTGAGAGCATCACTGGTTTGCTGTAGGACATTACGACTGGGGCACCCCGGCACAGCAAATAAATTTGCTCTGCTCCCGGCTTCTGCGTATCTTCGCAGAGAAAAGAACTGGCTATGGCAGACAAAGAAAATATTATCATTAAGGACACCCTTGACGGACTGGGAACGGATGCCTACAGCGACTATCTGGCCCACGCCCTTTGTCTGGCCGGATCATGCAGACTGAAATACAACGGCGAGGAACGCGAGCTGCAGGCGGGTGACCTGATGATTGTCCGCAAAGGCAAGTTAGTGGAGTGCATACGTCCGGCAGACGATTTCAGGGTGAAGGTGATATACGTCACCTCCGAATTCATCGTGCTCTCCACACCGCTCAGCAACTACGGCATGAAAGGCCAGCTGGCCCTGTTCCTCAATCCCATCATGAAACTGGACGCCGGACAGCAGGAACTGTGCCGCCGGGACTTCGAGATGGTGGAAGCGCGGCTGGCGCAGACCGGCCACCATTTCCGCAAGGACCTGCTGATAGCCTCCATACAGATGCTGATAATTGATTTCTTCGACTTCCATTCCCATCTGTATGGAGTAGACAACATCCCGCTGCAAAGCGCCGCCATCATGAGCCGCTTCCTCAACATGCTGGAGAACGGGACATACCGCAGACACCGCGAAGTGAATTGGTATGCCGACAAGCTGTGCGTGACTCCCAAATACCTGTCCGAAGTCTCCCGCAAGATAAGCGGTTACGCCGCCAACTACTGGATACACCGCTACACCGTCCTCGACATCTCCCGCCTGCTCCGCGACAAGTCCCTGACTTTCGTCAGCATTTCCGACATGTTCGACTTCTCGTCACCCGCCTATTTCAGCCGATACGTGCAGCAGCATTTAGGGGTAAGCCCGACTGAGTATCGGGGCTGAGGCTCTTTTATAACCGCCTATTATATAAGGAACTGACAAGCATCAAACAGGATACATATGGAACAACAGTTTTGTCAAAGTTGCGGCATGCCCCTGAACGATGAGAACAGAGGGCTCAATGCCGATGGAAGCCGTAGCGAGGATTATTGCATGTACTGTTACAAGAACGGCGCGTTTACCCAGGATTTCACGATGGGGCAAATGATTGAGTTCTGCCTGCAATTCTTAGATCAATGGAACACACAGGCCGGATGCAACCTGACTCATATACAGGCCAAGGAACAGATGTTCCGGTACTTTCCGCGTCTGAAACGGTGGAAAGAAAAAGATGAACGGACATTGGCGGAAAAAGCCACCCATTTGCTTGCCCAATGCGAAAACGTGACGGTCGCTTCCATTGATGCCAGCGGTTATCCCCGGCCTGTGCAGATGTCCAAGATTGGAGCCAAGGGTTTTCATGAAGTCTGGATGGCGACAAGTGCCGACTCTGTAAAGGTCAATGATTTCAAGGCGAACAATAAGGCAGGTCTTTGTTATGACCATTACGGAGACGGGGTTGCCCTACGCGGAACGGTAGAGGTTGTCACGGACGATGCCATCCGCAAGGAAATGTGGCAGGACTGGTTCGTTCATCATTTCCCCGGCGGACCGGGTGACCCGAATTATGTGCTTCTTCACTTCGTCAGTAAGGAAGCCACCTTCTGGATTAACGGCGAATTTTCTCACTCCGACATCCCATTGGAACAAGAATCCGTGGATATGTGAAGCGTGTCCGGACCTTGCAACTAACCGCAAAAATGTAGCCATCCGCATCAGCGACGTGATGAACGACCCGCTTTCAGCGACTGGGGCGGGTGATTTTCCCCGTGGACGAAGGTTTCTGGAGCGGCGAAACGCTGGAACAGCTACGTCAGTCCATTCGCAGAAATCCGTAGACAGGGTAATCATATCCGTCTTCCGGGTATCCTCCGTCATAGTCAGATTTGCTATTTTTGCATCCGGAACAGATAATATAAAATCATGAAACGCACAGCAATTATAGCAATGACATGTCTGTTTGCCTTTGGGGCGACAGCTGTCGCACAACCGAATCCCGTACCGGGGAAAGACGGGAACAAATATGTGCCTTATGAGGAGCGCACAGGCAACGAATCCATCGTATATTTCACACGCAATCTTAGTCCGGAGGGCCTTATCAAGGCATACGAGCAGGTTTGCGGGAACATCGAAGGGAATGTCGGGGTGAAGCTGCACACCGGAGAGCAGAACGGACCGAACATCATTCCGAGCGAATGGGTGAAAGCCCTGCTTCAGAAAGACCTGCCGGAAGCCAGTATTGTGGAAACCAACACCTACTATACAGGCGACCGGTACACGACGGAGCAGCACCGCAAGACTTTGGAAGTGAACGGATGGACATTCTGCCCCGTGGACATCATGGACGAGGAGGACACTTTGACCTTGCCTGTCCATGGCGGAAAATGGTTTGAGAGAATGTCTATGGGCAGCCACATAACCGACTACAACTCACTTGTCGTACTGACCCATTTCAAGGGACATACCCAGGGCGGTTTCGGAGGCAGCAACAAGAACATCGGCATCGGCTGCGCTGACGGCCGCATCGGCAAGGCCTGGATACACACCACGCCGGGACAGGACAACCAGTGGGACATCGCCAAGGAAGAATTTATGGAGCGCATGACCGAATCCACGAAAGCAGTCATGGACTATTTCGGCAAACACATTACATACGTGAACGTCATGCGCAACATGTCGGTATCGTGCGACTGTGAAGGTGTGAACGCCGCCCCTGTCGTGACACCCAATGTCGGCATCCTGTCATCCACCGACATCCTTGCCCTCGACCAGGCATGCGTGGATCTGATATACGCCATGACCGAAGCAGAGCATCACGATCTGGTGGAACGTATCGAGACCCGCCACGGCCTGCACCAGCTCTCCTACATGAAAGAGTTGGGCATGGGCAATAACCGCTACATCCTCATAGACCTGGACAACGGAGGCAAACGCATCACCGCTGCCGAAGCCGTGAAGGGGCTCAAGCCATTTGTCCAGGAATAAACCCGACTCCTTCCAACCCGACTCCTTCCAAAGGAGTAACGAGGGGCAACAAGCGCAGAACGGCTTCACAACGCACGTAGAGGAACTGCGGCAATTCTACTCCTTCCAAAGGAGTGCGGAAAATGCGGGAAAAGCCGACTCCTTCCGAAGGAGTGAAGAGGGGAAACAAGCGCAGAACGGCCTCACAGCGCACGTAGAGGAACTGCGGCAATTCCACTCCTTCCAAAGGAGTGCGGGAAATGCGGGGGAACCCTACTCCTTCCGAAGGAGTGAAGAGGGGCGACAAAGGCAGAATAGCCTCACAGTGCACGTAGAGGGACTGCAGCAATTCTACTCCTTCCAAAGGAGTACGGGAAATGCGGGGAAACCCTACTCTTTCCGAAGGAGTGAAGGGGTGACCGGTACACGAATCTAAAAAGATACAATTACAATGAAGCGACTGATTACCTTCCGGGACGGGCGGCAGGTCTGCCCGCTCGGACAAGGCACTTACCAGATGGGACGGCGGCGCAGCGAGGAGATACAGGCCCTGCGCCGTGGCATCGACTTAGGCCTGACACTGATAGATACCGCAGAAATGTACGGTACGGAAGACCTTGTCGGTGAAGCCGTGCGCGATTGCCGCGACAAGGCCTTCATCGTCAGCAAGGTGTTGCCCGGCAACGCCAGTTATGAGGGGACAAAACGCGCCTGCGAACGAAGCCTTATGCGGCTCGGCACGGATTACATCGACCTTTATCTGCTGCACTGGATCGGACGTTACCCGTTCGCCGAGACAGTCCGCGCCTTGGCAGAGCTGCAGCAGGAAGGGAAAATCCTGCAATGGGGCATGAGCAACCTCGATGTGGCGGACATGGAGCATATTCTTACCTTGCCGCATGGCGGGGAATGTGCGGCCAACCAGGTGCTCTACAACCTGAAAGACCGCGGCATCGAATATGACCTTATCCCGTGGAGCGAGGAGCATAAAATTCCTGTCATGGCCTACACTCCTCTTGGCGAAGGACGGCTGCGGGGCCACAGGACATTGACAGAGATAGCCCGCAGACATAATGCCACTCCCACGCAGATCATGCTGGCATGGGTGATGCGGACGCAGAATGTCATCGCCATCCCTAAGGCAAGCAGCGCCGCTCATGTCGAGGAAAATGCCGGAAGCCTTGACATTTCTCTGACAGAGGAAGACCTGCACGAGATTGACAAGGCATTTCCGGCTCCCACACACAAGATTCCTTTGGCAGGGTGGTAACCGGCGGCTGCCGGTCTACAGCTCCGCACCCCAGACCATCTTCTCCACATCCTCCAAGGTGGCGTTGAAGAAGCGCTGTTCCTTGTTGAGCGAGCGCATCTGCTCCATCTCCCCGTCGGTCAGGGCGAAGTCGAAGATCCGGATGTTCTCCTTGATGTAGTCAGGATTAGAAGCACCGGGGATGACGGAGAAACCTTCCTGGATGTGCCAGCGCAGGATGACCTGTGCAGGAGTCTTGCCATGGGCCTCGGCTATTTTCATGATCACTGGGTCTTTGAGCAGCGCACCGTCCGACATTGCCCCTCCCAAAGGGAACCAGCATTCCACCTGGATACCCTCTGCTGCGGCTTTCTTGCGCATTTCCAGACGCTGGGCATAAGGATGACACTCTATCTGCAGGACGGCGGGCTTGATTTCCGCTTCTTCCATAATCGTGTCCCACACCTCATCGTTTGCATCGAAGTTGCTGATACCTAGGGCGCGCACCTTACCCATCCTCACTGCCTTCTCCATGTCTTTCCAGGCGCCCACGAAGTCGCCGACAGGCTGGTGGACGTAGAGCAGGTCGATATAGTCCAGCTGCATCCTTTCCAGCATCTCATCGATGGCTTTCAGCGTCTTGCCTTCGCCATACTCCGTAGGCCAGAGCTTGCTGGTTATCCAGATTTCCTCACGGGGTATGCCGCTTTCCCTGACTGCCTCGCCCACACCCTCCTCATCGTAATAGGCATGCGCCGTATCGATGTGGCGGTAGCCGGCACGCAGGGCTGTAAGGCATGACTGCCTGCATACATCGTTGGATGGCTGCAGGAAAGTGCCGAGTCCGAAACGGGGCATCCACACGCCGTTGTTCAACTTGACCATAGGCACGCCCGCCACGGTCGTTTTCTCTTGTGCACTGGAAGCACTTATACTGCCGCACAGGACCAGGGCGGCCATCATCATAAGTCTTGTAAATGATTTCATACTCTTATTGTTTTTAGTCGGATTATTGCCGGTTGGACTCCTTGATGCTCCACAGCGACACATGCTCGTTGCGGTAGCGGGCGTTGGGGTTCACCTCCTTTATCTGCTTGAAGAGAATGGCTTTCTGCGGGCAGTTGTGGATGCAGGCAAAACAGAACTCGCAGTCGCCTTCCGTCTTTACGCCCGTGGATGTCAGTTCGTAGTTGCCGCGCGGACAGACTTCGGTGCAGATTCCGCAGCCGATACAGGCATCCGTGACGGTGAAGGCATCCTGGCTGCGCATCAGGAACCCCGTCTCCGGATTTACGCCCGAAGCCTGCAGGAATCCGGCGTGCTGCTGCCGTTCCAGCTCTGTCACAGGCTCGTGCCAGCGGCGCCGTGCGGCCAGGTCGGTACGGATACGTTCCAGGCTTTCCGGGATGTGCTTGTCTATCTTGATCTGCTCGTTCATGTCGAAGTTGGGCAGCCAGTTGTCCACCATTATCATCGTGGTGATGTAGTCGAAGGGGCATCCCGCCTTCCGGGAGACGTCGTCCCATATCTCGACGGAACTGCATTTGCGGTTGCCATAGGTCAGGACGGCGAACTTGTATCCGGCCTTCAGGTGCGCCTTCCCGATGAACTCCCGCACCATATTGGGCGGCATGTGCCCGTAGACGGGATAGACGATGCCGATTTCGTCCGCTTCAAACGCATAGCGGCCCTTTTTCACCAATTGCGGAATGCTGAGCAGTTCGGTGTTCTCATCCGCCAGCTCTCTGGCGACATACAGGCAGTTGCCTGTCCCGGTGAAATAGAGGATGATGCGCCTGGCTTTCGGAGCATCGCACGAAGTGAGCTGCACCAGACCTGAGGCGACGGCCGCACCGCCGAGCGCAGCCATTCCCATCCGTTTCAATGCCGTCCTGCGGCTGATTCTGTTGTCAGTTTTCATACTTTTTCCTAATGATTGCAAAGTTAGAAGATGCCTGCCGGAGCAGTCTTACAGATAATTCGGGAGGATTTGCAGTTTTTGCGGATTATGTCCGTGCTGCCCTGCCCTTCCTCCACAGTTGCCACGAGTTCACGATATTCTGCCATACAATGTAGCAGCTCGGCGCCACGGAAATGACCGGAGTAAGGTACGTGTACGATACCCAGATGGCCAGTATCGTGTTCTTCTGCCCGAAGCCCTGCCCGCAGCTTATATAGTCGTTGCAGCGTCTGCCCACGGATTTTCCGATACCGAACTGCCAGGCGCACGCCATCAGTGCCGAGAGGGCAAGCATCCACATCACGTGCGGGTCAAAGTGGCTGTTCACCACAGATCGGAGGGTAAGTCCGATAGCTATTATCAGAGAAATGCCCCAGAGGTAAAATGCAAGGTTTCCGCACAGCCGCAGCATCATCACCTCCAACATCGAAGTCCTGCTCAACCACTGCCTCCGCTTCTATGACCGCCAGTTCGCTACCCGCGAAGCCATCAACCGCGATGTCCTCACGCGCTTCGAAGAGCTGATGACCGGCTACTTCGACTCAGACAAGCCGGAAGTGCTCGGACTGCCCACAGTGGCGTGGTGCGCAGACCAGCTCCACTTCTCCGCCAACTATTTCGGGGACCTCATCAAGAAAGAGACAGGCAAATCCGCCATCGAATACATCCACCTCTCCGTCATCAACCGCGTCAAGGACCTGCTGGCCGGCTCGGACAAGACAGTAAGCGAGATCGCCTACGAAGTCGGATTCCAGTACCCGCACCATCTCAGCCGGATGTTCAAGAAAGTGACAGGATACACGCCGAAAGAATACCGCGGGATGAACGCCTGAGCCCGCATTTCTTGCCGATATCGGCAAAATAATGATTACTTTTGCAAGAAAACAAAAGGATTCATGCCGATAGAAATGGATTTCATATCAACGAAAGAGTATGCCGCCAATCACGGCATAGCAGAACGTACGGTCCGGAACTACTGCCGTCAGGGCAAACTGCAGGGAGCACAGTTCGTCGGAAAGACATGGAACGTGCCGGCCGATGCCCCTCTGCCGCAAAGAAAGAATGCACGGAGGAAAATATCGCCACTTCTGAAGGCCTTGCGCGAGCAGAAAGACGGCAGAACAAAAGGCGGCATATATCATAAAACCCAAATCGACCTGACCTTCAACTCAAACCACATGGAAGGCAGCCGCCTGACCAAGGAACAGACCAGATTCATATTCGAGACAAATACTGTCGGCATAACCGATGAGGCCGTCCGCGTAGACGACATAATCGAGACCACCAATCACTTCCGCTGCATAGACTTCATCATCGACCATGCCGAAGAACCGTTGACTGAAAGCATGATAAAACAACTGCACGGGCTATTGAAATCAGGCACATCCGATGCTTCAAAATCATGGTTCGCAGTGGGAGAATATAAAAAATTTCCCAATGAAGTTGGCGGTAAGGAGACCGTTGAGCCGAAAAAGGTCGGAACCTCAATACGCAGTCTTCTAAAAGAATACAAGTCCAAACCCGTAATACATTTTGAGGACATACTAGATTTCCACCAACGATTCGAGTCCATACATCCGTTTCAGGATGGAAACGGACGTGTAGGGCGACTGATCATGTTCAAGGAATGCCTGCACCACAACATCGTCCCCTTCATAATCACTGAAGAGCTTAAATTATTCTACTACAGAGGGCTGAGCGAATGGCCACACACACCCGGCTATCTGACAGACACCTGTCTCTGCGCACAGGACCAATACAAGGCAGCATTGGATTATTTCAAAATCAAATATTGACCGGCCGGACTGGCCACAATCCTGAACAGCAAGGTCGCGAAAAATGAACAGCAAGGCAGCGAAAATTGCAAGCCGTTTCCGGACGCACTGATAGCCAGATACTTGCAAAAAGCCTTGCATTTTTCAAGCCTTCGTAAGACCGCGAAAATTGCGCAGCATTTTGTACACGCCTCATAATCAGGCGTCTACAAAACGCCCTGCATTTCTCAGATCGTATCAACATTGAATGCCTGCTAACTCTAAGGGCACATCGATGGACAGGTATTCAAAAGTTCGGTTTCAGGAGCCAACAGCATAGATGACGCAATGAAAATCCAGCAACGAGAAAAGACTAGCCGCCCTCGGCTCTAGAGGGAGGGGCCCGCCGCAAAGCGGTGGGAGGGCCTGGTCTTTTCGACTGCTGGATTTTCATGCGTCTACAAGCCGTAGGGGAAAGTGCACCGGAATCGCGGAAAAGCCCGGCACTTTCCCCGGGGGTGGAAATTACCCTGCTGCTCCGTCAGGACTGCAGCGGAAGGAACGGCAGCAGCAGCTCCGCGATCTGGACGGCATTGGTGGCGGCTCCCTTGCGGAGGTTGTCGGCGACGCACCAGAGGTTGAGGCCGTGGGGGACGGTGGGGTCGCGGCGGATGTGGCCGACGAAGACCTCGTCCCTGCCCTGGGCATACAAGGGCATGGGATAGACAGCGGCAGACGGGTCATCCTGCAGGACACAGCCCGGCGTAGAGGCAATGACGGCACGGACCTCCCCGAGGTCGAACTCCCTGGATAGTTCCACGTTGACCGATTCCGAATGGCCTCCGGTCACAGGTACCCGCACCGTCGTGGGCGACACGGCAATGCCCTCGTCCCCCAATATCTTGTGCGTCTCATTCACCATCTTCATCTCCTCCTTCGTGTAGCCGCTGTCGAGGAAACTGTCGATATGCGGCAGGATGTTCAGGTCAATGGGATGGGGATAGGCCGCCGGATATTCTCCCCACCTGCCTCCGGCCCTTTCCGCCTGCATCTGGGCCAAGGCCTTATAGCCTGACCCGGAAACGGACTGGTAGGTGGAAACCACGATGCGGCGTATGCCCCAGCGGAGGTGCAGCGGGGCGAGAGGCATGAGCATCTGTATCGTGGAGCAGTTGGGATTGGCGATAATCATATCCCCGGGGCCCAGCACATTGCCGTTGATCTCGGGTACCACCAACGGCACGCCGGGCTCCATCCTCCAGCAGGAGGAATTGTCCACCACCCGGCAGCCGACGGCGGCAAAACGGGGAGCCAGCTCCCGGGAGACGGAGGCCCCGGCCGAGAACAGGGCAATGTCGGGACGTGCCGCCAAGGCTGTCTCAGCTCCCACCACCTGCACATCCGAGCCGGCAAAGCGCACTGACCTTCCCACCGACTTCTCCGAAGCCACCGGCAGCAGCTCCGTCACAGGAAAATGTCTTTCCTCCAAGACTTTCAGCATCACCGAGCCGACCAGCCCGGTAGCTCCTACAACCGCCACTCTCATAGTCCGGCCCTCCTCTGCAAAGAATTCAAGGCATTCTCCAGATCGTAAATCAGGTCATCCACATTCTCAATGCCCACCGACAGGCGCAGCATGTTGGGATAGACCCCGGCAGCCACCTGCTCCGACGGGCTGAGCTGCGAATGGGTCGTGGAAGCCGGATGCACTATCAGCGACTTGGCATCCCCTACACTGCCCACGTGCAGAATCAGCTCCAGCCGGTCCACCAAGGCCGCAGCGGCATCAAATCCGCCTTTCACCCTGAAAGTGAGCACTCCGCCGAAGCCGTGCCTGAGGTATTTGCAGCCAAGGGCATGATAGGGATTGTCCTCCAGACCGGGATAGTTGACACTCTCCACCGCCGGATGAGAGGTCAGGAACCGGGCCACCTCGAGGGTATTGTCACAGCACCGCTCCGCCCTGAGTGAGAGGGTCTCCAGCCCCTGCAGCATCAGGAAGGAGTTGAACGGCGAGGGAGCCGGCCCGAGATTGCGCAGCCCGTCCACCCTTACACGCCCGGCGAAGGCCGCCTTCCCGAACACATCGGTGTAGACCACCCCGTGATAGCTCTCCGAAGGGGCCGCGAGCAAAGGATATTTCTCAGGATCCCAATCGAAATTGCCTCCGTCCACTACCACCCCGCCGAGGGCCGTACCGTGTCCGCAGATCCATTTGGTAGCCGAATGAATCACCACATTGCAGCCCCAGTCCACCGGACGCAGCAGCCAGCCGGCCATGCCGAAAGTATTGTCCACCAGCACGCAGATACCGCGGCGGCGGGCCATCTCCACGATCGGCTCGAAATCCGGGATGCTGAAAGCCGGATTGGCCAGGTTCTCTATGAAAATACCCTTGGTCCTGCCGTCCACCAGCGCCTCCAGGTCCTCCGGAGAGTCACTGGCCGCAAAACGCATCTCTATCCCCATGTCCCTGAGGGTAATGGCAAACATGGTGAAGGTGCCGCCGTAGAGGAAGGGAGAGGTCACCACATTGTCCCCCGGTCCGGCAATGTTCAGGATACTGAGCAGCACCGCTGACTGGCCCGAAGCCGTAGCCGTGGCCGCCACCCCGTTCTCGAGGGCCGCCATACGCTTCTCGAACACCTCGTTGGTGGTATTGGTGATACGGGTGTAGATATTGCCCGGTTTCTTGAGTTCGAAAAGCTCTTTGCCGTACTGCATGTCGTCGAAGACATACGCCGTACTCTGGTAGATGGGCACCGCCGTGCCTTTGGAGACAGGGTCGATCTCCTGTCCTGCCCTGACCTGCAGGGTCTCGAATCTGTAATTTCTTTCCATAAAATATGTTTACTTTAAAATATCGTTCAATACTCCGGAGGCCGTCTGGTACGCTCCGGCTCCCGCACCCCGTATGACCAAGGGCGAGGGATAGAAATCCGTGGTCAGAATCACGGTGTTGTCGGTCCCTTCGAGGGAATAAAGCGGATGCTCGGGGGACAATGCCTCCAATGCAATGCGGGCTTTCCAGCGGCAAGGGGAGGCTCCGGAGGATTCATCCCCAGAGAGCGGAACCCTCTCCAGGGAGGCCACGAAGCGGAGGCGCAGTCCCCGGGAGGCCGCCTGAAGGAATTGTTCCGCGAAGGATTTTTCATTGTCCTCCAATGCCTTGTAGAAATCCTCCACACTCCCCCGGAAGTACTCCTGCGGCAGCAGCGGCTCCGCCTCCACGTCCCCCTCTTCCAGTGCGGCTCCGGCTTCCCTGCCTAAAATCAGCAGCTTGCGCAGAACGTCCCGTCCGCTGAGGTCTATCCTCGGATCCGGCTCGGCATAGCCTTTCTCCACGGCCTGACGCACCACCTCGGCAAATGTCACCGACTTTCCGCCATCGTAGGTGCTGAATATGTAGTTGAGCGTCCCGGACAGCACGGCCTCGACCCGGTGGATACGGTCTCCGCTGCAGACACAGCTTGCCACGGACTCCAGCACCGGCAGGGCCGCTCCGACCGTCGTCTCGTACCTCAGCCCCGCACCGCTCTCCAAGGCAGCCTTCCTCAACGCCCGGTACTGGGCCAACGGGGCGGAGAAGGCGATCTTGTTGCAGGCCACGACCGAATACCCGTGACGGAAGAGGGAGGCGTACCGGCAGGCTATGTCCGCACTCGCGGTACAGTCGACGAATACGGAATTCTCCAAAGAGGTGTGGGCAAGAGCCTCCGTCCAGGCATCGTCAGCCGCGCTGAGGCCCTGGGCAAGCAGCTCCCCTGCCCTCTCCGGGGCAATTCCCTCCGGATCCAGCACGTAGCGGCGGCTGTCGGCTATCCCCGCTATGCGCAGCCGCTTCCCGGTCCGGGCCGCCACCGCATCCCCATTGCGCCGGATGATGTCCACAAGGGCCTTGCCCACAGTGCCGTAGCCGGTGATGAACAGATTGATGTCCTTCAGCGGCGACCTGTCGAAAAACTCATTGTGGATGTAGCGGATGGCCCGGTCCGCTTCGGAGGAACGCACAACCACTGAAATATTGCGCTCGGACGAGCCCTGGGCCGTGGCCCTGATAGGTATCCCGTGACGGCCGAGGGCATCGAGCATCCGGCCCGTCGTACCGCATTGGCTGAGAATGTCGTCCCCCACGAGGCATACTATCGAATAGCCCTGCTCGACTTTCAGGGGATTGAGCTTGCCTAACGATATCTCGTAGGCAAAACAGCTGTCCGCCGCCTCCCTGGCCTTCTCCGCGTCCTTCTCCGGGATGGCCACGCACATGGTGTGGACCGAAGAGGCCTGGGTGATGAGTATGATGTTGATACCGCTGCGGCTGAGGGCCTCGAAGAGGCGGGCCGAGAAGCCGGGGACACCTGGGCCGAGAAGCCGGGTACACCTACCATGCCGCTGCCTTCCAAGGAGATGAGGGCAATATTGTCCGAATTGGAAATACCCCCCAGCCTCTCCTTGCTCCGGGGCGGGTTCTTCTCGATAAGGGTTCCCGGCGCGTCCGGGTCAAAAGTGTCCTTGACGTAGATAGGAATGCCTTCGGAGACCACCGGCTGGATGGTGGGAGGATAGATGACCTTGGCGCCGAAATGAGACAGTTCCAATGCGGCACGGTAGGAGATGTTGCTGATGGTACGGGCCGTAGGGACGGTCTTGGGATTGGCCGTCATCATTCCGGGCACGTCGGTCCAGATTTCCAGGCGCCGTACCCCGCAACCCACAGCCAGCAGGGAAGCCGAATAGTCGGAGCCGCCCCGCCCTAGAGTCGTGGTACGTCCCTGACTGTCAGAGGCGATGAAGCCGGGCAGGACAAACAGCGAAGTCACCGGATTGCGCTCCAGCATTGCAGCCATATTGGCGTAGCTGACAGCCGTATCCACCACATTCACCCCGTCCTTGCGCACTGTCCGGATTATCTCGCGGGAATCCACCCATTTTACCGGAATGCCCTCCGAGGCCAGGCGGACGGCCATTATCCTGGTTGACAGGAGTTCTCCGCAGCCCTGTATCGCATCCAGGCTGGCCTCGCTCAACTCGCCCAACAGGCAGACTCCCCTGGCAATGCCTCTGAGCGACTCGAACACCGCATCGCACGCCTCTAGGGTACCGCGCTGCTTGTCCGCCTGGATCAGGCTGTGAATGATCCGGTAATGCTTCTCCTGATACTCGTCTATGATACTCTTGTAAGCCTCGTCCCGCGCCGCAGCCAGACGGCCGGTCCGGATGAGGGCGTCGGTAAAGCCGCTGATGGCCGAACAGACCAGAATGGTCCTGTCCCGGTCCACAGCCTTGGTCACTATATCCGCGACCCTTGACATATTCTCTGCGTTTGCGACAGATGTGCCGCCGAATTTCAATACCTGCATATACTTGATTTTATTGATTTTACTTAAGATTGCCGTTTATTTATCGCTGACTGGAGCCTCCAACTCCGGCCTGAGAATCTCCGATATCTGGCCGTATTCGAGCAGGAAGCCGTCGTGGCCGAATGCGGAGGTTATCTCGTGGTATTCCGCCCCGGGGATGTGGTCGGCCATATACCGCTGTTCCTCTGTCGGGAAAAGGGCATCGCTGTCTATGCCTACGATGATGCAGCGGGTCCTGATGCCCCGGAGAGCCGCCTCCACACCTCCTCGTCCCCGGCCCACATTGTGACTGTCCACGGAATGAGTCAGATACCAATAGGAATAGGCGTCGAAACGGTCGGAAAGCTTGCGGCCCTGATAGCGCTCGTAGGAGGCGGCGCGGGTGGCGAAAAGGGTGTCGGGATCCTCCTCATTCTGAGTGGTGTTGTAGCCCCGATAGCTGCGGTAGGAAATCAGCGCTATAGCTCTTGCCGCCCTCAGTCCGGCCTCTCCGCCGCTGAGGCTCCGGCACTCACGGAAGGCAGGGTCGGCCTCGATCGCCATCCTCTGGGCCTCGTTGGACGCAGTGAGCCAGGGTGTAACTCTGGGACCGCAGGCCATAATCGCGGCACAACTTATCACCTCCGGCTCCATCACCGCCCACTCCAGGGCCTGGAAGCCGCCGATGGAGCTGCCTATCAGCAGGTCTATCCTACCGATGCCTAAATGCCGGCGCAGGAGAATCTCGGTGCGGACAATATCCCGGACCGTCACTTTCGGGAAATCCAGAAAAGCCCCGTCCGCCGGTCCGGAAGAGCCGTAGGCCGAGCAGAGCATATTGGCACAGACCACCGTGTACTTTTCAGTGTCTATGGGCCGGCCCGGTCCGACCATCTCCGGCCACCATTCCTCCGGATCCGAATTGGCCGTCAGCGCATGGCAGATCCATATCACCTTCCCATTTGTGCGGTTCTCTGAATCATGGTCCTGGCTACTGCATGCCGGCAGTCCCTCCGGACAGGAGATGTGGTACACTATTTTCAGATTGCTGATTATGCCTCCGGCCTCGCACCGGAACGGTCCATTGTGGACATATTCTTTTCTTGTCATCGCGTGATGCTCCATTGATGCCCGTAACGATAAATCCAAACCAGTCCCGGGGGCAGAATCCGGACCTGTGGAACTTGATATGTGTTTTTGGATTTAATGCGCCGGAGCCGGCATCCCGCCTGACTTACCGGCAATAGAGAAAGCCATGCATCGTAGAGCGATGCATTCGCATGGACATCATGGATATGTTGGAGTGCTTTCTCATTGCGGAGACAAAGATAGAACTTATTTTTCCAGGAGCAAATATTTTATTCGTGAATCCACGACTGTCTATCCGGATTTTTATGTTACTTTGCAGTAAATTCAGAATTTACAGACGCAAGATGAATACGGACATTAAAAACCCCTATACGGCGGCCATGACCGGGTGGAGGTTTATGCGGCACATCTAATCCAGAATTGATTATTATGACAACAGAAGATATATTACAACTCAGAGACCGTGGCGAAATGAGCAAGGTGCAGTTCAAGAATGACGAAAGGACACATGAGTTTCTGATTACGATAGCCAGAAAGGGAAACTTAGACACTATCCAGGCAAATCCTGACACTGACTTAGACACCATCAGGGCAAACCCTGACACTGACTTAGACACCATCAGGACAAACCCTGACACTGACTTAGACACTAGTCCTCAACGGAGGAAATTAACCAATAAAGAAAAAGATATTATTCAATTTTGCAGCGTTCCAAGAAGTGCTAAAGAGATTTTAAACCGTGTAGGAGTTTCTTCGCACACCAAAAACAGAGAAAAATATGTAACATCATTGGTTGAAGCCGGATATTTGGAAATGACAAATCCTGACAACCCTAACGCCAGTAATCAAAAGTACCGAAAGAAATAACAAGCCTCGCAAGAAAACATTACATGTAGAAATAGAATAATGGCGATAACAACAGACAAAATATGAGCATACAAGACAACATAATAAAGTCTCATTTGGGAGTCATGCAGCAAAGCAAATGTAAATGCAATACCGCCAATCCGCATAATTTAACAGCAGCAGCATGAATATCAGCAGCATAAAGTCCAACGACCTGTCCGGCTTCCTGCGCTACGGCATCAGCCCGGACGTGACGGCATTCTCCCCGCTCAGGGACGCCGTGCTTCCGATGCCCGTGGTGCAGGCACATCAGGTGCACGGGGACCGGGTGGCCGTGGTGGAGTCGGCGGATCTCACGCGGGAAGACCTCGAAGGCTTTGATGCGCTGATAACCGACGTGCCGGGGGTTGCCATCGGTGCCAGGACTGCCGACTGCATACCGGTGCTCATGTACGATCCTGTCCGTCGGGCAGTAGCCGCAGTACATTCCGGATGGAAGGGAACGGTACTGAAAATCGCGGCGAAGACCCTGTCCGCGATGTCCAGCGAGTTCGGAACCCGCCCTGCCGACATCTTAGCGGTTATCGGTCCCGGCATAGGCCCCGACAGCTTCCAGGTCGGTCCCGAAGTCGCCCGGGCCTTCCTCGACGCAGGTTTTCCGGAAGCCGGACTTTCCGGAACATACTCCTCCGACAGACCAATTATCTCCGACCGTGGACCCAGAATACCCGGCACCATGCAAGGCGGCCTGCACATTGACCTCTGGGAAGCCGTCCGCCTGACACTGGTCCGGGCCGGTGTCCCTGACAGCCATATCCTCACCGCCGGTATCGACACCTACACCCACCCCGGCTTCTTCTCCGCCCGCCGCGAAGGCCCCTCCTGCGGACGCACCGTCAACACCATCATGCTCAATCCGTGAACCTGCTCATGTCAGTCGACCTGCCGACACCGATGCCATTAGACTACTCCTGCCACGACGGCACTAAATCGCGGAAATTGCTGCCGTTGCGGAAAGAGGAAGAGGCCGGCAGCGACAAAGCGACGACCTATATGGCAAAAGGATTATCTTTGCAAAATCATGAAACAGCCTTTGAACAATTCTTCCCGGATTGAGTCGGTGGACGCTCTGAGGGGATTCGCGGTTATGGCCATTGTACTGGTCCACAACCTGGAGCATTTTATCTATCCGGTGTATCCGACGGACGCACCGGCATGGCTCGGTAAGCTCGACCGGATAGTGCTGGACGGGACCTTCTCCCTTTTCGCGGGAAAGGCCTACGCCATTTTCGCCCTGCTCTTCGGTCTGACATTTTTCCTGCAGAATGACAGGCAGAAAAGAGAAGGGAAGGATTTCGGCTGGAGATTTCTGTGGAGGATGCTGATGCTGGCCGTGTTCCTGCTGCAGGTGCTGCTGAGCAGATGGTGGCTGTCACGCCACAAACAGGGCCCGCTGGAGACCTTGTGGCACAAATGGACCTGGATGCGGTTCAAGAGAGCGGCCTGATACGGCACAAAACAACTTATTCTAAAAAAGATATGGATACTCAGACATTCATCAGCAAGTACCGTCAGGCTTTTGGTGAAACGGCGGAACTTCCGCTTCTGTTCTATTATGATAACGAACCGGTGGCAGATACAGATAAGATAAACGGATGTCTCTTTAAGGGCATAGATACTGCGAGAAAAGGGGAAGGGCTTAGCCTGAGTGCCGAGACCATCGGTTGTGGCGGAGGCAAGCTCTATACCGCCTTTGCTCCGATGCCTGAGCATGTTCCCGGCTTCGTATCGCAGAAAGAACGCTACAAGGCTTCTCCGGAAGATGTGATAACGTGCATTGAACGGCTTGATATACGGCCGGCCACTAAAAAATATCTCAATTTCATACGGATTGACCGCGCAAAGAGTTTTGAGCCCATGGAAGGAATATTGTTCTTTGCTACTCCCGACATGCTGTCTGGACTGGCAACTTGGGCATTCTTCGACAACAACGCCGATGATGCGGTCTCCTGCATTTTCGGTTCAGGCTGCTCATCGGTCGTCGCCCAGGCCGTAAGAGAAAACAGAATAGGTGGCGGCCGCACGTTTATAGGCCTGCTCGACCCTTCCGTGCGCCCTTATGTAGAAAGCAATGTGCTGAGTTTTGTGATTCCGGCAAGCCGTTTCAAAGAAATGTGCCGGACAATGGACCGTTGTTGCCTCTTCCATACGAATGCATGGAATAAAGTAAAAGAACGGATTACCCACAATAGCTGACTCGTGTTTATTCGCCCGTCATTACCCTCGGACTGACCGGTTCCTTGAGGAAATTGATGTCCTTCACGCCCACCTTGGCGAAAATGGCCGTCAGTGCGGCGAAGAAAGCGGACAGGAGTGCATAATATTTCCACATAACCAATTAACCTATTTCCAAATTCGGTGCAAAGTTATCGCAACCGCGAAAAGATAGAGCAGGATTCTGTAGGAATTTTGAAGAAAGAAGAAAAAGCAGAAAAATCTTCCTTTTGCAGAAGATTTTTCTGCTTGTCATTCCAGATATTCATGAATTAATTCTTTGATAGTTTCTTCCGCCTTTGTTTCTCCGACGAGTTCTATCAGTTTATTGTAATCCTCGATTTCATTGCCTGTGAAGGTGAGTATAATGCGGCGCTGATGATGACCTGCGATGTGCGTATAATGTTCGGGATATGCCCAAAAACAATTCATGCAAAAAGATGCATCACGTTTTTCCCAATTCAGACAATGTTCGCATGTCCACGACTTGGCACGGTTGGCCGAAGGACTTAGCAGCATATACATATCAATGTCTTGCTCATCCTGTTCCCCACCTATTTCGTAAGGGATGCGGTGGTCTACTTGTAAGAGCGATTCGTCAAGCGGCTCTGAATAAATGAAGCATTTCGCACCATATTTTTCTATCAATGCTCGTTTCAAGGCTTTGGACAATACGGTACGACCGGCGGATTTGCTGATGCGTTTATCCATGTCTTCCGGATTCCCGAATCGGTAAGCCGCTATCGAACGGCCGTCTTCTCCCTTTATCCGATATGTTTCAATGGGGATGCCTTGCTCTCTGACATCGCGAATAGCGCGAGGCGGATGATTGTAACCGTAGATGTCTTTCAGTTCTTCCGTTGTGATGTATCCATGCTCCAAGATATGCCGGATGACTGTGGCCGGACGCTTATTTGTGACAGAGTTAAGTTTGTCGATAAATGATTGTGGAAATTTGTTCATACGACAGCTTGATTTTCAAAGAGCAACATTTGTGTAGGAAGTAGTATTTCTTTCTGCCGCAGATTCTTACTGAGGTAAAGAGCTTCGAAAGTAGTCTCTTTTTTGCCCAATAAAGTGGATTGGCTTGACAGTCCGGCGTTCAGATATATTTTCTGACATTCCAAATAGGAAGGAAGTTCCTTGCCATACGTTTTATCTCCGCACTTGCCGTCGTAGCTAATGACAAAATCCACTCCCTTACGGTTCAGCCCGTATACAGCTTCGATAAAATCAGCAAAATCAATGCCGGAAACATAACGGCAATCCCGCACATTGGAAACTCCCTGATAGGGCGGGTCCATGTAAACGAGATCTCCTTGCCGTGCCCTGTCCAGTATCTCCCTGTAATCGGTCGCAGTAAATTCCACCTTATCTTTCAACAGGCAGGAAATGAGCCTGACGTTCTCGGCCAACGTCTGCGGGTTCGTCCCATGGCGTCGCTTGTCCGGTGATTGGTTGAATTTGCCATTCCGCCCATACCGGACAGAACCTTTCACGCAACGCGCCAACAGATACAGCATGTTTTCAGCCGATTCTTCTCCGGCATTGAACAAGTCGCGCACATGATAATAATGTTCCACGCTCCCTCCGGGATAATCAAACTGCCCACTCCACAAAGATTGATACCTGGCTATCAATTGCTCCGGATTTTGAATGGCCTCCGTCAACAAGGCTATCAAAGGCTTATTTATGTCATTAACCACATAGTTTGAGGTTCTTTTCTGTTGCGCTACGGCAATGGTAATGGCAGCCATGCCGGCAAACGGTTCGATGAGCCGCTTAAACTGCAATGGAAAGTAACGCAATATTTGAGGTGCCAAAATCCGCTTGGAACCTTGATATTGTACGATATGGGGAGTATTTGTTCTCATTCTCTTATATTGATTGGTTTGCGAAGGTAACGATAATTCTCCAATTATGAAAGAGAAAACAGGCAGGAGAAGTTATGCGCTACTGCCCAATTATGCCACACTTCATGGTTGCCCCCGTGTCCGGCGATGTGCAGCCCTAAGCCTGTGGCTGCCGAAAGAATGAAAACAGGAATAAGTACCCAGTCGATAATGAAATTCTTTTTCGTGTTCCTTGCTTTTATATATCCTCCGCATCAGCGCCGGAAGCACCACCAGCAGCAGAGGCAGACCTGCGATGCAGCCACCTGTCACCGCCACGGCAAGCGGCTGCTAATCCGCACTCCCATACCGGAAGCGAAGATATCCGGCGAAGTTAATGGACAAGGCTCAAAGCCCTTTCAGATATTTGTTGATGCACCTCCTGTCCCAATTGACGCCGCTCTTGACTATCTTCGCGGGAATACCGGCAATAATGACATTCGGCTCGTCGAAACGCTTTGTTACTATGCTGCCCAACCTACGATGCTGTTGTCCGCAATACGCGCATTCTTGCCTATCTTGACATCCTTGCCTACCCATACATGCCGTCCTATTTCGATACTGTCGGCATAGTTGACGGGAGCACCCCGAAGGTCGGTTATCGTATGCGCATCCGTACACCAGATATCTACACCCCAACTGATTTGACTGTCATCTCCGATATAAATGTGTGAACCGTCTTCCTGCAGGTAAACAGTGGCACCGTTAATGACTACCCGGTCGCCTATCCTGACGCTGCAACCGCTTGCCGTGCGCGACACGCCTGCTCCTAATCCCGGCAATTGACCGACAATCAGCTTCAATCCCGTCATGCCCAATATCGAGGAGTAGCGGATAATTACCGTGCCCATCTCCACCTTATTATTGTCACCCTTGACAATGAGCAGGAAACCGCCCCCGGTCAGCAGTTCTTCCGCACTTTCTTCCGAATCAAAACGCAGCGAAACGCGGTTGTCATTACCTAGATAGATATATCCGCCCGCTCAAGCACCCGACTGATCCATGAGCCGGCCGATGTCAGGCAATTTATTTCCATGCCGGGAAATCTAAAAACAAGTTCGTTGTTATGTCCTTGGATATTCGTCATATATAATGGTTGCGTTGTTATTGTCGAGCAAAGATAGGGAAATACCTCACCGATATATCCACCGCATCAGCGCCGGAAGCACCACCAGCAGCAGGGGCAGGCCCGACGACGAAGCCGCCCATGTCGGAGCCTCGGATAGCTATTTTATTTCACATACGAATCTTTCTCCATATAATATAAGCCTTCGCCTCGCTCGCCGTATTCCATGTCTTCCAACTCCACCTTGAATACGTGGTAAGGCAGGTCGGTCGTGTGTTTGGGACGGTCCACGGTCAGCAGGTAGGCGTTTCCGTATTCATCGGCTCCGTAATATTCTTTGATTTCCTGCTTCATCAGCACGGGCACTTCCTCGCCGTCTATCCATACGGTGACTCGCAACCGGTCGGTGTGTGGAGCCGTAAAGACACCTTGCGCATCCTTACGTGAGGTTTCCTGCTGAATACCGCTCAGGTCTTCCCCGTGCTTGGCATTATAGCCTTGTTTCATAATCTGCTGGAATCGAGTCAAGCTCATCGGGCGTACAAAGATTTGGTAAGTCGGCATACCGCCGGGAATATAAAAAGCACGCAGACCATACACTTCCATTCTGTGGAAACGGATATCAAGCGTGGTGTCACGGTCGGCGATAAAATCCCAGGCCCAAAACTCCAGCCGTTGGTCTGCATCGGGAACATCCGCCTTGGCTGTATGAGGATAAACATCCATCGGGCAAGCTGCCATACTTTGATATTTTCCTTTGGGAATACGGGCAGAATAACGTCCTCGCGAATCGGTCAAGACTTGAATCACGTCGTTGAAGGAAGGGTCTTGCCACATCACGGTGCAACCTTTGGCTGGAACGCCATTGAAATCAGTTACCGTACCCTGAATCGTCACGCTGTCGGCAGGTGTTTGCGCGAAAAGGTTTCCGCCCAGCAATAAGGCGGCAAAGATACATTTTAGTTTCATACAAAATCATTTTAAGTTTTCGGGTGGCAAAAATAAGAAAAATATCACCTGAATATCCACCGCATCCTTTCCAAGAAGGTGCCGACTAAAGCGGCATTTCATCGGCACCTTCCGACACCCGCTGCTGCGCGCCCCCTCATTCCGGCACTTAGGCAAACAAGGGCCAAAATGGCAGTTGCATATTCCGGAGGTTTTGCTATTTTTGCCGCCTATTAAACAGACACTAAAACCGGACAACTGACTCAACCACTACAGCCATGCACCTCAAGGCCACCGTAATCTCCCTCATCCTGACCGCAGCTGCATGCCTCAGCTCTTCGGCGGCAACAGACACCCTCGGCACCTATAATGCAAACGAATCAAAGTACAGCGGGATTCTCCGTTTCCTTTCGGAAAATGTAAGCGTAAGCGGCTATGCCCAGATCGGTTACCAATACGACACCTACGACATGGCGCATGACGGAGCCTTCAACAAGTTCAATCTGTACAGGGCAATGATCATCGCCGACATCAGGCCCGTCAGACATCTCGACCTCTATTTCATGGCCGACTTGTCCAAATTCAGGCTGCACGAGCTGTTCGTCAGATACCGCCCCGTGGATGCGTTCTACATCCGGCTCGGGCAGTACAAGACGCCCTTCTCGATCGAGAGCAATATGTCTCCCTCCGTCCTGGAAATCATAAAGGGAGCGCAGGCCGTGCAGTATCTCGCGGGCATCGACGGCTCGGACATCTGCTTCGGCGGAGGAGCCGGCAGGGACCTGGGTCTGGAAGCGGGAGGTGCATTTCTGAAAATAGGGAAGGACGGCCGCCATCTTTTCGAGTACCGCATCGGAGTGTTCAGCGGAGAGCCGTACAATACGGCCGAGACCAACAACCGGAAGGATGTCGTCGCAAGCCTGGCTCTCAGGCCGGTGAGTTTCCTCAAACTGCACGGTTCCGTCTACATCGGAGAAGGTACCGCCAAGGCGGACAGTCCCTACGGCTGCTTCAGGGAAGGCGAGACATACCGGAGGAACAGATGGAGTGCAGGTGCGGAACTGAAGGCCGGGCCGGTATATCTCCGGAGCGAATACATGGAGGGGCTTGACGCTGATGTCAGAAGCCGGGGGGCATACGCCACCCTCGTGGGTTCCCCTGCCCGTTTCCTCGACATCGTGGCCTCGGTCGACTGGCTGGACCGGAACGTCGCCCTGAGCGACTGGCAGTGCAACTACATCTTCGGACTGCAGTGGAACATCTACCGCAAATGCCGCCTCCAGGCACAATACGTCTATCAGCAGCGCTCCAGTAAGAGCGAAGGCATCTACAGCGGCATCCCGTCCTCACACATGCTCATCACGCAGCTTCAGGTGGGCTTCTGAATGCTCACCACAGAGCCACCTTGCCTGCACTGCCCAAGTCGAGTATGCCCGTATCTATACCAAGGGCCTTGAACACCCGACTCATTGTGGGCAGGGTAATGACGCTTTTGCCCTTTTCCAGCCGGGATATCTGTGCCCGCTGCACACCGATGCGCTCTCCCAGTTCCTCTTGCGTCAGGTGCTGCTCCTGACGCGCCTTCCTGATGGCCTCTCCGACCATGTAGGCGTGGACATCCTCCTGCAGCTGTGCCTCCATCGCATCGCGTTCGGGAGTGCCTGGTTTGCCGAAGGCCCTATCTATGTGCTCACTCAAAGGGGTAAGTTTCATCTGTGCCATCTTCTTATTTTTGTCTTTTGTGATAAAAATATTCTTTCCGTATCTTTTCCGCCTTTGCTATCTCTTTGGCCGGCGTTTTCTGCGTTTTCTTGACAATGCCGTGTGTGGCAATGACAAGCGCACACTCTTCCGTGTCCCAAAAAGCAAACAGCCTGTACTGGAGACCATTGAACAAAGTCCGCAATTCCCATA
Source organism: Alistipes sp. CAG:831 (assembly GCA_000432775.1). GTDB lineage: Bacteria > Bacteroidota > Bacteroidia > Bacteroidales > UBA932 > Coprenecus. The sequence continues at coordinate 23,340 of HF990385.1, forward strand.
TCTCCGTATTTTCCAACTTCTTTAACAATTCTTTGTCCAAGATTCCATTCTCTACCTTATGCAGGTTATACACAACTTTCTGATATGCCTTTCGCGGAAGCGAATACATAAAGGCATCCGCCTCTTCCATCAACACTACTTTAAGTTTCATCAGCCCTTTTTTATCTGTATCCGGGTGCAAATATAACATTTTGTTTCCATCAAAAGAAACAATGGGGAAATTTTTCACGGGCGACTATTTCACGCCGACTGACCTGAAGCCCGGCTCAGGGCTCTGAACAGTGCATCGGGGATGTCGGAGGAGGCGGTGCGGAAGCCGGCGTTGCCGTTGATCTCGCAGACCTTGAAACCGCCGTGTCCGTCAAAGAGCAGGTCCACTCCGGCGAAGAACAGGCCGGCGGCACGGGCAGCGGCAAGGGCCGTCGAAGCGGCTTCCGGCGGCAGCGGGATCTGGCGGAAGGACCCGCCGGCGGCGAAATTGGACTTGAAACTGCGGTCGTTGTAGCGGAGCACGTGCCCGGCAACCTCGTCTCCGGTCACCCACACCCGGATGTCCCGGCCCCGGCTGGAAGCTATGAACTCCTGCAGCACCGGAGTGCAGCCGTAAGCCACTTCCTCCGGAGTCTCCCCGAATTCGGTTATGCCCCGCGACAATTCCTCCAGACGGTGCTGTTCCTCCATGCGGCAGGCCTCCAGAGCCTCCCTGTACTCCCGCTCGTTGCCGATGAGAAAGACATTCTCCCCCTTGGAGCCGTAATTGAGTTTCAGGATAAATGGAAATGCCGCACCGCCCTCTGCCTCCGCCAGGGACAATGCCCCAGGCACCGGGACTCCCGCTGCAGCTAAAACCTCCGAGCAGCGGTATTTGTCCCGGCACAGAATCATCGAGTCCGTGGAATTGACCACCGTCACCCCCTGAGCCTCGTACCACCGCGACAATGCGGTATTGTACCCGCGCATCAGCACGAAATCCGGAGTCCACGCAGGAGCGCCGGCAAGTGCACCCGCCCCGGAAGAGTCATAGAAGAGCACTTCGAGTTCCATCCCGTAACAAGCGGCCGCCTCCCGGAACCAGCCGAAGGCATTGTTCCCCCTCGGAGTCGTGGACGGATATATCAGCAGACCTCTTTTCATACCGCGAAAATAGCATTTTTCATTGTGGAGAGAAAACCGTATATTTGGCAAATGAGAACTTTTGCAAATCCCATACTGCCCATTTTAGCCGCCGCGGCATGCCTTTCCTGCGAGGATGGCAGGCTGCGGCTCG
>HF990386.1:0-47656 GCA_000432775.1 Alistipes sp. CAG:831
TTATAAAATTCTTATTTTCTGCAAATTTACGCTCTTGGAACCATATAAACAACTGTACTACAATATTTTAATTTATAGAACTCCTCTTAAGATAATCGCAAAATACCACTATACATTTTCGTTATGTCGCAATATCGTAATTTTCAGTAAATTATTGATTTTAAAAAATGTAAGAACGTCACAAATTACGCTGAATACGGTCTTTTTACGCACTCCATACATTTTGCAATTTCCGCAATTTACTGATTTTCAAGCACTTCTCGTCTTACTAAAATGTATAGTGACATTCCGCATGCTATGGGTACTGTACAATATTAAAAAGGGCGGGTACAATATCTGTCCCGCCCGTCATTAAAATCTTCTGTTACTCGGCTGCCGTGAGAGTCAGGGTCTCGTTGGCCACGTCGTAAACCATGTTGTAGGTTCCGACATTCTCGCCGGGGTTGATATCTCCACCGCCCTGCTTGAGGCTGATGGGAGTTCCTACTGCGAAAGATGCGCCGTCCGCCAGACCGCGGTCAGGGATAGTCACCTCGCTTGTAGACCACTGACCGGCCCATCTGAGCTTGAAGGCACCTTCAACCGACAGTCCTGAAACTGACCAGGTATTGGCCTCGGGATCAAAGATCATCGGGAAGTCATGTCCCCAGCTGTCACCGGAGATTGCTCCAATAACGCTCCATCCGAGGAGATAGAGCTGGTTGTTCTCTGCATCGTAAACCACTACCCTCTTACCAACCTGCTCTTTAGCAACGCCTACATTCTGAGCGACATTGTTGCCGAAACCGGCGACAGTCGGAATACCTGTCCTAAGAGTGTCGCCTGCTGCTACTGCTCCGGCCTGAGTATTCCAGTCGTTGTTGAAACGGAGCTTGAACTGAGTCGTATCGGCAAACTCCAGCACAGGGCTGATCCAGATACCGCTTCCGGCAGGGAACTCGGTCATGTAGATATCTGCAGACCAATTGCTCTCGGCAAATGTTCCGATAACTCCCCACAGATTCTCCTGCAGCTCGGGCTGATCGGGATCTTCAGGATTCTCGGGCTCATCGGGCTCATCGGGAGTATCGGAGCCGCCGTCGACAGGCTTGCCATAGTCAGCCGTGCTGAGGCTGTAAGTAATATTATCCCAGTCGTTGAGGTCGAGGTAGAAGCGGTATTGTCCGGGCTCAAGGGCGATATTACCACCACCAACATCCTCAGCACCTTCTATCTCACCGGCACCAAGCCAGGTGCCGCCGTTGTCGAGGACGAACTTGAAGCCGTCAGCTGCGCCTGCCTCATCCACGTCTATGTCGACATAGAACTTGCCGTTGCTGCGGATCTGTTCCATAGGTGTGGCGTCGGTTGCCCATCCGTTGAACGCACCAGCGACAGTCACAAGGTCAAAGCCCTTAATCATGTTGAGAGTCAGAGATGACTTCACGAAATGGAAGTTATAGTAACGGTGCGAGCTGTAATTGGAAATATTGCCGCTGCCGCCGTCATTCCATAGTGTAATCGAGGGTGCCTCTGGCTCGGCGGATGTCATGTCACCGGTTCCCCAGTTGCCATTGTCCCAGTTGGCAGCCCCGGTAAGTTTGAAGCCGTAGTCAGCGCACTCGGCACCGAAGTCCACGACTCCGACATAATTTTCCTCATCTTCAGCATAGCTGAACAGGAATGCAGTATTGCCATGATCCCATCCGCAGAATTGGCCGATCACATATACTGCAGGATAAACCTTCTCGGCATTGAACGGAGTAATGCTGGAAGTAACAGCATTGGAGACCAGTACCTCCACTGACCCTACAGGAGCGGACTCTCCCATCATCTCTGCCTCCATACGGAAGTACACAGTAACAGGAACGTCTGCCTTACAGTTGAGGGACATCAGGGCATTGTTCAGTGTATTGGCCGTTACTGTAATACCGACAGTATCGGTCGTAACATTGCCGAGTGACTTCTTGGATGAGAAGTCCTCATTCACATCGGCATACAGCGTATAGCGGGCTGCAGTGGCAATACCGTACTCTACCGCAGAGAAGTTCAGAGTCTCAAAAGCCGCTCCGTCCTCGAGGACATAACTCTCGGCGATGGCCTCAAGTACAGGCTTTACCGCATTCTCAGGATTATAGGTCACGATTTCCTTCTCGGCGCAGGATGCCAGCGCGAGGATGGAGATCATGGCGGCTGAAGCTATATAGAAAAACTTTTTCATATCGTTTCTTGTCATTTAGCGTTATCTGTTAATAACCGGGGTTCTGCTCCAGCTTGCTGTTGGAGTTGATCTCGGTGGTGGGGATAGGATAGAGATTGTAGCGGTCATCTACGCTGTTGCCTTCGTATGAGCCGCCCTTCCAGTCCCAGACATACTCTGAGGATGTGAGCAGGCCGAAACGGACGAGGTCCTGACGGCGCATGTTCTCCCAGTAGAGCTCGCGGCCGCGCTCGTCGATGATGTCATCAAGGTCTACAGAGGAGACTGCATTGAGGCCGGCCCTGGTACGCACTGCATTGTATGCATCGAGACCGTCAGACTGGATACCGCCGTTGCGGAGCTGGGCCTCGGCGAGCATCAGGTAAGCGTCAGCAGCCCTGAAGATGGGATAGTCGGTATCGGGATATGAGGAAGTGCTGTTGTCGGCAGGAGAGCCGTCGTGCTTGAGGTTGGTGAACTTCATCTGACACCAGCCGTTGGCGAAGTTGGCGTTGTCCAGTATCTCACGGGTGTGAGCCTGCTCGCCGAACTCAGCGCCGTCTGTGAAGAGGAATCTCTGGTCAGCAGCCTCATCGAAGAGATCGAGGAACTGAGGGGTCACTACGAGACCGCCCCATCCGTCGTTGGTGCCGAGAGCAGCCTGCCATGTGGGGTTACCGGAGACGATGGAGCCCTTGATGACGAAATTGGTGCTGCCGTAGGTCTGGATGTTGGTACCGTCGCTCTGCACGGCGAAGATAATCTCGGGGCAGAGGTTGTTGTCTGCGGAAAAGTTCCACTGATATTCAGCGGGAAGGGTGTAGGCATCCACGATCTTCTTGCTCTCGGCAGCGCACTCAGCCCATGCGGAGATAACGGGACGGCCCTGAGGATCGTCAGCGGTGAACACCTCGGCGTTGAGGTAGAGCTTGGCCAACAGCATGGTGGCGAATTCCTGGCTGGTGCGGCCGTACTCGGTGGAGGCGGCGGGCTTGAGGGCATCGCGGAAGTTGTTCTCACCGGTAATCTCATTTACCAGCCACTCATAGAGGTCGTAGCGGAGTATCTGGTCGGGACCGGTAGCACCCACACTGTTCTCCTCGGTGGCGAAAGGCACGTTGCCGAAGAGGTCGATGGCGTGGTAGTAACTCAGTGCCCTGAGGGCTCTGGCCTGGGCTATCATATAGTCCATCTCCTCGCCCTGGAAATCAGAGGCAGCCTGTCCGCGGCGGATGAACTCGTTGCAGAGACCGATCTGGTAGTAGATACGGGAGAACATGGCTGTCACGAACACATCGGAAGTGGTCCAGCTCAGTCCGTGGAGAGACTTGATGGTCTGGTCATTCCAGCAGGTGCTGGCCTCATCAGTAGAGAGTTCTTGCAGGTGGAAGAGGGCACGCATGTACTGACCGTAACCGCCGTCAATACCGTCGATGTCGGGAGAGGAGTCAGGACCTTCGGAGGCGCTGACTGAAAGACCGCCGTAGCACTTGGCCAGCAGCTGCTGGTAGGCCTCTATGCTGTTGAGCACATCCTCAGGCGTCTGGATATTGGGATCGATAGGAGTCACGTCCAGGTCCTGCACGCAGGAGGTGGTGAAGAGAGCCGCTACCGATACCGCTATGGCTGTGAATATTGTTGTAATTCTTTTCATGATTTCAGTTCTCCTTTATTTAGAAGTTGTACTTAAGACCGATGATGTAGGTACGGGGACGGGGGTACATGTTGTTGTCGATACCTCCGAATACCTCAGGGTCGATACCCGAATAGTTGGTGAAGGTGGCCACATTCTGGACTGTGCCGAACAGGTTGAGGTTACCGCCCTTGCCCAGGTCGAAGAGATAGCTCAGGGTGATGCGGTCGATCTTGAAGAAGGAGCCGTCCTCTACCCAGTAGTCAGACAGGTAGGCCGCGTTGGTGAAGCCCCATCCGGGAGCCGCTGTCATGCAGTTGCGGACGAAGGAGTTGGTCCACAGGTCGGAGAGCAGGGACAGACGGGAGGCGTTGTTGTTGTAGACCATGTTGCCGAGGTTGCCGTGACCGGCGATGGCCAGGGTCAGGTTCTTCCAGGACACGGAGGTGTTGAAGCCGATGGTCCATACAGGGCTGGCCTGTCCGAGATAGTAGAGGTCGTCGGCATCGATGACACCGTCTCCATTCTGGTCCACGTATGCACCGGGTATGGGAGCACCCTGCTCGTCATATACCTGCTGATATACATAGAAAGTGTTGGCAGGATAACCTACCATGTGTCTCTGAATGGTGTTGCCGACACCGCCGCTGATGCCGCCGGTGGCTACTCCGGTATAGCCGTCACCGTCGTTGGTGGTCAGCTTGGTGATGCGGTTGTGGTTGTAGGCGAAGTTGGCGCCGACGGTCCAGTTCCAGTTCTGGGTCTGGACGGGGATACCGGTAATCTCGAACTCGACTCCCTTGTTGACCAAGGAACCGATGTTGGCGAAGAGGTAGTTGGTCAGGTTGGCACCGGCTGCTACGGGAGTGTAGTTGAGCAGGTCGGTGGTCTCCCTGTAGTAAACGTCCAAGGTACCGAACAGTCTGTCATTCAGGAAACCGTAGTCGAGACCGATGTTATATGTGGTGGTGGTCTCCCACTTCAGGTCGGCGTTGTAGCCGTTGGGAGTGATGGGCACGATTACCTGACCGTTGAACATGTAGTAACTGCCGATCAGGTTGTTCTGATATGTAGGGATGGACTGGTATACGTCACCTATGTCCTGCTGACCGGTCTGGCCCCAGCTCAGACGGAGTTTCAGGTCGGATACAGCCTTGGAGTTCTTCAGGAAACTCTCGCCCTTGATATTCCATCCGAGGGCGACGGAGGGGAAGAAGCCCCACTTGTTGTTGGTGAAGCGGGAGGTACCGTCCCAGCGGACTGTGGCTGTCACCATGTAGCGGTTGTCGTAGTTGTAGTTGGCGCGGCCGAAGAAGGAGACGAGGAAGTACTCGCTCTTGTTGTGGAACTCTGAGAGAGTGGCCTGACTGCCTGCTACAGGATCCGGCTGGGTAAGAGACTGGCTGTTGCTCTCAGTGTAGAAGTGCTGCCAGGAGTAACCGGCCATGACACCGAAGCTGTGCTTGTTTATCTCCTTGGTATAGTCGGCGTAGGCCTCGAGGGTCATGTCGCGCTTGGTCTGGTCGTAGGGGTTGTAGAGACCGCGGCCGGCCTGGGTCTGGTTGTGATAGGACTGCTCGGCGCCGTAGGGCACGGTCACAGTACCGTTGGAGTGGGAGTAGTCCATACCGAGGTTGAGGTTCAGCCTCAGGTCCTCGAAACCGTGGATCTTATAGTCGAACTGGGCGTTGCCGATGAAACGGGAAGCCTTGGACACGTCATTGCGCTGCATGAGAGCGGCCAGAGGGTTGATGGTGGCCTGGGTGTTCGGCTCGAAGGTGCCGTCAGGCATCACATTGCCCCACATCCAGTATCCGTCCAGACCGTGATCCTCGCTGTATACAGGCTGAGTAGGGTCGTACTCGATGGCTGCGGAGATGGCTCCGGTGTTGGCGAAACGGTTGTTCTGGAACATTCCCTTTCCGTTGAGGGAGATGGTCAGATGGTCGTCGAAGAAAGTAGGAGTCAGGTTCAGGGCGATGGTACCTCTCTCCATGCTGGAGGTCTTCAGGGTACCTTTCTCGTTGAGATAGCCTCCGGACACACGGTAGGGCATGTAGCCGGCATTGCCGAACTTGAAGTTACCCTGCAGGCTGACGTTGGCCTCGTGGCTCATGCCGAGCTGGTAGATCTGCCTCTGCCAGTCGGTGTTGGCATCGCCGAGAGCGAGGTAGCCCTCGGAGGTCTCGCTGCCGGTATAGTCCAGCATGGCCTCTCTCATCTCGTCACCGGTCATCACGTCCAGATACTTGGAGTTCTGGGAGATGGAGAGAGTATAGTCGGCACTTACGTGAGGTATGGCCGAGTCGTACTTGCTGCCCTTCTTGGTGGTGATGATGATCACACCGTTGGATGCACGCGAACCGTAGATGGCGGTCGCAGAAGCGTCCTTGAGGACAGTGAAAGTCTCGATATCGCTCGGGTTGATGGAGGAGAGCTGGTCAGCGACTCCGCTGATACCCTCGTTGGTGATAGGCAGACCGTCGATCACGATCAGAGGGGAGTTCTGGGCGTTCAGGGACGAACCGCCGCGGATACGGATAGTGGAACCGGAACCGGGCGCACCGTCGCCTTCTGTAATAACGACACCGGCCGACTTACCTTTCAGCATCTCGGTAGGTGAGGTAACCGCACCCTTGTTGAGCTGGTCAGCGCGGACTGTGGCCACCGATCCGGTAAGGTCTTCCTTCTTGACTGTACCGTAACCGATGACCACTACTTCTTCAAGCATCTCTGTGTCATCCTCGAGGGTTACGATGGGCGGCACCTGGTCGGCCTGGAATACGAGTGTCTTGTAACCGATGAGCGAGATTTCGATCATCGAGGAAGCAGAGGAAACGGTGAGTGTGAAGTTACCGTCCATGTCTGATTCCGTACCATTGAGAGTCCCCTGCTCGAGGACTGCAGCTCCGATTACCGGTCCTACCGCATCGACGATCTGACCTTTCACAGTGTACTGTGCAAAGGCGCTCGTCAGTGAGAGGAGTGTAATCGAGATCAATGCTGTCATCAATCTTTTCATACGTTAAATATTAATTGATTGTACTTAAAAATAGTTAGTTGTTATTTCTTACGGAAAAGCCGCAGCTGTACCGGGTCGTCCTTGTCCTCCACGAAGATGACGGAGACCGCCGCTATAAGGAGGCAGAGCCCGGAGAATACCATGGCGTAGATAGTGTGACCGCCGTACACATGATTGACCAAGAAGCCGCCGAGGAGGCCGTTGCATACCTGCGGTATAGTGATGAAGAAGTTGAATATGCCCATGAAGACTCCCATCTTGGCTGGCGGGAGGGATCCGGCGAGAATCGAGTACGGCATGGCCAGGATGCTGCCCCAGGCGATACCGACTCCTATCATGGAGATAATCAGAAGGTTCGGGTTCTTGAAGATGAAGAACGAGGCGAATCCGAGAGCTCCCATCAGCAGGGAGAGGGAGTGAGTGGCCTTGCGGCCGATCTTAGAGGCTATCCAGGGCAGGAGGAAGGCGTAGACAGCGGCCACACCATTATATATACCCTGCAGGACGCCTACCCAGTCACCGGCATTGCCGAATTCCACTGAGGCCCGGTCGACGGTGTTGTAGCAGTGCTCGGCCACAGCGGGGGTCATGTACACCCACATGGAGAAGAGGGCGAACCAGGAGAAGAACTGGACCACACCCAGTTGCAGCATCGTCTTGGGCATGCGGACGAAGTCCTTGAAAATCTCCAGGAAACCTCCGTCTTTCTCTTTCTTCTTACCGGGTTCGGGAGGATACTCGGAGGTACTGATGACCGTCCACAGCACGCAGAGCAGCAGGACTGCGGAACCGATGTAGAAGGCCGTGCGCACGTTCGGAGCCACGCCGCCCGCTTCCGCAGGAGTGTTGGACATTCCGAACCAGTTGGTCAGCACATAAGGAAGGACGGCACCGACAACAGCGCCGATACCGATAAGGGATGTCTGCATCGAAAAGCCGAGCGTCCTCTGCTCCGAGGGCAGCTTGTCGGCGACCAGGGCCCGGAAAGGCTCCATGGCCACATTGATCGAGGCATCCATAATCATGAGAATACCGGCGCCTATCAGCAGAGGAGACAGGAAACCGGCAAGGGAAGGGGAGTTGGGCATAAGGAACAGCATCAGGGAGGCCAGTATGGCTCCGGTCAGGAAGTAGGGACGTCTCCTGCCGAGGCGGCACCATGTGCGGTCGCTGTAGTGCCCTATGATGGGCTGGACGATCATGCCCGTGATGGGAGCCGCCAGCCAGAAATAAGACAGATGGGCCACATCAGCTCCGAATGACTGCAGGATCCGGCTGACATTGGCATTCTGCAATGCCAGGCCGAACTGAATCCCGAGAAACCCGAAACTCATGTTGAAAATCTGCATGAATGTCATTCTCTTCTTTTCCATAGAGAGTCTGTATGCGGTTTAATAAGCAGGGTCAAAATTAGACTTTCCACACCTTTTAAACATTATAGTTTCCGACGGACCGTGGGAAATCCACGACGAATTGTAACATTTTTTTAACAAATTGGAAATATCCGTCATCTTTCTTAACTTTGCATCCGCTATGAAAGTCCTGATAATAGAAGACGAGATACCCGCCCAGCAGATACTTCTCAGACTCCTGGGACGATACTTCCCCGACTTCACCATCATGGGGATACTTGACTCCGTGGACACGGCTGTCAACTTTCTCAAGCATCAGACTCCGGACCTTATATTCATGGACGTGGAACTCTCCGACGGCAGCAGTTTCGAGATATTCCGGCAGGTGGACATCACCTGTCCGGTCATAATCACCACAGCCTACCCGGACTACGCCCTGGACGCATTCAGGAACAAGTGCATCGACTATCTGATGAAGCCGATAGAGGACGAAGCTTTCAGGGAATCCGTCAACAGATGCATGCAGTTATGCGGGGCAACTGCCGCGCAGAAAACGGCGCCCGATGTAACCGCCTACGCAAAGCCCGTCCATAAGCATCACTTTACCATCAAGTTAGGGAGCCAGATATTAGTTATTGACGTAAACGACATAGCCTACTTCTATTCCAACGAGAAGTCCACATGGCTGGTAACCCGCGACGGCAAGCAGTACATGACCGACGATTCGCTGACTGCCATAGAGAACGAGGTGGACCCGGCCAGATTCTACAAGATATCCCGGAAATGCCTGGTAGGCCTCTCCTCCATCTACACTATCTCGAAATATTTCAACTCCAGGCTGAAGGTCACCCTCTCCCCGAAGAACATCGAGCCGGTGATCGTCCCCCGCGACCGCGTCCAGTCCTTCATGGAATGGCTCGAGGGAGCGTAATCCGGTCCCGCTACTGGACGACGGGGATGCGCACGATGAACTCAGAGTCCGTCTTTTCGGCCGTCACCCTGCGGTTGAAGAGTATCTCATACTGACGGCTGATGTTCTGCAGACCGGTACCGGTGGAGGCTCCCGGCTCTGTTTTCTTGGGATTCAAATTATTGCGGACGACGATATGCCGCATCTCAACCTTTATGGAGATGTGAAGGGCGCTGGAGGAGTTGACCACATTGTGCTTGACAGCGTTCTCCACCATCATCTGGAGGGTGCAGGGTATTATCCTGGTGCCATGATACCTCTCAGGGATATCTATGTCGGTGACGAAACTCTCTCCGAACCTCTCCCGCAGCAGGTCACAGTACTTGCCCACGAACTCCAGCTCCTCTTCCAGCATCACCAGGGTATGCTTCTCCAGCTTGAGAAAGTAACGGTACACGCCGGCCAGTTTCCCCGCATAATCACTGGCCCTGTCGGCATCCTCATGTATCAGATACTGAAGGACTGTCAGGCAGTTGAACAGGAAGTGAGGGTTGGTCTCGCTCTTGAGCAGCTGGTACTGGTAGTTGGCCTTGGCCCGCTGCTCGGCCTCCACGGCGACGGCCTTGCGGTTCGTCCATCGGTAATAGAAGACAAGGTCAGTGATAAGTATCGCTACTGCGTTGAATATCAGATTGCTCACATAAGTAAAAAGAAACAGGCGGCCAAAGAACCTGCTCCCGTCCGTCAGGTGCGGGTACTGCCATATCCGGATCAGCAGCGAGGTCAGGAAGGCCATCAGCGCTATGGCTCCCACCTCCACCAGCGAGCGGACTATGGTCCTGCCGCTCCCGTACGGGAAGAAACGCACCAGCAGCACGACGATGAGGATGTCTCCGAGCACCGCACCGAAGGTCAGGGAATAGTTGGACAGGGTCTGAAAGAGGAAATCCCCGAAATATAGGCCGAAACTCTCGTAAAACAGGGGCATGGCCCTTTCGATCAGTATCCTGGCAAAGAGGACAATGATGATGATGACCATCAGGTCGACGGTCGAGACCTGGCTGCGCCCTCCCCTATTGCTGCTTTCCTCCGACATGCCAGTCCCTGCGTACTAAGAGGACGATCACCAGTCCCAGAAGCCCGGTGGTGACCATCGTAACTATGACATTGATCCACACTCCCCATGAGGGCACCCACTTCTCGAGCAGTCCGGCTCCCTCGGTCCCGATGTAAAAACCGGCGAAACACGAGAGAAAGGCCAGTCCCAGGAACACATCGAAAGAGGCTCTGTAGAACTTGATAAGGGCGAAGACCATGCCTATGGTCAGGCAGGTGAGGAAGATGCCGTCACCTATCTTGGTGTCGTGAAGTGCCAGACAGACAATCGCGTGGGCGAGGACGAAAATCAGTACTATGACATTGGCCCTGAGCACGTCACTCCTCGCATTGCCCGTTCGTAAGAAAAACCGCTTCATAGTCATAGATATTTCCGTAAAATTAGCGATTTTTCCATACATTTGCAAAAAATCCGAACGATGATTATTCATTTTTCCATCAACTTCCGCACCTTCTGGGGACAGAATCTCTATCTTTCCGGATCCGCACCTGAGCTCGGTGGCGGCGACCCGGCCAAGGCAGTCCCCATGAACTGGACTCCAGGTGATTTCTGGAAAACCGACATCAAGATAACAGCCCTTGAGGAAAGAGTACTGTCCTACAAATACTTCGTCAAGTCAGAGGACGGTTCCACCTTCTATGAGGCAGGCACTGAGAGAATCCTGGGACTGAACAGCGCGTCCCGCGAGCTGTTCCTCAACGACGAGTGGCAGGGCAATTCGGCGGACGCCCCCTTCCTCACAGCCCCCTTCTCGGAGATATTCTTCTCCCACGCCCACCGCGAATCCACCCAGACACACCTCCACTCACGCGAGGTCATCATCAGAGTGACGGCCCCGGCAGTGGAGCAGGACTGCGTCCTCGCCATATGCGGAGACGTCCCCTTACTGGGAGGATGGAATCCGGCCATGGCATTGGAGATGACTCCCGTGCATGGTTCCCGCTGGACCGTACATCTGCCCGCGGGGAAACTGGGCAGGAGGCTGGAATTCAAGTTTATCAAGCGCAACACCTCCGACGGCAGCATCATCTGGGAGGACAGGGACAACCGGGTCCTGGAACTGCCGGGCGACATCACACCCCACCAGACATGGTCCGTGGAATATTCCCAGGCGGCATTCCACCTGGGCAGGCCCCGTTTTTCCGGCACCGCCGTACCGGTATTTGCCCTCAAGACACAGAACAGCTGCGGCATAGGCGACTTCACCGACCTCAAGACATTCGGAGACTGGATCCGCTCCATAGGCCAGAACGTCATCCAGATACTGCCTGTCAACGATACCACCTCCACCGGCACCTGGACCGACTCCTACCCCTACGGAGGCATCACCGTCATGGCCCTGCACCCCATATTCATCAGCATCCCCGCCATAGGCCCCCTCAGGAACCCGGGACAGCGCTCCGCCTACACCCGCGAGCGGAAAGCCCTGGAGGCACTGACGGCCATCGACTACGAGAAAGTACTGGCCCTGAAGAACAAATATCTCAGGATACAGTTCGAGACCTATAAGGAGGACACCTTCGCCGAGCCGAAGTTCCTTTCATTCTACCGCAGCAACAAGTCCTGGCTCCTGCCCTACTGCGCCTTCTGCGCCCTGAGGGACAGCCACGGCACAGCCGATTTTTCCCAATGGGGAGAGGACTCCCGCTGCACCCCGGGACTGCTCGCCCGCGTCAACTCGGAGGACAGCCCCCTTTACCCGGAAATATCCTTCCATATCTTCACCCAGTACCACCTGCACCGGCAGCTGCTGGATGCGGTGCAGTACCTCCATTCGCTGGGCATTGCCCTGAAGGGAGACATTCCCATAGGCATCACCCGCAACAGCGCGGACGCATGGGCTTCCCCGGAGCTCTTCCACATGGATTCCCAGGCCGGAGCCCCGCCCGACGACTTTGCGGCAGAGGGTCAGAACTGGGGATTCCCCACATACGACTGGGACAGAATGGCCGAAGACGGCTACCGCTGGTGGAAAGAGCGTTTCCGCCACATGTCGGAGTATTTCGACGCCTACAGGATAGACCACGTGCTGGGATTTTTCCGGATATGGGAGATTCCTCAGGAGCAGACCAAGGGACTGATGGGGCATTTCTCCCCTGCCCTGCCGATGGACTGCGGGGAGATACTCTCCTTCGGATTCGGGTTTGACTTCGCCCGCCACGCCACACCTTATATAAGATACTGGCAACTGAAGGAGATGTTCGGGGAGCACACCGAGGAGGTGATGAGCAAGTACTTGAACAGCAACGAATACGAGGTATTCACCCTCAAGGAGGAGTTCAACACGCAGAGGAAGATCGAGGAGTATTTCGGGCCGGAGCAGAACGATATCAAGGACGGCCTGCAGGCCCTCGTCAGCGAGGTGCTCTTCCTCGAGGACAGCAAGCGTCCCGGACTCTTCCATCCCAGGATTTCCGCCCAGTTCACATACTCCTACCGCGACCTGCCGGAAGACCAGAAAGCGGCCTACAACCGGCTCTATGACCACTTCTTCTACAAGAGGCACAATGAGTTCTGGAGGGATTCAGCCCTGCGCAAGCTCCCCGAGGTGACCGCCGCCACCGACATGCTTACCTGCGCGGAGGACCTGGGCATGATTCCGGATTGCGTGCCGGAGGTCATAAGGGACCTGAAGATACTGTCACTGGAGATATTCCGCATGTCCAAGGATCCCCGCGAGCCCTTCGGAGATCCCGCCCGCTATCCCTACATGAGCGTATGTACCACCGGCACCCACGACACCAGCACTCTCAGACAGTGGTGGGAAGAAGACCGGGGAATATCATCGGAGTACTGGCACAGGATGCTCCACGAGGGAGGCGACGCACCCTACTTCTGCGAGCCCTGGCTCTGCGAGAAGATCATACGCATGCACACCGCATCCCCGGCCATGCTGACCATACTGCCCCTGCAGGACTGGCTGTCCGTGGACGGAGATGTCAGGGCACAGGACCCGGCAGCCGAGCGCATCAACGTACCTTCGATACCCAAATACTACTGGAGATACCGCATGCACCTGCCGATAGAAGAACTTACCGCCAATCGGAAACTTACCGCTAAACTCAAAGAACTGTCAAGAAGATGAATTCCAACGATGGAGCCGCCGGCTCAGAAACTGCCCCGAAACGCAGAAAGGGCATACGCATAGCCCTTCACTGGCAAATACTCATAGGCATAGCGCTAGGTGCCGCCTATGGCATATTCCTGCCTCACTGGACACAGTACATAGAGTGGATAGGAGACCTGTTCCTCAACGCCTTGAACATGATAGTCATTCCCCTCATAGCCTCGTCCATCTTCATAGGGGTGGCCGGCATGGCGGGAGGCAACCTGGGCAGGGTACTGGGCAAGACTCTCTCCTATTACCTCCTGACCACCCTGACAGCCGTCATCATAGGCCTGGTTCTGGTCTCTGTCATCAGACCCGGCGTAGGCAGGGACGTGGTGCTCACCGGCAATGTGGAGAACATAGCCGCTCAGGACGTACACATGATCGACCAGCTCACAGGCATAGTGCCGTCCAACGTCTTCGCAGCCATGGCCGACGGGAACATCCTCCCCATCATCTTCTTCATGGTCCTTCTGGGCATCTTCTCCACCAAGCTGGACAAGAAGCACTACACCGTGCTGCTGGACTTCTTCACCGCTGTATACGAGCTGATAATGAAGGTTACGATGGCCATCATAAGGCTCACTCCCATAGGCATATTCTCCGTAATGGCCTGCATGATAGGGAAGCAGGCCGGAGACCCGGACGCCCTGATAGGGATAGTCAAGGGACTCGGTATGTTCGTGCTCACAGTCTGGGCAGGATGCCTGATACACGGAGGCCTGGTGCTGCCGGGCACAGTATGGGCACTGGCCCGCATCAATCCTTACAAGCACATGCGCCGGGTATCCACCCCCATGCTGACAGCATTCACCACCTGCTCGTCCAACGCCACCCTGCCCCTGTCCATCCGCTACACCCAGGCTTGCGGAGTATCGGAAAAACTGGCAGGACTTACACTCTCTCTCGGAAGCACCGTCAACATGAACGGCACGGCCCTGTTCGAGTGCGTATCGGCTCTGTTCATAGCCCAGCTCTACGGCATTGATCTGACTATAGGGCAGCAGATTACTGTAGTACTCACCTCGCTGATGGCAGCTGTAGGCTCTGCCGGCATACCCATGGCCGGCATAGTGATGATGGCCATCGTCTTCAACGCTGTCGGACTGCCGATGGAGGGAGTGGGTATAATTCTTGCTGTACAGCAGATCTGCGAGATGCCCCGTACCTGTCTCAACGTATACGGAGACCTGTGCGGAGCTGTCATCGTAGCCCGCTCGGAAGGGGATAGAATCACCGTCTGAGCGCACTGCCACATTATCAGAACAAAACGCCACTTTTATGACAGCACATATCAAAACTCTTTTGTCCATTCTGACAGCCTCTGTCTGCCTGACATCGCTGCTGACAGGCTGCCAGTCCGCCCCGGCTCCTGCCATGGAAGGGCACTATACCCTTCAGGCTCAGAGCGTGCAGGTCAACGGAACGATTATCAACATCACTGACTGGCCAGGCAGCTCTGTCACGATATCCGCAGTTGACGACGAGACTGTAACAGTCAGCATTGACAGCCTTCTGCTCGGTTTCGACACCCTTACCGTCTCCGCCACCGCCGCCGGGGAAGGGAAAGACAAATACACCTTTTCCGGCACATACAGCGGTCAGGACAGGGACATCTCCGTCTCCGGGACAGTCGACGGCTCCGCGCTGTCACTCAGCATCACCGACATCTGCACATCTCCGGTCACCGGCAGATGGAAAGCAGCCGTTGCTGATGACGGGCTGGCAGACATCAGCTTATCATTCTACAGTCCGTTGGTAAGCGACATCCCCTACGGAGACGGAGGCTCCATACCGGTGGAGGATGCCCTGGTCCTGATCAATGCGGCCCTCCGCGAGGCCATCACACCCGAACTGGCTAACCTCGGATACGTGGAACTGACCCGCACCGGTTATGTCGGCATAAATTGGAACGGTGACATCAGTTCCGAAGCAGAACCCCTGTTGCAGGACGTGATACAGTACTGGCCGGAACCGGAAGCATCCCGACTGCACATATACCTGCGCCGGACCATAACCGACGGCATGGGGCTGGAGATATCCCCCCTGGATGCCGCCCTGGCCTATTCAACCTCTGAAGGCAGCCTGATGCTGAGCCTGGACCGGAAAACCATTTCACCCTGGCTGGGAGCAATCTCCAACACCGTCAACAGCACCACATACGAGGCTTACCTCGAAGCCGGCAGCCCTTTCGGAGAACTCAGCATGGAAGAGTTCACACGATACAGGAGCATGGCCTCCCTGCTGGTGGCCTCCCTCTCAATGCCGGACACAGAACTGAGCCTGAAAGTGCGTATGACTCCTGAATCATAAAACGATAATTGTTATTTTAAAAATTAAAGGTATATCAAAAAATGAAAAAAATTCTCTTCATGGCAGCCTCTGCGCTGCTTATCCTTTCCTGTACAAAGGATCCCGACCTGACTGTCTATGAAGGCAGCTACAAGGTGGACAACAACACTGTCATTACCGTCAACAATCACAGCGTGAACTTCGGAGACTACGAGAACGCCAGCATAACCATCACTCTGACAGACGGGGACAATTGCGAAGTAGTCCTTACCAACTTCATCAACGGCCAGTCAGAAGTCAAGGTGCCCGCCACCATCTCCGGCTCCGCCACCAAGGCCGCAGCCGGGGCTTCCTTCTCAGGAAGTGTCAGTGCAGGTGACCGTACCGTCAATGTAGAAGGAATAACCGCCGACGGAACAATCGCCTCCATCAACATTTCCGAAGAGATTACTGCAGAAGGAGTCGTCGGCCGCTGGACACTCGGAAGCGCAGCCATCACATTCTCGCATCCGGATCTGGAGATTATCGACCTGAGTCCCATAATTCCTGATTTCACACTGCCTATGGCTACCGTGGTAGAAATGATCAATGGACTTATCGCCCAGTCCATCGCCGACGATTCCAGCCTTGCTCAGTCGTACATCGAGTTTACCGCGGACGGATACATAAACGGAATGGATATTCAGGATGCCCCTGAACTTCAGAACATTCTCTGCTATTATGTAAACTCTGACGAAGGTATTTTCGGCATCTACCTGCGTAAGTCCCTGTTGGAACAGCTGTTCGCACAGATTGACCAGTTGCCCGAACTCAGCGGAATGCTCGAGATGTTCGGTCTCAGCACCCTGATTGAGAATCCCCAGAATGTATCCATACCCCTCAGTTACTCCGTAAGCGACGGCGGTCTCAGCCTGACAGCCGACCAAAGCCTCGCAGACCCCTATCTGGCAATGCTCGCCGAACCCGTAGCTATCATCAAGAGCCTGATCTCAGATCTGGAATATGATGATGTCATCGAATTCCTCTACATGTACGATCTGCAGACCCTCATCACCTCTGAGAACCTGCCGGCCGTCAAAGATCTCATCATCAGCTTGATAGAGGCTCTGACAGACGGTCAGGCAAAGTACTCTGCAACTATCGGCCTGATTCCATACGCAGGATAATCAACCATGTCTTCCAAAACCAAGACCGTCTGGTACTGCACCTCCTGCGGAAACGAGACGTCCAAATGGATGGGCCGCTGTCCTGCCTGCGGAGAGTGGAACACCATGAAAGAGGGTCTTTCACGGAACTCCAAGCCCTCATCAGCAGTCCCCTCACGGGCTCTGGTGGGGCTTTCTGACTCCAAGCCCGTGCCTTTGAAGGACATCTCCGTAGACAAGGACAAACGGATCCTGATAGGCAACCCTGAGGTCGAGCGCATCCTGGGCGGAGGAATTGTCCCTGGTTCCATGATTCTCCTGGGCGGAGAGCCGGGCATAGGCAAATCGACCCTTGCCCTGCAGGTTCCCCTCCGTAGCAAAGGCCTGCACACCCTCTACGTATCAGGAGAGGAATCCCCGCGGCAGATCAAGATCAGAGCCCTCCGGCTCCTCAGACAGGAGGAGGGCGACACTGAGGAAGGCTGCACCATCCTAGGAGAGACCCAGGTGGACAATATCATCCGCTACGCCCGTGAGCTCAGCCCCGACCTGCTGGTTGTGGACTCTATACAGACTATCTACTCGGAAAATATAGATTCGGCTGCCTCCTCCGTCACACAGGTCCGCGAGTGCGCCGCCGCCCTGCTCCGCCTGGCCAAGGAGAGCGGGATACCTGTCATCCTCATAGGCCACATAACCAAGGACGGAGCGATAGCCGGTCCCAAAGTCCTAGAGCATATAGTGGACGTAGTCCTGCAGTTCGAGGGCGACACCCGCCACTCGCACCGCATCCTGCGCAGTATCAAGAACCGATTCGGTTCCACCGCCGAGATAGCCATCTTCGAAATGACAGGCACAGGTCTGAGGGAAGTGGAGAATCCCTCGGAAATCCTGACACCCATGCATCAGGAAGCCCTCAGCGGAGTAGCCGTAGGCAGCATGGTGGACGGTTCCAGGCCATTTCTCATAGAGATCCAGGCCCTGGTCTCCACCGCCGCATACGGGATGCCGCAGCGGTCCGCTACAGGATATGACGTACGCAGGCTCAACATGCTGCTGGCAGTTCTGGAGAAGAGAGCCGGCTTCAAACTCTCGGCCAAGGATGTGTTCCTCAACGTGGCCGGAGGCATGCGCGTAGGCGACACGGCCTGTGACCTGGCTGTAGTGGTGGCGGTACTGTCCTCCACCTTCGACCTGGCCGTCAGTCCGGGCATATGCTTCGCAGCCGAAGTCGGACTGAGCGGGGAGATCCGTCCTGTAGGACGTATCGAGGCCCGCATCTCCGAAGCAGCCCGCCTGGGATACCGCGAGATCTACATTTCCTCCTACAATCTTTCCGAAGACCTGCGCCGCAGCATCCCCGCCACCGGTATCCGCGTGGTAGAGGTATCCGACATCGCGGCACTGTGCCGCAACCTCTTCAGGAACTCCCAATAATTAATTCCGGCAGACATGAGAAGACTTCTACTCTCCACCATCATCCTCACGGTCCTGACCACCGGCCTCCGGGCCCAGGACGGCAGCGGCAGGGACATCCCGGCCGAAATCTCCGCCTACGCCGGTCAGGTGCTGAAACAATGGAAGATTCCCGGGCTCTCGCTGGCCGTCATACACGGAGACACCACCGTGTTCTCCGGAGGCTTCGGAGTAAGGGAAAAGGGAAAGAACCCCGGCCAGGACGGAGAATGGACAGCCATCACCGACTCTACCCTCTTCCACATAGGCTCGATGACCAAGGCCTTCACCGCCACGGTCATAGCCTCGCTGGTAGACGAAGGCCTGCTGCGCTGGGACGACACCGTCAAGCACATACTGCCCGACTTCGAATGGTACGACGACAGCGTCGAGTCCGTCATGCAGGTGCGCGACCTCCTCACCCACACCACCGGACTGGTGGCCCAGGCCGGGACCTACATCCCCAATCTGGGTTACGGGAGGGATGATATCTACAGGATGTTCAGGTACATAGAGCCGGTCTACCCGTTCCGGGAGAAATTTGCGTACAACAACATCACCTTCATCATCGCCGCCCGCATCATAGAGACCGTCACCGGCCGCAGCTGGGAAGACAACATCCGTGAGAGGATTTTCATTCCGCTGGGCATGACCTCGTCAGTGCCGGGCAGCGAAGGTTACCTGGAGGCAGGGAAGAAAGCCTCCGTAGCCCATTATTTCGGATACTCGAGGGGAAAGAACGGCGGACGCGGCTCCATCTACGTCACCCCGCTTTACGGGGAGGAAAGGGCCCTGCACTGGGTGGACGTAATAGGACCGGCCGGCAGTATCAGCTCCACGGCTCAGGACATGGCCCGCTGGGTGCGGTTCCACCTGAACAACGGAGCAGTCATCCGCACAGTCAGACCTGAGGATGCCGGGGAAGGCAGCTCATTTCCCCTCGATTCTACGGCTCTGTCAGACTATTTTCCTGACATAAGTCCTGACATGACGGGCGGATTCCGCATTTATCCCTACCGGGACACCGTGCGGCTCATCTCCCGGGAGCAGATGGACTTCCTGCATACTGGAGTGGTCAAGGTGCGTCAGGACAGTTCCATGAGACGGGACTACGGTTACTGCTGGTACGTAGAGCAGAATGACAGGTACAAGGTAATCTACCACACCGGCACCACCTGGGGCTTCACCGGAGTATGCGGATTTGTGCCGGAGCTGGATCTGGGAGTGGCAGTATTGTGCAATTCAGAGGTATCCGAGTACGCGCGGCTTGGACTGATGCGCAGGATCATAGACCTGTACCTGCCCGGAGACACTCTCAGGGACTGGAGCTCCGAGGGGTTGGAACAGTGGTTTAAGGACAAAAGGGAACCGGGACGCCGGGCCGTGCCCTGCATCATAGAGCGCAGCAGCGTGACTCCTGACTTCGAAAAGTTGACTGGCCGCTACACGAAACCGGCCCCCTTCGGGGATGCGGAGGTAACCTTGAAAAACGGCAGGCTGTATCTGACCATCGGTCCGCTCGGATGGACACACAGGCTTGACCACCACCGTGGAAACGAATTCTGGCTCAGGTCTGACGGCCATACCTACCCCGTATTCTTCCACAACTACACCGGAGAGTCCGACGGGCCGGTGGATTTCGAGATAGACTTCAACTACAACGAGAATTTCGGCCCCTGGATCAAGACTCCTTGATCGGCATATCATCCACCCACACCTGACGCTCAATGGCCTGGTCCAGGGAGATCATCGTGTCGGTGCTGGAGATATAGGGAATATTCTGGATGGTGTGCACCAGAATCCGCATGAGGTGGTCGTGATCGGTACAGTAAATCTTGACCAGCAGGGCATGCTTGCCTGTGACGAAATGGCATTCCACCACCTCCGGGATTTTCTTGAGATTCTGGATCACTTCATTGTACTTGCCGGTCTCGGAAAGAGAGACTCCCACGAAGGCGCACACATTGAGACCCAGGGCCTGAGGCTTGACGAGAAGACGGGAACCGGTGATGATGCCCATATTCTCCATTTTCTTTACTCTCTGATGGATGGCCGCTCCAGACACTCCGCACTCGCGGGCTATCTCGAGAAAAGGCATCCTTGCATTTTTGACTAAGAAGGACAGTATCCGCTGATCTATCCTGTCGAGCTGATATTTTGTATTCATATTCATTACTTTCTGGATGTACCCTTCCGGGGTGACGGCTTCTTCTCACCCGCTGACTCTATGATGGTGCGGCATTGTTCCTCTGTAAGCGAGGCGGGATCGGTACCGCGCGGTATCTTGTAATTGGCCCCGCCATGCTTGATGTACGGGCCGAAACGGCCGTTGAGCACATATATGTCCGCCTCGGGGAAAGCCTTGATGTCCTTGTTCTTCTGCTGGGCCTCGTGCTCCTCGATGAGCTTCACGGCAGTATCCAGAGTGATGGTGTAGGGGTCCTGGCCGCGCTTAAGCGAGACGTATGCGGAGCCGTACTTGACATATGGTCCGTACTTGCCCTTGGAGCAGGTAATGGTCTGGCCGTTATACTCACCCAGAGTCCTGGGGAGAACGAAGAGCCTGAGGGCGTCCTCCAGGGAGACGGATTCGATCAGCTGCCCCTTCTCAAGTCCGGTGATGCGCTTTTCGGGATCATCGTCCTCACCTATCTGCACCACCGAGCCGTAACGGCCCATACGGGCTATCACCGTCTTGCCGGTGGCAGGGTCAGTTCCGAGAACTTTGCGGGATTTCATGGGGGCGCTCTCCTTCATGGTCTCCTCCACCCGCTCGTGGAAAGGCTTGTAGAAATCGGCCACAGTCTTGTTCCACACCAGCTTACCTGCAGCCACGCGGTCAAAGGCGGTCTCTACCTTGGCGGTGAAACCGTAGTCCATAATCGCGGGGAAGGTCTGCTCCAGAAAATCGGTCACCAGCACTCCTACATCCTCCGGGCAGAGACGGCCCTTCTCCGAGCCTGAAATCTCCTTCCTGGAGACGGAGGATATGCTGTCCCCCTTGAGAGTCAGGACAGTCACAGACCGTTCCTCTCCCTTACGGTCCTGGCGGATGATGTACCCCCTCTGATGGAGGGTGGAGATGGTCGGAGCATAGGTCGAGGGACGCCCGATGCCCAGTTCCTCCATTTTCCTGACCAGCGATGCCTCGGAATAACGGGGAGGATGCGCTGTATATTTTTCCGAAGCCGTGATGCTGTCCCTGAGCATGCCGTCTCCAACGGACAGGGGCGGGAGAATCTTCTCCTCATCCCCAGTCGGCGAGTCATCGTCAGTAGATTCTATATATACTTTAAGGAATCCGTCGAAAAGAACTGTGGAGCCGGTCACGTCAAAATGCTCCTGTATCCCGTCTCCGGCTATGGTGATGTCCGTTTTCTCCAGACGGGCATCAGCCATCTGCGATGCCACGGTCCTCTTCCATATCAGGCTGTAGAGCTTCTTCTCGGCGGCAGTTCCTGGTATGTCAGTGTTGGCGATATAGGTAGGACGGATGGCCTCGTGAGCCTCCTGAGCACCCTTCACACCTGTCTTGTACTGACGGGCCTTGTGGTACTCCGCTCCGAAATTCTCGGTAATCCATCCCTTGGCGGCGCCTATGGCGAGCTTCGAGAGAGTAGTCGAGTCGGTACGCATATAGGTGATGAATCCGGACTCATACAGATGCTGCGCTATGGACATCGTCTGGCTCACTGAGAAACCGCACTTGCGGGCAGCCTCCTGCTGAAGGGACGAGGTAGTGAATGGAGGGGCAGGACATCTGGACAATTCCTTCTTATCCACCGAGGCTACTGTAAAACGGCTGCCGCGGCATTTCTCCAGAAATGACTCAGCCTCCTCACGGGTATCGAAACGATGGTCCAGGACTCCGGAGACCTTGGCTTTCTTTCCGTTTTCAGGGATGAATACACCTTCTATCCGGAAATACGGCCGCGGCTGGAACCCGGCTATCTCTCTCTCCCTCTCCACCACCAGGCGGAGGGCCACCGACTGCACGCGGCCGGCCGAGAGCGAGGGCTTGATCTTCTTCCACAGTATCGGTGAGAGCTCGAATCCCACGATACGGTCCAGGACCCTGCGGGCCTGCTGAGCCATGACGAGATTCATGTCCACGTCACGGGGAGTCTCTATAGCATGCAGTATCGCGTCCTTTGTAATCTCGTGGAACACTATGCGGCGGGTTTTCTCCGGCTCCAGGCCCAGAGTCTCCCTCAGATGCCATGCAATCGCCTCTCCCTCACGATCCTCATCGGATGCAAGCCAGACCACAGAGGCCTTGTCAGATGCAGCTTTCAGCTCCGACACCACTTTCTTCTTTTCAGGAGACACCTCGTACTGCGGGATGAAGCCGTGCTCAATGTCTATACCCAGATTTTTCTTGGCCAGATCACGGATGTGACCATAGCTTGAACGCACTGTATAGTCCTTTCCCAATATTTTCTCGATGGTCTTCGCCTTTGCCGGCGACTCTACGATTACTAAATTCTCTACCATATCTCCGTTGAATGAAGTTGCAAAGTAAAGGATATTTTCTAACTTCGCATGAATTTATTTTGCAAAAATGAAAGAGAAAACGAAGAGAAAATTAATAATCGCTATCTGGTGCGTAGTGTTCATCCCCGTCGGAGCACTCCTGCTGTTCATCACAGGAGTGGGTCTGTTCGCGGAAATCCCGTCCTTCGAGGAACTGGAGAACCCGAAGACATACCTGGCCACTGAGCTCATCTCCGATGACGGCAAGCTGATAGGGACCTACCATATCGAGAACCGTACGCACGTAGGATACAACGAACTGTCTCCCTACATCGTATCCGCCGCCATAGCCACCGAGGACGTGCGTTTCTACAGACACTGCGGCATAGACTTCCGCAGTCTGGCCAGGGTCGGGGTCAAGACCATCCTCCTGGGCAATGCCCGCTCGGGCGGAGGAGGCAGCACCATCACCCAGCAGCTGGCGAAGACCCTGTTCCCAAGGGAGGAAGCTACGGGCAAATTCCCGGGCGAGGCAGCTTTCAAACTGGTTGTCAGTAAATTCAAGGAGTGGATAACTGCCGTCAAGCTGGAACGCAACTACACCAAGAACGAGATCATGGCCATGTACATGAATGCCATCTTCTTCGGCAGCAACTCCTACGGCATCAAGGCCGCGGCAAACACCTTCTTTAATAAGGAGCCCTATGAGCTCAACCTCCAGGAGAGCGCCGTGCTGGTCGGAGCCGTCAACAAACCCACCCGCTTCAACCCCGTGCTCAACTACGACCGCTCGATAGCCCGCCGCAACCACGTCATCAGCCAGATGAGCAAGTACGGTTTCATCTCCCAGGCCGACGCAGACTCCCTGATGGCCCTGCCCATAGTGCTGGACTACAACCAGCAGGACCACAATACCAGTCTGGCCCCGTATTTCCGCGACATGCTCCGCAAGTACATGAGCGCGTCAGAGCCTGACAGAAAGAACTACTATTTCGCCGAGGACTACAGCGCTGACCTGTACCTGTGGGAGAACGACCCCCTCTACGGCTGGCTCAACAAGAATTTCAAGCCCGACGGCAGCCGCTACAGCCTGGACAAGGACGGACTTACCATCTATACCACCATCAACTCCACCATGCAGCGCTATGCCGAGGAGGCCGTGACACAACATCTGAGCACGGACCTGCAGCCTGCCTTCTTCCAGGATCTGGCGGACAATCCCAACCCTCCTTTCGCAAAGGAAGTGCCCCTCGAGCTGACCGGGACCGTCATGGCACAGGCCCGCCGATGGAGCGACCGGTACCGGGAGATGCGTGCCGACGGTATCTCCGAGAAGGAGATTGACCGCGTCTTCCGCGAGGAGAAAACCGAGATGAGGATATTCTCATGGAAAAAGCCCGGATACATCGATACTGTCATGACGCCGGACGACTCCATCCGCTACTACAAGTCCATCCTGAGAGCCTCGCTGATAGCCATGGAGCCCTCTACAGGCCACATCAGGGCCTACATCGGAGGTCCTGACTACCGCTACTTCAAGTATGACAACGCCAGACAGGGCAAGCGCCAGGTAGGTTCGACCATCAAGCCGTTCCTCTACACCCTGGCCATGCAGGAGGGATACTACCCCTGTGACAAGGTGCTTAACGTACCCCAGACCTTCGTTCTTGCCGACACCACATGGACTCCGGAAAGCGAGGACCGCATAGAGTTCATAGGCAAGGAAGTGACGCTCAAATGGGGCCTCACCCGAAGCAGCAACAACATCTCCGCCTACCTGATGCGCCAGTTCGGTCCGACAGCTATGGTAGAGATGTGCCGCAAGCTGGGCATCACCTCATATCTTGCCCCCTACCCCTCGTTGTGCCTGGGACCGGCCGACATCACCCTGATGGAGATGGTTGGTGCCTACAACACCTATCCGAGCCGCGGCGTACACATCGACCCGCTTTTCGTCACCCGCATCGAGGACAGCGAGGGCAACGTACTGGGTACCTTCAGTCCCCGCAAGAGGGAGGCCATAAGTGAGGCCACCGCCTATCTGATGGTCAATCTCATGGAAGGAGTCGTCAACGAGGGCTCAGGTGCCCGACTGCGCTGGCGCTACGGCCTTGAAGGCCCCATAGCCGGCAAGACCGGTACCACCAACGACAAATCCGACGGATGGTTCATAGGCTACACCCCCAGTCTTACCGCAGGTGTCTGGGTAGGAGCCGAGGACCGTCAGGTACACTTCGAAAGTATGTCCCTCGGACAGGGGGCCAACACCGCCCTGCCCATCTGGGGACTGTTCATGCAGAAGGTCCTTTCCGACGGCACTCTGGGAGTGAGGCCGGAGGACCGCTTCATAGCTCCTCCTGGAGTGCATTTCAATACCGACTGCGACGGAAGTGACGACGACACGGTAGAGGATACGCACCAGGATGAGAATTCATTCTTCAATATGTAGTCAACCCTAATCCTCAATTACACTATGAGACCTGTCAATGATCAGATTCTGGCTGTAGTATACGGAGGCTACTCCTCTGAATTCGAAATCTCCGTCAAGAGCGGCAGGAGCGTGGCCGGATGGCTGCGCAACGCCGGACGCAATGTCTATGAGGTAATCATTTCCCGCAAGGGCTGGTGGGCTCTGGATCCATCCGCCGACGGGCAGGAACAGAGATGGCCGATAGACCGCAACGACTTCTCCTTCACTCCGGAAGGCAGGGAGAAGATTACATTCGACAAAGTATTTATCACCATCCACGGGGACCCGGGAGAGAACGGCCGCCTGCAGGCGTATTTTGAGATGCTGGGCATCACTTTCTCCGGATGCTCTTCCCTGTGCGCTGCCATAGCATTCGACAAGTACGCATGCAAATCCTACCTCAGGGACAGCCGGGCCCACCTGGGCAATGACATCCTGCTGCACCGGGGAGACCTGTACAATCCCGAGGAAATCAAGAACAGGACAGGGCTGCCTGCCTTCGTCAAGCCCTGTGGAGGAGGTTCCAGTTTCGGTGTCACCAAGATTCACAGTCTTGATGAGCTGGACGCAGCGCTCAACAGCGCCTTCGCCGAAAGCGACACCGCCATTGTCGAGCAGTGCCTTTACGGCAGGGAGATAGACTGCGCGGTATTCGATGACGAATACGGGCCGCATGCCCTTCCCCTGATTGAGATCATACCCCGTCGGGAATTCTTCGACTATGAGGCCAAGTACAACGGCGCCAGCAGTGAGCTGTGTCCGGCCCCGCTGCCGGAAGAGGACAGGGTCAGAATCCAGAATGAGGCAGTCATGATATATCACCGCCTGGGCTGCTCCGGGCTGGTGAGAATGGACTTCATCTACGGTCCGGACAACAAGCCCTATTTCCTGGAAGTCAATCCTAATCCCGGAATGACCGAGGCCAGCCTGGTACCCCAGATGGTCAAGGCTGCCGGTATGAGCATGGAGACATTCCTGACCGGACTGATAGACAGAGCTGGGGAGAAATAGCCCATGACCAGAAAAGAATTCGTAACCAAAGCCACCGAGAATCTCGCAGGACAATATTCCCCGGGAGAGGCGAAAGCCATATCAATACGCATACTCTCACATTTTCTGGGGCTGTCAGAATACGAATATTCCGTAGAGCCCAACGTAATAATCCCCAAACCGGATCTGGTCCGGATACAGGGAGCGCTGGACGAGCTCGCCGCCGACCGTCCGGTCCAGTACGTGATAGGCGAGGAGACTTTCGAGGGTCATACCTTCCGCGTCAATGAGTCAGTTCTCATTCCACGTCCCGAGACCGCCCAGCTCTGCCGTCTCGTCATCTCCGCCCTGCGTGCCTCCGGGGAAGTGCACCAGCCCCGCATACTGGATGCCGGGACTGGCTCGGGATGCATAGCATGGACCTTGGCTGCCGCGTTCCCGAAAGCGGAGGTGTTTGCCCTGGATGCTGACGAAGCCGCACTGGAAGTGGCCCGCAGCCAGAAAATATACCTGGATCAGGCCGGAAGACAGCCTGTACCGGAACCTCCGGTATTTTTCCGTGCAGACATACTCGAAGGGCCTCCAGAAGAGGGAAAAGACACGGACATCCCCAATATCGAGGACCTGGACATCCTGATATCCAACCCCCCTTACGTATGTGAGTCCGAGAAGGACTTCATGGCACCCAACGTGCTGGATTACGAGCCGGACGAAGCCCTTTTCGTCCCGGACAACGACCCCCTGCGGTTCTACAGGGCGCTGGCCGGATGGGCGGAGGCCCTGGTCAGGACTGGAGGCCAGTGCTACTTCGAGATCAACGAGGCCTTCGGTCCCCAGGTCAGGGAACTCTTCGAAAGCCGCGGATTCAGCGACGTGGAGATAGTTCAGGACTTTCACGGCAAAGACAGATTTGTTACTTTTACAAAATGGTTTTAATTTTGTGGGGATGAGAAAGCTCCGCATCATATCGGCTGCAGCCCTGCTGCTCATGTGCATGTCCCTCCGTCCAGTTTCCGCCCAGCAGAAGGACACGGTCAATGTCATGCTCCAATGGCTGCCGCAGTGCCAGTTCGCCGGCATGATCATGGCCTTCTGCAACGGTTTCTATGAAGAAGCCGGACTCGAAGTGGAGATTTTCTACGGCTCGGAATCCTATACCAGTACCGACGCCCTCAAGGACGGGCACGCGGACATCATCACGACCATGCTCGTAGATGCTCTGATTGCCCGTGACATGGGTACGCCCCTGGTCAACATACTCCAGACCTCGGAGACCAGCTCCACCATGATCATCTCCCGCACTCCCATAGCAAGCGCCCAGGACCTCAACGGGATGCGGATCGGACGGTGGACCAGCGGATTCTTCGACACCGCCCTGTGCTACGCCTACTACAACTCCCTGGATGTGGAGTGGATTCCCATCCTCTCCAACATCTATCCCTTCGCCGCAGGAGCGCTGGACGCCATGGTGGCTACCGAATACAATGAATACTACCAGATCCTGATGGCAGGCATCGATGTCGGAGAGGACAACATCATCTACCTCCGCGACGAGGGCTTCGACATACCAGAGGACGGAGTCTACACCACTGAGGAATACTACAACTCCCACAGGGACATCGTGGAACGCTTCGTCGAGGCCACACGCCGCGGATGGGAGTGGGTCCGCAAGCCGGAGAATTTCTCCGAGACCATAAACACCGTGACGGACATAATGCGGCAGGCCAACATCCCTTCCAGCAAAACCAACCAGGCACACATGCTGCGGACTGTCCTGAAACTCCAGCAGGACGATAAGAGCAAGGAGATTCCGTTCCATCTGGACAAGTCCCGTTTCGACTCCACGGTAAGGATGCTTCTGGAAAGCAACCTCATTCTGTCACCTGTCAAATATTCCGATTTTGTAAGGCCATGAGAGTATTCCGCAGATTCTCCACACGCATCAGCCTGTATGTCATCCTGCTGACGGCAATCCTGTTCCTGACTGCCTCGGTAACGGTGTACAAAATCAGCTATGACCTCGTACGCAAAGAGGCAGTAACCAATGCCTTCAGCCAGCTCCGGGCCCTCAACATGGAGATGGAGAACGTACTCAGCCCCATCGCCTCTGTCATAAACAACATTGCCTCCAGAGCCGAAATCATGGCCATCGGGAACAGGGACACCTCCGATTTCCTCAGACTCTCAGAGGATATTCTGAGAAACACTCCGCAACTCAAGGACATAGCCATAGCACTGGAGCCATACTACTACCGCAACCAGAAACAGTTCACCGCCTACTCCATCAACGAAAACGGCAGTATAAGGTCGATGATGATCACCGACCCCCTCTACACATACCAATACTACGACTGGTACGTCATTCCCAAATGCACAGACAGCACCTACTGGACTGACCCTTACATAGACAGGGTCTGGGAGAAACTGTCGCTGTGCTCCTACACCGCCCCCCTGCATGACGGGGACGGACGGTTCATAGGAGTCATCTGCGCCAGCATCGAGACTCAGTGGCTTACAAGCAAGATCGACAGTATCCGGCTCTATGATCACTCCTATAACTTCATCATCGGAAAGTCCGCCGGATACATCGTACATCCCGACAAAGACTTGATAATCAACGAGACTATTTTCTCTTATGCTCTCCTGACAGAAAATACGGCCCTCGCCGAAACCGGCAGGAGGATGATTGCGGGCGAGACCGGAATGAGCGAGCTGAGCATCAACGGCACCCCAAGCATCATCTTCTTCACCTCCGTACCTTCCAACAACTGGAGCATCGCCACCATCTGTCCCAGGAGCGACATCTTCGCAGGAGCCTACCGGATAGTCATCATCATGCTCCTCATCGCCCTGCTCTCGATTATCATCCTGGCCGTCATCGTCAGCCTGACGGTCCGCAAGGCCACTGCTCCACTGACCGTCCTGGCAGCCTCCGCCGACAAGATAGCGGAGGGAGACTTCAACTCCGCAATGCCGGACTTCCACGGCAATGACGAGGTGGGACGCCTGTGCCGCTCATTCTCTTCCATGCAGCAGTCCCTCTCATCCTACATGGACAGACTGCAGCGCACCACGGCAGCCAAGCAGAGGATAGAAAGCGAGATATCCATCGCCCGCGAGATTCAGATGGGCATGGTTCCCAAGACATTTCCCCCATTCCCTGAAAGAGACGACATCGACATATACGCCATACTGAATCCGGCCAAGGAAATAGGAGGCGACCTCTACGACTTCTTCATCAAGGACAACACCCTCTTCTTCGCCATAGGCGATGTCTCCGGCAAAGGCGTGCCGGCATCCCTGCTGATGGCCGTGACACGAAGCCATTTCCGGTCCGTAGCCTCCACGCTCAAAGATCCGGCGGCAATCATCGCTTCGATGAACAAGGCCCTGTCCGAGACCAACGACTCCAACATGTTCGTCACCTTCTTCACCGGCATGATGGACCTCGGCACCGGAGTTGTAAAATACTCCAACGCCGGACACAACCCTCCTATGATCCTGAGTCCTTCCGGACAGGTAACAAGGTTGAATCCGGACCCCAACCTGCCTATCGGTTTCTTCCCCGATTTCAAATATACGGTCGGCACCTTCTCACTGGAAGCCGGATCGACTCTCATCCTCTACACTGACGGACTGACCGAGGCCGAAAATGCGGAACATGAACTGTACGGCGAGAGCAGGCTCATGGCCTCAGCCGCCGCACAGAAAGACAAAGACGCAGCATCCACCGTCGCCGGACTCTACTCCGATGCAGAGCTCCATGTCAACGGAGCCGACCAGAGCGACGACCTGACCATACTTGTAATCAAATACATCGGCAACAACAGCATGAACAGCAGGGATACCAGAATCCTGAGCCTGGACAACCAGGTCTCTGAACTGAAAAAACTGAACGCCTTCGTAGAACAGACCTGCGGAGATGCGGGTGTTGACCGGGAACTCACCATGAACATCAATCTGGCACTTGAAGAAGCTGTATCCAATGTAATCTTCTACGCATTCCCTAAGGGTGAGACCGGACACCGCATCACCGTCAAGTTCACCATCCGCGGCAACGAGATGACATACACCGTCTTCGACCGCGGCATACCCTTCAACCCTCTTGCAAGAGCCGATGCCGACACCACCCTGTGCGCCGAGGACCGCAGGATCGGAGGTCTCGGCATCTTCCTTGTAAAGCGGATAATGGACCGGGTGGAATACGAGCGGAAAGGAGCGGAGAATATCCTGAAATTAACAAAATTAATATAAACAAACAACGATATGGACCTGAACATCAGTATTGAAAACGGGAAGACGCAGGCCAGGGTGACCGGTCGGCTGGACACCATCAACTCGGACGAATTCGAGAAAAAAATGGCACCTCTGCTGGAGGGAGGCAATCCTGACATTGAGCTCGACTGTTCGGAACTGGAATACATCAGCAGCTCCGGCCTCAGGCTGTTCCTCACACTTCAGAAAAGTGTCAACGCCAGGGGTGGAAAACTGGTCATCAAGAACATGAACAATCAGATTAAGGAGATATTCAACATGACCGGATTCTCCAGAATCATGACAATCATCTGAGACATCCCGAATCAATCAGTGCCGCAGCAAGGGCCATGTCGTCCGGTGCGGTCAGTTTTATGTTGAAGCGGCTTCCCTGGCAGAAATGCAGGGGAACGCCGTTTTTTTCTACCACCGAGGCGTCATCAGTGAACTCCCGCGAATACGGCTGTCCATAGGCCCGTTTCAGCACCTCGGTATGAAAGACCTGCGGAGTCTGTACCAGACGATAGATACTCCGGTCCACAATCCTGGAGACACCCCACTCCGTTCCGTCCTGAGCTGACCCGGCTGAGAATGTCCGCATGGAATCAGCTACCGGAATGACAGGAACGACTGCCGGATACTCCTCCGCCTCATCGTAAAGTGCGGCAATATCCCCGAGTCTCAGCAAGGGACGCACTCCATCGTGCACGGCCACCGATGCTCCCTCCGGAAGATATTTCATGGCCTTCCTCACGGAATGGAAGCGAGTAAAGCCGCCAGTCACGAGCACATGCGGAAAAACAAAATTGTTTTTATAACAGTACTCCAGCCACATATCTTTTATAGACTCATTGATTGAGATGATAATCCTCACTTCGAAGGGCTGACTTAGGAAAAGTTCCACCGTCCAGCGCAGAACTGGCTTGCCGCAGAGGTCCAGCATCTGTTTAGGCAGCTCAGAGCCCATTCTGGAGCCGGTTCCGCCGGCCGGGATGATGACATATCTTTCGCGCATGGGGATATATTGAAATAATTTTCCCAAATGTACTACTTATATGGCATTAATTACTATTTTTGTGACTTGATAAAGCAAAAAACGAATATAACAAATCAGTTATCCACCCTATATGAACAGCGACAGAACGATTCGTAGAGCACTTATCTCCGTGTACGATAAGAATCTCATCCTAGACATTGCAAATGAGCTGGTTAGCCTGGGTGTGGAGATACTCTCCACGGGGGGCACGCAGCACTATCTCACAGACCATAACATTCCTGTTACAGCGGTCGAGGACGTGACAGGATATCCCTCCATCTTCGGAGGACGTGTGAAGACCCTCCATCCGAAGGTAATGGGAGGCATCCTTTTCCGCAGGGAGGAGGCCGGCGACCTCGAGGAGAGGGAAAAATATGAGATTCCCGGTATCGACCTGGTCATCGTGGACCTCTACCCCTTCGAGGAGTACGTCGCCAAGGGTGCCACTGAGGAGGAAATCATCGAGAAGATCGACATAGGAGGCATCACCCTCATCCGCGCCGCCGCGAAGAACTTCCGCGACGTGATCATTGTTCCGGGAAAGGACTCATACGCTGACCTCCTGGAGCTGCTGCGCACGAAGAAGGGAGTTTCCTCCATAGAGGACCGCCGCCGCTTCGCCGCCAAGGCCTTCCTCAAGAGCTCCGGCTATGACACCCACATCTTCCAGTATTTCAACCGCAAGGAAGGGATACCGGCATTCACTGCCAGCGAGACCCGCCCCACCCACCTGCGCTACGGCGAGAATCCCCACCAGAAGGCCATGTTCTACGGTTCGGAGGACGCACTGCCCGAGCAGCTGCACGGCAAGGAAATCTCCTACAACAACATGCTGGACATCGAGGCCGCACTCGAACTGATTTCCGACTTCGACCGTACCGCCGTAGCCGTGATAAAGCACAACAACGCCTGCGGATGTGCAGAGGGAGCGACCGTCCTGGAAGCCTGGAACGCAGCCCTGGAGGCGGACCCCGTATCGGCATTCGGAGGAATCATCGTTTCCAACAGGCCGATAGACAAGGCGACCGCCGAGGAGATGCACAAGATATTCTTCGAGGTCGTCATTGCTCCGGACTATTCACCTGAAGCATTGGAGATACTCGAGGGCAAGAAGAACCGCATCATCCTGCGCAGCGCCTCGGCCCGTCCCTCGGCAGTGAAGTTCCGCTCGATGCTCGGCGGCGTGCTCGTTCAGGACAGGGATACCTTCAAGGAGTCTCCCGCCGACCTGAAGACCGTCACCAAAGCAGCCCCTACCCGGGAACAGATAGACGATATGCTCTTCGCCAACATCATAGTGAAGCACTCCAAGTCCAATGCCATCGTTCTGGCCAAGGATCACCGCCTTATAGCCAGCGGCATAGGCCAGACATCCAGGGTTGACGCCCTCAAGCAGGCCATCGGGAAAGCCCGCAGTTTCGGATTTTCCCTCGAAGGTGCAGTCATGGCCTCCGACGCGTTCTTCCCCTTTGCGGACTGCGTGGAAATAGCCGACAAGGCAGGAATCAAGGCCGTCATCCATCCGGGCGGCTCCATCCGCGACAACGAGAGCGTGGAGTACTGCGACGCCCACGGCATGGCCATGGTAATGACAGGACACAGACATTTCAAGCACTAGAATCTATAACCGATATAAATTTTCAGGAATATGGGATTTTCATTCCTCACACAGGAGCTGGCAATGGACCTCGGCACCGCCAACACCGTCATCCTTCAGGACGACAAGATAGTGGTGGACGAACCGTCCGTGATAGCATTTGACCAGACCACAGGCAAGGCAATAGCAGTAGGCCAGAAGGCCAAGCTGATGTACGAGAAGACCAACCCCAACATCAAGACCGTACGTCCTCTCCGCGATGGAGTCATAGCCGACTTCAACGCTGCAGAACAGATGATAAGGGGATTCGTAAAGATGATCAACTACCGCCGCACGTTCTTCACTCCCAACCTCAAGATGGTGATCTGCATCCCCAAGGGAAGCACTGAGGTGGAGATCAGGGCCGTGCGCGATTCGGCCGAGCATGCCGGAGCCAGGGACATATACATGATCTTCGAGCCTATGGCGGCTGCGATGGGTATCGGTCTGGATGTCAATGCGCCCGTAGGCAACATGGTGGTGGACATAGGAGGAGGTACCTCAGAGATCGCCGTCATCTCTCTTGGCGGCATCGTTACCAGCCAGTCCATCAGGGTGGCCGGAGACGTGTTCACATCCGACATACAGCAGTACATGCGCCAACAGCACAACATCAAAGTAGGTGAGATTACTTCCGAGGAGATAAAGGTCCGCATAGGCGCAGCCATTCCCGACCTGGAGGAAACCCCCGAGCCCTTCATCGTCCGTGGTCCCAACCTGATGACCGCCCACCCCGTTGAGATAGCCGTCACCAGCCAGGAAGTGGCCCACTGCCTGGACAAATCCGTGGCCAAAATCGAGGCGGCAGTACTGCAGGTGCTGGAACAGACTCCCCCCGAGCTGTATCAGGACATCGTGCAGAAAGGTATCTTCCTCACCGGAGGCGGAGCCCTGCTCAGAGGCCTGGACAAGAGGCTCTACGACAAGATAAACATACCCTTCCACATAGGCGAGGACCCTCTGAGAGCAGTGGCACGCGGAACCAGCATTGCCCTGCGCAATCCCTCACAGTATCCTTTCCTGATGCGGTAGAACAGTCTTCACCGAGAGCTGATGAAAGACCGGAACAAGTACATACTGCACCTGATCAACTTTCTCGTCTTCATCCTCCTGGAGACTGCTGCTGTCTGGCTTATATCCCGGAACAGTGTTATCCAGCGTTCGGACATACTCAGGTCCGTCTCCGCTGTAACCAACACTTTCTCTTCCGGAGCCGGAAACGTAGGCCGGTACTTCAGTCTCGGCAAGATCAACAGGAGGCTCTCCGAGGAAAACGTAGCCCTGCGCCGCGAGAACGACAGACTTCAGGCCGCCCTGAGCGACCTGGCCGTACCGGACTCGCTCCTTACTGAAAGCCCGCTCTTCGACTATATCCCGGCACTGGTAGTGTCCAACAGCACTGACCGTCTTCACAACATCCTCATCATCAACAAGGGGAAGCGTGACGGTATCGCCGAGGACATGGGCGTGGTAACCGACAGGGGAATCGTAGGATACATCCTCAGCGCAGGAGAGAAATACTCGAAAGTTTCCTCCATACTTGACATCGACAATATGGCCAGCGGAACCCTCACCGGCAGCAATACCTTCGGAGTAATTCAGTGGGACGGCAAGACTGCAAGAAGGACTGTCATGCACGATATTCCAGTGCACACCGTATTCAGCGAGGGAGACACCGTAGTGTCCAGCGGCTACTCCCTCATCTATCCTCCCGGAATTCCGATAGGGACAGTCGCGGGACACCGGCTGAGGGACGGAGTGAACTACGACCTTACCATTGACCTCTTCGAGGAATTTCCCAGGCTGAGGCACGTGTACGTAGTCTCACGTAAGGACATCAATGAACTTAATGCCCTGACAGACAGCGACGGGGAAGAAGGAGGCGAATCATGAGCGCAGCACGCTGGACCATACTTGCCCTGCTGCTGGTCCTGGCGCAGGGCGCACTGGACAACTACATCAACCTCACAGTGTACCTGGACATAGTCCTGTGCCTGTTTCTGGTACTCATCCTGCCTCCAGGATGGGGAGCCGTTCCTTCCATGATGACAGGCTTCATGCTGGGTCTGGCCGTGGATATTCTGGGCAACGGAATCACAGGCATGTCCGCAGCTGCCCTGACCGCCGCAGGACTCTTCCGCAGAAGCATTTACTGCCTGACCGCGCCCAGGGAGCAGGAGAAACGGCAGTCGATAGAGAGCATGGGACTGAGAAACTTCGTCCTGTACTCCATGCCCATAACACTCATCTGCCTGACCGTGTACATCCTTCTGGACAGTTCGGGATTCCGGCCCGTCGGCCTTTGCCTGGCCAGACTTGGCATTTCCTTCGCCGTCAACACGCTGCTGATGGCCCTTCTCTATATTGTAAGCGCAGACCATCACAACCGCAGGAGGTAAGTGGACATGAACGACGGCAAGCACAGATTCCAATACCTCATAGCCGGACTTGCAGTAGCATTCCTGCTCCTGACCGCACAGCTCTTCCGCCTGCAGCTGCTGGACAACAGTTTCAAGATCAGCGCGGAGAACAACGCCCTCCTTTACCAGACCCGTCACCCTGCCAGAGGGCTCATCCTGGACCGCAACGGGAAGGTACTGGTAGGCAACAAGAACACCTATGACATCATGGTGACCCCGCGCTTCGTACGGCCTTTCGACACACTGGAACTGTGCCGCATACTGGAACTGGACCCGCAGTACGTCAGGGACAAATTTCATGAATACAGGATGTACCGGAGCAGAATAGGAAACAGGACAGTGACATTCTTAAGCCAGGTATCCCAGGAACAGTACAGCCGCTTCATAGAAGCAGCCCACAAATTTCCGGAATTCCGGGGCGTACCCCGCACTACCCGCATGTATCCCTACAATGCCGGCGGCAACCTCCTCGGCTACGTCACCGAGGTGGACCGCGACTTTCTGGAGAAACACCCCGACTACTCCTCAGGTGACTATACCGGACGGACCGGACTGGAGGAGACCTGCGAGCCGATGCTCAGGGGCGAGAAGGGCTACAGCATATACCTCCGCGACGCCAGCAACAGGATACAGTCCTCGTACCGCAACGGAGAATTCGACAAGCCTGCTGTCCCGGGAAAGGACGTAGTCTCGACCATCGACGCCGAACTGCAGAATTACGGGGAAGAGCTGATGCGCAACAAGGTGGGCTCCGTCATCGCCATCGAACCGTCCACCGGCGAGATTCTGTCCATGATATCGTCACCGGGAATAGACGTATCGGTACTGGGAGAGATCAACAAGTACTACAAGGAAATAGCCGCCGACCCGTTCACCCCGATGTTCAACAGGGCCGTGATGTCACCCCAGCCTCCCGGGTCAGTGTTCAAGCTGGTCAACGGCCTGATAGGGCTGCAGGAAGGTGTGGTGAGTACAGACACGGAGTTTCCCTGCCGGGACGGTTTCCATGCCAGGGGCATCAGCGTGGGCTGCCACAGTCACAAGTCCCCGGTTGACTTCACCGAGGCCATCATGGTCTCGTGCAACTCTTACTTCTGCTACCTCTTCAAGGATATTCTGGAGAACCCCGTCTACGGCTCGGAGGCGGCGGCAATGGACCGCTGGGCAGAGTATGTCAGGAGCTTCGGATTCGGCACCAGGCTGGGCTCCGACTTTCCTTCCGAAATCGCAGGCTTCGTTCCGACCTCATCCACATACGACAGAGTCTACGGCAAGGGAGGATGGAAGGCCCTCTCGGTCATTTCCCTGTCAATAGGTCAGGGAGAACTCGGATGCACTCCCCTGCATCTGGCCAACCTGGCCGCCACCATAGCCAACCGCGGCTGGTACCGCATCCCTCACATTGTACGCGGACACGGCAGCGACACCCTGGACAACCGGTTCTCGGAGAAACACTACACCCTCGTGGACACATCCCACTTCGAGAAAGTCATCGAAGGAATGTACATGGCCGTAAACGCACCTGCAGGATATGGCGCCACAGCACGTGTAGCCGCTGTCAATGGTCTGGACATCTGCGGCAAGACCGGTACGGCGGAGAATCCTCACGGAGACGAGCATGCCGTCTTCGTCTGCTTCGCACCCAGGGAGAACCCCAGGATAGCCATTGCCGTATACATAGAGAATGCCGGATTCGGAGCCACCTGGGCAGCGCCCGTGGCATCTCTGATGGTGGAAAAATACCTCAACGGAGAGATTGCCTCCAACCGCCGCTGGCTGGAACAGCGCATGCTGGACGCCAACCTCCTGAACAAAGTTCCCGCCAGCCCCGATTATGTACCGCCTAAAAAAGATGACTGATGAGCCCCGCAGGAATATCATATAAGAAACTGGACTGGATTCTGATCGGCTGCTACGTCCTGCTGGCCGTATTCGGCTGGCTGAACATCTACGCCTCGACATGGAGCGAGGAGGCCGAGGGGATATTCTCCCTTGCCTCGCGCAGCGGCAATCAGCTGATGTGGATAGGTGTGGCAGCGCTGATTGCCGTCATTGTCCTATTCCTCAACACCCGGTTCTACCGGACGGCGTCATGGCCCCTGTACATCCTGTCAACCATACTCCTGGCGGCCGTACTGGTACTGGGCCACGAGGTCAACGGCTCCAAGTCCTGGCTGAGCCTGCCGGGAGGAATTGCCATACAGCCCTCAGAATTCTCCAAGATAGCCACCGCCCTCTGCCTTTCCCGGGTCATGGGCTCATACGGCTTCAACCTTACCAGGGCCGCCGACTTCCTGAAGGTGGCCGCCATCATCATTGTCCCGGTGGGACTGATAGCCCTCGAACCGGACATAGGGACGATACTGGTGTACTGTTCACTGGCCTTCATGCTTTACAGGGAGGGACTGCCCGGAAGGATACTGGGATTTACCGGATACGCCGTCCTGCTGTTCCTGGTGACACTCAAATTCTCCCCCTTCGTCTCCATACTCCTGACTGTCGGCTCCATAGGAATCATCCGGACCCTGACCTCACGTTCCCCGGTGAGGGTCTTCCTCATATATGCGGCCTTCATCACGGCGGCGGCCTTCATTCCCAGGCTGCTGTCGGTCGAGGCAGTCTCACGCGTCACCGGCATGGCGGAGGAGTACTGGCTGCTGATTGTCATTGCTCCCTTCCTCATCTGGTTCATTGTCCACAATATCCGCAATAAGATGAAGGGCTGGGGCATCTACGTCCTGTCCTTCGCTCTGTCCCTGGTGCTGATCTTCTCGGTGGACTTCATATTCCACAATGTACTCCAGCCGCATCACCGCGACAGGATAGAGAATCTGCTGGGCATCTCCGAGGACCTGATGGGCGCAGGGTACAATGTCCACCAGTCCAAGATAGCCATAGGCTCCGGCGGACTGACCGGCAAGGGATTCCTCGAAGGCACCCAGACCAAGTTCAACTTCGTTCCCGAGCAGAGCACCGACTTTATTTTCTGCACGATAGGCGAGGAATGGGGATTTGTCGGATGTGTACTGGTACTGGGGCTCTATCTGACGATAATCATGCGGATTCTCAATTCTGCTGAAAGGCAGAAAGAAAGAGGACCGAGGGTCTACAGCTACTGTGTAGCCTCGATTATATTCATGCATGTCTTCGTCAATGTGGGCATGACCATAGGCATCATGCCGGTGGTGGGTATTCCTCTGCCGCTGATCAGCTACGGAGGCTCGTCATTCCTGACTTTCACGATTCTGCTTTTCATCCATCTGAGATTTGACCTTGAAAGATAGAAACAGATGCGTACAAGTTGAAAAAATTACTAAATTTGAGGCTTGTTTGAAAATCCTTTAAAATTCATAAAAAACACTGACTATGCCACTCAATTTTGTAGACAGACACAACGGTCCGAGACAGTCGCAGATCAAGCATATGCTGGATGTTATCGGCGTGGGCTCAGTAGACGAGCTCATCAAGCAGACTATTCCTTCCGATATCCTGCTCAGCGAGCCTCTCAAGCTGGATGAGCACGTATCCGAGCATGCCTATCTGGCACGTCTCAAGGAGGTTGCCTCGAAGAATAAACATTTCCGCTCGATGATCGGCCTTGGCTTCTACGGAACCGCCTCGCTGCCCGTAATCTCCCGCAACATCTTCGAAAACCCCTCGTGGTACACCTCCTACACTCCCTATCAGGCCGAGATCTCCCAGGGACGCCTGGAGGCCCTTATCAACTTCCAGACCATGATTTCCTCCCTGACCGGCTTCCCCATGTCGAACTGCTCCATGCTGGACGACGCCACCGCGGCAGGTGAGGCCATGAGGATGATCCATGAGCTCCGTCCCCGCGACGCCGTAAAGGCCGGAAAGAACACATTCTTCGTGGACAAAAACGTATTCCCCCAGGTGCTTTCAGTCGTTGAGACAAGAGCCAAAGGTCTGGGCATCAAGGTAGTTGTCGGCGACTACAAGGAAGTGCTCTCAGCCGGATTCGATCCTGAGTGCTACGGAGCCCTGCTCCAGTATCCCGCCGCAGACGGAGAGGTGCGCGACTACACCGAGTTCTGCGAGGCCGCACACAAGGCCGGAATGCTCGTGGCCGCACACTGCGACCTCCTCGCCCTTGCAGTCATGAAGGAGCCCGCAGCATGGGGAGCCGACGTAGCTGTCGGTACAGCCCAGAGATTCGGACTCGGCATGGGTTATGGCGGACCTACAGCAGGCTGGATGGCCACCCGCGACCAGTATAAGAGAAATATTCCCGGCCGTATCATCGGTGTGTCCATCGACCGTCTCGGCAAACCTGCCTTCCGCCTTGCCCTCCAGACCCGCGAGCAGCACATCAAGAGAGAGAAGGCCACTTCGAACATCTGCACCGCCACAGCCCTGATGGCAGTGATGTCCGGCATGTACGCCGCATACCATGGACCCGAAGGCATCCGCGAGATCGCGATGAACGCCTTCAACTATGCCCACGCGATGGCCGATATCCTGCGCAAAGGCGGATACACCCTTGCCAATGAGAACTTCTTCGACACCATCCGCGTGCTTGACGTCAACGCGGGCGAGATCCGCGAGAAGGCCGAGGCAGCAGGCATCAACTTCTACTATCCCGATGACCAGACCGTCCAGATATCCTTCGACGAGCTCTCCGACTGCGCCGAGGCCGTAAAGATAGCCGGCATATTCGGTGTAGCAGCCGAGTGCGCCCGCGGAACGGAATACCCCGTGCCCATGAAGAGGGAGAGCGCCATCCTCACCGAGAGCGTCTTCAACCGCTATCACTCCGAGACAGAGATGATGCGCTACATCAAGAAGCTCGAGCGCAAGGACATCTCCCTGACCCACTCCATGATACCTCTGGGCTCCTGCACCATGAAGCTCAACGCCGCAGTCGAGATGCTGCCCCTGAGCTGGAGCGAGCTCACCGACGTGCATCCCTTCGCACCCACATGGCAGACAGAGGGCTACAACCAGATTCTCTCGGAGCTCGAGCATGACCTCTGCGTCATCACTGGCTTCGACCGCTGCTCCCTCCAGCCCAACTCCGGTGCCGCAGGAGAGTACGCCGGCCTGATGACCATCCGCCGCTACCTCGAGGCCCAGGGCCAGGGCGCGCGCAACACCGTCATCATCCCCACGTCAGCTCACGGAACCAACCCCGCCAGCGCCGCCATGGCAGGATTCAACATCGTCCTGGTAGGCTGCGACGAGCACGGCAACATCAACGTGGACGAGCTGCGCCAGAAGGCCGAGGCCAACAAGGACAGCCTCGCCGGCATCATGATCACCTATCCTTCGACTCACGGAGTATTCGAGGTCAAGATCCGCGAGATCTGCAACATCATACATGAGAACGGAGGCCAGGTCTACATGGACGGAGCCAACATGAACGGTCAGGTCGGCATCACCAACCCCGGCTTTATCGGCGCCGATGTATGCCACCTCAACCTGCACAAGACATTCGCAATGCCTCACGGCGGCGGCGGTCCCGGCGTAGGCGCCATCTGCGTGGCAGCCCATCTGTCTCCCTACGTACCCGGACATCCCGTAATGCCACAGTGCGGCGGTCACGGCGTGACAGCAGTGGCTTCGGCTCCCTACGGAAGCCCCCTGCTCGCCCCCATCACCCACGCCTACATCAAGCTGCTCGGTCCTGACGGACTGCGCAAGGCTACCGAGATGGCCATCGTCAACGCCAACTACCTCGCATCCCGCCTGTCCAAGGAGTTCAACATCTACTACACCGGAGTCACCGGCCGCGTGGCACACGAGTGCATCGTAGACCTGCAGAACTTCAAGGCCGACTACGGAGTGGACGCCACCGACATCGCAAAACGCCTGATGGACTACGGCTTTCATGCTCCTACCCTCTCCTTCCCCGTACACGAGACCCTGATGGTGGAGCCCACCGAAAGCGAGTCCCTCGAGGAACTCGACCGCTTCGTGGACGCCATGATCAGCATCAAGAGAGAGTGCGAGGCCATCAAGGAAGGCAAGGCCGACAAGACCGACAATGTCGTGAAGATGGCACCTCACACAGCCGAGGAGGTATGCTCCGACTCCTGGAACCATCCCTACCCCCGCGAAGAGGCCGCCTATCCCCTCGAGTGGATCCGCGACAACAAGTTCTGGCCTGCCTGCGCAAGGGTGGACAACGGCTACGGAGACCGCAATCTGGTTCCTGTAGTGAAATAACGGGCACACCTGAGATTTAGTCAATGAGGCTGTGGCTGGAAACATCTTTCGGGCACAGCCTCATTCTCAATTTTAAACACACCTTATATCTCTATGAATGACATTCTACTGTCCGGACTTCTGAATCTCTTCGCCCTCTTCGGCGCAGTGAACAGGACCGACAAGAGCCGGTCCCTGCAGATGCTCTCCAACTACCTGACCAAGCACTTCGGCGTCAGGATGCTGGACGACTACCTACCGCTGTACTCTGACCTGAGGGACTTCTACGACATATCCCCGGAACTGGACAAGGACGCCATCATAGAAGGTATCTGCAGCAACATCAAGCATAAGATATCCCGTGAGGACCAGACCCTGATGCTGCTGCGTCTGATGGAGTTCTGCGACCCCACTCCGGGCTCCGGTAAAGGAGAGAGTATCGCGGAGGAGAACATGCAGATATTCCGCAAGGTGGCCGAGCTCTTCGAAGTGGACGGAGACATCTTTGCGGACTTCGTATGCTATGTTTCCGGAGAGACCAACGCACATGTGCTCACCCTCACCCGCGATGG
This sequence comes from Alistipes sp. CAG:831, assembly GCA_000432775.1. GTDB lineage: Bacteria > Bacteroidota > Bacteroidia > Bacteroidales > UBA932 > Coprenecus. The sequence continues at coordinate 42,234 of HF990386.1, forward strand.
GATGAACGGCGAGCTGCGCCTGATCAACCTTGAGAGATACAACAAGATTCTCTTCAGTTACAATGGCCCCGACACAGTGCTGATGAACGACATCCCCGTCCTTCCGGGCACATTCCTCGTATGGCAGCAGAGCGGCGTGCTCAAAAGCAGGCACATGCTCCCGCTCTACTACAGCAACATCTCCGCCCTGTACGACACCGGATGCCGGAAACACGAGATAGTCCTCTCCGGCAGAGACATCAACTTCCGTTTTCCCGGAAGCGACAACGGCATGCACGACCTCACATTCGACCTACGCAGCGGACAGCTGGTAGCCGTCATGGGAGGCAGCGGAACCGGCAAGTCCACGCTACTGTCCCTACTAAACGGCACCATACCGCCCGACAGCGGCTCCATCACCCTCAACGGCTGGGACATCTCCGACCCCAAGGTCAAGGACCTGATCGGTTTCGTACCGCAGGACGACCTGCTGATCGAGGAACTGACAGTCTATGAGAACCTGATGTTCACCGCCCGCCTCTGCTTCGCCGACCTGAGCATGGAGGAGATATCCGCCAGGGTGGACACCATACTCCGGGAACTCGGCCTTGAGAGCACCAAGCATCTGAAAGTCGGCTCACCTATCCACAAATACATCTCCGGAGGCCAGCGCAAACGGCTCAACATCGCCCTCGAGCTCATCCGCGAACCTGCAGTACTGTTTCTGGACGAGCCCACTTCCGGCCTATCCTCATCCGATTCCGAGAAGGTAATCAACCTGCTCAAGGAACAGACCTATAAAGGAAAGCTCATAGTGGTCAATATCCACCAGCCTTCATCCGACATATTCAAGCTCTTCGACCGGCTGTGGCTGCTCGACAGAGGCGGCTATCCGGTTTACGACGGCAATCCGATCGAGGCCATCACCTACTTCAAGCGGGCTGCCAACTACGCCGACGCAGAAGTAAGCACCTGCTCCCTCTGCGGCAATGTCAATCCAGAAATCATCCTCAACATCATAGACGAAAAAGCGCTGGATGACAGAGGCCAGATCACCGGAAAGCGGAAAGTATCACCGCAGGAATGGCACAGAATGTACCTGGAGAGGACGGACAGAAGTGCCCCAGTGGAACGAAGGGACATTCCGGAGACGGAACAGACGCGGCCGTCGAAACTGAAACAGCTGCTGATTTTCCTGCAGAGAAACCTGCGGACCAAGCTTCCCGACACCCAATACCTGCTCATCACCCTTGCCGAGACCCCACTGCTTGCCCTGATTGTAGCCCTGCTCACCCGCTACGCTCCCGAAAGCGGATACACCGTCGTTGACAACAAGAACCTGGTATCCTATCTCTTCATGGCAGTCATCGTGGCCATTTTCGCCGGGATGAGCGTCAGTGCCGAGGAAATTTTCAGGGACAGGGCCCTGCTCAAGCGGGAGAAGTTCCTGCGGCTGTCCCGTTCCTCCTACCTGTGGTCCAAGACAATCTACCTCGGCGGAGTGTCACTTATCCAGACCCTGCTCTTTATCCTGGTCGGAAACACCGTCATGGGCATCGGATTCGGATTCTGGTTCTGGTGGCTCATTCTCTTCCTCTCGGCTGTACTGGCCAACCTGACCGGCCTCATCCTCTCCCAGTCCCTGAGTTCGATAGTCTCGATATACATCACCATTCCCCTGCTGCTCATTCCCCAGATCCTGCTCTGCGGCCTGGTGGTCAAGTTCGAGGACCTCACACCGCGCTCAACCACAGGGAACGTACCGGTAATCGGGGACGTGATTCCCTCACGGTGGGCCTTCGAAGCCCTGGCTGTCAGCTCATTTGCCTACAATGATTTCGAGAGGGACATCTTCGGATACGACAAGGTCAAGTACCAGACCCAGTACTACCGCACCGCATACATCAGCGAACTGGACTCGAGGCTGGAGAATGCCGACAGCACGGACCTGGAGACAGTTCGCCGCGGAATACCGGTACTCTGGGACCGGTTCGACATCAGGCCATATGAAGGCCGGCTGGAAGATATCCGCTACGGAACATTCGACACGACTCTGCGGGCAGACATCAGGGAATGGCTGACTTACGCAGAAGACACTCTGGGGACAATAGGCACCAGAGCCACCCTCGCAGCCGACCGGATTCTTACGGACTACCGGAACAAATACGGACGGGAAGCGCTGCTGGAGCTGCGCAGGGACAACTGGAACAATTTTCTGGAGTCTCTGGTCATCAATTCTGCCTCGGACGAGCTGTACACCGTAATCGACGGGACCATCGTGCCCAAGGTCGGACAAGTATGGCTCGACCCTCCCTCCCATAACGGCAGGGCCCCGTTCTACAGTTCGACCAAAATTGTAGGAAATCTGAAAATCAGCACCCTGGCATACAATACAGGGATTCTTGTCCTTATGTGCCTGAGTGCCGGATTACTGCTCTTCCTGGATATTCCCGGGAGGTTCCTGAGAAAACGTGGAAATTAGTTGCTATTTTTTACAAAACATCCTATCTTTGCTCGGTAAAATATTTTTTAGGAAAATAACTATCAAATAATATCTAACCGCGATGAAAAAAATCACTCTCATCTTAGCTGCCGCCATGACGGTACTTGTGTGCGCCTGCGGCAACAATCAAGGCAACAAGAAAAATTCCGAGACCAAAACCAACGTAGAAGAGCAGTACATCAAGGCTGATCTCAAGATCAAGCTCGACTCCCTCGTTAAGGAAATGGGACGTCTCTCTACTCCTGTCATCGTCGATATCCAGAACGGAGAACTTACTCTTACAGACAAGGAGAAGAGAAACAAACCCGCATACCTTCTCCCTGCATCCAAGGCTGACGAGGCCGTTACCCTCAACGAGAAATACAGAGCAGTGGTCATGCTGGGCTGCGACATGACAGTCGCCCAACTCTACGGCATGCCTGTCGACAGCTACAAGCAGGCTATCGCCAAACTGCAGGCCGACATCAATAATCCCGCCTTCGGTAACGCCCAGTCAGAGGGTTCCCTCGAGTCCAGAATAGAGAAATTCTACAACGAGTCCGTAAAGGCCGGTACAGTCAACCTTTTCTGGGAGGCCGTAGTTGCCGGTACCATTGAGCAGCTCTTCATCATCACTCAGAACATCGACAAGTTCCTGCCCTGCTTCGATGACAAGGCCGCTTCAGAGGTTTCCTACCGTTTCATACTCGTACACGAGGGTATCAAATCCCTGATTCCCTACCATCCCGAGCTTGAACAGCTCCAGACCATTCTGAAGCCCCTCGAGGTAATCAACGCCACCAACACAGCCGAGCTCCGCGACCAGCTCCTCGAGCTCAAGGGCGCTATCGAGAATGCACGCGGCCAGCTCCTCTAACCGACTGACTGCCCATCCAAGAATAAAAAAAGTTCCGGCGGATAATCCGCCGGAACTTTTTTATTCTTCCCAACGCAGGACGGTATCAGATTCCGGGATTATCCTATACGTAGAACTGCCGTAGCCGCACCAGTACCCTCTTCCTCCAGAAACATTTGTAAATAAATTCTCATTCACAGGTAAAAATGGTACCGTTGAACTGATTGTCAAGGATGAAAAATTGTCCCAAAACCTATACGAGACATCGTCCACCGCGGCGATTTTTACATCCAGAGTATCTCCCAGCTGGAAAAAGCGCGTGGAAATGGAATCATTTTCCACCAATGAGGTTCCCGACATATTCTTGTAGATGGGCATTCTTATTACCCCGGAGGCATCCGCTGCAAGACCTGAAGCCACTCCATGTAGAGAGTTCCAATATTGTTTCCCGCCCTTGTAACGGTAAAACACCACATAATAGCCGCTCCCCGCATTGCCGTCCGTGAGGTAGCCGGTAAGTCGAAAAAAACCAGGCTTCTCCGGTATGGACTCCACGGCTAACGAATCGAACACTGCCTTAGAAGGTATTGTAGTCGTCGCAGACACTTTTTTACCCTCGTACTCCGCCTCCACATAATACGTCTTCCCTGCCTCACCCATAATTCGCACAGATGAATACGTATAAGGCGGCAGATAAGTGGTATCCAAGCGTCCGGTAAGGATTGCCGAAGTCTCGCCGTCGCTTATCGTCACTTTCCCGAAATAGATTACTTTTTCACCGACCAATTCGTCAAAGGTGTCGAAATCCTCGGTAAAATTTATCGACTTATGAAGCATGACGACAGGGTGTCCGCCTTCATCAATCCACCCTTCGAGCACCATCTCCGGTTCACTCGGAATATGCTGCGGAGTACATGAAACAGCCGCTACTGCAGCCATAAGAATAACTGGAACAGACAATATGATGAATCTCCTTCTCATATACTAAAGTCAAAATCTGAAAGAAACACTAAGAGACGGTATCGGGTAAGGAAGCACGGAGACATGCCTCATGAATTTGCCGGACGCCAATATGAACTGGACGTTCTTATGCGCGTATACATTGTACAGCGACAGATTTACGGACAGCTCGCGGGTCATGCTCTTTATGATATAATAGGAGCAGGAAAGATCGAGACGGTGGTACAGCGGCATGGTTGCCCCGTTATGGGGACCATACTCGTATATAACATGGCCATTGAGATAATATGCACTGACAGCTTCCGAGTACGGTGCTCCGGAAGCAAGCACGAACATCGCACCCAGCGACCAGTTTCTTGCCGGCTGGGAACTCAATGCCACGACCAGATTATGGCGCCGGTCATGGTCAGCCCTGATGTCGTACCTGTCCGTGATTTCTGGGAAATTGCGCAATGCCCATCCCAGAGAATAAGATATGTAGCCCTTTACATACCCCTTGTTTTTCTGAATCATAGCGTTGAACCCGAAGTTGCGTCCATCGCCATACAAGAGATCCTTTTGATAATCAAATCCGTTAAACACAAGTTCGACCACATCGGATGATGACTCAATTACATTGTACAATTGTTTGAAATACAGTTCTGCAGTAAAAGCCCATGACTTGTCCGGCACCGACCCCGTGTAGCCTAAAGACACGGAATGCGACCTTTCCGGCACATTTGTCTTGTCCGAAAGGAAAAAATAATCCGCAGGCAATCCGCCGTCAAAAAGAGCCGCCTTGTGCAGCGCCTGACTGTACCTGCCGTAATGCAGCCTGAGCTCATGCCGGTCATTGATGGGGAAGTGCAGTGTGACACGCGGATCTATGGACGCTGCGGTCATATCGTGTCCAAGCCATAATGACGGACGCAGCCCCACTTCGTAACGGAAATGCTCACTCACATCGTGGGTAAAACCGGCATAAACTGAAAACTCATGCATGATATCCAGAGAGCGGACATCATCGACAGTTACTCCCAGACCCTCAGAGGTCAAAGCCAGAGGATGGCATAAATAAGTGTTCCACTCGACTCCGGCGTCGATGATAAATCTGTCCCCGACAGATTTTCGGAAACCGGATTCCACTCCAGCCAAAGCCACGTCTGA
>HF990386.1:47670-49190 GCA_000432775.1 Alistipes sp. CAG:831
GCCACGTCTGAACCGGCATCGGCTCTGACCGGCTGCTCCTCAAAGTATATTCTGTTCAAGTATCCTGAAAACCGGGCAGTGGTATTCAACTCGGAGTTGTCCCTGAAACTATGCCGCCATGAAAGCGATGCCGCCAGATTGCTCCAGTCTACATCCGCAGACACTGAGGTATTGTTTTCCAGGCTCATACCGTCCATCCCGAAAAAGGCCGACAGTACCAGTCTGTCATTATCGCCGGGCGCCCATGAGCCGGTAAGATTGAAGTCCTGAAACTCATAACCCACATCCATACCATCGAAGCTCAACAGCGAGCTGTATAGCAGGCCTATATAGGACGAACGCGCGGAAAGTGAGAGAAATCCCCTGTCCCCGAATCTTACGGGCACCGTCAATTCCGAACTGATCAGCCCGACATTGCCCTCTATTCCTATAGATCGGTCAGACCCGGTATAGGAATAAAGACTTACACCTCCTCCAAGACGGTTCGGAAATGCTGCATCGTGACATGAGGTCTCGATCTCCATATCTTCGAAATGCGCCGGTATGAAGGACGAGAACAATCCGAGCAGATGATTGGGATAGAAAACCGGGGCACCGTCAATGGACAGTATTGTATGATGGTCCTCGCATCCCTGGATAAAAATACCCGCGGAAGATTCGGTATTGACCTGCACCCCAGGTAAAGTCTGCAGATACCGCATAGGGTCTGCGGTTCCTAAGAATTTTGGCATATTCTGCATTCCCTGTATCGAGACCACTACGGCATTTCCTGACTTAGAAACCATAGGCCCGGGAATACGGCTGACTACCGTCAATTCCTGCAGCACAAAATCAGGTAAAGTATCCTGCACCGTCCTCACTGTGTCCTGAGGGACAGTAAAAGACATATCGGCGGGGAAAGCAGACAGGCTGCTCCTCCCACCGATACACAATACTACACATAGTGCTGTCAATAACGAATATCTCGCACTAAAGGTCAACTGGGTCTATATCGTTATATCTCAACAATGAAATGTACTTATTGACCAAATCCTCAGCAAGCTGGATGACAGAGCCGAACGCACTCTCTGTAAAATACTCGTCAAAGGCATAGGTTGTTCCGTCCTTGGGGAAACGCACCACGGGGGCAATGTAATAATAGGTATCACTATAACCTTCCCGTTAAATATACGGATAAACCAAGCACAATGCAAATTTACTTGTCTTATTTGCATTGCAGTAGTACAGCAGCCTGAATTACAAAGTAGAACTCATGCAAATCCGACCTACAACAAAACTGTTTCTCGGCGGACACTTCACCCTACAGCTTCCCGACCTCTTCTGCCGTAAGCCCGGTAATCTCAGATATGACCTCAACAGGAATCCCCTTGGCTTTCATTCCCCTGGCATTCCTTATGCGTTCCTCCTGCTGACCTTGTTCCAGTCCTTGCTCCATGCCCTGTTTCATGCCTTTCTCCAGCCCTTGCTTCATACCCTGCTTTATGCCCTGCTTCATACCCCTCTCCATACCTTTAGCCATA
>HF990387.1 GCA_000432775.1 Alistipes sp. CAG:831
CGCCCACATCTCCCCCTTCTGTGGGCGGTGTGGCAACACAGCGGCAGCACCGCGACGGCAACACCATGGCAGCACCGCGACGGCAACACGGCGAAACATGGAAGTGCACGACAGAATATCCGGCAGAAATTTTTCGTCAGGAAAAGACTTCCCGCAGCAGTTTTTCTCCAGATTTTCCTATCTTTGCTGTATAATCATCACTAAATAGCCGGAGGGAAGAATATGAAGGGACTTTATCATTTGTGCTATACTTCTCATTCAGAGGTAATTTGCCGAAACAGGAACGATTACGGAAGGTTGATCTGCCGCATTGCTCAGACATCAGTTTCCACTTCATCGCAGATACTTGCATACGCGGTTATGTCAACGCACGTTCATCTGATACTGCTGACAGACTCTCCGTCATCGTTTTGCAGAAGGCTGAGGCATTCATACACATCCAGTTTCAACTGTAAATATTCCAGAAAAGGGACACTTGGCGATAAATACTTTTTCTGCAGGGAGCTGAAACACATCGAGCACATCACGGCAGCAATAAGTTATGTGCTCAGAAATCCTGTACACCACAATGTTGCCGTGAACCCGTTCAGCTATCCATACAGTACTGTCGGCCTGTATTTCAGGAGTTCGATGGAAAGGGCTGTCCAGGAATGCGGATACGAGGACTCTGAAAGTTTCCCAAGGAGGATACAATCCGATTCCGGACGCCTGTACAGGAAACGGGAATATCTGAAAGGAAATGTCGCATTTCTCGACACCGGAGAAGTAGACCCGTCATCGTTCGTAGAGATCAGTATGGTAGAGAACTATTTCGGCACATACAATGCATTCCAGTACAACCTGCACAGACGGGACTACCAGGAATGGGCCAGGTCCCAGATGGAAGCGGACAAAGAGGAGCCCCCTGTAACTATACGGAACATAGAACCGTGGATGGAACAGAAGCAGATAGAGGCCTTCGAAAAGAAAAGTTCCCGCTGGTACAAGGAAGAGCAGATTTCCGATATGGAACTGTGCGCGGAAATAGACTGCGAAGCACAACGTCTCCGGAAAAGCAGTTACGTCCATCTGTCGCATGAAGACAAAATGGCGATCAGCACGAAAATCCGTATGCGGCATTCCGAGTCCAACATAACTTCCGAGCAATTCGCAAGATGCTTTGGCGGCTGGGAATAATCCACAATCCACAACGCCCTTGCCACAACGCCCACTTCTCCCCCTTTTGT
>HF990388.1:0-3320 GCA_000432775.1 Alistipes sp. CAG:831
AACCTATCATGTTCATATTTGACGAGCCAACCACAGGCCTCCACTTCGACGATATAGAAAAACTGCTCGCATCCTTCCGGGCCCTGCTTGACCGCGGCCACACCATCATTGTAGTCGAACACACCCCCTACATCATAGCTGCGGCAGACCATATCATAGAACTTGGACCAGAAGGAGGAGACCAGGGAGGCTACCTTCTCAAGCAATAGGACAGGATTTCAAGGGCTCCATATTCATGGAAAACACTCCGGCATAAACATGCATTGCCGGAGACATTCCGTTGCGGCATTCAACACTTTTAGTTATTTTTCATAACTTTTTGTTAATTTTTCATAAACAATTAGTTAAATCAATATAGTATTTTTGCATTTACCTCTTGAAATTATGAAAATGCATCAGACCGATTCAGACAGTTACTCCAGTTGCACGGACCACACGCAGAACAGAATTTGGGCGTGGTACGATATCCCTGCAAACAGAAGGGCATCATTCAGTCCAGGGAACAGCCTCATGTTGTTTTTCACATCATTAGGCAAAGTTGCAGTAAACCATTCCGACGGGAACACGTACATAATAGAGAAAGACTGTTTCTTCCTCAAACCCATGAACGCAGGATATGACATCGATGCCCTCAATACGGAGTCAAGACTTGTCGTGTGCAATTTCCAGATCTATTCCCACGGATATATCAAGTACTTCCTCAAACGCCTTGCAAAATGGAAAAGAAACAGTCCGGACGAGGGCAAATTCAGTATGCCGTACATGGAAACGGAAAGACACACATCGGAATTCCTTTCCAACCTGACAAGCATGCTTTCAGAGGAACAGTTCAGTTCCAACTACAGCCTGCTTAAACTTGAAGAGCTGTTCATCTACCTGGAAACATACTATGACAAAGAAAGGCTCAGCGCCATATTTTCCCCTTTGCTGGGCACGGACATAGACTTCATCAACGATGTGATAAGCAATTACAGGACATTCAAATCCGTAGACGAGCTCGCGACAAAACTGAAGATGTCCAGAACCACTTTCAACCGTCATTTCCTGGCATCCTTCGGCATATCCGCATCAAAATGGCTACGCAACATGAGAAACACGGAACTGCTGAAGACAATCGTATCTACGGATCAGAGTTTCACAGAGATAGCCTACAACATGGGCTTCTCGTCATCGGCATACCTGACAGAATACTGCAGGAAAAACTGGGGCAAGACCCCTACCCAACTGCGCATCGACGGCAAGTAAAATGGATACAGCGGACAAGACAAGGCGCAGACCGGACAGAATACTCATACTTGCACTCGCCGCAATCATGGCAGGAGCAACCGCACAGTCGTGCAAGGACACACCCACCGGAGAACCGGCAGAAACACAGAGGACAGTCATAGTCTATCTTGCAGGAGACAACAACCTGTCCGGGGAAGTGGATTCCAAAATATCCGCTCTCGCTGAAGGTTTCAAAAACGTAGATGCCGAAAGGAACAGACTTGCTGTCTTCGCAGACTACCGCACGGACATGCCCAAACTCATCGAGATAACACGGGACGGCCCCATAGACATCGAGACATACCCGTCACTCGACTCAGCTGATCCGGAAAACCTGAAATCCGTAATTGCCGGGATAGTACAACGTTACCCTGCCGACTCGTACGGCCTAATATGTTTTTCCCATGCTTCGGGATGGCTTCCGCAAGGCGCACTCTCAGACCCCACCGGGTACGGCACCGACTCATCTGCAGAATCAAGTCCGGCCACAATACTTCAGGACGGCAGCGATGAGATGACGCTTGCAGACTTTGCCGGGGCCATACGCCTCCCCGGAGGGCAGAAATATGACTTCATCGCCCTCGAAGCCTGCTACATGGCCGGAATAGAAGTAGCCTACGAACTCAAGGATGCCGCCGACGGCCTGATCGCCTCATCCGCCGAAATCCTCTCACCAGGCTTCGAAAGCACCTACAAGGAAGCGCTATACCTGCTTTTTGAGGATGAGCCAGACATTGCAGGCTTCGCCAAAGCATATTTCGACCACTGGGACTCCATGCAGGGAGCCATGCGTTCCGCCACTATCTCCGCCATTGACCTGACCCTTATAGGAGAACTTGCAGAGGAGACAGGCCGACTCATGGACAAAGGGACCTACCTCATATCAGACCCGTCCGGCATACAGCATTTCAACCGCAACCACTATCACCTGTTCTTCGACCTCACAGAGTATCTCGAAGCCGTTATGGGCGAAAGCAAGGTCCAGTACATGGAAAGATACAGGTCCATTCTGGACAAGGCAGTCATGTACAGCAACGCGACAGAAACCTTCATGTCCGGCTATCCGTACTCCTTCAACATAGAGACCAGCTGCGGACTCACCGTCTACATCATGCAGCCTGATCTGGGAAAGCTCAACAGCGACTACGAACACACCTCCTATTATTCTGAAATACTGGGCAATTAACAGAAACAACAACAAAAGCGATTGTCTCTAAAGTGTAAAAGCCGCGATACGGCTTATACCTAAATTAGCAGAAATTTTTTGTACATGCGTACAAACAAAAAAACACGCTATGAAGAGACTCGCTAAAGTTTTGACAATAATTGCATTACTTGCCTTCGCCCATGCTGCGCAGGCACAGGACACGCAGCATGAGGACTCGGACAGGGCCAGACTCAACTACGGTTTCAGCGAAACCGGTCTTGACACTGTCTTCATGCGCAACAGCGCCTCGATCCGAAGACTCAAAGGTTTCTTTGACAACGTCAGAATCAATCCCGATGTCTCCGTAAAAAAGGTTGTCATCACCTCCTTTGCATCCATGGAAGGAGACGTGATAAGCAACAGGAGATTCATCGCCGAGAGAAACGCGACCGCCCGGGACCTGGTCAAGAGACTCAGCGGACTGCCCGATTCACTGATCACATGCATTGACGGAGGCATCGCCTGGGACCATCTCAGAGACTCCGTAGACAGATCCGACATGCAGTACAGGGAAGAAGTACTGTACATCATCGACAACCAGCCCGAAGAGACCTGGAAGGACGGCACCCTGGTGGACAGCCGCAGGAAACACCTCATGGACCTCCACGGCGGCGAGCCATACAGATACATGAGGGCCAGATTCTTCGCCCACTACAGATACTCCAGAATCAGAATCATCTACACAGGGGCTCTCGATGAACAGACCCGCACGGAAATTGAGCAAAATCCAGTAGCAACCGACAGTACAGACAACTACGGTGACGGCCTGTACATAGAAATCGAGCGCGATACCGTGCAGGAGCTTCAGGACAGCACCACAAGGCCGGACACGACAGCTGCGGCTGCC
>HF990388.1:3338-5454 GCA_000432775.1 Alistipes sp. CAG:831
CGGCTGCCGTACTGCCTCCGGCAGACACACTGGCCGTACAGGATACTGTAACTGCACCCGACACAGCAGCATCAGCATCGGTCCAGGCCACAGCACAGACCGCCAGAACAGAAGAGAAGCTGCCGATACTGGGTGTCAAGACCAACGCCCTAGTCCTCTTTGCCGGAGTGGCCAATGCCGGAGTGGAAGCCAGAATCGGCAAACACTTCTCATTTGACTTCCCTGTCATCTACAGCCCCTACACCATCAAGAACAACTACAGACTCCGCGCCCTCGCCTTCCAGCCAGAATTCCGTTTCTGGTTCAAGGGATATACCGAAGGGCATTTTCTGGGTCTGACAGGCAACTTCGCCTGGTTCAACATAGCACTCAGCAACAACAACCGCTACCAGGACAGCGCCGACCGCCCGCTCATGGGAGCAGGCATCAGCTACGGCTATTCCTGGAAGATACTCCCGTCCCTCAGCCTTGAATTCACCATAGGAGCCGGATACGCCAACATCCACTACGACGTATTCTACAACGTCGAAAACGGCATACAGTACAACTCGGGAGTCAAGAACTACTGGGGACTCACCAAAGCCGGAATAAGCGTAGTATATATCATCAACATAAACAAACAGGGGAGGTAAGCCATGAGAAAGATCATCTTCATACTATTGTCTGCCGTCCTGTCACTGACTGCCTGCAAGACCATCCACGAATACCCCGGAGAACCCGGAGTAGACCCTTCCCTCATAGATGTCAAGCTCTCGCTGGACATAGACATGGAGCTCAACGACGGGGACCCGATCATACAGACCTACATGGACATGCTCGGCTCCGCCTACGACATCAGGTACATCGTCGAGATCTACAAGGTATCCGACTCCTATGCCGAGACAGTCGGAAGTCTGCAAAAGAGGATAGTCAAGACAGAAGAGACCATCATCGAAGACGGCGTGTACAGGATTGACGAACAGATACAGCTCCATGCCGGCGTCTACAGCGTCATGGTATGGATCGACTTCGTAATCAAAGGTACCGACACCGATTACTACTACAGCACTGCCAACCTGCACGAAATCAGGATCAACCGCATAGACGGAGCATATCCCGGCTACGACGTCACCAAGGATGCATTCTCCGCCCAGGAGAACCTGGACCTCATACCCTATGCCAACGAGCGCTTTGCCGAGATAGAAATGACTATACCCGTGGAGAGGCCCTTCGCCGTATACCAGGTAGTCACGACCGACATCAACAAATACATCGAAAACAACGCCACAAGCTCCTACTCTTCCATCAGGCCGGCCCACACCGAAGCAGCCTACGGACTGTACTTCCCCATGGGATACAATGTCTACTACAGCGTACCTGACGCATTCGAAGCCGGAGTCGGATACACCTTCGATGTAGTGGAGACCGTAGAACAGAAAGAAGCCATCCTCGCCTCCGACTACGTGTTCGTAGACGACAAGGAGACATTCTACTACCTCAACTTCAGCGTCTACTCTGCAGAAGACAAGCTCATCAATACCTCCAGAGACATCAGGATCAACCTGGAACGCAACAGACTCACCATCGTCAGGGGCGAATTCCTGACCAGAGACATCGATGACGGAGAGATAGGCATCGACCCCGGATTCGATGAAGAAATAGTAGTGCCAATAGGATAAAACGACAGCCATGAAAAGAAAAGCTATATATATAATAATGGTATCCCTCCTGGCAGCAGCTGCAGTCTCCTGCACGAGGGAGTTTCAGGCACCTGACGGGGAAGAAGCCACCCTCACAGTCACTGCATCGCTCGATGCCGCCATGGACGGCGGGACCAAAGCCTCGGCAGACGGCGGGCTGACAAACCTCGCGGGTCAGGGCTACCAGCTCAGATACATGATGGAGCTGTGGTCTGAAAATGACAATGTAGAAACACTTGAATACAGGGCCCAACCAGTCATTACCGATTTCTCTTCATTAACCGTAGAGTACAATCTGAACCTGCTGGCAAAAAAATACAAAATGGTGCTTTGGGCTGATATAGTAAAGGAAAACAATAACGGAACCGTCACTGCTTACTATACTGTCTCTGAAACTGGTGGACTCACAGCCATCGGATTTCCTGAAGGGTCAGCAT
>HF990388.1:5483-9078 GCA_000432775.1 Alistipes sp. CAG:831
GACGAGTACGACGCCTTCACCGCTGTTGCGGAAGTAGACCTCACAGGCGGAAGCAAGGTCATAGGAGCAACCCTCAAACGCCCCTTCGCCAAGATCAGGGTCATTGATGACATGACAGAACCCGACCCGGGCACCGAATACACGACAAAACTGACCTTTGACAACCCCGTCAGCATCCCCGTGGAATATAATGCACTTGCCGGAGATGTCACTTCCGCCACTAATGATAATGACATTTTCGAGACCCCGGCCTGCACATCTACATTCGAGGACGGTACCGGACTCTGCCTTTTCACCGGCTACATTTTCGTTCCTAAACAGAAAAGCAATAAATACAGCTTTACAATAGTAGTCAGCGATGAAAACAATCAAAGTGTCGCTAAACCGGTCTCAGACATTACCGTCAGACGCAATGCCCTCACGACAGTCAAAGGGAAAATATTATAGAAGCATAACATGAAAAACACAGGCAACATGAAATTAACCAGATCATTACTGATTCTCGCAGCGGCACTTGCAGCAGTGTCCTGCCAGCAGAAGGCCGAAACGCCTTCCGAAGGGGAATTTGTAGACATATCCCTCACCGCAGGAATACCCGGAGCGATAGGAACGTATGCAGACGGCGACGCTTCGTCATCGGACGCCTTCTCCCACCAGGGAGGTGCATTGAACGTGGACCACGAGCAGCTGGACCTGAGATACATCATTGAAGTATGGACCAACGAGCAGACTCCAAGACTCGCATTCCGTGACGTCCAGACCATTGACAAGGACTTCCACAAGACCCCGGTCACCTTCAATATGAGACTCCAGTCCCTCTCATACTATTTCGTGCTGTGGGCCGACTTCGTCACAGAAGACACCAGCGAAGACCTTCACTACTCTACCGACGCCAACCTCCAGAACATAACCTACTCAGAAGACATCGCCGGCCCCGGTGATATGGCATCCGATGAGATGGATGCCTACTGCGCCGTAGAGCAGGTGGATTTCATCACGGAAGGCATGACCAAAAGCATAACTCTTCAGAGACCGTTCGGCAAGATACGCCTCATCGCCACCGACAACGTCGACAGCGACGGATTCGTGGACATCCATCCTGTAGTAGCCACCATAGACTTCAAGGATTCCCAGTTCCCTGACACATACAACGCCCTGACGCAAAAGGCTACCGTAAGCAACGACGGCACGAAAGCCTCTGGGACAAATGTCTTCGACTTCAATGTAGTTCCTGAAGACGCCGTCGTAAGCGGCACCACCTACACAGGCTCCTACCTGCTCGGTTTCAACTACTTCCTGGCCAACGACGAGACACCTTCACACGAAATGGACGTCACGGTATATGGAGATGCAGGCAAGACTGTGAAACTCAACACAGTAAGCCTCTCGTCCATACCTGTATCCACCAACAAGCTCACAACCGTTGTCGGCAATTTCTACTCCAGCGAAGGCACCATAACCATAATAGTCGATGACAACTTCGACTCCCCTGAAAATCTGTCCGACCCTGAAAATTAGACAAAACCATGAAAAACTCATTGACACGCACACTCATCATAGCAGCCGCTGCACTTTCCGCTACGGCATGCCAGCAAGAGACGTCCGTTGACACGGGCGAAACCAAAACCGTTGAAGTGACCGTAGGACTTCCGCAGGGCATCTCATCCTATGCCGGCGGACAGCTCCCGGAAGGAGGATTCTCCAATCTGGGCGGGGCATACAACGTAGATCCGGCCCAGTACGACCTGAGATACATCATGGAAGCCTGGACCGACGAGACCCCAAGCCGCCTCGCCTACCGCCAGACAGTGACTGTAGACAATGATTTCATCAACACTTCAGTCAAGTTCACCGCCCGTCTCGTGGCCATGGAATACAACTTCATATTCTGGGCCGACTTCGTGCCTCAGGCCACATCCGAAGACCATGTCTACAACACGTCTTCCACCAACGGACTGCAGGAGATAACGATATCCTCCGAGGGCCGCCAGGCAGGCAACGAATACGCAGATGCCTACTATGCCAGCAAGCCCGTAGACCTTACCCTCTCGGGACAGTCCATCGGGAAAGTGGAGCTCACCCGCCCATTCGGCAAGATACGCCTCATCGCCACTGACGCAGTGGACGGCCAGCTCGGGGACAGGCCCGGCACAGCCACCGTCACATACGGCACTGACCTGACACTGCCAGGCACATTCAACGCCCTCACCGGCAAAGCTTCCGGCTCCGTAGCTGCAGGACAGTACACATTTACCGTGTATCAGGAGACAGCCACTGTCCAAGGCTACGAGCCCCTTGAAGATGCCTACATCATAGGCTCCGACTATATTTTTGCCTCGGATGCCTCCACCTCCTATGCTTTCGGCGTACAGGTATTCAGTTCACTGGACCAGAACAGGAAAATAGGTGAAAAGCAGCTCTCGCAGATACCTCTGGAGAAAAACAAACTTACCACACTCGTCGGAAACTTCTACAGCAACGAAGGCGATGTGGAAATCATCATCAGCGACACCTTCGACAATCCTGAAAATATATAAAAATTAAATACTTTCCAGCCATGAAAAAAATCTCAGCAGTAATCCTGGCCATCACCGCTGTCACAGCGATATCATGCCAGAGAGAGATTCCTGACTCCGGGACCGTGACCGGAGAAGTGGAATTTACCGTCACTGCCGGAATCCCCGGCGGCATATCCACCTACGCAGATCCTGTTGCTGCTTTCTCCCACAACGGAGGAGCAGTCAATGTAGATCACACGGAATACGATCTGAGATATATTCTCGAAGTGTATACGCAGGATGAGGATCCAGTACGGGTATACCGTAAGACAGTAATAGTTCCTGACGACTTTACTACAACGGACGTGACCATCTCAGCCCGCCTGGTTGCCAAGAAATACGACTTTGTATTCTGGGCAGATTTCGTACCTGAGGACAGCAATGAAGACACCGAAGGACTCTACTACGATACAGATCCCCTAACTGACATCTCATACAAGGAAGGCACGGAACTCGAGGATCTGGCATCCGAGGCCATCGATGCCTATTTCCATACTCAGGAAGTGGATCTGTCCAAAAACCAGAACATCTCCGGAATAAAACTGCACCGCCCCTTCGGCAAGATAAGGCTTCTGGCGACCGACAGAATCTCCGACGGAGCCGTACAGAGCGAATATCCGGCACGGGTCTCCGTAGAATTTGGGAATGCAACTGTCCCCGCCTCATTCAATGCCCTCACCGGACTTCCGCTTGAGCAGACCATCACCATAGGCCAGCTCAACGCTGAAAGCACCAAGGAAAACGCGCTGGTAAACGGCGACGAATACCCTGATTCCTATCTGCTCGGGTACTATTACATCTTCGCAGCCGACCAAAGCACCTCCTACTCCATGGATGTTACCTGCTATGACCAGAAAAACAACGGGATAGGAACACGCAACCTCTCATCAATTCCCCTGCAGAAAAATAAACTGACCACCGTCATAGGTAACTTCTATACCAGTGAAGGCTCCCTCGAGATCATAGTCGAAGATCCCTTCGAGCAGCCTGGTACAGAAATACCTATTGTGGACAATGAGCAAGAGCTTATAGACGCC
>HF990389.1:0-10357 GCA_000432775.1 Alistipes sp. CAG:831
GTTATTGTTGTCTTCACCTTGATTCCTTTAGGAATAACCTTAAGAATCTCTCTTGCGTCCTCGTTATAAATAGTATTTACAAATGTTTGAGTCTTCATCTTGAATTATATTCAAATATAACAATTTAAAATATTACAAATATTAATTTATTCGTATATCGAATTCATGTAACCTTGTATTAACGATTCCAGTTATATCCTGCTTTAACGAAGCGAAATCATTTTTCATAAATATTCTATCCAATTGTCCAAAAGCTGAATTATTTAGATAATTAAGAGTAGTATCTATGCCACCCTCTCCTGATGGTATCGGCATATATTCTTTGCTGGAAACAAGTTGGTGCTGCCAAATGGAAAATGTATTAGTTGTGTGAAAACAATTAACCAAATCATCTGATAAAAAATCATTGTCGTCTCCTTTATTCAATGCTGGAAACACATAATTGTTGTGCTTTTCTATATCCGATTTCAATTTATTGGCATCTGAATAAAAGGGATAGTCGGAATAAAACAAAGAAGTTGAATGGTATTTAATACCTGACACCTGTTCATTCCGCTTAATTATTGCATACATTATAAGTTGTGGAAGGATGTATTCTTGTTTAAATACCCTATTTTTTCTAGAAGACAAACAGGAGGATAATATTATTGGGATTATTGACACTGAACTTGACTCGCTGATTGAAGGTATAGTCATATCCAGCACCTTCAATGGTTTGACATTTTTCGCACATATAAAATTGCATGTATATGGGTTTGGGCGCCCCAATTCCTCCCAGCATATATAAGTCGATTCCCCTAAATATAAACAAGGTATGCCAGATGTGCTATACCTTTGGTTACCAATAAGGTATCTTTTATTAAAAGGAATATGAAACATTTCTTTTCTGTCCAATGATTGATAAAAAGAAGTTGCTCTTGCCCTATAAAAATACGCATTCTCTTTTATTTCTACAATTCTCTTTTCTAACTTTTTAAATATTGTTTCTGCATAATTTAATGAATCCTCAATGTTTCCCAACAAATAAGACTTACTTGCATTTACTATTAATGTTAAATTGCTTTCTATCTCTTCTATTGTTTCTGATGTATATTGAATTTCTGCAGTATCTAATTCTTTGACATACTCGTCGAAAACAAATCTATACCTATCTTCAATAGGAATATCTGTTTCTGAAGCATGTTCAATACATTTTTCATTATCTCGATTCAGAATTTCATAAGCAACCCTGAACAGAGAGTTCAATTCAAAGTACTCATTTTTGTGTTCTAATTTCATAATGAAAGTAAGTTAGAATAAATAGCAATGTAAGTTGTTATTAAAACACCTGCCTCCTCAGCCACTCCCCCATAAAGCGGTCATAAATGATGTAGCCGTCGGCAGTCTGATAAACCAGTTCGTTTTCCAGCAACTTCTTCATTGCTGCACTCACGCTGCTTGCTGCGCGAAGTCCGTAGGTGCTGATAAAGTCTCCGGCCAGAACCTCCTTGACGCAGCCCTCCTTGGCGATAGCTTTCAGCAGGCGCACCTGACCGGAAGAGTATGCTTTCAGCAGGTCTGCGTATATGTAGCTGTACTCGGCCAATATCTGTTCTGTGGCGTATGAAACCAGTTCCATGTCCACATCCCGGTCGTACCCGTACAGGCGGTTGAGGAGACACTGCACATACCAGGTATGCCCCTCGTATTTTTCATATATCGTATTGAAAACCTCTTGAGGCAATTTCACACCGTGTGCGGCAAAATGCCCTGTCGCGAAACCTGCGTATTCATCCCGCTGTATCGGTCCGATTGTGAGAGGTTGCGTACTTTGATAGAACGGCCTTTTCGACGAAGTGAACATCTCCTGCATCAGATGCTGCTTGCTGCCGGCAAAGATAAAATTCACATTGGGCAAGAACTGGATATAAGAACGCAATAGCGCTTCTACGCCTTTCTCCTGATATTCGGCTATCTGCTGGAACTCGTCTATGGCGACATAGCACCGTTTCTCAGATGAGCCAAGATACTCGAATATCTCTTTCAAAGTGTTTTCTTCCTCAGCCGGAGCCACATCAATCGTCACCTTGGGAACACCTGTCATTTCGTCAAAAGTAAACACAGGACGGCAGCTGCGGAAAAACTGGCTTATACGGCTAAAAGCCTTTTGCGGGGCGGAATCCAGCTTCCCCAACACCGCAGCGGCAAGCAACCGTACAAAATCGCCCAACGACTGGGTTGAGTAGATATCCAAATAGAAGGTGACAATATCGGGCTGCTGCTCTTTCAGACGGTAAAACGCATGACGGATCAGTCCGGTCTTTCCCATTCGGCGTGGAGCAATCAATGTCACATTGCGTCCATTGTGGAGCGCGTCGAGAATAGTTCTGGTCTCCTGCTCTCTGTCGCAAAAGAACTCCGGGCTGTAATATCCAGAAATGAGGAAAGGATTATTGGGCTTCATGCTATTCCTATTATCTCGTTACAAATTTATCGTAATGCAAATATCGCAATAAAATACAAGATGACAAAATAATCCGATTATAAATTTTATTTGCTAATTTTGCATCGATTTTGAGACATTCAATATTATCAATGCTTAAAAACAGAATGAACATATTATCAGTAACGACCTCCATTAAGAACAATAAACGCTCTGATGTGGTATTGAGTGTTCATATCTCACGCATTGAACCTCGTATAATAGTAAATACTTTCCAACGGACATAAAAGTACACTATTGTACTTTTCGAACCAGTAACTGAATAGTTGGAAAGTCCTTACCGAACTTTCCAACTATTTTGTTTATAGGCTATTTCGTCTGATTGACAATTAATTAAGTTATTAACGCGCAGTGATGCGCATAAATTGAAAAGAAATGAACTTTAAGTTTGACGGCAGCAAGGTGTTCTTTACATCTGACACCCATTTTTACCATGGGAATATCATTCGCTTCTGCCACAGGCCGTTCAAGGATGTGGAAACGATGAATGAAACTATCATATCCAACTGGAATAATACAGTCGGCCAGGATGATATTGTTTTTCATTTGGGAGATTTTTGTCTTGGCGGCTCTGCTGAATGGACTAGAATACTTAACAGATTGAACGGCAGGATATATCTGATTATGGGCAACCACGATTTGAAAAATATACGCCAGGGGTACATTGACAGATTTGAGCATGTGGCAATGCAAATGCACATAACGGTCGGCAAGCAGAAAATATATTTGAACCATTATCCTTTTCTATGCTTTGACGGCGGATATAAAGATGTGTGGCAGCTGTTCGGACATGTACACACAAGAAAGAACAATACCGGAATTGACGCTGCCCGGCTTCAGTACCTCTATCCGACACAGTATGATGTCGGAGTTGACAACAACAACTATACACCCGTTTCATTTAAACAAGTCAAAAGGATAATGATAAAACAAATTGAGAAAGGAGGACTGTAATATCAATAATCTGATCTTAAGCCTCAACACATCATATAGTAAATGAAAAAGCATCTATTTCTATATTATATGATATATTGAGGCTTAATATTTTATAGTATTACATATATGTGCCTGGTCAAGCTTTCTCTTGCTCCAGCATTTTTCTTACCTGTTTGTCAAAGTCCGAATCAATCAGCTGAGTGCGGTTAAAGATGTCATACTCCTGCTCGGCCTTTGCCTTGGCCTGAGCAGCCGATATACGTCCCTTGTCGGGTAGAATCTGATAACGTCGGAATGCAAGGAACTCGTTAACGCTTGCCGAGAACTGGGACATGCTGAAAGTGTTCTCCCGCTCAATAAGGTCTTCTATGTAGTCAAAGTATCCGGTCACGGCGCGTTCCAGCTGGCGGATTTCTCTCTCGTCCAGATAGTTCTTTGCGAGTGAGACGTCTGATTTCAATATACGGCCGTCAGGAGCGTTCTTCCATGTTGTCAGTCCCATGTGCTCCTTCGTATGATCTGCCTTGCCGTATATTATCTCAGCGGCAGTCTGACCCGTAATCGCATAGTGAAAACGGTTCTGAATCATCGCATAAAAGTCCTGCGTCGTCGGCGAATCTTTATCGTAATCAATGCTACATTCGGCATAAATGTCGGTAATCTGCTGCCAGATCCGGCGCTCGCTGGCCCTGATGGAGCGGATGCGCTCAAGCAACTCGCGGAAATAATCCTTTCCGAAAACTGCCGTTCCCTGCTTCAGCCGGTCATCATCAAGAGCAAATCCTTTGCGGATATACTCGTTGAGCACCTTGGTCGCCCACTGACGGAAACGGGTTGCCTGTATCGAATTAACCCTATATCCGACAGAGATAATCATGTCAAGATTGTAAAAATCCACAGATTCTTCCACTTCTCCCCTTATACCCCTATTCACGACAGTTGCAATTTTTGCAACTGTCGCATCCTGCTGCAATTCTCCGTCTTTAAATATGTTGGAAATATGGCGGCTGATACCCGATTTATCTACCCCGAAAAGCCGACTCATCGCCTTTTGCGTACACCAAATCGTCTCATCTTTGATGACAACCTGTACCCTGCCCTCCTCTTCCGGAAGATTGTATAATATGAATTGAATTTCGTTCGGCATAATCGTCATAGAACTAAATTAAAGCGAAAAATAATATTCTTTAAGCCTTTGGGCTATCAATTTACGGCGCCGGGCCAAGAAATCAGGATAGTTGTCAACATTCATATCGATGATATCCACTGGAATGCAGCAGTCTTCCTCGAGATTTACGGTTAGAGTATTGTAGTCCGAGATTGCTCCGTATTTCGTAGGACCGCCTGCACACTGCACATTTTTCACATAACCTAAATAATCGCTCGGGGACTTTTTACCGATATTGATGTTTATCTCAGTCTGAGTGTAGGTATAATTGGCAATCTGGTTGTATTCCGATTTAGGAATGCCGTTGGCTTTCAGATATTCGCGAGGGAAGATATGGTGCACATCCCCTTTCTGCTCTATCATGTCGCGGACAGTTATCGCGGTAGAGAGGAATCCTTTTCTATTCTGGTAACACTGCGACGCAAGGAAAACATTGAAAATAGGGCTGCTGGCAACTGATGTCGTAAGTTGCTGAATAGCACCGAAGTCCCAATAGGCATCTGACAGTTCTGCCGCCTCGGTCTCTGCCAGGTATTCTCCAAAGTCAGAATAACGGTCTATCTGTTTTACGTCATAATCAAAGTTACTCTCCGGGGAGGAACTGTAGCGGCCTCGCAGTATGGAGAAGACAAACCATCTCCGTACGTATTTTTCAATGTGTTCAGGCTGATACCCCTTCTCTCTCAATCTCAAAAACAGGATGTATGCAAAATTCAATGTATTCTGCGACCGGATGAGTTTGGAATGACAGAAACCGGCAGAGCGGATTATCATGACAAACCGCTTAAAGTTGGTTTCGTTGATGAATGCGCACACTCCTTCCGTCAACTTTCCATAAGTATCCTCTTTGATGGAATCTTCGTTGTCTCTGGTCTCAAAATTTCGTCCGGACAATAAGCTTACCAAGTCCGCCATTTTACCCCTGCTGAACTTTGAAGTGAATGCGACTCGCAGGACATCGACGTAAGACGGATCATAGATATCATCATTCTCCTTACGCAGCCATTCTATCTGAGAGCGATACGGTGACTCTGCAAATTCTTTGTCATTATTCATCAGGGTGGAATAGAACTCCGGACGGACGGCCAGTTCACTGAAATGGTCGATGCATTTTCTAAGCAGGTTTCCACCATAGGTTTCATTTGCCGCGATAGTCGACATGACGAAGTCGGCCTGATTTAACGGTACACCTTTGCTGTTGATGCGTATGAAAATCTCTGTAACTCTCTCTATATCCAGTTCTCCGGATAATTCGATTACGCCAATCTGCCTGTTGGCAATATTCCGCAAATCATCCATGGCAATGTCAACAGCGTCCTCGTCCACCGAAGGATTCTGCGCCATGTACTCGTTCAGGGCCGCACGCTGCCTTGTCGAACCATTGAGCAGAGGAGCGATATCCTTAATCCACAGAGGATCTTTTGAAATAGCAGCGTTGAATGTCGCAAACCGCCGTTCTATTGGATTATATGCGACCTGAATCCTTACGTCCGCATAATCACGGTTCTTCACGGTCTCTCCAAGAATTGCCGCCCGTAAAGCAGTAATACGCTGCTGGCCGTCTATCAGAATCTTTTTGCCCATGGATGAGCTTCCGTCTTTCAGCTTTACATTCGGACTCTGCCATGTGATAATATAGCCGATGGGATAGCCATTATACAGGCTGTCTATCAACTCCGTCACCTTGTCAGGCTCCCACACGAAGGGCCGCTGTATCTCTGGGATTGCTATCTCTTTTATCTGCACCAAACTTAGCAGATTGGAAACTAAATATTGATTTACTGAATAATTCTGACTGGTCATGAGCAAAAAGTTTTGTCTACAAATTTAACCCTTTTACTCTAAATCACAATTTCTATTTTCTCCGGCATCATGTTTTCCATAAACTTCACTGGCAGATACTTCGCACTGGATACTCACGATTTAATTTTTCTGAACAGCATCGCAACTACACTTTTCCATGGAATTTTTCATTGAAAATATACACTTTTCCATAAACATCCTCTTTAGGATCAACGCCCGCTGTTTTGCCATATTCTTATTTACGCATAATCCTAGCATACCATTCCTTATCCGGATGGTAACCGTAAAAGCATTTGCCGTCCCCGTCCAGGTCCCACGGCGAAGTCAATTCCGTAGAACGATAGGGCAGCCGCTCATATTTCCGCAGACGCATCAGTATCCTGACACGCCTGCGGAAACGCTTGGATGCGATCTGCTTGCCTCTTTTCTGAGATTTACATCCACAGACTGTGCCTGCAGGATATTTCTTCCTCGAACCACTCATCGTACTCATCGAAATCATTATGGAAATCCGTCCAGTCTTTGGAAGCGTACTCTTTTTCGAAGGCGACCAGATCTTCTTTCAGACGTTCCCTCACAGTGTCCTCTCCGTCATCGCCGCTCATCACCCATTCCACGTGCCCGGCATATATTTCCGCAATACGGATCTGCCTGTAGGCCTCCTTCATCGTCCTGATGGTACTGTCGTTGAGTTCCAGCACATCCGCATCGTACGGATAGTGGTCAAAGACGCAATGGTGGATAGCGTACAGCACCGGAACCCTCTCACCTCTGGGAACTCCTCTCATATAGGATTTAGTAGACTGAAATACGGTTTCAGTCTCATCTTGGAAAAAACGTCCGCCGATGTATTGCGGCTCTGCCTTAACCACATTCTTAAAACGACGCAAAAGGTAAGCCTCCGCTTCCTCACGGCTCGAAAATCTCCTGTGCTTTGCGACGCTGTGAATCGAATGAGGATAATCCATTTTGTTAATTATCCAGTAGTCCTCATGAACCATCTCCGGCTTTGGCCTCAATGCCCTTGCAATGTCACGCTCGATGATTCCGGCGGTCTTGCGTATCCGCCATCGCTGATAATCAAAGTGTCCTCTACTCATAGCTTCTAAAATTATGCGATTGCCCGCGATTTCATTTGAATGCGAAGGTGAGGAATTATCTGGCTGAAATCCGAATCCTAAAAAAAGATGTCGAAGTTTACAGCTTTTTAAAATTTTGATATTTTTTTAATTTCTGTGCGGGACAACATTCAGTCGAACATCACGCGCGGATTCATCTCATGAGGGCTTCTCCAACTGATGCCTCTGCGGGCAAGCACATCGGCCTTTGAGCTCCAGTACATGAAGCAGAAGCCCATGCCCCTTGGGACATTCCTGCCTATGGCCTCGTCCGTCTCTTTCTCCACCTCGTAGTAGATCTCCTCCCACAGCGGAGTGCGCTCAATCGGGTCAAAACGCAGATACCGGTGATATTTACTGCACCACTCTTCCTCAGTCACCCCGTCAAAGTCGATGTATTCCCGCCATTTTCCCAGCTCGGCCTCTACCTCTCCGACAGTCAGCGGATCGTCATATTCTTTCAGATCCTCCTCCGTCACTGACTTGAAAAGTGCGGCCTGCCGCTCGAGGACACTGATCGCGAAGCGCGGAGTGTCGCTCTTAGAGATGTTGTCCAGAAGGATTTTCATGAGAAATATCTTGTCGTAGGGCGAGTGTCGGCCGCTCCGTTCCGAGAGTGTGTCCAGCATCGAAACGACTTCATTTGCAAGCGGATAATTCTTCCACACCATCATTTTCCGGGAGTTGCTGCGCATCCGTTTGAGCAGTCTGACAGACCGGCGTATCTGAGAAGGATATATTTTCATAATTCACGTGGTGTTAATCAGTTAGACATAAGCATCGTAGCGTCCGTCATCATCGGGATATTCCTCATCATACGGTATATCCGTCTCATCCGGTTCTTCCTGTGCCACCTGCCCGTCGGACAGCGGCAGATAATATTGCTCTATCTCCGGGGCAAATGCGGTCAGACGGCCCTGCCTATATGCCTCAACTGCCTCAGAGAGCATTGCCTCCGAACCGTAGCGGGCTCCCTTGAGAGCGCAGATGTCCCTGAAATACTGCGCATCCCCCTCTTCCTCGATATCCCCGTTGAGCGACATGAGGTACAGCTGCCCGTATGCGTCACCGCTGCCGAGGATTGAGGCGCGGGCATACCATTTATAGGCCTCGCCGTAGTCCTCGACAGTATTGTACAAACCATAGTGATAGGTGTTTCCAAGGCTCACCGCAGCTTCCTTCGACCCCATGCCGTAGGCTTTCTCCAGCAGGGAGATGTACCTGTCCCGTGCGCACAATTGACTGTAACGCTGCATATTGTCGAAATCCTCCACCTGGCACAATGCCTGCAGATAGACGCAGTAGCAGTCCCGGTGCTCCGCCCCTACGGCCAGCGCCGCTGAAAATGCTTCCGGGTCGGCCAGCTCGTCGTTTTCATTGAACGACAGAGCACATGCTAAGTCAGACCATGCAGCGATAATCCCTCCATGGGCCGCCGCCTCATAGTCATCCTTCGCATCCGGGAAACTGCCTGTTACCTGAACGGCCCATCCGCGCATATACCGCCACATCGGATTGTCCCCTTGGTCGCGTATCAACTCATTGAGGAGTTCTATCGCTTTCGCAGGATCGGGTTTCAACCCAGACCTTCCGAATATCAAGTCCCTAATGTAGGCAAATGCGGCCAGGTCGCACCCCTGTTCCATCGCCTCGGCCAACAAGGTCTTCGCCCGCAGCCTGTCCACCAGTCCTATGTCCCCGCAACGGTACATCATGGCCAGGCCCGCCGCCCCCTCAGGGTATCCTTTCTCATAAGCCTTTCTGAAACAACGCTCTGCGATGCTGTCGGACGTCTCATCAGGACGCACGTAATAATGGTAGCGGCCCAGACCGTAAAGTGCATATCTGCTGCCCGTATCCGCGGACCGGCGCAGCTTCGCCAAAGTGCTGTCATGGAGGAAAAACAGATTTTCACCGGCCAGAAAAGTCCACATAAAGCGCTTGACTGCCGTCGGGTCCTCCGCAAATGCCTTGTCCGACAGGAATGTCTGTACCAGAGCGTTGAAGGACCCGCGCCGGAACATCTCTGGGAAATCCCGGGACACGCAGGGCCGCACCACCTCTATCGAGAGATATCCGACCACCGACTCACGGACATGGATATTCTCGGGAACCTCAGCGCTGAACAGTTCAAGCATTTCCCCTCCTACCCTGACCTTCAACTGCTTGCCCCCCAAGCAAAGTTCCATGTACTCGCCGTCATAGTAATCCACCACCGGCGGCTCCGCGCTGAAAGGCCAGTCCGGCAAAGCCCTTCCGGGAACAATCGCCGATGCGTCAACCGGCACCTCCCTCTTGAGAGTACTGCTGACCGAGCCTCTGTCGCTGTAGCTGCTGTAAAGCTTGATAACACATTCGTTTTCCATAATACACGATCAAATGTTGTGATGGAGGGCCTTCGCATGATGATGCGCATGCGGGGAAAAATTGACAATGCCCACGCCCGCAAAGACCAGTACCGTCGCCACACCCTTCGCCCAGGTCATCGTATCGAGACCCACCGCAAGGCTGATGCACATCGCCACCACCGGCTGCACATAGGAATACATGCACACCAGCACCGGCTTGAGCCGCTTCTGCCCCACGGGTATCAGGAAATAGGCCACGAACGTCGCCCCTACCACCACATAAAGTATCTGCAGGACAATATTCCAGGGAATGGCCCCGTACTCAATGCTCAGCACCCCGCCGCTGAACGGCAGCGCATAGAGCGTCGAGAAGAGAAACATCCATTTCATGAACGTCACCACATGGTATTTCTGTATAATGGGCTTGAAAACACCCACATAGCAGGCAAACGCCGTAGCATTGACAAACATCAGCAGCACCCCTCCGAACGACGTGTGCTCC
>HF990389.1:10376-15447 GCA_000432775.1 Alistipes sp. CAG:831
GTGTGCTCCGCCCCCGAAGCCCCTGTAACAGAGTTCAGCACGATGAACAGCACCCCGGCCAGACTCACACCCAGACCCAGCACCCCCTGCCACGTAATCCGGTCCTTCAGCACCACCGCCGCCACCACCATTGTCATAACCGGCGTCATCAGTCCCAGCACCGAAGCATCTACCGCCGTCGTCATCGTAATCGCCTTCAGGAAAGCGAACTGCGTGAGAAACAGCCCCAGGAGCGAGGCCACCGCAATCTTCCAGAGGTCCCCTCTCTCCACCCTCTCCCGCCTCGCCTCGGGCAAGCACAGGGACATCACCCAGAACAGCACCAGCGCCCCTGCCGACCGCATCAGGAACAGCGACATCGGAGGCACATGGCCGTCATTGGCTATGTTCTTGCAGCACACGATATTGAACCCGAAGATCAGGTAGGCTGCAAGGCAGGCGAGGTTACCGGTGAGGGAGGCTTTGGCGGTTGAGTTCATGGTCGTTTCTATAAGCGGCGCAAATATACATCATTCCACCAATTCCTCTCTGATTATCCTTCGACTTTCTTTCTTGTATTCCCTGCAGTTATACTTTTCTCCCCTACAAATCCAGCAACTGCACGGTGTTCCCGTAGTCCTGTATGCCTTCGCCCATCTCTCACGGGCTATTTCGAACCAATGAGGATGCTCGTTCCAGCTGCCGTCATCATTCCTAATACTGTGTCCACAAGCAGAAAAATACATCATACGGGCCTTGAACACCCGCATCTGTTGTCTCTGTCTCCAGAGTCTGTTTCGTTTTTTGTCCATCATCTCTTTGAATTAAAGTCAGTAGGAAGGACAAAAATTCTTTGATTGAATAATTCTGCCTGTTCATATTATTCGTTTACTTTAGTTTGTTCGTCTAATTCTAAATTGCTCAATAGGAATAAGCGGAATAAAATACGTGCCAAGAGGCGTCCCTTTCAGATTCTTCATCATAACGCCTCGAAGTCCACCGATAGCCGCAACTAAAAAAGTCTCAACAACAAGATTGCTGCGTGTTGCGAATGTTCCATCTTCGTTAAGGGTTATAATCTCCTTTATGGGAGACAGGCCGAAGGTCATCATTATGGAATTGGATGCTAAAGTCCTCTCTTCTTCACCATAGACTATAGACGCACGCGCAGTGATTACTACCAAATCCTTATCCATCTTAGGCTTAATTTCATGTCCTACCAGAACACGAGCCTTTTCATAATCCATAGACGGATAATCAAAATCATAGTCCATCCTGAATTCCGTCTCGACGATTGATTCCAGTTTATATTTTACGTTCATATATCAACTGTTAATATGCCAATAATACACCTTGTCCATCAGTCTCTACTATCCATTTATCCGAAGCCTGAACCATGACGCCCTTATTCTTTCCCTGGAATGAAACAAGCTTATTGCGCTTTGTTACTTTTACTTCGGCAAACGCATCAGGTATCCTGACGGCTCTTGAATATGACACATCAAGCAGTCTTATACCCAAGCACATACTGACATCGGAAAGAGTGTCGATAGTAAAATTTCTGTCACCGGACAGCCATTCTGAAATCTCAGGTTCACTCCTGCCTATCATCTCCGCAAATCTTTTCTGCGTGATATGTCTAACTTTCAAGGCATCGGCAATTTTGGCTGCAACCAGCATCCGATTTCGCATCCTGCAGAAATCACGTTCTTCCGTATCGGCAAGGATACGGGCAAGTGTACCCGATTGTTTTCTCCTATTATTCATATCTTTAAATCCAAAAAATCAACCGAATATATCTTAGCAATCTCTCCTGAAAATTCCTCTATATCAACGATATTGAAATCCATACTCCAAACCAATCTAAATCTGCACAAACTTATAGAAAAATTAGGTTATATACAAATTTTACGAAATTTTATGACTGCCCTTTAAGACAATTTGCACAGTGACAAATGATCACTTTTTCGAGAGCAGCAAGCTGCCCCCAGGGAGGTATATGCCGCCAAATTGACGGGCAGTTATAAACGCACATTCATAAACAATCTTTTTTCCGGCAGCGGATGTTTTTACGATGTGGCAAAAAACACTTACCAGGCATTGATTGTCGATGAGGCCCATCGCCTCAATCTCAAAAGCGGTTTGTACGGAAACAATGGAGAGAATCAGATAAAGGAAATTGTAAATGCGGCCAAATTCTCGGTATTTTTCGTAGATGACCGCCAGAAAATCCATATTAAGGACATCGGCTCCAAAGCTTCTATTTCGCAATATGCCGAATCGTGCGGAGCTGTTGTTCATTATGCAAAACTGAGCTCACAATTCAGATGCAATGGATCAGACGGATATCTGAATTGGCTGGACAACACCCTCCAGATAAAGGAGACTGCCAATACGAGACTGTCTCCGGAAGATTTTGACTTCCATATCTTTGATGATCCCAACGAATTGTTCGACACCATCAAGGAGAAAAACCGCATAAGCAACAAGGCGAGAGTAGTAGCCGGTTACTGCTGGGACTGGAACAGCAAGAAGGACCCTGCTGCGATCGACATAGTAATTCCTGAGCATAATTTTAAAAAGCAGTGGAATCTCAACTCTCAGAAAAACTTGTGGATTATCGACAAAGATTCTATAGAGCAGATAGGATGCATACACACCTGCCAGGGACTGGAAGTCGATTATATAGGGGTAATAATCGGTCCGGACCTAAGATTTGAAAATGGCCGGGTAATCACCGATATCACAAGACGTTCCGGTAACGATAAGTCTGTAAATGGTTTCAAATCCAGATTCAAGTCAGATCCGGTACTTGCAGCCCGGGAGGCTGATGAAATTATAAAAAACACTTACCGGACTCTCATGACCAGAGGCATGAAGGGGTGCTATGTATACTTTTGCGACAAAGCTTTGGCAGAGCATTTTGCCTCGTCAATGGATATCGTTGCAGAGAAACCATCCGCCGTGCGTATCGAACCGGCCATTAACGATGATGTCAAGTTCATCGACTTCCTGCCACTATACTCTTTACGTGCTGCCTGCGGCTACTTCGGAGAAGGAGAAGCCGTAGAGGAATCCGGCTGGATCAAAGTCGAAGGCATGGGCCGCCTCAACCGCAACATGTTCGTCGTACGGGCAGAAGGCCGCTCGATGGAGCCCCTCATTCATGACGGCGACTACTGCGTTTTCAGAGCCGCCCCAGCCGGCAGCCGCATGGGCAAGACCGTACTGGTCCAGCACCGTAACTTCTATGATGCCGACTATGCCGGCAGTTATTCCATCAAAACATACACAAGCAAAAAGACGTATGACGACTTAGGCAACTGGTCCCACGAAGAGATAGTCCTCCAGCCAAAAAATCCTGAGTTCAGCCCCATCGTCATACACGAAGATGAAGCGGATGAGTTCAGGGTCATAGGAGAGTTTGTAGGCTGCCTGCCTAAAGTCGGCATGTCCCGGGACCCTCAGTAACTGACCATTGACAGGCAGCTGTTATGCTGCATCAATGATTATGGCTATCCGCAAAAATACCTATGTGAAAGTCAAGACTGTCTCTTGATTTTGGGCAAGTGACGGGTAGACAGGATATAGTGCCCTGCTTCCCGCGTATCCGAAGCGAGCGAGGGTGAGCGCCCCCTACTTCTTCGGAAGGAGTGCAGGATAGATTTACGGCGAAAATGGCTCTATGATAGGCTTCTTGTGACGCAGGGTGCAGGGGGTATTTTGCGGATTGTCCATTAATGCAAATTTTACTGCACGCATTTAATGGGCTTGGTGGCGATTTGCTCCTGGTGGCCGCACATCCCCGCCTGCCTGCGAGAAAGGGTGACGGATATCTTTGCGCATCGGGAATTCATATTCGCGCAAGTCACCGAAATGAACTCGTGGCACGGGACGATTTCCTAATCGCCTGAAGACCACTGCTTTACGAAATCAGTATGTGCTTTCATCGCATTTGAAAAGGCATTGAAAGCACATATCTACTTGACAACATCCTGCTAATCAAAATGTTACGCAAAACATGCGTGCCACCGATTCCTGTCAGTTGCCACAAAGACACAAACCGCAGACGACTACGGAAACGAGCGGCGGTTCTCTCTCCCGGGAATTTGCTCCTGGTGGTCGCACATACCCGCCTGCCTGCCTGCGAGAAAGGGCAGCGGGTTTCTTTGCGCATAACTCCTTCGAAAGGAGTCGCCATTTTGCCCGTTTCCCTACTCCTTCGGAAGGAGTGGGATTTTGTTTGGCTCTGTGAGGACGTTTTGTTTATATAGTGCCTATTCACTCCTTCGGAAGGAGTCGTCATATCAGAAGTAAGAAGGATCTCCTAGATGGAAGTAAAGTCAAGTGTTAAAGAAGTCTGTGGCAAGTCACCGTTCAATCATCCTCCTTAGTTTGCACGAAATGCATCTATCTATATCCCATGTAATAAAACAACTATGTTAGGAGTGCATACTGCTTTTAACAGTGTTGTTACTATTACTAGTTTTCAGCAGAGTTAGTGATGCCAGTCGGGAAGTGCATGTCTCAGGCATTCACAGCAGGTGCCTGTCCCGACAGATGTCCGTCCCGGCGCATGCCGGAATTGCTGTACTGGATTGAAGCGGTCCGGATATCACCTCCACTCCCCTTCTGCCACCATGAAGACCCGGCCGCCAACTTGCGTCGAGTAGAGTCCGGAAACCGGATCGTACGCGGCATCTACATAGAGCCGCGAAGGCCGCCCCATCTCGCTGCCCTGACTCACCGTATAGCTGAGACTGCGTCTGTCCCCGAAGAAGCCGTACCGCAGCAGCCAGCATGCCAGATCGCCGTTGGCACTGCCGGTGGCCGGGTCCTCGAGAAACCCGGGATCCTCCATGAATACCCTCACCCTCAGGCTTCCGTCCTCGGACGGCGCGAAATACAGCAGGCTGCACGCATAGTGCCGGTCAATGAACCTCTGCCGCTCGTCGTAATTGACCCTGCAGCGCTCAAGTGCCTCCACCGACTTCAGAGGGGTGATTACTGCCTCCAGCCCGGTGGATACCCATTGTACCGGGAAATCCTCCCGGACATCGTCCGCCGAAAGCGATACGGCTGCCACCGCCGC
>HF990389.1:15452-33655 GCA_000432775.1 Alistipes sp. CAG:831
AGCGATACGGCTGCCACCGCCGCTTCCAGGGGCAGAACCTCCCCGAACACGGGCTGGTTCTGGGTCATGATTCCCCTGCCGTCCGGGGTAAACTCCACCGGTATCTGTCCGGCCTTCAGATTTAGTATCACCTTCGACGGACGTCCGCTTTCCAGGATTTCCCTTATGACATACGCTGTCCCGAGCGTAGGATGCCCGGCAAAGGGCACCTCGCAGGAGGTCGTGAATATCCGCACGTCGTAGCCGCCGTTGTTCCGACGGCCGGACATGATGAACGCCGTCTCGGAAAAGCCTATTTCTATGGCTATCCGCTGCATCTCATCATCTTCCACTGGCCGGTCGGGAATGAGAACGGCCAGCTGATTGCCACGGTATTTCGCCTCTGCAAAACAATCCGCGATATAAAACTTCATACAGATGATTTTATTCGGCTAATATAGCACAAAATCTCCTGCAACCGCACGATAAGACCGCTTCTGTCCCGAAATATGCATGAGAAAGAATATCCGGTTCAATATTTTTCGTAACTTGGGGCAGATTTTAACCTCACACTCCATGAACACAAGATCAACTGTTATCATTGCCGCGGTCCTGGCTCTTTCGGCCTGTACGGGAAACCGCGATACGGACAATGCCAGGAAGGCCGCGACGGAAGAAAATCTCAGGATGCATACGGAAGCTGTCTCCCATGATTCCTGCCAGGGGCGCAAACCTTTCTCGGCGGGGGCTGACCGCGCTGTGGGCTATATTGCAAGGCAGATGAAGGCAATAGGTCTGGAGCCGTTCGACGGGGACTCCTACCTGCAGCCGGTAAGGATCAAGGCGGCACAGTTCGAATGTCCGGGACCTATGGTCATGCAGACTCCGGAGGGACGCATCTCCCTGGAGTGGCAGGAGGATTATGTGGCCTTTTCCGCCCGCAACGAGAGCAGGATAGACATCAGGGGCTCCGAGCTGGTCTTTGCCGGCTACGGGATATCAGCTCCGGAATACGGGAAAAATGATTTCAGGGGGATTGCCAATCCGGAGGAGAAGGTTGCGGTAGTCCTTGTCAATGACCCGGGACTTGGAGGTGGAGACCCCGGTTATTTCAACGGGGAAAATATGACATATTACGGACGGTGGACCTACAAGCTCGAGGAGGCTGCCAGACAGGGGCTGAAAGGTGTCCTTATCATTCACGACGACAAAGGGGCCGGTTACGGATGGTCCGTGGTACAGGCATCGGGCCGTGCCAAGATGTATGTGGATGCTGATGACGGGTACCACTGTCCTCTGAACGGATGGATAAGCCAGGAATCAGCAAGGCGGCTGTTAGGCAATTGCGGCTACGATCTCGACAGTCTGACTGCAATGGCCGCATCTCCGGATTTCAAGCCGTTTTCCCTGAACTCCACGGTGAGCGTTTCCATAGACCTCACATTTGACCGTCAGCAGAGCCCGAATGTGATAGGATACATCCCTGGCAGCGGAAATACTGATGAGAGTGTGGTGTACATCGCCCACTGGGACCACCTCGGCTACGGCACACCCATAGACGGGGACAGCATTATCAACGGAGCTACTGACAATGCCGCAGGCGTGGCCTGGCTTCTGGAAACGGCCAGATGCTTCAAGGCTCTGAAAGAGAAACCGCGCCGCAATATAGTTTTCATCGCTCCTACCTGCGAGGAATCCGGATTTCTCGGTACGGAATATTATGTCGCAAATCCTCTTTTCCCCATAGAAAAGACGGCGGCGGTGATTAATATGGATGTGTTCCCGCTCTGGGGCGAGAACAACGATGTCACCATAACCGGCTACGGCCATTCGGACCTGGACGGGACCCTTGCAGCC
The DNA here is from genome assembly GCA_000432775.1 of Alistipes sp. CAG:831. Taxonomy (GTDB): domain Bacteria; phylum Bacteroidota; class Bacteroidia; order Bacteroidales; family UBA932; genus Coprenecus. The sequence continues at coordinate 17,289 of HF990389.1, forward strand.
CTTGCCGGGAAATACGGCCGATACGTCATGCCTGACCCGGACGCATACAACGGGATGTTCTACCGTTCCGACCATTTCCCCTTCGTCCGGAAAGGTATCCCCGCCATGTTCGCAAAAGGCTGGAATGACAACCGGGTACACGGGAAAGAATGGTCCAGGGAGCAGATAGCACGCTACTGGGCAGAGACTTACCATAAGCCGACAGACCAGACACATCCTGAGACCGATGACTACAGCGGCCTGCTTCAGGAAGTGCATCTGTTCTTTGACCTCGGATACCGGCTGGCACAGGAAACCGGATATCCTGAATGGAAATCCGGTTCCGAATTTGCAGATATACTGGAGAGATAGCCAGCCGTCCTCCCCTACCCGTAAGTCTCGATAAGGTATTTCACGAACTGAGGGTCCGAGAAGTTCACAGTACCGGCGTCATGCTGGTTGAGCGTACTGATCTTCCGCATTTCCTCCTCACTCAGAGTGAAGTCGAAGATATCCAGGTTCTGACGCATACGCTCCACGTGCGTGCTCTTGGGGATGGCCACGATGCCCCGCTGCGTGAGCCAGCGCAGTGCCACCTGTGCGGCGGTCTTCCCATAGCCCTCACCGATGGAGGCGAGCACTCCGTTCCCTACCACTCCGTCGGCACCCTCGCCGCCGAGCGGCCCCCAGGCCATAATCCTCGTGCCGTGTTCCGCAAGAACCGGTCCGATGCCCTGCTGCTGGACGAGCGGATTGCATTGCAGCTGGTTCACCATCGGCTTGATGTCCACATAGTGGGCGAAATCGAAGAAACGGCCTGCCTGGAAGTTGCTTACGCCGATGGCTCGCACCTTGCCATCGCGGCAGGCTTTCTCCATAGCCCTCCACGAGCCGAACACGTCGCCGTATGGCTGATGGATGAGCAGCAGGTCGATGTAGTCGGTCTTCAGCTTGCGCAGGCTCTCGTCGATGCTTGCCGCAGCCTTCTGCTCACCTGCATTGGAAATCCACACTTTCGTCACCAGGAAGATGTCCTGCCTGGGAATCCCGCTCTTGCTGATGGCATTTCCTACCCCTTCTTCGTTGAAATAGGCCTGCGCCGTGTCAATCAGGCGATAACCTACGTTCAGTGCATCGCTCACGCACCGCTCGCATTCCTGCGGGGCGACCTTGAACACACCGTAACCTAAAAGCGGCATTTCCACGCCGTTGCTCAATGTAATGGTATTCTTCATCATTCGTGTATTTTATAAGTTCCTATTCCTCTTACTGTCTGCAGGTCCATATCGTCATAGATGGGACTGCGGCAGGTGTCCAGTCCGGCAATGGCCCGCATCTCCTCTTCCGTCAGGGTGAAGTCGAAGATGTTCAGATTCTCTATCATGCGCTCGCGGCGCACGGTCTTGGGGATGACCACCACATTCCGCTGGTTCAGCCAGCGCAGGACGACGTTGCCCACCGTCTTGCCGTGCCGGGCGGCAATGGCTTTCAGGACGGAGTTGTTCCAGATGTCGTTCTGTCCTTCCGCGAACGGAGCCCACGCCTCGTGCTGTATGCCTTCCTGACGGAGGAATGTGTTGGCTGCCTTCTGCTGGAAGAACGGATGGGTCTCCAGCTGGTTGACGGCCGGTTTCACCTCATTGTGCAGGAAGAGGTCCTGCAGGCGCTCGTTGCTGAAGCTCGTCACTCCGATGGCACGGATGCGTCCCTCCCTGTAGAGCCGCTCGGCTGCCCTCCATGCCGCATAATAGTTGCCGTAGGGCTTGTGCAGCAGGTACAGGTCGAGGTAATCCAGTCCGAGTTTCTTCATCGAGAGGTCGAATGCGCGCAGGGCATCGTCGTACTCGTAGTCCTGCACCCACAGCTTGGTGGTCACGAAGACATCCTCTCGCTTCAGACCGCTGTGCCGCAGGGCATTCCCCACCTGTTCCTCATTGAAATAGGAGGCGGCAGTATCAATCATCCGGTACCCGGCCTCCAGGGCATCGGTCACGATACGTTCCGTTTCATTCACGGGAATCTGGAAGACGCCGAAACCGATGGACGGCATCATCACTCCGTTGTTCAGTCTTACCTGTCTCATACTGTTGTCTTGTTTTGAATCACGCTGCAAAATTACATGCTGCAGGTGATCCGGATGTTGCAAAATCGGGGGATATATTTTCACATTTCGTGGTTTTTGCCTACATTCGTACCGCAGACCGGCAAACAGGGAAAACGTATGGAACAGCAGGAAAAGGACAGAATATTCTTCATGGACTCGATCAGGGACTTCGATGTCAGGCAGCATCCCCAGAGCGTAATCCATATCCTCTGCACGAGGGGAAGCATGAGTTTCCGCTTCCAGAATGTCAATTACAACATCGTAGCGGGCGACTACGTCATACTGACCAATATGTCGCTGGCTTCCGGTTTCTCCGAATCGGATGACTACAGCGCCCTCACGATGGGACTGTCCGCACAGTTCGTGATGTCGATGGCCATACGCAACAACTACGGCATCATCGGACACCTCAGCCTCTTGCAGAATCCGGTGATGAAGCTCTCGCCCCACGACTTCCGTAAATGCGTCTGCGACATGGAACGGCTCCGGGAGAGGCTGACGGACGGAGGGCCGCATCTGTTCCGCGAGGAAATGCTGGGCTGCCTTATGACGGCGCACATTCTGGACCTGTACGACATCCACGCACGCGGCCAGGCTGTCCGGCAGGTCTCGGAACATACCGCCAGGCTGCTGCAGCAGTTTATCGGAATGCTTTACAACGGGGAGTACATCCTGCACCGGGATGTCCCCTACTATGCCTCCCGACTCTGCGTCACTCCCCACTATCTCTCAGAGATTTGCAGGAAAGCCTGCGGCAGGCCGGCCACTTACTGGATAGACCGCTTCACCCTGCATGAGATTGCGAACCTCCTGTGCCAAAAGGAGCTGCCGCTGTCGGAGATAGCCGCCAGGCTGAACTTCTCGTCCTTTTCCTATTTCAGCAGGTACGTATCCAGGCATTTCGGCATTTCTCCCAATGCCTACAGGGAGTCTTTGGGCCCGCGGTAAGCGGGAACGGCTTGCATATTTATCCGGCTTCGCGTAACTTTGCCCCTATGGAACAGGAAGTATTATCCCAGATGAACGAGCAGATGCGCATATTCATAACCTGCGCTCTGGTTGTAACTGCCTATTTGGTTGATTTTCTATGCTGCAAGCTGATTATCCCCGTCATACGCAAGATTGCCGTCAAGACGGCCTTCCGGTGGGACAACTACCTTACCGGAGGCAAAGTCCTGCACAACCTTTTCCACCTCATCCCTCCCGTAGCCTTCCTCGTGGCCCTTCCCCTGCTCTTCCCCGAACAGAGATGGACTCCCTTCGCCGTCAAGATCCTATACATCTATGTCATAGTCATAGCGAGCCGGCTGGTAATGGAATTCATATCCTCCCTCTACGCCATCTCCAATGACTCGGACCTGCTGCGGGACAAACCCATGAAAGGGGTGTACCAGATGCTGAAGATCTTAGTGGTGTGCGTGGCGGTAATCCTCACGGTCGGGGTCCTGTTGGACAAGAATTTCACGTCCCTTCTCGCCGGACTCGGAGCCTCGGCGGCAGTGCTGATGCTGATATTCAAGGATACGATTTTAGGACTGGTGGCGGGAGTGCAGCTATCGGCTCACGACATGCTCCGGCCTGGAGACTGGATAGTCATGGACAAATACGGGGTCAACGGCACGGTGGAGGAGGTGACGCTGAATACTGTCAAGGTGCGCAACTGGGACAATACCGTCACAACCGTCCCTCCGTATGTCCTCGTCAGCGACTCCTTCAAGAACTGGAGAGGCATGCGCGAGAGCCAGGGCCGCCGTGTGGCCCGTTCCCTGAATATAGACGTCAACTCGATACGTTTCTGCACTCCTGAGGAACTGGACCGCATGGCTTCCGAGGAATGGGCCGGAGACCTTGCCCTGGACGGCACCACGGTCAATCTCGGACTGTTCAGGGCCGCCGCCGAGCACTACCTCCGCACCCTGGCCCAGGTCAACACCGACCTGCGCATCCTCGTCCGCCAGCTGGACCCCACCCCGGAAGGCCTGCCGGTACAGTTCTACTTCTTCACCCGTGAAAAGGACTGGGTCCCCCACGAGCACATCGCCGCCGACGTCATAGAGCATCTCATAGCCACCCTGCCCTCTTTCGGCCTGCGCCTGTACCAGAGACCCAGCGGCATGGACTTCACGCGGCACTCATGAAACTGCCGTAGAAACTTCTACATTCACCGTCCAGGCCCGGACAGAGCAGTTTCCTGCCAAAGGCCGTAGGAGAGGATGCGGTGTGAGTCTTGCATTTGGCGGCAATGACCATACGGGCAAAACGCCTGCTGGCCGAGTTCAATGCCACCGATTATGCTGACACCGCACGCAGGCTCAGTCTGCTGCGCGAGATGCTGGGCAGCGTCGGCGAGGGAGTCCATGTGGACATCGATTTCCATTGCGAGTATGGGCAGAATATCTTCCTGGGCAACCGCGTCATCATCAATATGAACTGCACCTTCGTGGACAACAATCGGATTGATATCGGGGACGGGGTGATGATAGCGTCCAACGTGCAGATCTACACGGCTACGCACTCCACCGACGTACGGGAACGCCTGGTACAGGACTGGAAGGAGGGCAGCATCTGCCGCACATACGCCATGCCGGTCCGGATAGAGGACAATGTCTGGATCGGAGGCGGAGCAATCATCCTGCCCGGAGTGACCATAGGACACGGCAGCACCATCGGGGCAGGCAGCGTGGTGACCCGCTCCATACCGGCCGGCTGCGTAGCCGTAGGAAATCCCTGCAGGGTCATCAGGCGGCTGGACAGCATGAACTATGAGACAGACTGAGGGGAAATGCAGGACGCTTTGCAAGTATCTAATAACCAATAAGTTTTAAAAGGAGGCGCATTTTTCGGGTACTTTTTAGGCAGTGAAAATTGCAGGCCAATTTGTAATATTCTGGTTTATAATCACTTGTAAAACGGCACGCAATTCTCAATGGGGGCAATTATACCATGATATCAGTCCTGACGATGTTTCTGCACGTATGATCCTCAAGTAAATGTAATCCCATATTCTCATACACGATTAATTTGCCGGATCATGCTGCAGAGTTTATTTTTGTACGCGGATTGCACTAATTATAAAAACTACACATGAGAGAAATAAACCCGAAAGAGACGACCAGGGCATATGCGTTTGAAATGTGGATGGATGCGCCGATGCCCATGGTCACGTTCTTCAAGACACTCGATGTCACCCGGCTCACCAGGCTAAGCAGACGCAGCGGCCTGAAGTTCAACATGCTGATGTGCTGGTGTATAGGCAAGGCTGCCAGCGGCATCAGGGAGTTCTACATGCTGCCGGTGGGCCGCAGGCTGATGCAGTATGACAGCATAGCCGTAAACACCATTGTAGCCAACCGCAGCGGTGAGGTAAATTCCTGCGACATACCGTTTTCCGATGATCTGGAACGATTCGGAGAGGACTATTTGCGACTGACCAGGCAAGTTGCCGAAAGCTGCCGGAATCATGACCTGACGGAAAGCATGGTGATAGGCACTTCTGCACTTGCACAATACGAGATAGACGGGGCGGTAGGCATGTACAGCGGCGTGTTCAATAACCCTTTTATGATCTGGGGCAAATACAGGCGGCATTTGTGGAAGCGTACGCTGACAGTCTCTTTTCAGTTTCATCACACTCAGATGGACGGAGCACACGCTTCACGCTTTCTGGACAGCCTGCAAAGGGAAATCAATGATTGTTCCCGACGTGCAACCTATCCTAAATCCATATCTGGCAATGACATCTGAAAAATACCTTAAAGAGGTGACTGTGGGACCGGTATCCGCACTGTCCGGAAAAGTCGTTCTGGAAGAATACGATGCCGCATAGAAAGGTATCTTCGAGGAGGAAAAGGAGAAAATCGTTAGGGCCTTGGGCCGAAAAGGCATCGTGACGGAGCATGTCGGCTCGACTTCCGTTCCGGGTCTCTGCGCGAAGTCCGTCATTGACATACTGCTGATTGTCAGAGACTCATCAGATGAAAATGCCTATGTCCCGCAATTGGAACGGGTGGGATACACTATGAGGATAAGGGAGCCTGAATGGTTCCGGCACAGAATGCTGAAAAAACATAATCCGGAAGTAAATCTCCATGTTTTCTCATACGGATGCAGTGAAGCTAAAAGAATGCTCGACTTCAGGGACTGGCTGCGGACAAATGAAGGAGACAGAATGTTGTACGGCAACACCAAAAAGGCTCTTGTCCAAAGAGAATGGCATTATCTCCAGGACTATGCGGATGCCAAGTCAGATGTAGTCCGCGAGATATTCAGCCACATGGAGTGCCGTACACCTCAGGAAAAGGATGCCTGCGAAATAATGCCCTGCGTAATCCGGCCGTGGAGAACCGAGGATGCCGAGGACATTGCATACGCGATGAACAACAGGAATGTGCTGGACAACCTGCGCGACGGGATACCTTTCCCCTACACTCCCTCGGATGCATTGGAATACATGTCCTTTCTGGAAAAATCAGGTCAGGAACAGATATATTCATTCGTAATAGACTACAACGGCAGGGCGGTTGGAAGCATCTCCGCAACCCGGCAGCAGGACATCCACAGCAGAACTGCAGAAGCCGGCTACTACATCGCTGAGGAGTTCTGGGGGCTGGGTATTGGTACGTCCGCCTTGCGGCAGCTGCGCAGATACATCTTTTCCCACACCGACATTATCCGTCTGTTCGCAATGCCGTTCGATGACAATGCCGCGTCCTGCCGCATACTCGAGAACTGCGGATTCTCATTGGAAGGCATACTGCGCTGCAATGCCGTGAAGAACGGGACTGTACGGGATATGAGGATGTACGCTGCCCTCTCATCTGTCTGACGGGAAGACTCCTGCTCCCGCATGGGCCTTCAGTTGCGGAAGCGTCTGCATGGTGGCAAGGGTGACACAGGTAATCATTTCACGCTGTTTCAGGCTCAGGTTGCCCGTAGTAAACACTTCTCCGAAGATAAACTTCTGCAGGATGTCCATCATCTCCGGGTCCGTGCCCTGCCCGGTCAGGGCCTCACCGCCGAAAAGGGTACGGTAATTTTCCTTGCATGTTTCTATTCTGTCCATTGTTCCGCTGTTCTGTGCCATTGCCGGCATGATTCATGCCAGCAACAATACCGGCACAATTATCCATCGCTTCATATTCATCATTCTTCTGATTATTTTTTAAAGTCCGGTCATTTTCTCCTGGTCTTCGGGGTAGCGTCCGCCCAGGATTTCGATGCTGTCCAAGTGGTTGCGGATATCGGCAAGTTCTTCCGCCGTGAAGCTGATGTCCGCCCCGCCGATGTTTTCCTCGATGCGCTCGATTCGCTTGGTACCGGGGATGGGGACAATCCACGGCTTCTGCGCCAGCAGCCAGCCGATAGCGATGCGTGCCGGAGTGGTCTCTTTCTGTTTCGCCAGAGCCTCCACGTAGTCCACTAATTCCATGTTGTGCTTCAGGTTCTCGCCATGGAAGCGGGGAATGGAGGAGCGGAAGTCGGTCTTGTCGAAGGTTGTCTCGCGGTTGAAGCGGCCGGTCAGCATCGCCTTGCCAAGCGGACTGAAGGGGACGAAACCGATGCCTAATTCTTCCAATGTGGGCAACAGTCCGGCTTCCGGCTTGCGGTACCACAGGGAATATTCGCTCTGCACGGCGGTCAGAGGACATACGGCGTGGGCACGGCGGACGGTAGAGGGTGCGGCTTCGGACAGGCCCCAGTGCAGCACCTTGCCTTCCTTAATCAATTCCGCTACGGTTTCCGCCACCGTCTCGATAGGTACATTCGGGTCTACCCGGTGCTGATAGTACAGGTCGATGTGGTCGGTGCGCAGGCGGCGCAAGGAGCCTTCCACTGCGCGGCGGATAGTCTCCGGACGACTGGAGAGCGAAACGGGACGTGCCGATGTCGTCAAGTCCGGCGTCTCGGACAGGTCATAGCCGAATTTGGTGGCGATGACCACCCGGTCACGCACCGGTTGCATGGCCTCGCCCACCAAATCCTCGTTCTTGCCGTAGCTATAGACCTCGGCCGTGTCAAAGAACGTCACGCCCAAGTCTACCGCCTGGCGGATCGTATCGATAGCATCCTTACGGTCGGGATATGGGGGATAGCTCTGCGTGAATCCCATGCAGCCCAAGCCAACGGCGGAGACGGTCAGCCCGTCCTTTCCTAATATCCTTGTTTTCATTGCTATTCCTCCTTTTTATAATTCTTTCCGAAACCGGTACACTTGCCGATAGTCTCACCGGTGCGCAGGTAGGTGTAGCCCGGCATCTCGAAGAGCACGGGCTTCAGCTTGTCGTAGTCGGGCTTGCCCTTCCCGTTCAGGCAATCCTCGTCCACATAGGTATTCGTTATCTTGCAGATGAAGTTGTCGAAGGTCTCCGTCTCATAGTTGTCCACCACCTCGCACTCCATCACCAGCGGGCTCTCGTCGATGACGGGCGTGCCGGCCTCGCCCCTGTGCCAGACGAACACGTCCGACTTGTCCGCCTTCGCACCGCTGACGCAACCCACGTAGTCGGCACGTTCCAGCATCGCCTCGCAGACCATATTGACCGATACTTTGCCCGCCTGCTTCACTCCCTCGTTGGTGTAGTGCTTCTTAAACATACTGAGCATGATGCGGTCGTGCCCGATGATGCCCACGTGGGCCACGAGCAGCCAGTTCACCTTTCCGTTCACTTCCGTACCCACGACCACGGCCGGCGTGGGATACAAGGCCAATACATTTCCGATGTTCTTTTTCATTTTTATCCGTATTTATTATTTCCCCTTATTTTCTGATGCAGAATTATACCGGTACAAAAGAAATTATGTAACCAAAACGGGCATACTGTAACATTTCCACTTAATCCGGGGCGGATTACCTCTTTTATGCCGACACATCATTTTCCGCCGAACAGCCTCTCCGCATTACCCCACAGGAAGCCTTCTGCACAGCCGGCAAGTTCTCTATCAGCTGCAAGCGTTTCTTTCAGCCGCTGCAGGTTTGCATTCAGCACGGCATCCGGCAGGTAAGGGTAGTCAGACCCGTAGAGGATGTGTTCCGGCGAGGTAACGGTCAGCAGAGCGCGGATGACCTCAGCCGTCGGGTTGCCTGCCAGGTCGTAGTAGAGGCGGGACAGGTTGCCTCCCAGTCTATCGGCTGCATATAGCCCTGCTTCACCATCGCCGGGAGAATCGATTTCATGCGCGGGAGGGCGAGCGGCAGGAACGAACCGCAGTGAGGTACGACCACTTTGAGGTTCGGGTAACGGACCAATACATTATGCGCCAGCATGTTTACTACCGCACGGGTAGTCTCTGCCGGGTATTCGTACATGGCAAGAGGCGTGGCGGCGATGATGCCTTCGGCATACGGTGTGGGACGGTGCGGATGGATGATGATGACGGCGTGACGCTCGTTGAGCACCTGCATCAGCGGTTCCAAGGCTTCGTCGCCCAGGTATTGGCCCCGGCTGTTGGTGGCCAACTTGATACCGTCCGCACCCAAGGTATCGAGCGCATAGATGGCTTCGCGTATGGCGGCATCCACGTCGGGCAGGGGCAGGGCGGCGCAGAACCGGAAGCGGCCGGGGTATTTCCGCTTCACCTCAGCCGAAATTTCATTGACCCGACGGATGCACTTTGCGCTCTCCTCCGAGTCGCCATAATAGGGCTGCGGAGCGGGCATGGTCAGCACGGCGGTACGGATGTCGGCACTGTCCATAAAGGCCAGATGACGTTCTACACTCCATTCCGGCAGCGGGAAAGTCTCTTCCAACTCCGCACCGTGTGCCTTGAGCACCTCCATGTATTCGGGCACGATGATGTGGCCGTGCACATCTATCGCCTGCTGCGCCCCGGCATACCATACCGGGGCGGCAAGCGTCAGGACAACTGTCAATAAAATATTCCTGCAACTCATTTCCTATATCATCGGCATTTCCCACGATTCGCGCGTGTCCACGCCCGTTTCTTCTGCAGCGGCTTCCATCCGCCCGATTTCTTCTGCGGAAAGCGAAATACGTGCTGCCGCAACCGCATCCTGCACTTGCGAGACCTTCGTCACTCCGATAATAGGTGTAGTTCCCTTGGCAATGGCCCAAGCCAATGCCACCTGCGCCGGAGACACACCATATTTTTCGCCAATGGTGCGCATCACCGACACTAATTTCTCTATCTGCGGAAGCATCGGATTGTAGGTCTCCCCGCGCTGACTGCCTGCCGGAAGCGGATGCTGCGTATCGTATTTGCCGCTCAACGCTCCTTGTTCCAACACCATGTATGCCCAGAAGCCGATGCCGTTCTCCTTGCACCAGTCCAGTATGCCGGCTTTCTCTGATGAGCGGTAGAGCAGGCTGTAATGATTCTGCACTGCGGACACATGCACGCCTTCAGCCGACAGTATTTCTTCGGCGCGTTTGATTTGCGACAGATTGTGGTTGGAAACTCCCACACGGCGCACTTTCCCGCTCTTGACCAAAGGAATCAGGAAAGGTGTCCAGTGTTCTACGTCTGCAGGGTTATGAATCCAGTACATGTCGATATAGTCCGTGCCGAAACGCGACAGACTGCCCTCACACATGGCTTCCACAGGATCTGCCTTGCTTTCGTCGGCTATCTGCGGGGTGAACTTGGTGGAGATCAGCACATCTTCGCGCCTGCATCCTTTGGTGAACGATGCCAGAATATTTTCTGACGCTCCCATGCCATATACCACAGCCGAATCCCACAGGTTCAGCCCGTTTTTTATGGCTTCGTCAAATACAGGGCGCAGCTCTTCCACGCCCACATTGTTACCGAACACCTGGTCGCCGCCGGCCATTCCCTTGCCCCACGACCATGTTCCCAATGCGATTGTCGGATAATTCTTCTTGTCCATTTTCTGTTCTTATTTTCTTTTAAAAGTTATTATTTTAAGTAGGATCCAACTGAATCATTCCATAAAGTTGCTGATCCGGTTTGCAGGGTTGAGCGGTGTCTGGTCTGACAATTCCAATGATTTGACCATGTGCAGCGTCCCCTGTTTGTATTTCTGAAAATGTGTTGATGCTATGTGCTTGTCGTAGGCCTCCTTGCTTGCGTAAGTTTCGAGGATTGTTATCTTGCAGGGGTTGTCTTTTTCGCCGACAGCATACATGGTCAGCACCCCGGGCTCGGTACGCAGGGAGATTTCGCCGACCTCAGTCGCATATTTCATGTATTCATCGAGAAACTGAGGCCAGACTTCGATTTTCGACAGACGCACGATGCCGTCGTCACACATCTTCTCCTTGGTACACATGCCCGGTTGTTTGCATGACAGCAGTACGAACATGAATAATGCGGTTATTAGATGTCGTTTCATATCATTTTTTTTTATTGCTTATAAATTATTTCCCCATCACCTCTTTCACCTGTGTCAGTAGATTTGGAATGTCCAGCTGTTGCGGGCATTTGGGCAGGCACGCCCCGCAACCCACGCACGACGAGGCAGGGTCACCGCGCTGGACGGGAGACATGGATACGGTGTAATCCAGCATTGCCCGTTCCTTGTTGCGGTGCAGAAGATAGTTGTTGTAGACATAGGCGAAGATGTAGCCGACGGCGACGTTCTGCGGGCAGGGAATACACTGGTAACATCCGGTGCAGTCTATGTGCCCCGGTGCATGACGGTAGGCATAGATGGCCGCTCCCAATGCCTCGCGTTCGGCAGGCGTAAGCATATTCGGCTTTGCCTTGGCTGCATATTTAAGATTTTCCTCCACATCTTCCATGGACCCCATGCCGCTGACGGCTACGCTTACTTCGGGAATGTCCCACAAGTAATCCAGCGCCCACTCCGCATCTGGTTTCCGGATGCCGGTAGAGGCAAGCGCATCGCGCATCACTTGCGGCAGGTTGGCAAGGAAACCGGTGCGGACGGGCTTCATCACGGCAAGTCCCATACCGTTGGCTGCGGCATATTTCGGACCGAGCACCCCTGCTTCGTACTCGTAGTCAAGGTAGTTGTGCTGGATAAGGCAGAAATCCCATGCCGGTGTATATTCGACCACCCGTTCGAACAGCTGCAGGCTGTCGTGGAAGGAGAATCCCATGAAGCGTATTTTCCCCTGCGCCTTCAGCCTTTCCATCTTCTCGATGAGCTTGTATGGCAGCACATAGTCCTTCCATGCCCGGTGCATAATCATGTGGATGTGATAGAAGTCTATCACGTCCGTATCTATCGCGCGACGCGACTGGTCGAAGAACTTTTCGAAATCATCCGCGCTCCGCATCTCCCACCACGGCATCTTGGAAGTGACATAGACCCGGTCGCGCCAGCCTCCGGCAAGGGCCTTGCCGACTGCCTGCTCGCTTTCGCCTCCCATGTAGACACGTCCGGTATCAATGTAGTTCACACCGCCTTCGATGGCCCGGTGTACCATAGGGGTGGTCCGGTCGAAATCCACATGCCCGTTCTTCATCGGCAGTCGCAACATTCCGAAGCCCAATGCCGACACGTTCACACCCGTGCGTCCCATCGGACGGTATTGCATCTGCGGGTTGTAATTTAGGATGTCTTTAGACAACTGTTCCCTCTCTGCCCGCTTTTCAGCCTCCTGCGCGATGGCTTTCGGACCGGTCATAGCTCCTATTGCGGCAGCAAACAGTCCGCTTTTGATAAAATCCCGTCTGTCCATATTCTTTCTTTTTTATTTATTCAAACCTATCAGCCATGCCGGATTGCTGCGGACCAGCAAATTAATGTCGCTTTGAGAGACTCCGGCTGATCGTAATTTTACGATACAATCCCTCATACCCTCGATGGGGTGCGGCATCACTGCTTGACCCAAGTCAGTGGAAATGAAACTCCTCGAAGGGTCGATGCGGACAAAACCGGCAAACTCCCCGATGCTCTGCCGTGGATACTGCGGCATCTTCGTACCTTCTCCCCACAGGCAGGGCAGGTAGCAGTATTCGATGTACGCACCGAGGTCGATGCACTGCCGGATCTGCCCGGCTGTCATTTTCCAGAAATGAGCATTGGCGTGAGTGACGACAAACCTGTCCACACCTATTTCCCGGGCCTTGCTGGCGAGAACGATACTTTCCTGCGGAGAAGCGTGCCCGGTGGCGAAGATGATGCCGGCCTCCGCACATATTTCCATCACACGGATGACCTCGGGCAGTACCCGTCCGTTGGAATCCAGGACTGGGATGCCTTTCTCTCCCCTGCCCTCACATTGATAGTGGTATGCCGCATCGAGCGTGGGCATCCAGATGCACCGGCACAGGCCGCCGCTTGTCTCAACGGCTTTCCGCGCGGCGAACGGATTTACCTTGTCTCCATGCACCCGGTTCATGCAGAAACTGCCGAAACACTCCGCTTCCGGTAACGCCTGGCGGATGATGTATGCCCGGTCGTGGCAGCTGAAGTCATTGGACTTGAACATCACGGCACGGTATCCTGCACGCATGGCATCCCGCATGAAACCGTATTCATCCACCGAACGTTCCCGCGAATCGGGGCGGCAGTGCAGGTGGATGTCGCACACGCCTTTCAGCATACCGTCTCCGTCCTGCTCAGTCCGTTCCTTGCGTTCCTGCAGCAAATTCATTGACTGTCCGGGCATTGCCGTAGAAACGAGCAAAGCCCCTCCGGTCACTACAGAGGTTCTGATGAATCCCCTCCTGCTTATTTTATCATCCGTTCTCATTGAATTATGGCTTTAAGTATTTCCATCTCATTCGGTTCCAAAAATATCGGTGCGTCTGACCGAACACCTCCCCTGCCCTCGCAGGACAGCTCCCCGGCGAGGAAGCCGCGCAAGAGCCGTTGCGGCGTGACATGATGACGGTAAGCGATAAAGCATACCGCATCGTCCTCGCACAGTCCTTCAAGATATTTCATTGCCTCATTACTTGATTTTACGTGACGCAAAATTATGACGCCGCGTACATGCTCATGTAATCATAAATCGGCAGAATGTACCAATTTCACTGAGATTGGAGTCTGCGCGTGAGATTCACAATAAAAAATGCGTATATTTGGCTTCATCATGAGCAGGATATTGAAAGTAAGGAATGTAAACGACTACGCCCGGTACCTCGGCAGCCCGGAGCAGCACCCGCTGGTCTGCGTGGTGGACTATGCCGAGGTGTCTCCGATACGCCACAGTCTGAACAACTACAGTGTGTACGGTCTATTTCTCCGGGACGATGCGGATGTGGAGCTGGAGTACGGCTGCGGCAAATACGACTACAACAAGGGGACGCTGCTCTGCGTGGCTCCCGGTCAGATAGGCGGCAAGGAGGACAACGGAGAACGGATGTCCATTACCGGCTGGGCGCTCCTGTTCCATCCCGACCTGCTCCACGGCTTTCCGCTCGAACGGCACATCAGGGGCTACTCGTTTTTCGACTACCGGGTGAACGAGGCCCTGCACATGACCGATGAGGAGCACGACATCATGGTATCGCTGATGAGGCAGATCCGCGAAGAACTGGACAAGAGGCCGGACGGACTCCAGCAGGCCATCATCGTAGGATATATCGAGCTGGCCCTCAATTTCTGCCAGCGTTTCTACAACCGTCAGTTCATTACCCGTAAAATCGAGAACTCCGACATCCTGGTCCGTTTCGACAGCCTGCTCCGCAGCTACTTCGAGGATGGGCTCCAGCTCTCCCACGGCCTGCCTACCGTGCAGTACTGCGCGGACAAGCTGTGCATGTCGGCCAACTATTTCGGGGACGTGATAAAAAAGACAACCGGGGATACGGCAGGCAACCATATCCGCCGGTTCGTTATCCAGCTTGCCAAGAACGGGCTTGCTTCCGGTGAAACCGCGTCGCAGGTATCGGACCGGCTCGGCTTCGAATACACCCAGCATTTCAGCCGTATGTTCAAAAAATCAGAAGGCATCACTCCGTCGGAATACCACCAACGCCTCCATTCCCGCTGAGCAGTCCACTGAAATCAATCCTCCAGCGAGAGCGTCACTCTCACATCGCCTTCGCCCAATGCAGCCTTCAGTTCTGTCTGCGAGATATTGTCTATCTTTCCCAAGCGGGTAAAGTTCCATGAGTTGGTGTCGTAATAGATGACGAAGTTGTGCCCCTGGTAGAGAATTAGGTCACCGGGGCCCGTGGTAGTCGGCCGGTCATTGCGCGGCAGACTTATACCGAGCGTACCGACCTTTTCCATATCGGCATATTCCTCCATATCCACAGTGATGTCGCCTTTGGCAAGCTGTTCCACCAATGCCTGTGCGGAAGTGTTGTCAACCAATGTTGCGGTAAATGTCCGGCCTCCTTCGACCGTCAGTCTGATCTTGTTGTTTCCCATATCTGCATTTATTTGATTATCTGAAATTTGCATCTCTTCCAACCAGACGGAGACGAGTGATTCCATGCTGTTCAGCGAGCTTGATGTGAGCAGCAGTGATTCTGTAAAAACGGCATCAGGAACAAGCGATGCGGCATCCCTTTCGGAGGTACCTATGCCGCTGCTACCGCTACTGGCAAAAAGGGCTATACGCTTGCCGGCCAGCAGATCGGCATGCTCATGCAGGAATGCCTGCATAGGAGTGGCCATGTGTCCGTACCATATAGGGTAGCCTACGAACACAATGTCGTAAGTGTCAAAATTTTCAACGGATGTGGCGACCGCCGGATAATCGCCTTGCTCAATCGCCGCAAGCTCAGCACCGGCTCTGTCAAGCATGGCATTGTAGTCGTCCTCATACGGTGTATCCGGCACGACTTCTATCATATCGCAGCCCAAAGCTGTGCTTATGGCCTGCGCCATGCGCTCCGTGTTGCCGGTACGGGAGCAGTAGAGTACAATACAGCTGCCGGACTCAGACTGCTCCTGACCGTCCGTCCCTGGGCCGACGGCAGTACATGATGCCGTGCTGACGAGAGCGGCCGACAGCATCATCTGTATAAGGAAAATTCTTCTCATATTGCATTGTATTTAAAAAAACACAATGCAAAATTACCCGCCGGCGACCACACAGGAGTAGATATTTCCCGGCAATAAGTAACAATTTCACGGAATCAGCTCACGCCTCGGGAAACATCCACACCCTACAGCTTCCCGACCTCTTCTGCCGTAAGCCCGGTAATCTCAGATATGACCTCAACAGGAATCCCCTTGGCTTTCATTCCCCTGGCATTCCTTATGCGTTCCTCCTGCTGACCTTGTTCCAGTCCCTGTTTCATGCCTTTCTCCAGCCCTTGCTCCATGCCCTGTTTCATGCCTTTCTCCAGCCCTTGCTCCATGCCCTGTTTCATGCCTTCCTCCAGCCCTTGCTTCATACCTCTTTCCATACCCCTCTCCATACCTTTAGCCATA
>HF990390.1:0-2829 GCA_000432775.1 Alistipes sp. CAG:831
CTCATAATTTAAATTGTTAATAACATTCAAATATAACCATTTTATTTCATTACCCAATAAAAAACCGGGTGAGGAACAATCCCGACCCGGCCGTTTCAATATGTAGTTATATAGCGTCTGTATAAACGCTATGCTTCTATTCCATTTCGATGGTCATCTCATTGATAAGATGATCCGCCTCACCGATCTTGTCGATAATGAACAGGACGTATCTGATATCGAGTGATATGTTGCGGCAGAACGCAGGATCGAACTCGATATCGCTCATTGTGCCTTCCCATACCCTGTCGAAATTGATACCGATCAGACGGCCCCTGGAGTCGATTACAGGACTGCCGGAGTTTCCGCCTGAAGTGTGGTTGGTGGCGATGAAGCATACGGGCACCTTGCCGTCATAGCCCCAGCGGCCGTAATCACCGGTTGCGACGATATCGCGGAACTTCTGCGGAATATTGTAGTCAAAAATCTCGGGGTTGTCCTTTTCCATGATACCCTCGATGGTCGAGAAAGGCATGTAGTACACTCCATCCGAAGGGGAATATCCCTTGATATGGCCGTAGGCGACACGAAGGGTAAGGTTGGCATCAGGATAGAATGTCTTCTCGGGCTGGAATTCCATCTGCCCGCGCATGTAGTCGCGGTTGAGGAGGTTGATCTCGGAGTTGAGACGGCTGACCACAGGACGGATGTTCTCTCCTATCCAGGAAGTGAACTCCCGGCCGAACTCCACGGCAGGATCATTCTGAAGGGATGCCACTGCGGCGCAGTCCATTGCCTCGACTGCCTCCCTGTCAGCAAACACTGATGTTGAGAATAGATAATCCGCCCACTCTTCGACAGAACCGCCGTATACGCTCAGCACACTGTCCAGGTAGGGAGGACGGAAGTCCGCCGGAACATTGTCCTTATAGGCACTCATGACTGCAATGAACGATTCCTTGTCGATAGGCAGGAAATAATCCTTGTAGAATGCAGCCTCGACAGCCTTGAGGGCGGAGTCAGAGCCTTTCTCCGCCGTGTTGACGGCGCGGACGGCAAACTGCACGAGTTCTATCGTACGGGCGGACTCATTGTAGTAGTCCAGAGCGTAATTGTAAGGTTCAAGAGCTTTATAGAGAGAGTCAAGCGCAGGGATGATGCCCTCATACTCCGTACCCTCTGCCCATTTCATGAAACGGGACTCGAACTCCTGTTTCTTAGCCACGGTCCCCAGACGCACGATGCCCTTCATCTCGCCCTGCCATTTCTTCCAGGCATTGGAGACACCGGCATTCTTCGACGAATACTGGATTCTCACAGCCTGGTCGGCATCCATATATTTCTTCTGGATGTCCAGACGCATGGTTCTCAGGGCAATCTTGGCAGGGTTCGCCACATCTGAAACATAGCGTACACCCTCTGACATGATGTACTCGCGGGTACTGCCGGGGAAACCGTACACGAAGGTGAACTCACCCTCCTGCACACCGCCGGCCGCTATGTGGAAATATTTCTTCGGCTTATATGGCACGTTGTCCTCTGAGTAGGGAGCGGGATTGTTGTCCTTGTCGGCATACACGCGGAAAATGGAGAAGTCTCCTGTATGGCGGGGCCACATCCAGTTGTCGGTGTCGCCGCCGAACTTGCCGATCGACGAAGGGGGTGCTCCCACCAGGCGCACGTCGGTATAGCGGCGGAATACGAACATGTAGTACTTGTTGCCGTAGTAAAGAGGCTCGACCGATGCGCGGAGACCCTTACCTTCCGCAACTGCCTCCTCAACGAGCCTGGCGGAGTTCTTCTCCACCAGTGCCTCGCGCTCCTCCTCGGTCATACCGTCCTTATACCCTTCCAGCACCTTGTCGGTAACATCCTCCATGTACTCGAGGAAACTTACGGAAAGACCGGGGTTGGGCAGCTCCTCAGCCCTGGTCATGGCCCAGAAACCGTCACGGAGATAGTCATGCTCCACCGAACTGTGTCTCTGGATCTGACTGTAACCGCAGTGGTGATTGGTCAGAAGAAGGCCCTCAGGAGAGATGAGTTCTCCTGTGCAGCCGCCTCCGAAGAGCACCACCGCATCCTTGAGGGAAGCCTGGTTGATACTGTAGATGTCTTCGGCCGTAAGGGTAAATCCCTTGGCCTGCATGTCACCTATTCTCTGGGAGATAAGGGACGGAAGCCACATTCCCTCATCCGCGGAGGCAGATGCTCCGCAAATGAGGGAAAGTGCTACTATCGAAAAGTATTTTCTCATATAGCGTGTTTTAGTTGATAAAGTCAGCCAGGTCTTCCTCGCTGAAGCCGGCGATGTAGTCGTAGCGCTCCTGGTTCCAGGACTTCGCCTTGCCTACAAACACTCTTGCGGACTTGGCGAAATCAGCGCATCTGCCGGCATCCAGTACGAGCAGCCAGCCCATGATGATATGACCGGCCATCTCCACCAGACGGCGTGCATGGAAATCGATGTAGGTGTTGTCATGTCCATGTACGAGGGCGCAGGCCTGCTCATACTGTGCAGCCATCTCCACCAAGGTCTTCTTCAGTGTGGCGAACTCGGGAGCAACGTCCTCGGCCTCATACTCGCGGATCTTGGCGAGGTATGCGCCGGTGGTCACATAACGGATAGCAGCCACAGTCTGGAGCTGGGACGTACCTTCATATATAGTGGTAATCCTGGCATCGCGGTAGATGCGCTCCACCGGATACTCCTTCATGTAGCCTGAGCCGCCGTGTACCTGAATGGCGTCATAGGCATTCTGGTTGCAGTACTCGCTGGACATCATCTTGAGCACTGGAGTGAACATATCGGCATAACGCTGATACTTCTTCATCTCCTGACGCTCTTCC
>HF990390.1:2846-5982 GCA_000432775.1 Alistipes sp. CAG:831
CGCTCTTCCGGAGTCAGCTTGCGGGTCTCGGCCACAAAGCCGTAGGCCTTGTACATATCTACGAAACGGGTGGTCTCATACAGGATGGCGCGGGAAGCCTGAAGCTTGGCCTTCATCACTGCAAGCATCTCGGACACTGCGGGGAACTCAATGATGGCCTTGCCGAACTGACGGCGCTCGCAGGCATATTTGTAAGCCTCGCGGTATGCGGCCTCGGAGATACCCACGGACTGGGCACCCACTCCGAGACGGGCCCCGTTCATCAGGGACATCACGTATTTGATAAGACCCATGCGGCGCTCGCCGATGAGCTTGGCGGGAGCGTTCTTGAAGACCAGCTCACAGGTGGGAGAGCCCTTGATACCGAGCTTGTTCTCGATTCTGCGGACAGTCACTCCACCCCACTTCTGATCGTGTACGAAATAGGACAGGCCGCGGCCGTCGCGGGTACCTTCCTCGGAACGGGCCAGGACGAGCTTTATCTGGGCATCACCGTTGGTAATGAACCTCTTCACGCCGTTGAGCATCCACATACCCTTCTCCTCGCACCACTCGGCCTTGAGCATGGCTGCCTGAAGGTCGGAACCCGCATCGGGCTCGGTCAGGTCCATGGAGCAGGTATCACCCTGGGGAATCCTGGGCAGGAACTCGGTCTTGATCTCCTCGGAGGCAAACTCATGGATGGTCTCGGCGCAGTCCTGGAGTCCCCAGATATTGGCAAATCCGGCATCAGCCCTGGAAACCAGCTCCTCGGCCATCACGTAAGGCACGAGGGAGAAGTTCAGTCCACCGTACTGGCGGGGGAGGGACATGCCGTACATTCCGGCTTGGGTGAGCACCCTCTGGTTCTCGGCAGTACCGGCAGCATAGGTCACACGGCCGCCCTCACAGACAGGACCGTCATGGTCCACCTGCTCGGCATTGGCTGCTATGGTGTCGGCGCAGATCTCGCCCATCACCTCCATCACCTTGTCGTATGAGTCAATGGCGTCCTCCACATTGCAGGGAGCATAGTCATAGACTCCGCTGTCCTTGAAATTCTGTTCCTTCAGCTCCACAATCTTCTGCATCAGGGGATGCGAGAGCTGAAACTTCAAATCACTGTTGTCTGTATAAAAATTTGCCATGACTTCTTCTCCTTACTTGCTGTTTTGTTTGTAGAACTTGATGAGCTTGGGTATCACCACATTGAGGTCACCCACGATAGCATAGTCGGCTATCTTGTGGATGGGAGCCTCGGGGTCGCTGTTGATAGAGATGATCATCGAGGACTGGTCCATACCGGCCGTGTGCTGGATTTGACCTGAGATACCGCAGGAAATGAAGAGCTTGGGACGTACGGTCACTCCGGTCTGTCCGATCTGGCGGGCATGGTCTGCAAAGCCGGCGTCCACTGCGGCGCGGGAAGCACCCACCTCTCCTCCGAGAGTCTTTGCCAGCTCGAATATCAGGTCAAAATTCTCCTTGCTGCCGACTCCGAATCCTCCGGCGACAATAATCTGTGCTCCTTTGATATCTATCTTCTTTTCCTCTATCTCACGGGCCACAATCTCCACTGTCAGATCGCTGTCCTTCAGGATAGAATTGACGTCTATCTCAGAGATGCGTCCTGCCACGGGAGCGGCCAGGGGAGCCTTCTTCATCACACCCTCGCGGACAGTGGCCATCTGGGGCCTGTGCTCGGGATTGACGATGGTGGCTATGATGTTGCCTCCGAATGCGGGGCGGATCTGGTACAGGAGGTTGTGATACTGCTTCTCCTTGTCCTGATGGTCGCCTATCTCCAGGGAAGTGCAGTCTGCTGTAAGGCCGCTGTGCAGGGCGCTGGAAACTCTGGGAGCGAGGTCCCTGCCCACGGAGGTGGCTCCGAAGAGGGCTATCTGGGGCTGTTCCTTACGGAAAAGGTCAATGGTAATCGAGGCATAGGGCAATGTGCGGAAGAACTCCAGCCGCTTGTCATCGGCCAGATGCACTACCGCTGCTCCGTAGGAATAAAGTTCATCGGCCAGGCCGCGGACATCGTGTCCTATCAGCAGGGCCTCCACTTCGCAGGAGAGCGAAGCGGCCAGGTCACGGGCCTTGGTCATCAGTTCGAGACTCACGTCACAGAGGCGTCCTCCGTCGGTCTCGCAATATACTATAATGTTGTTCATGTCGTCTAGCGTTTTAACAGATTAACCGATTGTATGACTGGATATCAGCTCCTTTACGAGACCCTCGATGTCGGCGTCCGAGTCCGAGAGGGTCCTGGACTCCTTGGCCTGGAGGATGATGTTCTCGATCTTCTTCACCTTGGTGGGCGAGCCGGAGGAACCGTAACTCTTCTCGTCCCCGCCTATCTCGGCGAAGCCCCACTCGGGTATCTGGAAATGCTCGGAGCACTTGCCTGAGGCGGCATACTCTGAACCGGAAGCCTGGTCCTCGGAAACGGTGCGGGCTCCTTTGTAGCGGAGGAGCTGCCTGGCGTTGCGGGGCCTGCATGCGGCTGCGGTGCCGGTCACGGTGATCAGCACGGGCAGAGGGGAGGACACCACTTCGATGCCCCGCTCCAGCCTGCGGCGTACGGTCACTCTGTTATCGTCGATGTACAGTACTTCTTCTGCGTAGGTAATCTGAGGCCAGCCCAGCTTCTCGGCTACCTGAGGCCCCACCTGAGCGGTGTCACCGTCAATAGCCTGTCGGCCGGCTATGATCATGTCCGGACCGATCTTGCGGACAGCCTGGGCCAGGGCATAGGATGTAGCGAGGGTATCTGCGCCGGCGAACTTCCTGTCTGTCAGGAGCACTCCTCCGTCAGCGCCTCTGAAGAGACCCTCGCGGATGATGTCGGCGGCCCTGCCGGGGCCCATAGTCAACAGATGGATTTCCACGTCCTTCAGACGATCCTTGATCCTGAGCGCCTGCTCGAGGGCATTCATGTCTTCAGGATTGAAAATAGCAGGTAATGCGGCGCGGTTGACCGTTCCGTCCTCCTTCATCGCATCTTTTCCTACATTTCTGGTGTCCGGCACCTGCTTGGCCAGGACCACGATTTTCAATTTGTCGTTCATCAGTTTTAATACATTAATTCGGGCAAAGGTAGGAATTATTTCTCAGACTGCAATGCCTTATGGATCGCGGCGGCCGCCCGGCGGCC